>CAZUOV010000004.1:0-114459 GCA_964621355.1 uncultured Novosphingobium sp. | reverse complement strand
GCGACGACCGGGATGCCCAGCACGTTGGCTTCCTTGATCGCCAGTTCTTCCTTGTTGGCGTCGATCACGAACATCACATCGGGAATGCCGCCCATGTCGCGAATGCCGCCCAGCGACATCTCGAACTTGTCGCGTTCGCGCGTGAGTTGGAGGACTTCCTTCTTGGTGAGGCCGGCGGTGTCGCCCGAAAGCTGTTCCTCAAGCGCCTTGAAGCGCTTGATCGACTGGCTGATCGTCTTCCAGTTGGTGAGCATGCCGCCCAGCCAGCGATGGTTGACGTAGTGCTGGCCGCAGGCGCGCGCCGCTTCGGCGATCGGCTGCTGGGCCTGGCGCTTGGTGCCCACGAACAGCACCTTGCCGCCCGCCTGGACCGTCGCCGAAATGAAATCGAGCGCGCGGGCGAAGAGCGGCACGGTCTGCGACAGGTCGAGGATGTGGACCCCGTTGCGCGCGCCGAAGATATACGGCTTCATCCGCGGGTTCCAGCGGTGGGTCTGGTGGCCGAAGTGCGCGCCGGCCTCGATCAATTGCTGCATGGTGACGACGGGAGCCGCCATAGGTCTTTCCTTTCCGGTTTCGCCTCTGGGAAGCTGGGACCGGGCGGGACCGAAAGTTTCGGCCGGTTCGCCACGGCACCGGGATGTGATGCTTCCCATGTGGATTTTCGCGATAGCCGCGAACGGCCCGCATGGCCGTCCGCCGCGAACGCGCGCCGCGCCTTACACAAGCCTCCGGGGAAAATCCAGCCCTGATTGACGCGCCGCCGGGCACCGCGAAGCCCGCTGCCCCGTCAGCGCTGGGGATGAGCGTCATCAAGGAATATACCGGCGCTTCCCGCCTGCCCCCTGATACCGCACCGATGCCGCAACTCACAACACCGCCGCCATGCCACATCTGGCCGCAATCAGCGATTGACAGATTGGAACAAAAAGAGAACAATGCGAATCAACGAGGAACCAACAAGGTTCTGCCAGAGTTATCCACAAGCTGTCCACATGCCTGTCCATGAGATGTGGCGGCGGCAAGGCAAAAGGATACGACGATGCTGTCTGTGATTTTGGCGATCGTTCCCGCCGCTCTGTTCCTGTTCGCCGCGGTTCTGTCCACGACCGTGCTCATCCGGTGCGGTCAGCGGTTCCGTCACGCGTTCGGCGCCCTGCGTCACGCTGTCGCGAACGTGGAAACGGTTCAGGCTTGCCGGACGATCCGGCGCACGGTGGAAGTGCGGCGCGAAGCAGCTCTCGTTCAGCCGGTGGCCGTGACTGCGGCCACGCGCCGCCGCATTGCCCGTCCCGCGCTACCCCTCGCTGCCTGAACTTGCGCCAGAACCCGCGCTCGACAGCCGGACACGGCGACGATAGCGGGCATAGCCGATCATGCCGACGGGCAGGAGCAGCAGATAGATCACGCTGATCCCGGCCAGCGTCAGCCACGTCTCGGTAATGAGCGCGGCGACCAGCAGCCCGGCCGCCGCCAGCAATATGAGCCGGATGTTGGGACGTGGCCGCAGCTTGGCCCAACTGAGCGTCGGCAGGCTGGAAATCATCAGGAACGCCACAGCGACCAGCCACAGCCCGACTCCGCGCGGATCGCGGAAAATCGGGTCCGCCGTCGCCATCCACAGATAGAGTGGTAAAAACGCCAGCCCCGCGCCGACCGGAGCCGGGACTCCCGTAAGAAAACCCGCCAGCTTGCGCGGCTCGTCCTGCGTGTCGATCTGCGCGTTGAAGCGCGCAAGACGCAGCACGCAGCAGATAGCGAGGGCAAGCGCGGCGAACCAGCCGAGACGCGGCAGTTCCTGCAACGACCAGAGATAGACAATTAGCGCGGGCGCCACGCCGAAGGAAATCGAATCGGCGAGGCTGTCCAGTTCCGCGCCGAACCGGGACTGGGCCTTCAAAGCGCGGGCGATCCGCCCGTCGATGCCGTCGAGCAGCCCCGCGAGGATGATCGCCAGCACCGCTTTCCCGAACTCGCCGGAAATGGCGAAGCGGATTCCCGTCAACCCGACGCAGAGTGCACCTGCCGTGATGGCATTGGGCACCAGCGCGCGCAAGGTCAGGCCGCCCGGAAGCCGACGCATGCGGCCCGGGACGGGCGGCGTGTCGTTCACCGAGATCCCTTCACTGGCGGACACCTTCGATCGTGCGCGCCTCGCCCAGCCGCCCCAGCACTGTTTCACCCGCGACGACTTTCTGGCCCAGCAGGACCAGCGGCTCACAACCGGCGGGAAGATAGACGTCCACCCGGCTGCCGAAGCGGATCAGCCCGATGCGCTGGCCAGCCGCCAGCATGTCACCCGGCTTGACAAAGGGCACGATGCGGCGCGCGACCAGCCCCGCGATCTGGGTGAAGCCGATCCGCAAGCCGTCATTCCGCTCGATCAGGATATGGTGGCGCTCATTCTCGTCGCTCGCCTTGTCGAGATCGGCGTTCATGAACTTGCCCGGGATGTAGACCGTGCGCCGCACCGTCCCGCCGATGGGCGCACGGTTGATATGCACGTCGAACACGCTCATGAAGATGGAAACGCGCGTGACGGGCTCGTCCGCCAGCCCCGGCGTTCCGCTGCCGCCGTCCATGCACAGTTCGCGCGGCGGCGGCACCTTGCGGATCAGCGAGATCAGGCCGTCTGCGGGCGCGACGATGAACGTCTCGTCCCTGGGCGTGACGCGCTCCGGGTCGCGAAAAAAGGCGAGCGTGCAGAGCGTCAGCAGGGCGAGCGGCCAGGCCAGCGTTTCCCAGGCCATGAACGCGCAGAACAGGCAGACCGCACCCACGATCAGGCCGAACTTGCGCCCTTCGGGATGGATCGAAGGCCAGTGCCAGCCTGCTTCGCCCTTGCCCTGATTGTCAAGAATTTCGCCCGTCATCGCCGCCATCTAGAGACAGGCGGCGGCTACCGCAAGGAAAAGGCAATTCCCCGCCTCTGGCCGCCTCCCGCCGGGCCAGTCAGCCCAGCGCCCATTGCCCCAGCATAACGTAGTCGATCTTGCCCGTGCCGAGCACCGGGAGGGCATCCACCACGCGGATATCGCGCGGGATCATCAACTCGGTCACGCCGTTGGCGCGCGCCCATTCCTGAAGCGCCTTGTGATCCGCGTCCGCCATCGTCGTGAACAGGACAAGCTGCTCGCCCTTGCGGGCGTCGGGCCGGGTGACGACGGCGTGCTCCGCTCCCGGCCAGACCGCCGCCGCATAGCCTTCCACCGCGGGCAGCGAGACCATTTCCCCACCGATCTTGGCGAAGCGCTTGGCCCGCCCGCGAATGGTGATGAAGCCCGCCTCGTCGATCGTGACGATATCGCCGGTGTCATGCCAGCCGTCCGCCGGGGGTTGCAGCCTGCCTGGCTCGTTGGCCAGCAGATAGCCCGCCATGACGTTCGGCCCACGAATGGAGAGGCGGCCGCCTTCCTCCATACCCAGGTCGATTCCGGGCACACTGTCCAGCCGCGCCTCGATGGCGGGCAGCAGCCTGCCCACCGTCCCCGCCTTGAAATGCATCGGGGTGTTGACCGCGATCACCGGCGCCGCCTCGGTCGCGCCATAGCCTTCGAGCACGCGCAGGCCGAACTTCTCGGCATAAACCTTGCGCGTTTCGTCGCGCACCCGCTCGGCGCCCGCGAAGATGTATCGCACCGAATAGAAGTCATACCCGTGCGCCATGCGGGCATAGCCGGCCAGGAACGTGTCCGTCCCGAACAGGATCGTGGCATTGGCGTCATAGGCCAGCGCGGGCACGATGCGGTAGTGCAGCGGGCTGGGATAGAGCACGGTGCGGATGCCGTTGAGCACCGGCAGCAGCGTGCCGCCCGTCAGGCCGAAGCTGTGGAACACCGGCAGCGCGTTCAGCACCACGTCGCTGGAATTGAAATCTATCCGCGCGGCAAGCTGCGCGCAGTTGGCCAGCAGGTTGCGATGCGTGAGGACAACGCCCTTGGGCGTCCCTTCCGATCCGCTGGTGAACAGGATCACGGCGGGCGCATCGGGAGAGACGGCAAGCCTGCGATGGCGGCACGCGATGCGGTCGCGCGTCAGGAACGCCCACAGCTTCGCGCCCGCGCCGATCCCGGCGGCGGCATCCTCCAGCCAGACGACTCCGACCCCGTCGCTGGCCAGCGCATCGACGATTTCCCCCAGCTTCGCCTGCTCGACGAACGCGCGCGCCGTGACGATGGTGCGGATTTCCGCCGTGGCGCAGGCTGAACGCAGGTTAGCGAGGCCGACCGTGAAGTTCAGCATCGCGGGCACGCGTCCCTGCGCTTGCAGCGCGAAGAAGGCGACGGCCACGCCGTTCACGTTGGGGAGCAGCAGGCCGACATTCTCTCCCCGCTGCGTCATGCCCGCCAGCTTGCGGCCCAGCAGGTGCGAGGCGATCAGCAGCCGGTCATAGGACAGCGGCTCGCGGTTCACATCCTCCACCACCGGCGCCTTGCCGCCGTGCAGATCGCGCGCGTCGCACAACGCGGCGAACAACGTGCGGTCCACGTCCGTCGTCGCGAAGATCATCGCGCTCATTTCGTCATAGAGGCGGCGGCCCGCGACGGCGCGGCGATGGCGCGCGCTCATCTCGCCTTCTATGGCAAAACGGCGCGGCGGCAGGACCGTAAGCGTGATCTTGGGGAACCAACGCTGGCGCACCTTGCCTTTCATATAGGAGAACGGCGTGCGCTGCGGCCCGTCGAGCCGCACGGGGATGATCGGCGCATCGGCCTTGTCGGCCACCATGCCCGGCCCGTCGAACACTTTCATCAGCGCGCCGGTAACGGTGATGCGCCCTTCGGGGAAAATCACCAGCGTGCGCCCTTCGCGCACCGCCTTTATCATCGCCTTGGCGGCCATCGGATTGGTGGGATCGACCGGGAACGCCTCAAACAGCTTGAGGAACGGCTTCACCCACCAGGCCCTGGCGATGTGGGTGTTGATGGCGAACGTCGGCTTGCCCGGCAGGAACGCGCCCAGCAGCAGCCCGTCGAGCAGGCTGAGGTGATTGACCACCACGACCGCGCGCTCGCCCGGCTTGGGCATATGCTCCATCCCCGCCACGTCCACACGGTAGAGGCCGCGCAGGATCAGGCGGATCGTCCCCTTGAACAGCGTTTCGGGCAAAAGCCAGATGCTGACAAAAGCGACGACGAGCGAGGCGAAGCCCAGCGCACCGATCAGGCCGGGCACGTCGAACCCGTTGGCCAGCAGCACCGTGATCGCCAGCACCGTGACGACCGTGACGGCCGCGTTGACGATGTTGTTGGCCGCGATGATGCGCGAACGCTCTTCCGGCGGGCTCTGCGTCTGGAGAATGGCATAGAGCGGCACGATGAACATGCCGCCCGCAAAGGCGATGACGACAAGATCGGCAAGGATGCGGATCGCGCCCGGCGTCGCCAGGAACTGCGCGATGGATGCGCCCGCGACGCGCACGGGGAAATGGCGCGTCGAGAGCCACAGGTCGATCATGCCCACAGCCAGCGCCAGCGCCGACGCAGGCACATAGCGGGCCGAGACTTCGCCACCCAGCAGCTTGTTCACGGTCAGCGAACCCACCGCGATCGTCACCGAGAACACCACGAGGAACAGCGTGGCCACTTCCTGCCGCGCCGCCAGCGTGCCGCTGACCAGAGGCGCGAATTCCGACACCAGCACCGCGCCCGCCGCGAAGAACCAGCTTATGCCGAGGATGGAGAGCCACACGCCGCGCCCGTGCCGCGCGGTCCTGAGGATGTGCATGGTGCCGCGCCAGACGTTCCAGTCGATCGGATGCTCGCCCCTGATCGGCGGCGCGGACGGGACGGCCAGCGCGGTGAGGCAGCCCAGCATGGCAAAACCCATGGCCAGCAGCCCGGCCTCCCACGCCGGGATGACGCCCGCCAGAAGCTGACCGCCGAGGATGGCGAGGAACGTGCCGCCCTCGACCAGCCCCGTGCCGCCCATGATCTCGTGCGAGCGAAGATGCTGCGGCAGGATCGAGTATTTGACCGGGCCGAAGAACGTCGAATGAAGGCCCATCAGGAACAGCGCGGCGAGCAGCGTCGGAAGCGACTGGAACCAGAAACCGGCAAGACCGATGCCCATGATGCCCACTTCCGCCAGCTTGACCCAGCGCACCAGCAACGCCTTGTCCACGCGGTCCGCCAGTTGCCCGGCCAGCGCGGAAAACAGGAAATAGGGTGCGATGAACACGCCGGTCGCGACGGCCGCCAGCATCTCCGCCTTTTCGGGCGCGCTGGCGAAGATGCCGAAGTTCGCCAGGAACAGCATCGCGAACTTGAGGAGGTTGTCGGTGAGCGCGCCCAGGAACGGGACGGCGAAGATCGGCGCGAAGCGGCGCTTCGTCAGCAGGGAAAGATCGGGTGCAGACACATGCAAGCCTTTGAAGTTTGGAACGCCTGATAGCGGGCAGGTTTCGACGATCGGTTAATTCGCTCCGCCGACCGCGAGGAAATAGGCGTAGTAGAACAGGACCCAGAAGCCCGCGAAGGTCGCTATCATCTGCCGGGGATCGAGCCATTTGCGCAGCCACTGCCCCAGTATGGCCGATAGCGCGGACACCATGAGGAAGCGCGGCAGCCGCGCCGCGACCGACATCAGGACGAACGCGGCAGGCTCGGCATGGGCCATTCCGGCGGCATGGGCATAGAGCTTGTAGGGCACTCCGGCGAAGGCCCCCGCCAGCATGGCGACGAAGCCGTCCGCCTCCCATGCCGCCGCTGCTTCGCCTATCATGCCGGGGCCAATACCCGGCACCAGATCGAGCGCGGCCCGGCTCGCTTTCGGCGCGGCCGCCGCCCAATGCAGCATGACCAGCCCGCCCAGCGCCGCCGCCAGTGCGGCGACCAGCGAGGCGCGGGCAGCACGGCCGAAGCCGTCGCGCAGGCCCACGGCGCTGATCGGCACGTCAGCGACGACGAACCACAGCAGCGCCTCCGCGAAGGCCCAGATCGCGACGACTGCGATCACAGCGCGAAGAAATAGTTGGTGAGGTGGAAGAACACCGGCGCGGCGAAGCTGACCGAATCCATCCGGTCGAGCGCGCCGCCGTGCCCCTCGATCATCGTGCCCCAGTCCTTCGCGCCCAGCGACCGCTTGACCGCCGAGAGCACCAGCCCGCCGAAGAACCCGGCCAGCACGATGGCGAAGGCCATCAGCGCCGCCTGCCACGGCGAGAACGGCGTGATCCACCACAGCCCCGCGCCCGCCATGGCGGCGAGAACTCCGCCACCCAGCCCTTCCCACGTCTTGGCCGGGCTGACGCGCGGCGCGACCTTGTGCCGTCCCCACAGCTTGCCGCAAACGTATTGCAGCACGTCGGAAAGCTGCACAACCGCGATAAGGAAGAACAGCAGCAGGAAGTTGCGCCCCTCGAAGCCGGGAATGTCCAGGATCAGCAGCGCGGGCGCGTGGCTGATGCAGAACACCGTCAGCATCAGCGCCCACTGGATGCGCGCGGTGCGGGCCATGAAGTCTTCCGTCTCGCCTTTCAGCACCGCCAGCACCGGCAGGACGAGGAACGCCCAGACCGGGATCAGGATAGAAAAGAGGCTCTGCCACTCGTCCCAGATCAGCCAGTATTGCAACGGGATGAAGATGTAGAAGGCGACCGCCACGGCGCGATGGTCCTCGGCCCGCGTCGGCGTGATCGAAAGGAACTCGCGCAGGCAATAGAACGAAGTCAGCGCGAACAGCGCGATCGTCACTTCCTTGCCCGCGAAGAACGCCACCGCGAACACGGCGATCATCACCCACCACGCCTTGATCCGGGCGTTGAGGTTGGCCACTGTCTCGCTCGGTGAGCGACGGGCGAGCACAAAGCCCACCGCCGACGCCACGAGCAGGATCGCCACGATACCGCCGAACAGGATCGTCATCGTATCGGCCATGATTATTCTCCCAGCGCGCAGACGGCCGCGCGAGCGCGGGCGAGAAAGGCGGGCTTGTCCTCGCCCTCGATGCGTTCGAGCGGCATGCCGAACGTGGCGGTGCAGACGATGGGCGCGGGCAGGATCGCGCCCTTGGGATAGGCGCGGGCCAGATTGGTGAGCCAGACGGGCACCAGTTCCGCCTGCGGATATTGCCGCGCGAGATGGTAAAGGCCGCCCTTGAAGGGCATCGGCATGGCGGCGCTGCCCCGCGTGCCTTCGGGAAAGAGGATCAGCGAGTCCCCCATGTCCAGCGCGGCCTTCATGGGACCGAGCGGATCGTGCCGCGCGGCGCGGTCCACCAGCACGGCATTGAGCACGCGCAGGGCGATATGGCGGCGCAGGCGGCCCTTGCCCCAATAGTCGAGCGCGGCGACCGGGTGCGTCGCGGCGCGCAGTTCCGGCGGCAGCGCGGCCCAGAGGATGATCGTATCGAGATGGCTGGAATGGTTGGCGAAGTAGATGCGCTGCGCCGGTTCCGGCGCGCAGCCCTGCCAGCGGGCATGGCCGCCGACCAGAAACCGCGCAATGGCGATGACGAGTTGGCCAATGATGCGCGGGCCGATCATCGTGCAAATTCCTTCAGAGCGCGGGCCTGCCGCAGCAGCCGCCGCGCCGCCGTTAGCGCCGCGCCGAGCACCATCGCACCTAGCGCCCATGGCATCACGGGCAGGACCACGGCGGCGAGCGCCGCCAGAGTAAGCAGCGCCATGCGGTGCTGCTTGGCCATCGGCCCGCGAAAGTCCTGCGCCAGCCCCAGCGATCCGCCCAGCGCGCGGACATAGGCCGTACCCATGGCAAGGAGCGCGGCCGCCCAGCCCAGCACCGGCACACCCGCGCCATAACCCGCCGCGACGAGGAGCAGCATGTCCTCGATCCGGTCGGGAAACTCGTTGAACAGCACCCCCGTCGCGGAGCCGCGCCCGCCTTCCACCGCCAGCATCCCGTCCAGCATGTTGGCCAGCAGGCGAAGCTGGATGAAGAAAGCGCCGCCGATCCACAGCAGCGGCTGGCCGGGCGCAAGGGCGAAGCAGACCGCCCCCAGCGCGGCGAAGCCGATTCCGATGACCGACACCGCGTTCGGCGTCAGCGGCGTGCGCAGCAGCAGCCGCGCAAAGGCACGCGCCCATGCCGTCCCACGGGATTTCAGCGGTCTGCGATTGGCGATTTCATCCATGGAAGCATCCTTCCGGCAACGGCGACCGAATCGCCGAGAACCCTGCTTCCCACAAAAATATACACCGTTCAATTAAAATATTGGACAGTGTTCAATTTTTCGGTTAGATGCGCGGAACAAGTTGGGGAGACAATAGAGACCATGGGCCGGCGCTCGGACCA
Source organism: uncultured Novosphingobium sp. (assembly GCA_964621355.1). GTDB lineage: Bacteria > Pseudomonadota > Alphaproteobacteria > Sphingomonadales > Sphingomonadaceae > Novosphingobium. Next base: position 105,205 of record CAZUOV010000004.1, on the reverse strand, counting down.
TTCCCGCCCGGAACTGCGCGCGATGATTATCCGGGAAGGCCACCGGCAGATCGCCGAAGTGGGTTTCACCAAGTTCTCCGCGCGCGAAGTGGCGAAGGCGGTCGGCTATTCGATCGGCACGATCTACAACGTGTTCGGATCGTATGACCGGCTTATCCTGGCCATCAACGGCAAGACGCTGGACCTCTGGCATGAGAATCTCGAATCCCATCTGGAAGGCCGCACCGAAGGACGGCTGCGCGCGGCCATTGATGCCTATTTCGATTTCGCGCTGACGCACCGCAATGCCTGGGCCGCGCTCCACGACTTCCGCTTGCCGGAAAACGAGCCGATGCCCGAAGAATACCAGCGCAAGGTCACGGCCATAACCGATGTGGTGGTGCGCGAAATCGCGGCCGAACTACCGGACGAGCACGCGGCGAAGGCCCCGGCCCTTGCCCGCTCGTTGCTGGCGACGGTGCATGGCCATTGCGCCTTCGCGCTGAACGGCACGTTCGCCGTGCTGGGCGAGGTGCATCCTCTCGCCGCCGCGCTGGACCGGGTGGACGACGCGCTGGCGCGATATCGCTAGGGCCGATCGACATTCAGATGATGGCGTGACGAAAATGGTGGCTTTCCGCGACCCGGAGCGCAGCGTATTTCCTATACGTGAGCACCGGAAGCGCGGAAAGCCACCATTTGCAGGCCGTCAGGGCTGAATGTCGATTGGCCCTAGGCGGCTGCGCCCCTCACAAACCCGAAAGTGCGCGATCCAGCCAGCGGTCCGTGGACTTGTCGGAAACCTCATAGCCGGCCTGCATGACGCTGACCGCGATGTCCTTTTTGTAAACGGCGGCTTCGTCCCGCGCCTGTGCGGCCGTGGGCGGCACCTGATTCATGCCGATCGACAGGCGCGGGCTTGCGGTATCCGTCCCCGGCGCAAGACCGGGAACCGGCGCGCCCGGCGCCGGGTCTCCGCCATCGACAAAGCTTACGAGATAGGACCGATAGGTGCCGATCCGCGACCGCCGCCATTGCGGTGATACCAGTTCGTTGGGGAAATTGACGTTCAGTGCGATGCCCTGCGGCAACAGGGCGCCGCCGCGCGCCTTGCCTTTGAGGTGATCGACCAGCTTCACGGTAAGCGCGGCGACTTCCCGCGACTTCGGGTTGGCGAGGCCATCGTCGTCGGTCGTGTGCACGCCCGCGCTGACCGCGATGGCCGGAAGTCCCCGCAGCGCGGCGTATTGCGCGTTGCTGACCGTTCCCGAACTCAGCACGATCGGGCCGACGTTCTGTCCTTCGTTCGGGCCGGACAGCACCAGATCGGGTGCGCGCCCCCAGCGCTTCGCCGCCAGCACGTCGAGGCCGAAGAGCGTCGCCATGACCGGCGTCCCGTTCACATAGAAGAAGTCGTTCTCGAAGCCCGGCCGGGTGACAGGCCCCGCGCCCGGATCGCCTTCCTTGCCCGCGAGGTTGCGGCAGGGCCCGGCCAGCGCGTCCATCTTTCCATCGAACTTGACGGCCGTTCCCATCCCGCTCTGATTGGCGCAAGGGATCGAGACGATCACGTCATGCCCCGCCGCCTTCAGCGCATGATACAGCGCGACCACGTTGCTGGTCAGCCCGTCGTCGTTCGACAGCAGGATGTTCTCCGCATGCGCCGCCGGAGCATGGCACGCCAGCACAACCGCGCCCGCAAAACCCATCATACCTCGCATAGCCATCAAACCTTTCAGAACACTTCGACAATCAGGAACGCCAGACTAAAAGCGGATCCTCGCCTCGATCCCGTATGTGGCCGGTTCGTTGTAGACGGCGTTCATCACTCCGGCCAACCCACGACCCGACAATTGCGTTTCCGCCATCGCGTATGTCCTGTCGAAAATGTTCTTTGCCCACAAGGATACGGACAGAGACCCCGCACCGATGGGGATCAGGTCTTCCACGGTCAACCTGCCATTCACCAGAACATGGCTGCTGCCTTTGGCGGGATCCTGGGCAATTATATACTTGAGAAAGCGCCATGACAGACCTATCTAAGTCGGGACAGGCCGACGCTGATTTTGAAATAGATGAAGCTACTCTTGCGGCTGCCCGATGGGAGTTTGACGACTGGCTTGCAGAACAAAGTCCGGGCGAAGAGGCGATAGGCCGAGACGCGCTCGTTCTTCGGCTAGTGCATGTGCTCCGACATAACAGTGGGCAATAGCCTGCCATGCAGCGATGTGGTCGGCTAAAATCTCGCGAAAACGCTCAGTTGAAAACGGCTTCTCAGCAACCTTGATTTTTGATCTGGCTTTGAAACTTACTGTGCCAATAAAATCAGTGTCCCTAGGCAGCCAAAAAGGCCCGTGTGCAATGTCATTGCGCGCGTCCCCGGCCTTTCGCACCAATGCAACAGCGCTCTCTACCTCTTGATTGATGGCCTCGCTCTCAACTACGTAAGGGGTGATTGCGAGGATCATATCGCACAGGGATGACGCCTTTAGGTGAGCAGTGAACGCTATCCCAGGTATGTAATCTACACCCATCATGGCGAGCGGGATGCGCTTCATGGTATCCTCTATCATCCCCGCTAGAACCATGATTTCGCCTATCAGGCGATAGTCAGCGGCCTTTAGGCCTGTCCGCGTAAGCGGTATAGGACGACGCATGCCCAAAACTCCCCCCGATGACCTCCTGCCCGAAGCGAAGGCAAAAGCCCGCGAAGAAGCAACGCTACGACGTATGCTTACCACTCCCCCGACGCCGCATAAGGCGAAAGGGAAGCGTAAGAGTCAATCCGAGAAGTAGCGTTTTCGACGTTCCCCGCGATGGGCGGGGATTTTCGCCAGCTTAGGTGGCGATTGCGTTAGTCCGCCGATAGGTGAGGCGCTTGCCCGCAATTCCTTTGAGGGCAATGTCGGCGCGCTCCGCGTCCGACATTTTGCGGGTGTTGTAGCGGAAATCAAACTCCGCCGTGTATCGCCCAAGGTGAGCTTCGCTCATGGCCGTCACGTTCAACCAGTGCAACAACCGCTTCCGGCCCACCTAGCGGCCCTTCGCCAACGGCACCATCCATTGCCTCACGGATACGGTGGCACATGAACTAAGCAGTTTTGTAGGTCACGCCCAGCATGCGCTCGATCTGTTTCGCGCTCATACCCTTCTTGCTGGCGCAAAGCAGGTGATTGCAGAGAAGCCACTTGTTCAGCGGCACCTGGAGCGCTCGAAAACCGTTCCGACCGTCACGGTGTATTGCTCGCGGCAATCGTTGCACTGAATTAGGCCAGCGCGGTGCTTCTTGCCTTCAAGGCGAGTGGCATCAAACGAACCGCAATGCGGGCAGAACGGACCGTCAGGCCAACGCTGCGCTTCCAGATATTCGCGAGCGGCGTCGGGATTGGTGAGTCGGGGTGCGGTGATGTCCATACCCCATTATATGCCTGCCGATGGCCCTGTTTTGCCAAGTATATAATTGCCAAAAAAGAAGCATATTCCTGCAATGAATTCCGGCCGCCAAGCCTTCAAGGCATCGCGACGCGCCGATCCGCTCTATTGCGATACGGCCGCAGCGTCCATCATCCATGCCCCGTTGTCAACGAAGATGCCCCGGACCTCACCGCAACGCGCCGTTGCCGGGCTTGCGGCCCCTGCCGCCCGGCGAAAGTCCCACTCGCGCGGCATCCGAAAGCCGCCGTCATCCGTCAACCACGTCGCCATTCCGGCTGCGATGGCTGATTCAGACAGGATTCCGCAAGCGATATCCCCGTTCCGAAAGATACTCCGCGAGGACGACCGCCTGATTGTGGCGTTCGTCGTAGGCGGCATAGAGCAGCGTCACGTCGCCGCGATCGGCAAGGTCGCACAGTTCCGCGACGGCATCGGAATTGGCATCCAGTTCTCGGCGATACCGTTCGCGGAACTCGCCGAAGCGCGCGGGATCGTGCCCGAACCACTTGCGCAGCGCAGTGCCGGGCGCGATGTCCTTGAGCCAGAAATCCAGCGCGGCGGCCTGCTTGCTGATACCGCGCGGCCAGATACGATCGACGAGGACGCGCTGGCCGTCGCCTGCCTCCCGCGTCTGATAAATCCGTTTCAACCCTATCGTACCTTTCATCGCGAGGCTCCCGCGCTAAGCCAGATTGAACAGAGTCACCATGCCAGCGATCACCACGCCGAATACCATCACCATCGTGCCCGCGATGCGCAGAATATAGGTCAGCGGATCGCCTTCGCCGTTGTTCGGCCCCGGCGCGGGCGGACGCCCGATCATGTGGCGCACCACATCCTGGCGAAACGCCATGGTGAAACCGATGAGAGCCGCCATCAGGCCGAAGAAATCAATAATCAGGACATATCCGGGCACGGGCCTTTCCTTCCGGTGCAAGTGATGCCCCCGCTTGTCAGCCCCCCGATTGTCAATCGGCGCATGCCGCCAGCCCTTTCTCCAGCCCGGCGATCAGATCCTGCTCCGCTTCAAGCCCCACCGAGAGCCGCAACAGGCTGTCGCCGATCCCGGCGACGGCGCGCGCCTCCCCGCCCATGTCCGCGTGAGTCATCGTGGCGGGATGGGCGACGAGGCTTTCCACGCCGCCCAGCGATTCCGCCAGAGTGAAGTATTCCACGGCCCCGATGAACCGCCGGACGGCCTCCGCCCCGCCCGCCAGCTCGAAGCTCAACATCGCCCCGAAGCCGCTCTGCTGGCGTGAGGCGACGGCATGGCCGGGGTGCGAGGGCAAGCCGGGATAGTGGACTTTCGCAACCGCCGGATGGCTGTCCAGATAGCGGGCGATAGCCATGGCGTTGCGCTGCTGGTGCTCCATGCGCGGGAACAGCGTCCGCAAGCCGCGCAGCGTCAGCCAGGCATCGAACGGCGCGCCCGTATTGCCGACGATGTTGGCCCACTGGCGCAGTTCCTCGGCGTGCCCTGCATCGGCCGCCACCACCGCGCCGCCGATCACGTCCGAATGACCGTTGAGATACTTGGTGGTGGAATGGATGACATAGTCCGCGCCCAGCGTCAGGGGGCGCTGGACGGCGGGTGACAGGAACGTGTTGTCCACGGCCACTTGTGCTCCCACATCTTTCGCCTTTGCCGAAAGCGCCGCGATGTCGGTCACGCGCATCAGCGGGTTGCTCGGCGTCTCGATCAGGATCAGCGCGGGCGCCTTCGCCAGTTCCGCCGCCAGGCCTGCGTCGTCCGCCTGATCCACGAAACTTGCCTGGCACTGGCCCAGCGCCGCGCGCGCCTTTATCAGCCGCATGGTGCCGCCATAGCAATCATGCGGCGCCACCACGCGGTCGCCGGGACGCAACCGCCCGATCAGCAAGTCAAGCGCGGCCATGCCGCTCGACGTGATGACCGCGCCCGCTCCGCCTTCCAGCTTCGCCAGCGCTTCGGCCAGCAAGTCGCGGGTCGGGTTGCCCGCGCGGCCATAGTCGTAGCGGCGCGGCTGATCGTAACCGGCGAATTCGTAGGTCGTGGAAAGATAGAGCGGCGGCGCGACCGCGCCGAAGCCGGTATCGCTTGCCACGCCATGCGCGGCGGACACGGTCTGCGGGCGCGGCCCCTCTTCCTTCCGTTCAGTCATTGAAGAAACGCCCTTCCGTCACTTCCCGCACGATCCCGGCGCGGATGGTGAAATCGCCGAAATGTTCGCCCGGTTCCCTTTCACGAGAATAGCGCCCGATAACGTCGGAAAGCACTTCCAGAATCGCGGCTTCGCCGATGTTCTCGCGGATCATGCGGTTGAGGCGCTCTCCATGGAAGCCGCCGCCCAGATAGAGGTTGTATTTGCCCGGCGCGCGGCCCGTCAGCCCGATCTCGGCGATGTAGGGGCGGGAACAGCCGTTGGGGCAGCCGCTCATCCGCACGGTGATCGGCTCACCGGACAACCCGTGCTCCGCCATGATCGCCTCGATCTTGTCGAGCAGCCCCGGCAGGTAGCGTTCGCTCTCCGCCATGGCCAGCCCGCAGGTCGGCAAGGCGACGCAGGCGATGGCGTTGCGGCGCAGCACGGAAAAATCGTCCGGTTCCGGCAAGTGCTCGGCCAGAATGGCGTCGATGGCGGGCCGGTCGTCATCACGCACCCCGGCGATGATGACGTTCTGGTTGGGCGTCAGCCGGAAAGTGCCGCGATGCACCCGCGCCACGTCGCGCAGGGCATCGAGCAGCCGCAGGTCGAGCCGCCCGTTCTCGATGACGAGCGTGCGGTGGTGCCGCCCGTCCGGCGTGGTGTTCCAGCCGTAGCTGTCGCCGTTCGACGTGAACGTAAAGGGCCGCGCGCCCTCGAACGGCGCGCCCATCAGGCGCTCGATCTCGCCCTTTATCCAGTCCAGCCCCTTGTCGTCGATGGTGTATTTGAAGCGGGCACGCTGGCGGTCCTTGCGGTCGCCGTAGTCGCGCTGCACGGCCATGACGGCATCGGCGCAGGCGATCACGCGGTCGGCGGGAACGAAGCCGACCGGGCTGGCAAGGCGCGGATAGGTTTCCGGCGCCTGATCGGTGCGGCCCATGCCGCCGCCGATAACGACGTTGAAGCCTTCCAGCCCCTCTTCCCCGCCGATGGCGATGAAACCCAGATCCTGCGCGTAGACGTCTATGTCGTTCGACGGCGGCAGCGCGAAGCCGATCTTGAACTTTCGCGGCATGTAAGTGCGGCCATAGAACGGCTCTTCGGGCCCCGCACCGGCCTCCGACCCGGCAACGCGTTCATTGCCATACCAGATTTCATGATAGGCGCGTGTCTTGGGAATGACGTGATCGCTGACCCGCTTCGCCAAGGCCGCGACTTCGGCATGGAAGCGCGAGCTTTGCGGGTCGACCGTGCACATCACGCCGCGGCTGTCGTCGCCGCAGGCCGCCACGGTATCGAGCAGCGTATCGTGCAACCCCTGGATGATCGGGCGCAGGCTGTCTTTCAGCACCCAGTGGAACTGGAACGTCTGGCGCGTAGTGATCCGCAGGGTTTCGCCGCCGTGGGCACGGGCCAGTTCGTCCAGCTTGAGCCATTGCGCCGGCGTGCAGACGCCGCCGGGCAGGCGCACCCGGATCATGAACTGAAAGGCCGGTTCCAGCTTCTGACGGCGGCGTTCGTCGCGCACGTCGCGGTCGTCCTGCTGGTAGATGCCGTGGAACTTCATCAGCTTCACATCGTCAGCGGACGGCACCGCGCCCGTTATCCGGTCGAGCAATCCGATGGCGATGGTGCCGCGCAACTGGTCGCTGGCGTCCTTCATGCGCTCGTCCGCGCTCAGCCGGTCGAGCGGCTGGGAAATATCGCGGCTGCGGTCGATCGCGGGGGCATCTGTCATGGGGCCGTCTCTCAATAAACGTCGCGCTGGTAGCGGTGATCGGCCTGGAGCGAGCGGACATAGTCCTCCGCCGCCTCGCGCCCGGTATGAGCCTCACCCGCCACGATGTCGATCAGGGCCTGATGCACGTCCGGCGCAAGATTGGCGGCGTCGCCGCAGACATAGACGTGCGCGCCATCCTCAAGCCAGGCGAACACATCGCGCGCCTGTTCCTTCATCCGGTGCTGGACGTAGGTCTTTTCCGCGCGATCCCGTGAAAAGGCGACATCCATGCGGCTGAGCGTCCCGTCCTTGAGCCAGCCCTGCCATTCGATCTGGTAGAGGAAGTCGGTGCGGAAATTGCGCTCCCCGAAAAACAGCCAGCTCTTGCCGCCCGCGCCCCGCGCCTCGCGCTCCTGCAGGAAAGCGCGATAGGGCGCGACGCCCGTGCCCGCGCCGATCATCAGGATGGGCGTATCGTCGGCGGGCAGGCGAAAGTGCGGATTGTTCTGGATATAGACCGGAAGCACGGTGTCCGGCTCCGCCCGGTCGGCCAGCAGGCCGGACGCGACGCCGCTGCGCGCGCTGCCATGCAGCGTGTAGCGCACCGGCGCGACGGTCAGGTGCGCTTCGTCCGGCGCGGCGGAGAGGCTCGACGCGAGCGAATAGAGCCGGGGCTGCAAGGGCCGCAGCGCCGATACGAACCTTTGCGGCTGGATATCCGCGACCGGGAAACGGCGCACGATATCGGCGATGTGATGCGTGCGCAGGAAAACCGACCGTTCCCCAGCCCGGTCCTCGTGCTGCAACTGCTTCAGTTCAGCCGCTTCGCTCAGCAAGGCCCAGTAATCGAGGAAACGCGGGGTAGCGGCCGTGATCTCAAAACGGTGCGTCAGCGCCTCGCCGAGGGAAAAACCCTGCCCCTTCAACTCGAACCGCGCATCGGGCGCGATGCCCAACGCATCGAGCAGGCCGGAAACGACTGCCGGATCGTTCGACGCCGCGATGCCCAGTGCATCGCCCGGCTCATAGGTCAGGCCGGAACCCGCCAGCGAGAACTCGATATGGCGCGTTTCCTTCGACGACCCGCGCCCGACAATGGCGAGGTTCTCGATGACCGGCGCCGGAAAGGGATTGCGCTTGTCGTGGAGGGACGGCGCGGCAACGGGGGACGCGGCCGTCGCGGCAGGGGGGGCAGGGGGGGCAGGCGCGGCTTGCGCTTCCGCCGCCAGCCGGTCGACCATCGCCGCTATCCAGCTTTCGGCGGCGTCTTCGTAATCGACGTCGCAATCCACGCGCGGGGCCAGGCGTTCCGCCCCCAGTTCCTCGAAACGCGCGTCCAGCCGCTTTCCCGCCTGGCAATAATACTCATACGTCGAATCGCCCAGCGCCAGAACCGCGAAGCGCGCGCCATCCAGCTTCGGCGCCTTGCGGCCTTCCACGAACTCGAAAAAGCCGGTGGCGGGCTGCGGCGGATCACCCTCGCCATAAGTGCTCACCACAATCAGCACGTCCTGTTCCTGCGCCAGTTGCCGCACCTTGTAGTCGGCCATGTCGGACACGGTGCAGGCCAGTCCCTTCTCGCTCGCCCGTGCTTGAAGGGCCTTGCCCAGTTCGGCCGCGTTGCCGGTTTCCGTGCCGTAGAGGATCGTGAGCGCGCGCGAGGACGCGGCGGCGGAAAACGCCGGCTGCGGCTGGTGGGGTTGCCGCAGTCCGGCGTCCAGCCCGGCGAAGTAACCGCTGAGCCAACGCACCTGCATCGGATCGAGCGACCGGCTGAGGGCTTCGACCTGCCGCCATTGTTCCGGGGACAGCGGAATCCCCGGCAGTTCCGATGCTGTCATGTGCGTCTTTCCTTCGCCGTTCAGCTCCTTCCCGTGCTCCGGCCTGACATGTCAGGATCCTCTTTTCCGGGCACTGTTGTCGCGAAGCGTCTCTTTCCGGCGGGAATTGTGCGTCGCCGCATTATATAAGGCAAACGACTATTATTGTTCGTTTAACGCAATAATTTTGGGCATCATGCCTTTGCGGCGTTGCCTGCCGCACTGTCGAGCAGGGCCTGCGCCCGCGCGATGTTTTCGCGATGCGATGCCAGCATTTCACGCAAATCACCATGCAACGCATCGTCGCGCACACGCGGCAGGAGTTCCTCCAGCTTGCGGACCACCCAGGCCTGCCCGCGATTGAGAAAGGCAAGGCGCTCCAGCAGATCGGGTATCGCCAGTGCCTTTTCCTGGAACGTCCCCGTCCGGCGGGAGGGCCTGCCTTCCAGCCGTTCGATCTGGCGCGACAGCATCGCGCACCAGCGTGCTTCGTCCGCCCGCACCGCGCCCATCAATCGAGCATAAGCGCCGCCCTTTGCGGACTCACCCCTGCTCGCCAGCGCGACTTTCGCGCCCGCCCGTTCCGCCTCCAGCAACTCGTTGAGCGCAGTCAGAATTTCGTCGCGGCAGGCATAGCCCATGTAGACGTCATCGGCCTCCGCGCCATAACAAGTCGGTGAAGATGGCTTCCCGTTCATGCCGCAATCGCCGCCGCCGCGCGCAATCCGGCGCGGATGCGGTCCATCACGCCGGAATCCGCCTTGGTCGAATGGACGACGTAAGCGGAATAGGAGAACTCCGGGCTATCGGGCACCAGCGCCAACCGTCCTTCCTCCAGATAGGAACGGATGAATCCCTTGCGGAAATAGCCGCTGCCCCCCGTCGCCAGGATATAGTCCAATGCCAGCGGGCCATAGCTGATGGAGACGACGGCATTGGGCTGATCGGGGAAAGCGGCCTGATAGCAGGCGGCAAACTCCTCCCCCCAGTCGATCTGGACATGATCTTCGGGCTCAAGCGGCGCAGTGACCGGCGTGGTCCTGACCAGCACCAGCTTTTCCTCGAACAGCAGTTCGGTGATGACGCCGGGGCGGGCGGGCGCGGCATAGAGCACCGCGACATCGAGCGATCCGTCCTGCACCTGCTCCATCAGCCGCTCCGACGTATCGATCTGCGTGCTGACCGCGATTTCCGGGCACTCCCGCCGCATCCACAGCAACCAGTGGCGCAGCAAGGGGCTCCACAGGCTGAGTTCCACGCCGATGGTCACCACTGTCTCGCGCCCCGGCGGCAGGGCGACGGCCCGTTGCGCCCGCGCCCAGACCTGAACGAGCGTCGTCGCGAACCGCAGGAACTGCTCGCCCGCCGGAGTCAGTTTCGCGCCTGCCTTGTTGCGGATGAAGACCGCGCGATCCAGTTGCTCTTCGAGCACACGGATGCGGGCGCTGACCGCCGTTTGCGTGAGGTTGAGATTGGCCGCCGCCGCCACGAAGCTGCCGGTCTTGACCACTTCGAGGAACGTGCGCGCGACGCTGATATCCATTCCGCAAATTCCTTGCCTTCAAGGCAGGATAATATTCCTGACAATGCTGTATCTAGCGCGCGTTCGCCCGAACGACAAGGCAAGACATGGCTGTAAAGCCAATTATATGCAATTTTATTTAATTTAATATATAATAACATTCATTTGTTTGATGGTCAGACCTGCTCCACAGTGCGCGCACAGCATAAAGGAACAGCTCATGACGATTCAGCTCGGGCAGGTTGCCCCCGATTTCGAACAGGACACCACGCACGGCCGCATCCGCTTCCACGACTGGCTCGGATCGAGCTGGGGCGTATTGTTCAGCCATCCCAAGAACTTCACGCCGGTCTGCACGACCGAACTGGGCGAAGTGGCGAAACTCCGCTCCGAATGGGACAAGCGCAACGTCAAGCCCATCGGCCTTTCGGTCGATCCCGTGGAAGCCCATCACAAGTGGGAAGGGGACATCGAGGAAACGCAGGGCGCGAAGCTCGACTTCCCGATGATCGCGGACCCGGACGGTTCCGTCTCGAAGCTCTACGACATGATCCACCCCGAATGCGACGCCACCGTCACCGTGCGCTCGGTCTTCGTCATCGACCCGACACGCAAGGTGCGCCTGATCCTCACCTATCCGCCTTCCACGGGGCGGAACTTCGCGGAAATCCTGCGCGCCATCGACAGCCTTCAACTGACCGACACGCGCAGCATCGCAACGCCCGTCAACTGGGCGCCGGGCGATCCCGTGGTGATCTCACCCAAGCTCTCGGACGAGGAAGCCACGCGTCAGTTCCCGCAAGGCTACAAGTCGCTCAAGCCCTATCTGCGAATTGTCGATCTGCAGGCGGCCGGGCAATAAGCGTGCCGCCCCCCGCCATCGGGGATGACATGGCCGCCGCGCCCGAACGGGGAGGCGGCGGCCTGTTGCCGCTGTTCGCGCGCAACCGCGCCTGGGCGGAGGCAAAGACGGGCAAGGATCCCACGTTTTTCAGCCGGCTGGTCGGCCAGCAGCGGCCCCGCTATTTCTGGATCGGATGTTCCGACAGCCGCGTCCCGGCGACCGAGATCGTCGATATCGACCCCGGCGAGATGTTCGTCCACCGCAATGTCGCCAATCTGACGATGGCCGACGATCCCAATTTCGCCGCCGCTCTCCAGTTCGCGATCGAAGCGCTGCATGTCGAGCACATCATCGTCGTCGGCCATTACGGGTGCGGCGGCATCCACGCCGCAATGGAAGGCGAGACCGACGATGCGATAGGCGCGTGGCTGAAACCGGTGCGCGCGCTTTACCGGGAAGGCCGCGACGCATCCTCGCCGCCGGACGCGGATGCCTTGTGCGAACGCAACGTCATCGCGCAAGTCGAGGCGCTGGCCGCCAATCCGCTGGTGCGCGGTGCGTGGGCGCGTCAGGCGGATCTGACGCTTCACGGATGGGCCTATGCCATCGGCGACGGACTGCTGCGCGCGCTCTGCGATCCCGTGAGGAATCCGGGCCGGTAGCAATGCTGTCCCTGGCGAAGCCGGTTCGCCAGGGACAGTTTTCCGGTAACGGCGATCAGATCACGCCGAATGCCCGCATCGCTTCGGCCACCCGCACGAAGCCCGCGACATTGGCGCCGAGCACATAGTCCCCGGGCGTCCCATATTCCTCCGCCGTCGCGGCGCAGGTATCGTGAATGCCGCGCATGATTTCGCCCAGACGCCGTTCCGTCTGCTCGAAAGTCCAACTGTCGCGCGATGCGTTCTGCTGCATTTCCAGGGCCGATGTCGCGACGCCGCCCGCATTGGCGGCCTTGCCGGGGCCGAACAGCACGCCCGCTTCCTGAAACAGCCGCACCGCGTCCGGCGTGCAAGGCATGTTCGCGCCTTCCCCAACGGCCAGCACGCCGTTGGCGATCAGCTTGCGCGCGTCCCGGCCGGTCAGTTCATTCTGCGTCGCGGACGGCATCGCCACGTCGCATGGCACATCCCAGACCGCCCCCTTGTCGATGAAATGCGCCCGCGATTGGCGGGCCGTATATTCCGAAATGCGTCCGCGCCGGACTTCCTTGATATCCTTCAGCAGTTCGAGATCGATCCCGTCCTCGTCGACGATATATCCGTCCGAATCAGAACAGGCGATCACCTTGCCGCCGAGTTCCCGGATCTTCTCAATGGTATAGATCGCGACATTGCCCGAACCGGACACGACCGCCCGCTTGTCCGCGAAATCGCTTCCCCGGGTGCCCAGCATGCGTTCCACGAAATAGACCGCGCCATAGCCCGTCGCTTCGGTCCGCGCCCGCGATCCGCCGTAGACCAGCCCCTTGCCCGTCAGGACGCCTGCCTCGTAGCGGTTGGTCAGGCGCTTGTATTGGCCGAAGAGGTAGCCGATCTCACGCCCCCCGACGCCGATATCGCCCGCCGGAACATCCGTGTATTCGCCGAGATGACGGTGCAGTTCGGTCATGTAGGACTGGCAGAACCGCATGATCTCGCCGTCCGAGCGCCCCTTGGGATCAAAGTCCGATCCGCCCTTGCCGCCGCCGATGGGCAGTCCGGTGAGCGCGTTCTTAAAGATCTGCTCGAAACCCAGGAACTTGATGATCCCGATGTTCACGGAAGGGTGAAACCGCAAGCCGCCCTTGTAAGGACCAAGGGCGGAATTGAACTGCACGCGAAAGCCCCGGTTGATCTGGACGTCGCCGCGATCGTCCACCCACGGCACGCGGAAGATGATCTGGCGCTCCGGTTCGCAGATTCGCTCGATCAGCGCGTGATCGAGATAGTCCGGCCGCTTGGCGACGACACGGCCAAGACTTTCCAGCACTTCGGTAACGGCTTGATGGAATTCCGCCTCGCCCGCATTGCGGCGCAGCACCTGATCGAGGACAGCCTCCAGTTTCTCGTCAATCTTAGGCACTTATCCCCCCTTCGCATCCGCCTGAAACATCGCGATAATCGGATCGGCGATCCGATTATCGCGACGCGGCTTCGCCGTAGCCAGAGCGGCCCGCTGAGTCCATGGCGGACTGCTTCAATGCCCGTCAGGTGGTCCGGGCCGCGCGGATGCCCCCTATTTTCCCAGCAAGACGTCGACTCGCTCGATCCACCCCGGCGCCGAATGCGCCGGGAACGGATAATCCGTCACTGGCGATCCGGTATCCCGCCCGATATCGAAGCTCTCGCCGATGCCCGCGACTCCGTTGATGGTCTTTGCGATATCGCCCTGTGCGATCACTTTATCGCCGTCGAGTATCGTCAGGCGCCCTCCCGCCATCGCGCCACCGCCGTCACGGGGCTGAAAGCGGAAGATGACATTCCGGCGCCCGGCGGGGATGCGCTCAGCCGCCGCGATCCGGGTTTCGTTTCCTTCCGAATTCGTGAACGCCTGCACCGCCGTTGGCCTGCCGTCATCCAGATAGAAGCTCCAGCCGCCGAACCGGCTGCCGGTCGCGACGATCACTCCCGATGCACCGGATGGAATGTCCAACATCGCCTCGATGGAAAACGCTTTTCCGCCGAGATTGGGAGCAGCCGCCTGGGCGACGCTCGTATCCACGCTCCAATATGTGAAATGCGTGCGCGGCGGACGAGCCGCCGCCGGCTTGGCTGCCATGGCGGCTCGCCGGAAGGAGAAATTCGTATCAATGGGATAGACGTTGTTGGCTTGCGCTTCCTTGCGAAACAGCGTCTGCATTTCGGCAAGTTTCGACGGATTGCGGCGAGCTATATCCCGGGACTGGCTGAAGTCCTTGCGCAGATCATAGAGTTCCCACTGCGGCGGAGCACCTTCGGGCGGCTGCGATTCCCAAGGCATGCGGCCCGATGCGCGGCCGGCAAACCAGCCATCGTGATAGATCCCGACCGCGCCTGAAATCTCGAAATATTGCGTCCGCAGCGTATCGGTATCCTGCGAAAACGTCGGAACCAGGCTCTTCCCGTCCATGGACATCTGCTCCACGCCATGGACTCTCGACGGCGCGGGCAGCCCCGCTGCCTCCAGTATCGTCGGGGCTATGTCGATGACGTGGGAGAACTGGCTCCTCACGCTTCCCGCCCCCTCGATCCGGCCCGGCCAGGAGATGACCAGGCCGTTGCGCGTTCCGCCAAGGTAGGACGCGAATTGCTTGGTCCATTGGAACGGCGTGTCCAGTGCCCAGGCCCAGCCCATGGAATAGTTCTGGTAGGTTTTCGGCCCGCCCATCAGGTCCATGATGCCGTGCAGCCATCGGGGGCTGTCCTTCACGCCGTTCAGCAGTTCTCCCAGTTCGTTGGATGTGCCGACCTGAGTCGCTTCGCCGCTGGCGCCGTTGTCTCCTTCCACGAAGATGACGAGCGTGTTGTCCAGTTCCCCCATCCGCTCAAGCTCGCCGATGAGCTTGCCGAACTGCGCATCCTGAAAGGACAGCGCCGCTGCCGCCACTTCCATCATACGCGCGGAATAGGCGCGATCTTCAGCGCCGAGGCTGCTCCACGCCGGGATTTGCGGCGGCCTGGGCGTCAACGCGGCTCCGCGTGGAATAATGCCATCGGCACGCTGACGCCTGTATGTCTGTTCCCGCAGCACATCCCAGCCCGCATCGAACTTGCCCTTGAACCTGTTGATCCAGTCCGCAGGCGCATGATGCGGCGCATGCAGCGATCCCGGAGCCAGATAGAGCAGAAACGGCCGGTCGGGCGCTGCGGCCTTCTGGTTGTGGACCCAGCGGATGGCATCTTCCGCCAGCCGTTGATCGAGCAGTTCCCCTGCCCGCTCGCTTTCGTCGACCGCAACCGTTCCCCGATAGAGCTTAGGCTGCCACTGATGGACGTCGCCACCGATGAAGCCATAGAAATAATCGAAGCCGAGCGACGTGGGCCACTGCGTGAAGGGCCCCGCCGCCGATTGTTGCGAGGCAGGCACGTTGTGGTGCTTGCCGAACATCGCGGTGCTGTATCCGTTAAGTTGCAGTATGCGCGCGATGGTGGCGGCCGACTGGGGGAACACGCCGTTGTATCCCGGGAAGCCCATCGGCAGGTCGGTAAGGTTGCCCGTGCCGACACGATGCGCGTTGCGGCCCGTCAGCAGGGCGGCCCGCGTCGGCGAGCACAGGGCCGTCGTGTGAAAGCGGTTGTAGCGAAGCCCGTTCGCCGCCAGCCGGTCAAGATTCGGCGTCGGAATCGGCCCCCCGAACGCGGAGGACGCGGCAAAACCCACGTCGTCCGTCAGGACCAGCAGGATGTTGGGGGCGCCGGCGGGCGCCTCCAGACGGGAAGGCCAGTCCGCCACCGATGCGTCGGTCGTATCACCGATGCGCCCCTGAAAGGGCTGGTCGGGAAGCGGCAGGACGTCGCGTGGCAGCACGGAAGGGGCAGGTTGTCCATGCACCGGGGCGGTTCCCCCCAGCACTGCCGCCGCGAGCCCCGCGCCGCAAAGCAGCCCGGACAGGCGCGTGCCGCGCCGCCGCGACCCCATCATTGCCCTCCGAAACGGAAAGTCGCGGTCAGGCCGTATGTCACCGGTTCGCGCAGAAGCCTGCCGAAACTGGAAAGCGGCGGCGTGAGGTATTGCCCGCCCACGACATCTTCCCGGTTGAACAGGTTGCGGCCGAACAGGGCGACTTCCCACGAACGGTCAAGGGCCTCCCACGCAACTCGCGCATTCATCTGACCGCCCCTGGCCGTCGTCAGGGCAACGATGCGGTCGTTATCGGGGTCCGCAGGATCGTTATAGGGGCTGAGCGGTGTCGCGCTTTGCCACGAATAGTCAGCGCGCAGCATGATCCGGCCGATGTCGAACTCGTGCTCATAGGAGCCGTTCATGCTGAAAGTCCACCGGGGAACCTGTTCGAACCGCTCGCCCCGGCGGTCGGCGCCCGTGTAGGGATCGACGTATTCCAGATACCTGGGGCGTATCATCGCGCCGTTCGCACCCAAGGTCAGGCCATCGGCGACACGCGCCGTCAACTCCGCCTCGCCGCCGTAGATGCGGACCTTGCCCGCGTTCCCCACGATCGTCGCCGTCGTGACCTGCCCCGTCACGGGGTCGGAACTGGTGACGAGAGTGGAACGCTGGATGTCACTCACCCGGCTGTAGAAACCGGCGAGATTGAACCGCACGCGCCGGTCCAGGAATTCGGACTTGAGGCCGATTTCATGCTCCCGGGAAACTTCCGGGTTGAACGGAATGAACGCGGCGCCGGAGGCACCTTGCGCGCGCAGGTTCTGCCCGCCGGACCGGAAGCCCTTGCTGGTCTTGGCATAGAGAAGAATGTCGGAGGAAAGCTTGTAATCGGCGCCGAAGGTGTATGACACGCCATCGAAGGCGTCCTTGCGATAGACCGCGCAATCAGGCGGCGGCGTCGCTCCCGACACATTGCAGGTATAGACGCCCGTCGTGCCCAGTTCCCGCCGGTTGCGGATGGTCAGCGCCTTATCCTCGACGGAATAGCGAAGCCCGCCGGTAAGCGAGAAGCGATCCGTGACATGCGCGGTGACCTGCCCGTAAACGCCCTGGCTGGTATGGCTGATCGTGCCGTCTGAGATGTTGTTGGGATTGGGGCTGATGTGCGGCAGGGCCGTGGTCGTGCTCCAGTCATAGCCGCTTTCCTCAAAGTAGAAGGCACCGGCCACAAAGTCTAGAAAGCGGTCCGCCGTCGATCCCGTGATCTGGAACTCGCCGGAGAACTGATCGAGATCCTGATGATTGTCCGAACGCAGGATCTGGAACGGCGAGCCGTCGAGGTCGAGCCAGGCATCGGCACGGACGCGCCGGTAGCCGGTGATCGCCTTGACGGCCCCGAAGAACGTATCAAGCGTGACGGTTCCGGTATAGGTTTCCGTTTTGGCCTTGCTAACCGGCACTTCATTGAGCGCGACATGCCGCTTGTCGAGTACGTTCGCCTGATAGTCGCGGATGAGCGCGATTCCCTGCGCGCGGCGTTCGGCAGCCGCGCCTGGGCCATAGGCATCGAATGCCGCTTCCAGGTTGGAAGGCGACGATTCCGCGACGAAAGCCATGCGATAGGGCTGCGTCATGGCGTCGGTTTCGTAGCGTTCCGCCGACAACAAAATGCGAAGATTGTCGGCCGGCTTCGCCAGCAGCTTCACGCGACCGGTCCAGCTATCCTGCTCGCCGACCTTCTTCCCCGATGTGAGTTCACGGATATACCCGTCGCGCTTGCGGATGATGAAGGCGCCGCGCACCGCCAGACGGTCCGGGATGAGCGGAAGGTTGAGCACCGCCGTCGCGCTGCGTTCATTGAACCGCCCATATGTGGCGGAAACCATGCCTGAAAACGTATCCGCGTCGGGATCGTTGGTTTCGAGCACCAGCGCGCCGCCGGTGGTGTTGCGGCCGAACAGCGTTCCTTGCGGGCCGCGCAGCACCTGCACCGACCGGACATCGAGCAGGTCCGCCGACAGGCCGTAGGCGCGCGCCCAGTAATAGCCATCGACATAGGTGCCCACGGAAGGATCGAGCGTCGCCAGAACGTCGCTTTGATATTGCCCACGGATTTGCAGATTCACCGCCGTCGGCGTGGAACTGGCTCGCTTGATGACGAATCCCGGCGTCAGGCGCGCGACATCCGGCACCGCGACAGCGTTTTGCCGCGCAAGTTCCGTCCCGGAAAACGACGTGACGGCGACCGGTACATTCTGCATGTTTTCCGCCACGCGGCGCGCCGTTACTACGATCTCGTCCAGCATGCCCGAAGAGGATGCCGTCTCCGCATCCCCCGAATCCTGCGCATGGACCTGCGGAGCGCAGATGCATCCCAAAGCGAGCGCAAGCATACTTGCGCCCGGCAACCGATTGCTGATCGTCATATTTAAATCCTCCCTGAAATCGCGGTTATCGCTTGATGCGGTATTCGATGTTCGACAGCGTGCCGTTGAACCGGAACGGGGCTGCATAGTCCTCGGTCACGGGCGTCCCGGTATCCTGCCCGAAATCCATGCTTTCCGTGCCGGAGCCGCCGATGGAATGGCCGGTCGCGGCGAAAGTCGCTTTGCCCGCCGGCTTGCCGTCGATGTAGATCGACACCGTGGCGGGACCACCGGCGCGGCCCTTCGCATAGTCGACCTCGAAGCGGACGGGCACGTCGTTCCTGTCCGGCAGAACCGTGTCGCTGACGAGCCTTGTCTTGTGCCGGGCCTGCTCCGAAATCGCGTTGGCGACGACCGGACGGCCATCGAGGACATAGAAGCTCCATCCTCCGAAGCGCCCGCCGACCGCGCTGATAACGCCATTCGCGCCGGAACCGGAACCTTGCAGGATGCGCGTGCTCAGCGAAAAGCTGTTTCCGGCCAGCGGCGGAACGACGCCCATGGCGAGACGCGGCATGTCGGGCGGATAGGAAAAGACGGTGCGATCGCCATGCACGGACGGCGGAGCGCCGGACAACTGATAGCGGTCGATAAAGCTGTCGTCGATCGGATAGACGTTGTTGGCCCGCGCTTCCCGGTCGAAGATGGCTTTCAGTTCCTCCAGCTTCGCCGGCTCTTTCGCCGCCAGATCGCGGCTTTGCGAGAAATCCTTGCGAAGATCGTAGAGTTCCCAGTCGTAATCCACGATGACATCGCCCGGCGGGCGGCCGGCCAGCTTCCAGGGATCACGCTTCGGCGTCGTGCTGGCCATCCAGCCATCGGCGTAGATCCCCCGGTTGCCCATCAGCTCGAAATACTGGACCTTGTGCCGTTCGGGCGCATCGGGTTGCGTGAAGCTGTATGCGAAACTGATGCCGTTGAGCGGCTGCTGATCGGTGCCGTTCACCCGGCGGGGCACCGGCAGGCCCGCGGCCTCGAGGATCGTGGGGTAGAGGTCGACCACATGCGTAAACTGCGTGCGCGGCACGGCACTGGGCGCAATTTCCCTGGGCCACGACGCCACGAAACCCGCTCGCGTGGCCCCAAGGTGCCCCGCGATCTGCTTCACCCACTGCATCGGCGCGTTCATTGCCCACGCCCACCCGGCCGGATAGTGCTGGAACGTCATCGGCCCGCCCATTTCGTCGAGCATCGATTCGAGATAATCCTCGGTTTCCTCGACCCCGGCGATGCCGCCGACTTCGTTGAGCGTTCCGCGCAAGGTGCCTTCGGCGCTCGCGCCGTTGTCACCCTCCACGAACAGGATGAGCGTGTTGTCGAACTCTCCGCCCGCCTTCACGGCGTCGATCACGCGCCCGATCTGATGATCGGAATAGGCCAGGGACGCGGCGTAGACTTCCATCATGCGGGCGTAGATGCGCTTCTGCCGCGCGGTCAGCGTATCCCAGGCCGGGATGCCCGCCGGACGCGGCGTGAGCTTCGTGTTCGCGGGCACGATCCCGGCGGCCTTCTGCCGCTTCAGCGTCTGCTCGCGCGCCACGTCCCAGCCGGCATCGAACTGCCCCTTGAACCTGGCGATCCATTCCTTCGGCGCGTGATGCGGCGAATGGGCCGTCCCCGTCGCGTAATAGAGGAAGAACGGCTTGTCGGGATCGGCGGCCTGCTGGACGTTCAGCCAGTGAATCGCGCGGTCGGCCATATCGCGGTCGAGGTGATACTCCGGCTTGGCGGGCGTCTCCACGGCCACCGTGTTTTCATAAAGCTGCGGCGCCCAGTGGTTGGCGTCATAGCCGTTGAAACCGTAGAAATATTCAAAGCCCATTCCCGTGGGCCACAAGTCGAACGGTCCGGTCGGCCCGCTGTCCTCTTCCGGCGTGCTGTGGTTCTTGCCGAACATGGCCGTCGAATAGCCGTTGAGCCGCAGCACTTCGGCGATCGGCGTGGCGGAGCGGGGAATGCGGCCGTTATAGCCAGGGTATCCCGTAATGAGGTTCGGGAAGAGGCCCATGCCGACCGTGTGGTGATTGCGCCCCGTCAGCAGCGCCGCGCGGGTCGGCGAGCAGATGCCCGCGGTGTGAAAGCGATTGTAGCGCACGCCGGTCCGGGCGAGTCCGGCCAATGCGGGAGTCGCGATAGGGCCGCCGAACGCGCTCGTCGCGCCGAACCCCACGTCGTCGGTCAGGATCACGATGACATTGGGCGCGCCGCGCGGGGCCGTCACGCGCGGCGCGAACCACGGCTTCGAATCGCCGATGCGCTGCCCGGCATGCCCCTGATATTCAGCGGCGGGAATCGGAAGAACCTCGCGCGATTGTTGCGCCGAAGCTACACCGCCGCCGGACGCCATGCACGCCGCCGCGGCTGCGCCCGCAAGATATCGCCCCGGTTTTCCCATCGCCTCTTCCCCTTCTCAAACAACCGTTAGAGGCAGAGATGAACCCTCGTCAATAATATTTAAGGCATATGACTCATTATCTCGGTTTTATGCGTATCGTGCTTGGCATGCCGCATGCCGGTGTCTAAGGGTCGGTCGGAGTTGAAGCCGGAAGAAAAACAATGCCGCGAATCAGCCGTCCGTCGAGCATGACCGATGACCTCGTCGACGCCGCCGAAGCTCTCTTCGCGACGCGAAGCATCGACGCGACGTCACTGCGCGAGATCGGCCTCAAGGCGGGGTCCGCGAACAAGAACGTCGTGCGCTATCATTTCGGCGATCGCGAGGGGCTTATCCGTGCGATCTTTACTCGCCGCCTTGCCGGACTGGAGCGTGCGCGAGGGGATCTGTTGAAGGATTTCACGGCGAGCGGCCGCGAGCCCACGGACACGGAACTGCTCACGATCATCTTTCGTCCGATCGCGGAACTGAAATCGCCCCAGGGCAAGCGAATCTATGCAGGATTTCTGCGCAACAATCTGTCCTACAGGCGCCCGCCTTATGAAAGCTGGGCCGTGGCATCCGAAATCGCGCCTCTGACGGATTACGTCATGAGCCTGCTGCGCGCGCGGTATCAGGATCTGCCCGACGATCTTTTCGTCCAGCGCATGCACAGCATAACCGTTGTCTTTCTCGACATCGTCGTCGCGCTGGACGACGGCGCCGGCATATTCACCGAGCAGGAAGGCTTTGCCGAAGCCATGTCGCTCGCCATCGCCATCCTGCGCGCCCCGGCTCCGGCGCAGGAACACCCGGAGCGCTGAGGCCGCCCTTCAGCGCCGGGGACGGATCGCGAAGACGGAACCGTCGGGATGCTTGAAGTTCCCCGATGAATACGAGTGGCCCATGTTGGTCACGATCAGCCGGCCCCCGGCAAAGCCGATAAGGTTCTGCCCGGCCTGGATGTTCGAGGCGAAGACATGCTCGTTGCCGTCGCTGTCCCGCCGGATGATCTCGGTGGTGTAAGGCAGAACCTGCGCATCCCCTTCCGTCCAGTTGATCGACGACATGAAGCCGTTGTTTTCCGGGCGGAAGCTGTCACCCGCAAGCGGGCCGAACGCCGCCGGAGCGCGAAACCCCGGCCCGCCGCCCAGCGCCTCGATCGGGGCCGGATCGACGGTGCGGCCAGCGATCCGGTAGGATGCGACACGGAACACGTGCCCGCTTTCGCCGCCGAAGTGCGAGTTCCACTTGCCTTCGACCACCAGCATGTTCTCCTCGCCGACCAGCCGGGGATCAGCGTAGTAGACGCGATAGGGCATGCACGGTCCGGGACGGCCATCCTCGCCGTCCATCAGGATATACGGCTCCACCGACCCATCGGGACGCGCGGCATAAATCGTCATGTTGTGCATCGAGAAGAACAGGAACAGCCCTTCCTCGGGCGTGCCTTTCCGGCCGAACGCGCCGGGCACCAGAGCGCCGGAAATGCCGCCGTCGGTCTTGCCGGAACGCGGCGGGATCGCAAAGGCGGTCGGCTTGTCGTCACCCGGCGCCAGACGGTAGACCATATGGTCGAACACCGCGCCCCGGCGATGAGGCACGATCTGGCTGCACAGGAACATATGCCCGCCGAAATCGCCCCAGCCTTCCGGCGCGATGGTCGGCCGGAAGAAACCCGCCTGCATCCCGCTGCCGTGCGGGACGAGCGTTTCCCAGGTATTGTCGGCGTGCAGGCGAAATAAACCGCCGTGCCCGAGGTTCCAGTCGAGTTCGGGCACGCGCTGGCCGCCGATATCGGAAATGAGGATCGAGCCTTCCGGCCCCGCCCACGGCGATCGCGACCCGTCGGCGCACCAGTCCCACACCACTTGCGGATCATAGAGGAACCCGCCGCCCCTCAGGATCGGCTCGACCTCATAACGGTCGTCGTGAACTTCCACCTTGAATTCGGTCATCGCGGCGAGCGTCGCGGAATCGACTGTTCCTGCCATGTGCATAATCCTCTCCGTGACGGTCAAAGCATGTTGTAGACGGCTTTGGTCTCAAGGAACGGCGCGATCCCCTCGAAACCGGCTTCGCGGCCCCAGCCCGATTGGCGGAACCCGCCGAACGGCACGGCCTTGTCGAGCACGCCGTAGCAGTTGATCCAGACATTGCCCGCGCGGATCAGCCGCGCCGCCTTGTGCGCGGTGGAATTGCTGGACGTGAACACGCCCGAGCCGAGCCCGTAGGTGGTATCGTTGGCGAGCGCTTCCAGTTCATCGAGACCGTCGAATGGCATCGCAGTGACGACGGGGCCGAAGATTTCCTCCTCCGCGATGCGGATCTTTCTGCGATCGCGATTGGCGAAGACGGCGGGGCGAATGAAATATCCGCGCTCCCCTTCGCGCATTCCGCCCGAAATCAGTTCCGCGCCGTCGCTCACGCCATATTCGATGTAGCCCAGCACCCGGTCGAGCTGCTCCTGGCTGACCAGCGGACCAAGCTGCGTCTGCGGATCGAGCCCGCTGCCCAGCCGCATGGCGTCGCCCACTTTCGCCACGCCCTCGATCACGGCGTCATAAATGCCACGCTGGACATAGAGCCGCGAACCGGCGAAGCAGACCTGCCCGGAATTGGCGAAGATCGCCATGGCCGCGCCTTGGATGGCCTGTTCCAGCGGCGCATCGTCGAAGATGAACAGGGGCGACTTGCCGCCCAGTTCGAGCGTGACGCGCTTGAGGTTCCCGGCACTCGCCTGGACCAGTTTTTTGCCTACCTCGGTCGAACCAGTGAAGGTGATCTTGTCGACATCCGGGTGATCGGCCAGCGCGGCGCCCGCGATATGGCCGTGGCCGTTGAGGATATTGACGACGCCTTCGGGGAACAGCCCGGCTTGCGCGATCAGTTGCGACAGGCGGATCGCCGAGAGCGGAGTCTGTTCGGCCGGCTTTCCGACCACCGAGCACCCGGCGGCGAGCGCCGGGGCGATCTTGTTGACCAGAACCGCCAACGGCGCATTCCACGGCGTGATCGCGCCGACCACGCCCACCGGCTCGCGCGAGGTATAGCTCATCAGCGTGCGCCCGCCCCCCGACAGGTCGGTCGCCTCGCCGTGGATCTTCTGCACCATGCCCGCATAGTAGCGCAGCGACTGCGCGCAGCTTGTCACTGTGCCGCGCGCCATGGCCATGACCATGCCGTTGTCGCGAACTTCGAGTTCAGCCAGTTCGTCGATATGCGAAAGGATCAGGTCACCGAACGCCCAGAGGCGCGACGCCCGCTCCGCCGGCGGAAGGTCGCGCCATGTGCGCTTGTCGAAACTTTCCTTCGCGGCGGCCACGGCGGCGTTGATGTCGTCCGCTTCCGCGCCCAGGAAACTGGAGACGATCTCGCCGGTTGCCGGGTCGAAGACCGGAATCTCTTCCTTCCCCCGTGAAGGAACATGCGATCCCGCAATGAAGTGAGTCGTGGCGGGCGAAAGCGCAGAACCGGCCATGGGCATCTCCAACGTAGTTAGCTTTTATAGTCTTATATGCCGGAACCCATGCCCATTGCCTAGATGTTTATTTAGCGAGCGCTAGGTTCGACGGCCGAAGCGGTATCCCCCGGCGCCTTCTGCGTGATCGGCCGCAGCGCGAGAGTGAGAGCCACGACCACGCTGGCAGTCAGCGCCAGGAACAGGAAGGCGATCATGTATCCCCCGGCGCTGGTGTAGCGATGCCCCCCGCTTTCCACCATCGAGAGCGACATCAGCACCGCGATGAACTGCGCGCCGAACGCCTGCCCCGCGGCGCGGAACACCGACAGCACGCCCGCCGCCTCTCCCGCACGGGCCGGCGGCGCGCTGGCGAGCACGACTGTCGGCAGCGTTGCGTAGGCAAGGTTTATGCCGACATTGGTCATGCACAAGACCACGACGATCAGCACCAGGCTGTCCTGCATGAAGGCCACGGCGGCGGTGGACGTCCCGATCAGCAAAGCGCCCATGATGACAGGCATGCGATGGCCGAAACGCGGCAACAGCCAGCCGACCGAAATCGAGCCCAGCACGCCGACGGCAACGGTCGGCAGCTTGATCGCGCCGAGGAATGTCGCCGACCGGCCCAGTCCCGTTCCGCTTTCGGGCGGTTGCTGGATGAGAAGCGAAGTGATCTGTGTGATCTGCATGGCGCCTATCGCCAGGGCCAGCATGGCGAAATTGGCGATGACGAAGTTGCGTGTGCTCAGCAGGCGCACGTCGATAAGCGGGTCGGGGTGGCGCCGCTCATGCACGAACCACCAGGCGAGTATCGCGATCCCGCACAACGTCGTCAGCGCGATTACCGGAGATTCGCTCCACGCCCGCAAGCTGCTCAAGCCATAGAGCAGCCCGGCCAGGCCAATGCCGAACAGCAGGCCGCCAAGCCAATCGAATCGCGGCGGCAAGGAACGCGACAACGAGGCCGGAAGGCCGAAATAGACGATCGGTGCCGCCACGAGCGCGAACGCGGCGCTGAAAGCGAAGATCGACGCGGGGCCGTAATGGTCGGTCAGGTGCCCGCCGATCAGCAGCCCGAACGCCGACGATGTCGCGGCGGCGGCAATGATGAAGCCGACGCCCAGCGCGGATTTCTCCTTCGGCAGAAGTTCGTGCGCGAGGCTGAAGCACAACGGCAGCGCGCCCCCGGCGATCCCCTGCATCGCGCGCCCGGCAAGGATCACCCCGTAGCTTTCCCCCATGGCGCTTACCAGCGAGCCGACACCGGCCAGGGCGATGGTCGCAAGGAGAACCCGCTTGCGTCCGAGAATATCGCCCAGCCGCCCCAGCAGCGCGGCGGCGACGGCCTGCACCAGCAGATAGGAGGAAACCAGCCATCCCACGAGGACCGGATCGCCCAGGATCCGCTGCCAGGCCGCAAGCGTGGACAGCACCATCGAGGTTTCGAACCCGGCCACCATTTCGGCGACCATGAGGACGATGAGAATACGCCAGTGATAACCGGTCATTGGCAAGCACCCGCGCCATGGCGAACAGTCGCTCCAGCGAAGAGGGCCTCGGCGAAGAGGAAATGCACCGTATCGTCAGGCAGGCTCATGCCATCACTTCTCCCCTCGCCATGCCTGCTTCCTTGTGGAACGGACATGGCCTGAATGCGGCTCAGGCGCGCAGGCCCCCGTCGCACACGAATTCACTGCCCGTGCTGTAGCTGCTGGCATCCGACGCCAGGAAAACGGCCATGTTGGCCACTTCCTCCGGTTCCATGATCCGGCCGATCAGAGTGCCCTCCCCTTGCGGCCGCGAGCCGCCGAGACCCGTAATCATCGGCGTGTTGACCGCCGCCGGATGGATGCTGTTCACCCGGATGCCGAACGGCGCGAATTCGATCGCGGCGATTTTGGCGCCTGCCGCGCGACAGGCTTTCACGATCTTGCGCCCGATGCCTCCGGCCGCGCCGGTGACGAAGGCGACGCGCCCGGCCAGGCAATCCGGCGCGAACGGCATCAGATCACGTTTGCCGCGCGCAACGCTTCGCGCTCCCGCGCCGAATAGCCCAGAATATCGCCAAGCACCTCATCGTTGTGCTGCCCGATGGTCGGCGGCGCGGTGTAGCGGTCGACAGGCGTTTCGCTCATGCGGATCGGGCTGGCGGCCAGCGGAACCTTGCCGACAGTGGGGTGCGGCACGTCGAAGAACAGGCCGCGATGCCGGACTTGCGGGTCATCCACTACCTGATCGGCGTGATAGATCGGAGAGGCGACCACGCCGCACGCAACGAGGTCATCCGCCAGTTCCCGCGCCGTGCGCCGGCCGATCCTGTCCTGGAGCAGCGCGGCCAGTTCGTCCTGATGCGTCACCCGGTCCATGCGCGTCGCGAAGCGGGGGTCTTCCTTCAATTCCGGCAGGCCCAGTGCGTCGCACAGCTTGCGATAATCCGCTTCCGCGCCTGCCTGGATGTTCAGGTATCCGTCGCTGCACAGGAACACCTGCGCCGGCGCCGAGCCAGGCGACTTGGTGCCGAGCCGCTCGGGAATCTTGCCCTCCAGCGTCCATTCGACAGTGCGCGGGGCCATTGCCGCGACGCCGACATCGAGCAGCGCGAGGTCGATATACTGACCGCCGCTTTCCCCCTTTGCCCGCATGGCGTCGCGATGGCGCAACGCGGCGAGAATCGCGATGGCGGCGTAAAGCCCGGTCATCTCGTCGATCACGAAAACGCCGACGCGCTGCGGCTCACCGTCCGGCTCGCCGGTAACGGCCATCATGCCGCTCATCCCCTGGAACACCGCGTCGTAACCCGGCTGCTTCGCATAGGGACCGGACTGGCCGAAGCCAGTGATCGAGCAATAGATCAGATCGGGATTGACGGCTTTCAGGCTTTCATAGTCGAGACCGTAGCGCGCCAGATCGCCGACCTTGTAGTTCTCGATCAGCACGTCGCTCCGCGCCGCCAGCTTGCGGACGATCTCCTGCCCTTCCGGCCGGGCGATATCGCAAGTGAGCGAGCGCTTGTTACGGTTGGAACAGAGATAATGGCCCGATTCCGGCGTGGCGTTGCCTTCGGCGTCGCGCGCGAAAGCCGGGCCGTATGTGCGCAAGTCGTCGCCCCGGCCCGGCCGCTCGATCTTGATGACGTCGGCGCCCAGATCGGCCAGTGTCTGCGCGCCCCAGGGCGCGGAGACGATCCGGCCCATGTCCATCACCCGGATTCCCGCAAGCGACCGCGACATCGTTCAATACCTCCCGCGCTTCAATATTGCGTGGCGGGAATCTCGATCTCGATCCCGTCCATCTCCTCGGTAAACTGGATCTGGCAGGACAGGCGGCTGGTGTCGCGCACGTCGATGGCGCATTCGACCATCACTTCCTCTTCAGCGGAAGCCGGGGGTATCCTGTCGGCCCAGCCGCCTTCCACGTAGCAGTGGCAGGTCGCGCAGGACAGGCAGCCGCCGCATTCGGCGACCAGACCCTCGATCCCGGCGTTGAGCGCGATGCGCATGATGGATTCGCCAGGCTCGACCTGAACCTCGGTGCGGCTGCCGTCCGCGGAAATGAACGTGATCTTGCCCATTGGTATTCCCTGAAAGTTCCTGCTCTCCCGCGCGCCGAAAAGCTTCTCCTCTTCCGCGCGCCTTTCACAATTAGTTCGGCTGGCTGTTGCTTGTCACGGGCTTTCGCAGTAGTCCCGCATGTCGTCAACTTCTTTATCTTTTTTCAGCATTCCCCATGAATGGAGCGAATCTTGAATTTCCTTCCAGATCAGGATGATAACAGATATCGCGACCAAATGCGCGCTCTCGCCGACAAATGCGGCTGGGCGGAAATGCAGGCGCTGAGGGAAGAAATCGAATCGCTGAAGGTCGAACGCTATTCCTTCGCCTTCCACCGCCGGCTCGCGGAAGAAGGCCTGATCGGCCTGACCTGGCCGGAACCCTGGGGCAAGGGCGCGCGGGTCGACCAGCAGTTCCTCATGGCCGAGGAACTGGAGTGCCAGGGCTTCCCCGGCTACGGCCTGACCACCAACCAGCGCGGCGGCGGCATGATCATGCGCAGCGGCAATGACGCCCAGCGCGAAGAACACATGCCCAGGATCGTCGCCGGCGAATACACCTACTGCCAGGGCCTGTCGGAGCCGAACGCGGGCAGCGACCTGCTCGCGCTCAAGACCAAAGCGGTGCGGGCCAGGGACGCAGGGGGCGATCACTATATCGTCAACGGATCGAAGATCTGGACCAGTTCGGCGCATGTCTCGAAATTCATTTCGCTGCTCGTTCGCACCGATCCCGAATCGAGCCGCCAGCGCGGCCTTTCGGTCCTGCTCGTCGATCCGGGCTGGCCGGGCGTCACGATCACGCCCGTCTGGGTGATGGGCGGCTGGCGTGTGAACCAGGTGTTCTACGACAACGTCCGGGTGCCGGTGGAGAACCTCGTCGGCGAGGAAAACAAGGGCTGGAACGTCATCACCGGCAACCTCGACGAGGAGCGGGCGATGAGCTTCGGCGGCACCGAAACCCGCCTGCTCTGCGCCCGGCTGATCCATCGCCTGTCCGGCATGGCGGATCGCCTTTCGGACGCGGACCTCGAAAAACTCGGTCATTTCGTGATGGAACTGGAAGCGGATCGCCTGCTTTACTTGCGCGTGGGGATGCAGGCGGCGCGGCACGAGGACACGTCCGGCACCGGGCCGATGAGCAAGGTCTACGGCTCCGAACTGGCCCAGCAGTTCATCGAGTGGGCCTGCGACCTCGTCGGTCACGAGACGCTGTTCACGGAAGGAGACGATGTTCTGGCCGCCGACCTTGAACAGCAGTTGCGCGTCGCCACCGTGCTGACCGTGATCGGCGGCACCAGCGAAGTGCAGCGCAATATCGTTTCCAACCGCCATCTCGGCCTGCCCCGGAGTAACTAGATCGTGCTGGACGAACGCTGGAGCGAGGACGTCGAGGAAATCGGCGATGCCATCGCCAAAATGCTCGCGGTGGAAAGCGCCCCCGACAAGGTCCGCAAGGCGGAAGAGGATTACGGCGGGATCGACCCCGAACTGGTCACCCGGCTCGATGCCTTCGGCTTGGGGGAACTGGCGGGCGAGCCGGAACTGTTCGCCCGCGTCGCCTTTGAACTGGGCAAGGCACTGGCGAGCGTGGCTTTCGTCGAAACCATGCCGGTTCTGGCGTTGACCGGCAAGGCCGGAGTATCGTTGGGCTTTTCAGGCCCGGTGCCCGCCGCCAACGTGCTCGTCGCGGTGCGGGACGGTGGCGAAGTGCGCATCGAAAGGCTCAACGGTCCGGCCCGCCGTTCCGCCGCCGGGGACAGCCTTGTGTTCCACCAGACGACGGGTGAAGGTGAAACGATCGGGGATGCGGGGTTGGCGGATCGCTTGCAGCGTTTCGCCGATCTCGTCGACGCGGCGCGGCTCGTCGGCGCGGGGCAGGCCCTGTTGGCCTATGGCGTCGACTATGCCGGGCAGCGTGAACAGTTCGGCAAGATCATCGGCACCTACCAGGGCGTCGCCCATCGCCTCGCCCGCGTGGCGGGTGATCTCGATGCGGCCGAACTGCTGGTGCGCAAGGCAGCGTTCACGGCGTCTCCCGCCAACGGCGGCGACGGCGCCCCGCCGCCGCATTTCGCGATCATGGTCCGCGCCAAGGCGATCCAGGCGGCGCGGTTCGCCGCGACGAACGTGCATCAGGTATTCGGCGGCAACGGCTTCGCCATGGAATACGACGTGCAGCTATACAGCCGCCGCATCCGAAGCTGGGCGATGCGCGGGCGGCGCGCCGGGCCGGACCTTGCCGAACTGGGGCGCATGGTGCTTGACCCGGCCCGGCGGGACAGCCTGACGATGCTCTGGCACTATGAAAAAGGCATGCCGCTGCCGCGCTGGGCACGCGAGGCCGACGCGGCTGGCGGTCCGGCAGCAAGTTAGGACCGGGCGCCAGCTAAGGCCGGGCGCGCCCACAGGCGCTCATGGCCGGCGTCAGCCGTCGATCCGGCCGATCAGGTGACCGACCGGATAGGTCTCACCCGCCGATGCGATGATCGTCAGGGTGCCCGATGCGGGCGCCTCGATCTCCAGCACCGACTTGTCGCTCTCGACAGTATAGATCACCTGACCCTCGCTGACGGGGGTGCCGCTGTCCACGGTCCATTCGACGATCTGCACTTCCTGCACGGAATCGCCTGCGGCGGGGATGCGGAGTTCGGTGCTCATTTCAGCATGTCCTTTGCGTTCTGGATAATGGCGTCGGCACCCTTGTAGTGCATGGCGAGCAGGCCGGAATGCTTCGGCACCGGCGCATAGGCGCCCGCGACGCGCGCCACCGGCGCCTTGAGGCTGCCGAACAGTTCCTTGTGGAGGAACGCGGCGATCTCACCCGCCGGTCCCATGAAGTCCACCGCCCGGTGGGCGACGATGGCCCGGCCGGTCTTGCCCACGGATTCGAGCAGGGTCTGCCCGTCGAGCGGCACAAGGCTGCGAAGATCGACGACTTCGGCCGAAATTCCCTCGGCGGCGAGTTTATCGGCGGCGGTCACGGCATCGGCCACGGTCGGCCCATAGGCTATGATCGTCACGTCGGAACCTTCGCGCACCACGTTGGCGAGGCCCAGCGGGATGCGATAGGCGACGTCCGGCATCGGCCCTTTCTGGAAAAGCTGGCTCATCGCATGGATGAACACGCAAGGATCGGGATCGTCGATGCACGACAGCAGCAGGCCCTTCGCATCGGTCGGGTTCGAGGGATAGACCACCTTGAGGCCCGGCGTGTGCATCAGCCACGCTTCGGTCGACTGGCTGTGCTGCGCGCCGTTGCCGGTGCCGACCAGAGTCATCATCGTCATCGGCACGTTCATCTGCCCGCCGGTCATGTAGCGGGCCTTGGCCGCATGATTTATCATCATGTCCATGGCGACGGGCAGGAAGTCCATCATCAGCAGTTCGCCGACCGGCTTCATGCCCGCGAGCGCCGCGCCGACGCAACTGCCGAAGATGCCCTGCTCCGCGATCGGCGTGGAACGGCAGCGGTCCCCGAACGCCGTGGACAGCCCCCTGGAGATGCCGACGACGCCACTCGCCGGATCGGCGATGTCCTCGCCCAGCATCAGCACCCGGTCGTCCTCGGCGAAAGCGGTGTGCAGCGCGTTGTTGTAGCTGTCGCGCATCGTCACTTCGACAAGCGGCCCTGCGGGGACCGGCTCCGCTTTCGGGCGGTTCAGGCTGATCGGCGAGAAAGCCGGGTCGGCATAGACGTCGCTGGTGACATCAGCGTTGAGGGCGGCATTGGCGGCGGCCGGCGCGGGCGTTCCCAGCACGGCTTCGACGTCAGCGGCCACTTCATCGCGGACAGCGTTTTCAACGGCGGTGATTTCGTCTTCCGCCATCCCTGCGGCCAGTGCCTTGCGCCGCAGTTCGGCGATGGGATCGTCGGCCTTGGCCGCGTCCCATTCCGCCTTGTCCATATAGGCCCCGGCATCGGCGAAATAGTGGCCGCTGAGGCGGTAGGTCTTCGATTCGATGAAAGTCGGCCCCTCGCCCGACCGGGCGCGGACGATGGCGTCGGAAAAGACTTTCGCCAGTGCTTCGGGATCGCGGCCGCTGACCGTGAAGCCGGGCATCGCATAGGCCGCCGCGCGGTCCGAAAGCGTTTCCAGCACCGAATATTCGGAAAACGGCGTCGATTCCGCCCACTGGTTGTTGTGGACCACGAAGATCAGCGGCAACTTCCACAGCGAAGCGAACAGCATCGCTTCATGGACCGAGCCGATGCTCGTCGCGCCGTCGCCCATGCTGACCGCGACCACGCGGCCATCCTTGCGCAACTGGCTGGCGAGCGCCAGCCCCGCGCCGATCACGCCGGACGAGCCGACGATGCCGGTCGTCATCATCAGGCCAAGATCGGGACGCGCCACGCCCATGCCGCCGCCCTTGCCGCCGCATACGCCCGCCGGGTGGCCGATGCATTCGGCCAGAAACTCCTTGACCGAGAGGCCGCGCGCCAGCACGTCGGCGATGCCGCGATAGATCGTGACCATCCGGTCGTCCGGGCCGAGCAGGCCGGTCAGGACCGCGGGGGCGATTTCCTGTCCCGTGGCGGGATAGAAGCTGAAGCTGATCTTGCCCGCGCGAAGCTGGCGCGCGATCGCCTCTTCCGCCACGCGGGTGCGAAAACTCTTCCGGTAGATTTCAAGAAGATTAGCTTTGTCCATATTGCCGGTCTGCTCCGGCGCGAGGCCGCGCCTATAGTGAATCGAGTATATTTGCGCGGCGAACGCGGTATCGGCTTGCCGTCGCAACGCGCCAGCGCTAGCCCAACTAAAGTAACTTGTATACCTTTCTTTTCACTGCCATGAGAGCGACAAGGGAGTGTCGTCACGATTCGACTCACTGCCTTGAACCGAAGCGAAACTGGAGCGTCAGGATGTCCGAGGAACCGCCGGTAAAGGAACCCACGCTGGCAAAGTGGCTGGCCGCCGAAAACCGCCAACCTTCCGAGGCTTACGCCCGCGTCACCCAGTTCGACCTGGGCACGGACGACCTGCCTGTCGAACGCTACACCTCCCGCGCCTTTCACGAACTTGAGATGAAGCGCATGTGGCCGCGGGCGTGGCAGATGGCCTGCCACGAAAGCAACATTCCCGATCCGGGCGACTATACGACCTATGAGATCGGCAACCGCTCGTGGATCATATCGCGCCAGAAGGACGGCTCGATCCGGGCCTTCGTCAATGCCTGCCTGCATCGCGGAATGCAGCTTGTCGCAGGGTCGGGCAAGCTGCCCGCGCTGGTGTGCCCGTTCCACGGCTGGTCGTGGAACATGGACGGCACCAATCGCGGCGTCACCGAGAAATGGGATTTCCCGCAACTGCGCGACCGCGATCTGTGCCTGCCCCAGGCGAAAGTCGCGACATGGGGCGGGTTCGTGTTCATCAACCCCGACCCCGGCGCGCCGCCGTTCGAGGACTATATCGGCGATCTCGACGATCATTTCGCGTCCGATCCGCTGGAAAACCGCAAGGTTGCGGCACACGTTGCCCGTGTGACTCCGGCGAACTGGAAAGTCGCGATGGAAGCGTTCATCGAGAGCTACCACGTTTCGCCCACGCACCCGCAGGCCGTGCCCGTCTCCGAATATGCGGAGACGCAGTACGATATCTACAACGACAACGTCAGCCGCCTGGCCACTATCTCCATCGCGCCGGTCAGCGATGCGATGAAGGCGCTGTCGGAACAGGAATTCGCCGACCTCGGCGCCAGGTCGACTGGACGGGAACCGATCCAGCTCAAGCCGGGCGAAACGTATCGCCAGGCGCTGGCCGATGAACGCCGCCGGCAGGTGGGCGCGGCGTTCGGCAAGCCGGTCGATCACCTGACCGACTGCGAAATGCTCGACGCGGTGGAATACTTCCTGTTCCCCAACTTCATGCCGTGGCACGGCTATGGATTGCAGATCGCCTACCGTTTCCGTCCCAACGGCGACGATCACGCGACCTGCATCATGGAAATCTACGTCCTGACGCCGCGCAACCTTTCCGAGCCTTGCCCCCGCGCGCCGGAAACGGAATGGATCCCGGAAGGCGGCATTTTCGGCGACTCACCGGGCCTCGGCCGGGTCGGGCCGATTTTCGATCAGGATTGGGTCAACATCATCGGCGTGTGGAAAGGCCTCCAGTCCACCGTCAAGCGGGGGCTGTGGCTGGGGAAATACCAGGAAGCGCGCATCCGCCACTATCACAAGCGCATCGACGATTTCATAGCATTGGGTGATCCCGAATGAACAAGCCGCAAATTCCGCCCCTGACGCCGGACGGCGAGGAAGATTTCTCCCAGTCGGTCCTCTATGAAGTGGTCGAGGAGCATATCTGCAAGATCACGCTCAACCGGCCGCACCGGAAGAACGCGATCCTCACACCCGACATGAACGAGCTTCTGCTCGACTGTTTCGCACGGGCGCAGGAAGACGACGACGTCAAGGTCATCATCTTCGGCGGCGCCGGATCGGACTTCTGTTCGGGCGAGGACACCAGACGGGTTCCGGTGGAAAGTTTCGGGTTGAAGAAAGGCGGGCGGCTCGGCCAGTCGAAGCGGATGCGCGGCATCCGCAAGCTGCTGGATTCCACGCTGTCCGGCACGTTGTGGGGCGACAAGGTGGTCATCCTCGCCGCGCAGGGCGCGGTGTTGGGCCAGGGCTTCTCCTTCGCGATGACCGCCGACATCCTGATCCTTTCGGACGATGCCTATGTGGCGCGGCGGCAGAGCCGCATCGGCTTCGCTCATTTCGAAACGCAGATGCCGCTCACCCTGATGCGGCTCGGCCTCAACCGGGGCATGGAAATCCTGCTCACCGGCCGGACGATGAAGGCGGAGGAACTGAAGGACTGGGGCGTGGCCAACTCGGTCGTCCCGCGCGACAGGCTGGACGACGAAGCGATGCGCTATGCCCGCGCGATCGCGGCCCACAGCACCGACAACCTCATGCTCGGCAAGCGGGCGCTGCATCAATACCTTCACGGCATGGGCATGGGCGCGTTCCAGAACTTCGCCACTGTCGCCCACCCGCTGTTCACCAACATGGTCTGGCGCGAGGACGAAGCGAACTTCCTCAAGATGCGCAACGAACATGGCAACAAGAACGCCATGAACGAACTCAACAGGATCTGGGAGGATCTCGGGTTCGAGTAAGACGGATATGGCGATAGATCTCAATTTCGGCCCGGAGCACGAAGCTTTCCGGCGGGAAGTGCGCGATTTCCTCTCCCGCGAATGGCGGGAGGGCCGCGATGCGGCGGAATTCCGCGAGACGGCGGTGGCGGCGGGTTATCTCTACCGCGCCGTCCCCCGGCGCTTCGGCGGCTCGGAACAGGCACCCGACAGCATCAAGGCGAGCATCATCGCCGAGGAATTCGCGAGGGCGCGCGCGCCGCACGAGATCAAGGGCGTCGGCGTGCAGATGCTGGTCCCCACCCTGCTCGAACGCGGCGAGGAGTGGCAGAAGGAAAAATTCGTCCGCAAGACCCTGCTCGGCGAATACAAGTGGGCGCAGGGCTATAGCGAACCCGGATCGGGCAGCGACCTCGCCAGCTTGCGCACGCGCGGCGAACTGGTCGGCGACAAATGGGTCATCAACGGCCAGAAAGTCTGGACCAGCTACGCCCACGAGGCGGACTTCCTGTTCGCGCTCGTCCGCACCGAGCCGGAAGCGTCCAAGCACGCGGGCATTTCCTACCTCCTGCTCGACGCAAGGCAGCCGGGCGTGACGATCCGGCCGCTCAGGCAGATCACCGGCGGGCAGGACTTCAACGAAGTGTTCTTCGACAACGCCGAAACGCCCGCCGACTGGATCGTGGGCCAGCGCGGCGAGGGATGGAGCGTTTCCAAGTCGCTGCTGAAGCACGAGCGCAACATGCTGGGCGGTATCGACCGTTCGGAAGCGATGTTCGACAGCCTCGTCAAGCTGGCGCAACGCGCGACCATCGACGGACAGCCCGCAATCAAGGCGGGCTGGGTGCGCGACCGGCTCGCCGCGCTCAAGGCCGAACTGGAAATGCAGCGCCATTCCGGCCACATCCAGATTTCCCGCGCCCTCTCGGGCGGCGACGCCGGCCTGCTGCAAATGATGGGCAAGCTGGTGCAATCGAACTATGCCGCCGCGATCGCGGAAACGGCCACGCAGATCATCGAGGACGAGGCGCTGGTTTCGCCGGTCGGCAACAGGCGGCCCGGCAACGAGCGCTGGGTGATGCAATACATGAACTCGCTGGCCGCCGCGATCGCGGGGGGCACCAGCAATATCCAGCGCAATATCATCGCCGAACGCGGCTATGGCCTTCCGCGAGACGGAGAGTAGGACGGGATTGGGGCAGTGAAATTCGATCTCGACGAACAGCAGATCGCCTTCCAGCAAGGCGTCGCCGACTACCTTGCAGCGGAGTGCCCCGTGTCACGTGCGCTGGAGCCGCACGATCATGGCAAGCCCGACTTCGCCTTGTGGCGGGGCCTGATGCAACTCGGCATCGGCGGGATCGTGGTGCCCGAAGAACATGGCGGGCTGGGCCTGGGCCTGCTCGACCTTGCCGTGGTGATGGAACCGATCGGCCGCCATGCCGCGCCGGGTCCGTTTCTGGATCATGCGCTGGGAACGCTGGCGCTGACCGTGGCGGGAACCGACGCGCAGAAGGCCGAATGGCTGCCCGCGCTCGCCACGGGGGAGAAGCGCGCAACCGTCGCTCTCGCCGAAGGCAAGGGCGAATGGTTCGCGGATCAGTGGACCATGGAGGCAAAACCCACGCTGACCGGCGAGAAGCATCACGTCCTCCATGCGGAAGGCACGGATGCGATCATTGTCGGCCTCGCCGGGGGCAGGCTGGCGCTGGTCCGTGGCGACGCGCCGGGGCTGAGCGTCACGCCCACCCTGTCCACGGACGCCGGCAGGCAGCTTTGCACCGTGGCGTTTGCCGATACGCCCTGTGAACCGCTGGAAGGGGCGGCCGGTGCCCGGCTGGTCGATGCCGGTCTGGTGCTGCTGGCGGCGGACGCCTTCGGCGGCGCATCCCGGGCCGTCGACATGTCAGTCGCCTACGCTAAAGAGCGCGAACAGTTCGGACGGCCGATCGGCGCATTTCAGGGATTGAAGCACCAGCTCGCCGACATGGCGGTCACCATTGAACCGGCGGTCGGGCTATACTGGTTCGCCGCGCACGTCTGGGACACCGATCCGGCGGCCGCGCCGCTTCAGGCCGCACTCGCCAAGTCGCTCATCACGGAAAACTACGCCAGAGCCACCCGGCGGATGACCGAAGCGCACGGCGGCATCGGCTATACATGGGAATACGGCGCGCACGTCTGGCTGAAGCGGGCCTTGTTCGATCAGGCCTACATCGGCATGCCCCGCGCCCTGCGCGCCCGCGTGGCCGATCTTTCCGGCTGGTGACGCGCGCATGGGCAGGCACATCGCCTTTATTTCCGGCGGGACGAGCGGGATCAACCTGGGGATCGCGCGTGCGATCGCGGCGCGGGGCGGCAAGGTTCTGGTGTTCGGCCGCGACGCGGCGAAGGCGCAGGCGGCGGCCGACGGGATCGAACACGAGTGCGGCGGTTGCGGGGGGCAGGCCATGGCGGGCAGCGCCGACGTGCGCGATCCCGACGCCATCGCAGCCCTGTTCGCGCGGGGCGTGGACCGGCTCGGCGTGCCCGACCTCATTATCGCGGGCGCGGCGGGAAACTTCATGGCCCCCGCCGTCGCGATCTCGCCCAACGGGTTCAGAACCGTGGTCGAGATCGACCTGCTGGGCACCTACAACGTGTTCCGGGCAGGCTTCGACGTGATCCGCAGGCCCGGCACGATGATCGCGATCACCGCGCCCCAGGCCGAGCAGCCGCGCCCGCAGCAGGTCCATGTCTGCGCCGCCAAGGCGGGCGTCAACATGGTGGTGAAGGTGCTGGCGATGGAATGGGGGCAGGCCGGCATCCGGGTCAACGCCATCTCCCCCGGCCCGATCCTCGGCACCGAAGGCGTGGAACGCATGGCCGCCACGCCCGAGGCGAAACAGGCATGGGCCGATGAAACCGCGCTGCGCCGCTTCGGCCATGTCGAGGACATCGCCAATGCCGCTCTTTTCCTCGCTTCACCACAAGGCAGCTACATCACCGGCACGGTTCTCGATTGCGATGGCGGCATGAAGCTCGGTGACGCCAAAGGAAATTGGACGGGCAGCGATTGGCTCGATCCTCAGGCGTCTCAGGAACCCAGGGAACACGGACAATGACTTTCGAATCCTTCGTCGACGATACGGTCCGCTATGAATATTCGGACGATCATGTCGCCACGATCACTCTGAACCGGGGCGACAAGCTCAATGGCATCGACCGCGAGATGATCGAGGTCATCGCGGACTTGTGGGAGCGCGTGAAGCATGACGACAAGGTTCATGCCGTGGTGTTCCGCGCGGCGGGCGAGCGCGCCTTTTCCACCGGCCTCGACCGCAAGAAAGGGTTCGTCTACCCCGATAACCTGTGGAACAAGTGGGATCCCGGCGAAAAGCTGGACCCCAAGGC
Organism: uncultured Novosphingobium sp.; assembly: GCA_964621355.1. GTDB lineage: Bacteria > Pseudomonadota > Alphaproteobacteria > Sphingomonadales > Sphingomonadaceae > Novosphingobium. The sequence goes on along the minus strand of CAZUOV010000004.1, from coordinate 66,919 downwards.
GATCAAGTGCTGGAAGCCGGTGGTCTGCGCCGTCAACGGCATGTGCGCGGGGGGAGCGTTCTATGTGGTGGGCGGCAGCGATGTCGTGATCGCGTCGGACGACGCCACGTTCTTCGACCCGCACGTCGATTCCGGCCTCGTCGCCGCGCTGGAGCCGATCAGCATGAGCCGCAAGATGCCGCTTTCGGAAATCCTGCGCGTGTCGCTGATGGGCGTCGAGGAACGGATGAGCGCGCGACGGGCGCTGGAAATCGGCCTGATCTCGGAAATCACGACGCGCGAGGCGCTGTGGGAACGCGCGCACCAGATCGCGGTCGTCATTGCCTCGAAGCCGACGGTCGCGACGCAAGGCACCGTGCGGGCCATCTGGGAATCGCTCGATACCGGGCGCAGTCAGGCCATGGGCCGGGGGCTGAGCTACACCCAGCTTGGCAATCATATCGGCGAGGCGGAAGCGGGCAACGTGCTCAAGACCGGGGTCCGCAAGCCCTTCACGATCCGTTGAGGCAGGCGGGACAATGACCATCGCCGACCATATCGTCCGGGTTTGCGGGGCGGGCGGCGATGCCGTCGCCATCGAGTTCGACGGCGAGACACTGAGTTGGGCCGCCTGGGGCCGGGCCATCGAGCGCCTCGACGCGTTGCTGGAAGCGCAGGGCGTGAACCGCGACAGCCTCGTCGGACTGCTCGGGCGCAACCGGCCGGAACAGGTTTCGGCCTTCATAGCCGCATTGGGCACTGGCCGCGCGCTGGCGCTGGTCAACGCGGTTCGCCCCATCGGCCTGATCGCGGAAGAAGTCGCGGAGCTGGACCTGTGCTGCCTGCTCGGCAGCCGGGCCGATCTGCCCGAAGCCGTGATAGACGCGGCGCAATCGCGGGGAACCCTGGTCGTAGCCGTGGACGTGACGGACGGCGAGATCGCGTTCGAGCCGCTGACCGGCAAGGGCGCGGGCCCGTTCCGCCCGCGCCAGGACGGCACTCTGATCGAAATCCAGACCAGTGGCACGACCGGCAAGCCCAAGCGTATCCCGGTGGGCGAGCGGGCCTTCGCCGGTTCGCTTCAGGACGGCGTGCGCAACGCGGCGGGCGAAGTGGTTCGCAAGGAACTGAACGTCAAAGGTTCGCCGACGCTGATGTTCGGCCCGCTCGTGCACACCAGCGGCACGATCAACACCCTGATGAGCGTGTTCGAGGTCCGCCCCATCGTGCTGTTCGAGAAATTCGATGCGGACAAGTATCGGCGCGCGCTTCGGAAATACCGGCCGAAGTTCGCGCCCTTGCCCCCCGCCGCGATGAAGATGATGGTCGACAGCGACGCGACTCGCGAGGATTTCTCCAGCGTCATCGCCGTACGCGCGGGCACCGCCGCCCTGCCGCTCGACCTTCAGGATGCGTTCGAGGAGAAATTCGGCGTGCCGGTGCTGGTCACTTACGGCGCGACCGAGTTCATGGGCACGGCAGCCAACTGGAGTCTCGACGAATACCGCAAGCTCGGCAAGGTCAAGCGCGGCTCCGTGGGCAAGGCGTCGGCGGGCGTGCAACTGCGCGTGATCGACCCCGCCACCGGAGAGGAGCTTCCCGCCGACGAACCGGGTATCCTCGAAGTCAGGCTGGACCGTATCGACGGCGGCAGGGCGTGGATACGCACCAGCGACATGGCGCGGATCGACGAGGACGGTTATCTGTTCATCACCGGCCGCGCCGACGACGCGATCGTCCGGGGCGGCTTCAAGATCATGGCGGGCAAGGTGGCCGACGTGTTGCGCGCCTTTCCCGGCGTCTATGACGTGATCGTGATCGGCATGCCCGATGAGCGCCTGGGCGAAGTCCCGGTGGCCCTGGTCGAGCCCTATCCGGGCGAAACCCCGCAAGCCGATGCGATACGCCAGTGGTCGCGCGAAAGGCTGACGAGCTATGAGGTTCCGGCCCGCGTCTACGTCACCGGCAGGCTGCCGCGCACCGTTTCGGACAAGGTCGTGAAACCCGAAGCGAAAGCCATGATCGCCGCTCTGGGCGGCTAGACCCGATCGGCGCCCGGCATGGGGCACAGGTCCATGGGGCGGGTTCCGAAGATGATGCAGCCCGTCCCAACGGTGGCATCCTCACTGACGCCTGGGAAACCTCTCGTGGAAATCGACGAGCCGGATGACGAAATCATCCTTTCCGAGATAGGCATCGTCGGTCATTTCGGGCGCGTCGTCGGCGCGATACCACGCGGCATAGGCCGGCAACTGCGTCGAATAGGCTTTGTAATGCGTGGAATATGTGCGGACACGAACCACCGGCGTCTGGCCGCGCATGTCGAACTCCATGAGGCGGAACCACCCATCTCCGGTCGGGCCAATCGCTGACGGATCGTTCATCGCGGTTCGATAGGTCTGCGTCCGGTCCTGGAAGTCGGCCAAGAGCTGATACACGCGATGGCCGAAAGCGTTCGCGTCGTCACGAAAAGCCTGGCCGCGCTCATGGCCGCTCAGAACGAACAGGATCTGGTCGTTCTTGCGGATGAATTTCCGCCAGACATCTTCCGGGCTGTTATGCCGTGGATCGACTGCTTTCCAATCGACCACTGCGTTGGGCGTGCGCGATCCGTCACTGTTCAGATGGTCGTGAGTCGTGACGATGGCGGGCCTGTTCGGATAGCGCTTCAAGACGGATTGCGCCCAGGCGAGGGTTTCGTCATCAGGCGCCATCTCAAGGCCTATGTGCAGGAACTCATAGCCGCCGGCCGTGAAAATCTGCGCGCTGCTCGCGCCTCCCCGATGGGACGCGACATACCACGGCTGATCGCGAAAGAACGTGGATTGCGATCCGAATACCTCGCGGAAGTTATCCAGACCGCTGCTGTAGAGCATTCCGTAAAATCCCGGTCCCGAACCGGTCTTCGCCGCCGGATCTGGCGACGGCGGGAAACGGGAATCCGTGAACTGGGCATCGTAGTCGTGATTGCCGGGGACAACCGAGAAAGGCAGCTTGCCCGCGATCAAGCGATAGCCCGCCAGGGCGGCGGGCATTTCCGTGTCGCGGGTCCGGGCCGTGACTTCCAGAATGCCGACGAGCCGTGGATTGGCGATCGGCTTTATACCCCGCGCTTCGTTGTCGGGGTGGCTTAGCCGCGATTGGTGCTCCCAGACATCGCCCACCGCCGTGGCAAATACGATATCGCCGCCATTGGCGATGCTGTTGTCGGCTATATAGCGCATCTGGTCGAAAAACATCTCGACCGCGTCAAAGGGAAAGCCCGCCCGCGTCTGGTTCTTGTAGCTGAGGTAGTGTTGCGTATCCGAAATAACGGCGATGCGGAATTGCTGCGAGACATCGGCAGCAGTCCGGGCCTCCGCACCGGGCGCGAAGAGCAGCAGAACGAACGCAAGAAGCGCGTGCAGGGCGGGCCATTTCCTGAACAAGGTCATTTCTCCCCGCCGTCAGAATTTCACGCCGGCGAAGACGCCGTAGGTGCGGGGCGCGCCGACGATCCGCTGCACGCCGCTGACCACCCCGGCCGCATTCGCGGCGGGGATCAGACCGACGAAATAGACTTCTTTGGTCAAATTCCGCCCGAACAGGCCAAAGCTGAACCGTTCGTCAGGCGCCGCAAATGTAAGGCGTGTGTTGACCAGCGTATAGGAAGGAGCCGATACGAAATTATCCAGCTCCTTGAACATTTTGCCGACATGGTTGACTTCGCCGTAGGGCGTTGCCGTCCATTCCCCTCCCAGATGGATCGCATAGCTCGCATTGAGATTCCACGAGACGCGGGGAGCGTCCGGCAGCCGGTTGCCCTCCCGGCGCGCGACTTCGACCGGATCTGACGAAACGAAGTCGCTGACCTTGCTGTGGAGCAGGCTGACGGCGCCTCTGATCGTCAGGTCGTCCACCGGCTTGACGCTGAGTTCGGCCTCTCCGCCGTAAATCTCCGCCTTGGCTACGTTCGTGCGCACGCTCGTGGTGACCGGCCCGATCTGGCGGACCGAATTGGCCTGCAGCCCCCGGAAATCATAGTAGAAAGTCGATGCCGTAAACGTGACGGGCAGATTTGCCGAATACCATTTCACACCGATTTCGTAGGCCGTGACCTTCTCCGAAGCGAAAGGCAGGGCCTCCGGCACCGAGAATATGGTCGAACCGTCGAATCCGCCGCTCTTGAAGCCGCGGCTGACGGAAGCATAGACCATGAGATCGTGAATGGGCTTGTAGGAAAGAAGCGCGCGACCGGAGAGATTGTCGTCCTTGAAGCGATTGTCGAAAATGGCTGGCACCCCTGGAAACGCCGCTCCACCAAAGCTGGCGCCATAGGGATTGAGGTCAATCGTCGCGCCGGAGAAGCGGCTCTTTTCCGACGTATAACGCAGCCCCAGAGTGGCGGTCAGCCTGTCGGTCAGGTGGACATCGCTTTCCCCGAACACCGCCCAGCTCGATCGCTTCTGGCGATAGTCGGTCTCGAATACGGTGCGCACCAGATCGGATGCGTCCATCAGGCTGCCGAACGCGATCCGGTCCCGGAAATAGAAAGCGCCGGCGGTCCAGTCGGCCAGGCCGCCCAGCTTGCCGTTGAAGCGCAATTCCGCCGTGTATTGATTGAGCCGGTCGGAATAATCGAGATCGAACGTGCGCCGCGGATCGCCGGGATCGAAGGCATATCGCCGGTCGAGATGCTGATAGGCGAACAAGGCAGTCATGCTTGTATCGCCGCCGATGTCCTGAACCAGCTTCGCGCTGACCCCTGCCTGGTCCGAATGCATGGCGGGAAGGAGATTGCCGTAATACGTGTAGGGGTCCGTATCCGGCTCGGTAAAGCCCGTCGCGGAACGTCCGAGGACATCGGACTGGCTGTTCTGGCCGCGATCACGCCCGTAGTTGGCCTGTAACGTGATTTCCGTGGTTTCGCCGGGACTCAGGACGATCGTGCCGCGCACGGCGCCATAATCGGCATCGCCGATATTTTTCCGTACGCCGACCAGCGGAAGGTCGGGGATGACACCGGGAACGGGGCTTGTGCCGGCGAAGGCCGCGGTCCCCAGATTGGTGAGAAAACCGCCGCCACGCTGATAAGTGCCGGCAATCCGGATTCCCGCACTGTCGGAAAGCGGCCCTCCGATGCCGGCGTCGAGGCGCAGCCGGTCGAAACGGCCATATTCGACCGCGGCGTTGCCTTCCCAGAAATCACCGGGCTTGCGCGTGATGATGTTGACCGCGCCCGCTGTCGTGTTGCGGCCGTAGAGCGTGCCTTGCGGGCCCTTGAGGATTTCCAGTCGATCGACATCGAAGAGCGCGCCGCCGATCAGGGCATTGGAACCCAGGTAGACTTCATTGACGTGGACAGCGGCCGCCGGGCTGCCGTTGGGCCGGAAATCGTCGAAGCCGACACCGCGTATGACGATGCTGGGGGACGCCCGGCCGGCGACGTCCTCGCGGATGCTGACGCCCGGCGAGATCGAGGCGAGGTCGCTGACCGACGAAACGCCCCGATTCGCGAGATCATCGCCTCTGAATGCCGAAATGGCGATCGGCACGTCCGCGATTCGCTCTACCCGCTTTCTTGCCGTGACGACGATTTCGTCGCCAGTGCCTGATGCCGCGCCCGGCTCATCCACCTGCGCGAAAACCGGGCTCGTGCCCAGCATCGCGGCGCAAGAAGCCAGCAGCAGCCCGCCGATCCGTCTGTCAGTCATGATGATTCCTCCCTTCGATTACCCATTGCGTGCAAATTACATACATTCATGAATGTATGATGACAAGACGGGTTGTGGCAGCAATGTTCGTCGGTCATGACGTGACGATGGCGGGAGACTTCAAAAAGATGCGCGGTTCGGAACCATCACGTTCCAATGCCGAGGCTTCGGAAGCCTATGGGCGCCTGCTCGACGCGGTTGTCTGGGCAGTCCGCGAATACGGTTATGCCGGTGCGACCATGGAGCGTATCGCCGCCAGGGCGGGCTTTACGCGCGGCGCGATCCAGCATTATTTCGGAAACCGGCGCGTGGACGTGATTGCGCGAGTGACGAGCGAATTGCTGGCCGAGCGGCAAGCCATGTATGAGGCACGTTATGGCAGCGATGGAGGAAGAGAAACCGCCGACAATCGTTCGGAGATGAAAGCGGCCTTCCGCGATCCGCGCACCTGGTTCCTTATCGAAGTCTGGATCGCCTCAAGGAGCGATCCGGGCCTCCGCAATGCGATCGACATGCTCCAGGACCGGATCGAGAGATTGAGCGATACCGCGCTGGAGGTCAGCCTGGGACAATTCTCGCGCGTGCCTTTCTCCGTTCTCAAAGCCTTCCTGCGATCGCTCACGCGGGGCATCGCACTCGAATATTCCCGCCACTCCGATGCGAAACTGTTCGACGATGTGGTCGATATGGCTTTTGACGCTCTTGAAGCGCTCGACGCACGACTGAAACGCTGACGGCATCGCCAAGCGGTGCCATCAGTCTGGTGCCCTGCCCGGTCTCCGGGTTCACGATGGATCAGTCTGGAAGAAGGAACAGGCTTCCTATTCGTCCGTTCCGCTCAACACCTCCTCCACATCCGCGATCTCGGATTTCAGCCACATCGTTTCGCTGAGGTTGGTCTGGCCACTCTGTTCAAGCAAATGCGTGAGGACATCGCGTTTCGTGAGCAATGCCTGCCTGTTCCCCGGCTCGGCGCCCAGCGCGATATCGAGCAGGTGGACCGCTTCCAGTGGCTTCCCGGCCGCGAGATGTTTCGCCGCCCGCCGCGCGAGGTTGTCCGCGCCGCCCGCCAGTTCGGCGATATCGGCATCGACCGCACGGCGCGGAACGCCATAGAGTTCCGTCGTGCTTTCATAGAGAAACCACCCGGAATATTCGTGCCAGATGGCCTTGACCGCCCATGGAACATTGCCGTGCCATTCGCCAATGGCAAGCTCGGGCGGCAGGCTGATCTCGCGCATCAGGGTGTAGATGTCCTTGCCCGCGTTCATGCCCGCCTTGGTCGCTTCGTCGACATAGCTGACGGCGGCATGAAGCTTGTCGAGGTCGGCCCTGATACGGCCGGTGCCCTGGACGGGCTCGCCGTGGCCTGTAATCAGAAGATCCGCATCGAGCGCGCGCACCGTTTCCAGCGAGCGGAGGAAACGCCCCGCCGTGCGCGGCTTGTCCCCGCGCAACGTGTTGAGGAACGGCATGCCCATGAACATCGGCCCGAACAGGTTGCCGGTGAAGACCACGCGCTCCTTCGGCATCCATATGCAAAGGGAATCCAGCGTTTCCCCTCCAGGAGTGGAGATGAGTTCGAATGCGCGCCCGCCGCATTCGATCGTGAGCCGCCCGTCGACGAAAATATCGGGTTCGGGTTCGGGAACGTCGTGGAACGTGCCACCCTGCCGGGCCAGCGTCCGCGCCCACAGCTTTCCGGTGCGCGGCGCGAAGAACGGCTCCATTTCGACATAATAACGGCGCGTTTCGGGAAAGCGGCGTTCCGCCACGATCTTCGTTCCCGGATCGCGCAACGCGCCGATCCCGCCGAAGTGATCGGCATGGCTCTGCGTCAGCAAGATATAGCGCAACGGTCCCGTCCGGTGAGGCTCGAACAGGCGCTTCGTGCGTTCCGAGCCAGTGATCGTCCCGGTATTGACCAGAACGTCGCCATCGTCCGTCTTCACCAGATAGGCGTTGGACACGTCCCTTGCCATCAGGATGAAATCATTGAGCGGCTCCGCTTCGGTCTGTCCGACACCCGCCAGAACCAGGTCCGCAAGCGGAGTACCTTGCCGTTTTGCGTCGCTCATCTGTTTTCTCCGAATTCGACCATGACTTTGCCCGCGTTTGCCTTTCCGGCAACGCCGAACGCCTCGATGACGCGTTCGAACGGGAAGCGGTGCGTGACGAGCCGGTCCAGCTTGTCCGTCAGCGTCGGCAGAAGGGTGAGAACCGTTTCAAGCTCATCGGGATAGCCGATGGAGGTCGTGATGCTCATTTCGCTGGTGAGCATGGCCTGAAGATCGAGTTCCACGGGCCGGCGATAGGCCGCGATCACCACCAGCCGGGCGTGCTTGCGCGCCATCTTCACGACATCGGGCACGATACCGGGCGCCCCGGCGGCGTCGATATAGGCATGCGTGCCGACCGCCGGACGACCCATCACGTCTTCGCGGCCGTGAAGGTCCGCCAGGCGCGTGGCAAGATCCTCGCGATCCGCGCGAATGGTCGCGCGGGCGCCCATGGCACAGGCCATTTCCAGCCGCTCGTCGAACACATCGACCGCGACAACGTCCTCGATCCCGCGATGCCGCAGCCACAGAACCGCGCCCAGCCCGATCGGCCCGCAGCCGAACACCACCACTTTCTCGCCCGCCATCGCGCCGGAACGGTTGACGCCGTGCATCGCCACGCCCAGCGGCTCGGCGAGCGCGGCGAACCGCGAAGGCAGCCCTTCCGGCACCGCCAGCAGCGAACGGCCAAGCGCCGCTTCCCGAACCAGCAGTTCCTCGGTGAAAGCGCCTTCCGGGCCGCCGTTGCCGATCACGGCGCTCGTCCCCATCGGGTTGACGATGACATGCTGCCCGACTTTCACGCCATCCGCTTTCGGACCGACCGCGACCACCGTACCGGCCGCCTCATGGCCCAAAGGCATGGGGCTGCCTTCTTTCGCGGTGCCGCCGGTCCTGATGAAAGTGAGGTCGGTGCCGCACACGCCGCAGGCTTCGATCCTGACGATCGCGTCGCGTTCGCCCGGCATCGGCCGCTCGACCTTGTCCAGCCGGACGTCATCGGGCCCATATACGTTGACGAGGTGCATGGACCGATCCTCAGAGCTTGATGAGATAACCGCCGTCGATCACGATCGTGTCGCCGGTGTGGAAGCGGGCGGCATCGCTCGCCAGATAAGCGATGATGCCTTCGAAATCCTCGGGATAGCCGACGCGCGGGATCGGCGTAGTGCTGGCGAAATGCTGGTCGGTGGGCGTTGCCCCCGATGCTTCCCTGTCCCGTCCGAGATCGGTCTTGATATAGCCGGGCGCGACGACATTGGCGCGTATCCCGTATTTGCCGAGTTCCCGCGCCATGCCCCGCACGATGGCGGCGATGCCCCCCTTCGCGGCGGCGTAGTGTTCCATTCCAGGAACGCCGAGGAACAGCGAGAGGCTGCCGCAGGCAATCAGCGAACCACCCGGATCGCCGTTTTCCGCGCGCCGCACCATGTGCCTTGCCCCTTCGCGCAGCGTATAGAACGCACCGTGCATGTTGATGGCGAGAAGGTCGTGATAGGTCTTGCCGTCGAGTTCGAGCACCGACGGCACGGGACTGGAAATGCCGGCGTTGGCGATCACGCAATCGATGCGACCGAACGCATCCTCCGCTTCCCGCATCGCCTCCACGACCGCCTCCTCGGATGCCACGTCCACCTGCCGCGTCTCCACCCTCACGCCGAAGCGTTCGAGTTCCGCCCTGGCCGCCGCGTTCTTCTCGGCGGAGCGCGCCCAGAGCATGAGGTCTCCCCCCTGCCTGGCGATACCCCGGGCAAACCCCAGCCCCAGCCCGCTGTTGCCGCCCGTGACGACCGCGACTTTCCCTGTGAGATCGAACAGACCTTTCGCCATGCGCGCTATCGCTCCTCTTCCGTATCCGGCACTCTCTCGCCGCTTGTCAGTCCCGGCAAGGGAACATACTGTCGAAGTCGAGCCGCCCTTTCGAAGGCTGGACGCAAGGCGCGCCGTTTACAGGCAACGGGCGGGGCGCGAAGTGGAGAGATCGCAATGGATGCGTCAGCATCGTCCAGTGTCCCCCGGGTCATCGAGGCATCGCGCACGACATCGCTCGCACGGTCGGAAGTGGTCCGCTTCACGTGGGATCAGGAGATCGACACGACCATAATCCATAAGGGCGTCCACATGGTCGATTTGTGCCTCACGCCGCGCCCGAAGGGCGCATGCGCAAGGTTTGCGGACGTCTGGGCCCGTAACCGGTATGAACGGTTCGGCAAGGTATTCCTGTTGCCCGCCGGTTTCACCACGCGCACCCGCGCGGCGGCGGGCCGGCAGAAGTCGGTCATAACCTGGCTCGATACGCGAACGCTGTCCGAATGGCTCGAAGCGGAAGGGAACTGGTCCGACAAATGGCTGTCCTCCACGCTGGACATTCACGCGCCGCAGATCCGGCATATCATGACCCGGATCGCTCATGAACTGGAAAGTCCCGGATTTGCCGGAGACGTGATGACCGACCTGCTCAACATGCAGCTTGCCATAGAGCTGGGCCGCTATTTCAGGAGCCTGCCCGACCGCACCACCGGCGGCCTGGCGCCTTGGCGGCTCAGGCTGATCGACGAACGCATCACGGACGGCCGCACACCGCCGACGCTCGAAGATCTCGCCCGGCTGGTGAACCTTTCCGTGCGCCAGCTTACGCGCGGCTTTCGCGACAGCCGGGGCGTGTCGATCGGCGCCTATATCGAGGATCGGCGCATCGCGGATGCGCGGACGCTGCTTGGCGGAACGAGAAGCATCAAGGAAATCGCCTACCTCATGGGTTTCGCCACGCCGTCCGGCTTTTCCTATGCCTTCAGGACGGTCACCGGAGAAACGCCGCGCGCATACCGGTCGCGGATGCGAAGCCATACCGCCCGCGTTGCGTCCTGATCTCGACATTTTGTCCCGCAACGGCCCGCGAAACGCATTGTAATTTTTCCCGCCGCGTCGTGTGTCTGCGCAATCGGATACACGGAGAGGACAATGCAATACAGGTTCGAGCCGGACGAACTCATCGAAACGGCCATGAAGCAGACCGGGCTCGACCGGTTCTCTGGCGATTCCTTCCGCGAAGGACTGGAAGTCCTGACCACCGACATGAGCAGGCTCGAACGGACCGATGCGGCCTATCAGGTGGAGCGCGATATCTTCCTCGGCTACCTCGGTATGCGCCTGAAAATCGACGACTGGCTGGAAACGCACCCCGGCCTGACGGACCGGTCCATTGAAAAGCCGGTGTTCGTGTTCGGCTTGCCGCGCACGGGCACGACGTTGACCAGCAACCTTCTGGCGGCCGACCCGGCGCGCCGGTCCCTCCTGACATGGGAAGCGAACGATCCCGTACCGCCGCCCAGGGCCGGACACCTCTATGACGATCCCCGCGCGCGGGCGCAGATCGAGATCGAGACGCAGGCCAAGGCCGCCAACCCCGAAGCATTCAAATACTATCGCTCGTCGGCGGTCTATCCCACCGAGGACGTGTTCCCGATGGCGCATGATTTCAAATCGCTGTTCTGGGAGTCGCACGGCAAGTTGCCCGCTTACGGCGAATGGCTGCTCACGACGGACATGCATTCGGCCTATGCCTATCACCGGCGCTTTCTTCAGGTTCTCCAGTCCGAGGCGCCCGGCATCTGGAACCTCAAGATGCCGTCGCACTCGCTATGGCTGCGCACCCTGCTCGATTTCTACCCGGATGCCCGCCTGATCTGGACGCACCGCGATCCCTTTACCGCGATAGGCTCGCTGTGCAGCCTGATCTCCAGCTCGCACGTCCGCCATGTCGGCCATGCCGACAACCGATGGATCGGGCAGAACTATCCCGCCCAGGCCGCGCTGCACGCGAACCGCATCATGGACGTGCGCGACGAGATCGGTGAGAACAGGATCTACGACCTTCACTATGCTTCGGTGATGCGCGATCCGATCGGAACGATGCGCGATCTCTATGCCTGGCTGGGAGACGACTACACGCCGGAAGCGGAAGCCGCGATGCGCGCCTGGCTCGCCGACAATCCGCAGGGTAAGTTCGGCAGGCACGAATACAGGCTCGCCCAGTTCGACCTGTCCGAAGAAACGGTTCGCCCCCATCTCGAACGCTACCTCGACAGGTATGCCATCGAACCGGAGGGTTCCTGATCTGGTGAGGCGAAAAAAGCGCGCATCCGGCCGGATCAACGAGCTTGAAACCTGACAGGCCGGCCACGACCGCAACGTCCCTGCAAAATGTCACGCGGTTGACAATCCATCCCGGCACCGCAATCGTATGGTATGGCGCAGGGTGATCTTGCAAGGCTCAATGAAGATCACTGGCTTTCCGGCCTGCCCATCGCGCGCCGCGATGCGATCATACGCAGGTTGACCTTCAACTCCCTCCCCGCGGGCTCCTCTCTTTACAGAATGGGCGATCCGCCAAACGGTCTCTTCGCCGTGCTGGATGGCCGGGTCCGGCTCGTCGATTACAGCGCGGCGGGCGTGGAACTGGTTGCGGTCATCGCACGGCCGGTTTTCTGGATCGGCGAGGTCTCCGTGCTCGACGGTCTCGAACGGCCCCATGACGCCATAGCCGCGACCAGCGTGCGGATTGCCCACCTGTCGATGGGCGCAATCCTGGACCTGGCCTCATCGGAACCGCTCATATGGCGCGATATCGCGCTGCTGTCCTGTATCCATCAGCGCATGGCGCTCAGGAATACCGCGCGTATCCAGACGCTGCCCGCGATAGTGCGCCTGGCCAAGTTCCTGGTTTCGATTTCCGGCGGCTCGCCGGGAACCTCGGTGGACCTGACGCAGGAAAACCTTGCGCAGGTTATCGGTGTATCCCGTCAACGGATCAACGTCCTGCTGCGCCAGTTGAAAGACAGAGGGCTTATCAGGATAGCCTATCGCGGCATCGACCTCCTCGATCCGAATGGTCTGCGGAACATAGCGGCGGAGTTCGAGGTGCCTTGACCTGAACCCGGCGGATTTGCGCTTCGCTCCGCTTCCCGATCAAGATCGATCCTGTTCCGGCTTCAGGGCCGAGCAGAGAAGTCTCACTATTGCATCCGTCACGCTCTTGAGTTCCGCGCCGGCACGCTCGCCGAACGATACGGCCGACCAATTGAGCGCCCCGAATACCGCCAGGGCGAGAGGGCGAATTTCGGCGGGATCTGCGCCCGCTTCTTGCAGGAGCGCTTCGAGCTGGTGCTGATTGCGGCGTTTGCACGTCCGAATCTCCGCTTGCCCCTCGGCTCCCAGCACGCGTTCATCGGCGAGCACCAGGCATCGGAACGTGGGATCGAGCAGGGCTTTGCCGTAGGCGTGAATGAAGGCCTCGACCTGCCGATAAGCCGTATCCCCCGGTTTCATGGAGTCGCGCAACGCGGTCCGCACGATCTCGGATGCCTGGGTGATCCCGGCAATGAGGATATCTTCCTTGCTCGCGAAATGATGATAGAGCGCTGCCTTGGTGATCCCCAGGGCCGCGGCGATCTCGTTCATGCTCGTGCGGTCATAGCCTTGCCGGTTGAAGAGAACGACAGCGGCTTCGACGACGGAAGTCTGGTTGAGCCGGCCTTTGCGCGGCGAGGGGCTGAATTGGGTTTGCGGCATGCGGCTCCGTTAGCGAATCTTCCTTGACACGACTATAGCCCGGTTCCTAACCGAACGGTCGGAAAGTTTCTTGGCTCCGGCATATATTCGGACGACGAGGGGATGCAGCATGAAAGTCGCCAGGCTCCAGGCACCCGGAGGAATCGAAAGACTGAACATAGCCGACGCGCCCGATCCCGGTCAGCCGGGGGCGGGAGAAATTCTGGTTCGGCTCAGGGCCAGTTCGCTCAACTATCACGACTACAAGGTCGTGATTGGCGATATCCGCACATCCGATGGCCGGATCCCCATGTCCGATGGTGCCGGTGAAGTGATAGCCGTGGGGGAAGGCGTCACTGAATTCGCCGTCGGCGATGCGGCGCTGTCGCTGTTCTTTCCCGAATGGGCCGACGGCGGCCCGATCGACGGCGGATTCACGCATGTGCCGGGCGACGGTATCGACGGCTATGCGTGTGAACTGGCGCGCGCGCCGGCTTCATGGTTCACGCGCCAGCCCAGGGGATACAGTCATGCAGAAGCCGCCACGCTGACCTGCGCCGGACTGACCGCCTGGCGCGCCCTGATCGTGGAAGGAAACCTCAAGGCCGGCGATACGGTGCTGGTGCAGGGAACGGGCGGCGTTTCGATCTTCGCGCTCCAGTTCGCCAAGGCGATGGGAGCGCGAGTCGTCGCGACCTCTTCATCCGATGCCAAGCTGGAACGGCTGAAGGCAATGGGCGCGGACCATGTAATCAACTACGTTACGACACCCAAGTGGGGCTCGGCCGCCCGTGACTGGACCGGCGGCACCGGCGTCGACCACGTCGTTGAAGTGGGCGGCGCGGGCACGCTGCCGCAGTCGCTCTCGGCGGCGCGAGTGGGCGGTCACATCTCTCTCATCGGTGTGCTCGACGGCGTGCAGGGACCGGTGCCGACAGCACTGCTGATGGGCAAGCAGATCCGCCTGATCGGCGTCACCGTGGGCCACCGCCGCGCGCAGCTCGACATGATCGCCGCGATCGAGGCCACGGGGATCAAGCCGATGATCGACCGGCACTTCCCGCTCGACCGGATCGGCGATGCATTCCGTTATCAGGAATCGGGCCGGCACTTCGGCAAGATCGTCGTTGACATCTGATCCCCGGCGCGACGGAAACCGCGCCAAGACCCGCGAGCGAGAGGACTCCCTCCATCATGGATTTCGCTTATTCCCCGAAGAGCCTTGAACTGGCCGAGCGGCTGAAGGCATTCATGGCCGAGCATGTGCTGCCCGCCAACCGCGCCTTTCACGAGGAACATGCGGCGGGCCGCTATCCGCTGGGCATCGTCAACGACCTGAAAGCGAGGGCGCGCGCGGCGGGCCTGTGGAACATGTTCCTGCCGTCGCTCAAGGATGACGAACCGGGCACGCGCCTTTCGAATCTGGACTATGCGCCGCTCGCCGAAATCATGGGCCGGGTGCACTGGTCGTCGGAAGTGTTCAACTCGAACCCGCCCGACACCGGCAACATGGAACTGCTGCATATGTTCGGCACGCCCGAGCAGCGGGAGCAATGGCTGAAACCGCTGCTGAACGGCGAAATCCGCTCGCTTTTCTCGATGACGGAGCCGGATGTCGCTTCGTCCGACGCGACCAACATCGCGACTTCCATCCGCCGTGACGGCGACGACTACGTTATCAATGGCCGCAAATGGTTCTCTTCCGCCGGCTTCCACCCGCTATGCCGTCTGGCGATCGTGATGGGGATCACCGACCCATCGGAAGAGACGCGGGTTCACCGCCGCCAATCCATGATCCTGGTGCCGCTCGACACGCCAGGCGTGCACATCGTCCGCGACCTGCCGATCCTCAACTACCGCATGCCCGACGGCATCTGCGAAATCGTCTACGACGATGTCCGGGTGCCCGCCTCCAACCTGCTGGGCGCGGAAGGGGACGGTTTCGCGCTGGCGCAGGCGCGGCTGGGTCCGGGCCGCATCCACCACTGCATGCGCGCTATCGGCCAGTGCGAACTCGCACTGGAACTGATGTGCGATCGCGCGCTCCAGCGCGTCGCCTTCGGCAAGGTGTTGACCGACTATGCCAATGTGCAGGACGATATCGCGGAGAGCCGGCTGGAGATCGACATGGCTCGCTTGCTGACGCTGCGCGCGGCATGGATGATCGACACGCTGGGCAATCGCGCGGCCAATGTCGAAGTATCGGCGATCAAGCTGGTTGCCGCACGCACGCTGCAGAAAGTGACGGACCGCGCCATGCAGGTGTTCGGGGGCATGGGGCTGACCAACGACACCCCGCTCGCCTTCCTGTTCACATGGGGCCGGGCGATGCGCTATTTCGACGGGCCCGATGAAGTCCATCTGCGTGCCGTCGCCCGCCGCGAGATCAAGGCCGCAAAGGCGGAAATCAACCGCACCGAACCCTATCTGACTCGCGGCTGGATACCGCCCAGGTGAGCGGCAACGCGGTCGCGCGGGCCGAGATCGGCCTGATGGGCCGCGTCTATCTTCGCCGTGCGCTCGCTATTGCCGAACGGCAATGATCTGCGGGAGTATTCATGACCGATACGTCATCTATCCTCATCAACCGTCCCGAACCGGGAATAGCGGTTCTCCGGCTGAACCGCCCGGACGCGATGAACGCCTTCACGCCCGCGATGATGCAGGCCTATCACGATGCGCTGGATGCCATCGACACAGACCCGGAAGTGCGGGTCGTGGTGTTGGCCGCGAACGGCCGGGGCTTCTGTTCGGGGCTTGACCTCAAATCCGTTTCTTTGGAACCGGGCGGCGCACAGCACGGCGCGATCGCCCTGGTGGCACTGCAGGAAATGTTCGGCGCTTCGACTCTGCATATGCGCCGCATCCGTCAGCCGATCGTCGCGGCGGTGAACGGGGCGGCCGTCGGGGTCGGCTTCGCCCTTGCGCTCGCCGCGGACATCAGGGTCGCAAGCCGCTCGGCCAAATTCCTGGTGGGCGCCGTCAAGATCGGACAAGAACACCGCCCGCGTCGGCAAGAGCGCGGTATCGGATGAAGTCGTGCGCATCTCGGCCCAGCCGGATGCGAAATTCGAGGATATCCAGCATCTCGTTTCTGGCGCGCAGGGCCGCATCGTCGTCGAGCAGGGCGATATGTCGGCCGGCATCTTCTGGGCCAGCATGACCCAGGGCCTGATCCACGACATTCCGACAGTCAAGGAACTGATCGACCGGATGATCGGCGAGGCCGAGGCGATCGTGCGCCAGCGCCTGGGCGGTTTCCTGGCGGCCTGATATCCGCCGGTACAATTGCATGGAGCGGCGGGCTACGGTGAGGTGCTGCTGGTGCGCGTATCGGCAGAAGGCATCGAGGGCCATGCGATTGGCATCGACGCCATAGGGCCACAGGTCACCGCCCCATTGCTGTCGCCATCTCCGCCGCGAATGCGGATACGCTTCAGGGCGGGATGTTGACAAGGGCATCGAAATGCATCATCCGCAAAACGCCTTTCTGAAACGACGTTTCAGCAAGGTTGGCATATCGAGGCGAACGAAGGGGCGGGCCTGCGTGGACTCAATCGTCCGCCGCAAAGATCGAGGCATCTTTTTGCGTTCGGTTCCAGCTTGGCAAAGTCATGGAGAGATAGAGTGGCGAGCATCATTGAGAGCGAGGCGTGGCAGGACGCCACGAAATATCAAATACTCGACGAAGATATCGAGCGGGCGAAACTGTTGCTGGGCGTCGATGTCTCCAATGGCCATCGCGAATATATTCAGACTGCAAGCTACGATCATATCCGAAACTTTGCGATAGGCGCCGGGAACGACAATCCGCTGCACTGCGATCCCGGATACGCGGGAAAAACGCGTTGGGGGGACGTTATTGCCCCCGGAATGATGGTCGGCACAGTGAACAAGCCGATGCTGGGCACTCCGCTGCCGGCCGAACTCAAGGCGAAAACAAAGAGTTTGTTCAAGGGCGTTCACGTATTCGTGTCGGGATCGGACTGGACGTGGTATCGGCCGATTTATCCCAATGACACCATCTATAGCTTCTCTGGCCAGGAACGCCTCGAGGTCAAGACTTCGGAATTTTCCGGGCGATCGATCATTCGTGTCAATCGCCATGTGAAACTCAACCAGCGCGCCGAAGTCGTCGCCGTCTATCGCGTGCTCATGGTGCTTACCGAACGCAGCACGGCACGGTCGAAAGGAAAATACGCGAATATCAAACCGGCCGTATACAGCGATGAAGATATCGCAAGGATCGATGAAATCTACGCTGCCGAGCAGGTGCGTGGAAACCTGCCTCGCTATTTCGAGGACGTGCAGGTCGGTGACAAGATGGGCACCATGGCGAAAGGTCCGCTGACCGTAACCGATGTCATGTGCTTCCATTCCGGCGGTTACGGTTTCCATCCTTATGCGCCTACGGTCGGCCGTCTTGCGCACAATAACAGGAAAAGAATCCCGGCCTTCTACGTCAAGAACGAGCAGGGCGTGCCCGATGTGGCACAGCGCCTGCATTGGGATCCCGCGTGGGCGCAGGCGATCGGCAATCCCATGGCCTATGATTATGGAGTGATGCGGGAAAACTATCTGTATCACTTCCTGACTGACTGGTGCGGCGATGATGGCATAGTCGTGCAGCAGCACGATGAAGTGCGCAAATTCAACTATATCGGCGACACTCAGATCATCACTGGTGAAGTCGCAGGAAAACGCGAAGTCGGCGGAAGGTTACTCGTCGACGTCGTTATGCGCATGACAAACCAGCGCGAGGAAGAGACCGTGCGGGCGACCGCGACGATCGCCCTTCCGGGACGCGATGGCCGGCTCGCGACTTTCGAGCCGACACCGGACGATCTGGAACAGAAGAGTCTGCGCATGATGGCGCAACACTGGCATGTATCCGGCGATGCGGCATCCGGCACTTCGCGATGATACGCATGCCGGACTGAAGGGGACAGCGGCGTTGTGTCGCGCCCTCCTTCATCGCCTTGTTTGAAGTTGTGACGTGACTTGACAGGCCGAAGCGCCTTGAAGCTTCGAGGAGAGGAGATCCAGTATGGCAATGTTCGACTTAGGCGGACGAGTGGCGGTCGTCACCGGCGCCACCAAGGGCATCGGCCTTGGCATTGCCCGGGGCTTCGCGCAGCAGGGCGCCAAGGTCGTCGTGTCGAGCCGCAATCGCGCCGATTGCGAGGCCGTGGCCAATGCGCTGAATCGGGAATACGGAAAAGGCGAATGTATCGCGCAGGGCCTCGAATTCGATCTCGGCGACCGCGACGGCATCCAGGCTTTCGCGGCCGATGCGGCGGCGGCCTTTGGCGGTGTCGACATTCTCGTCTGCAATGCCGCGGTGCTATGGTACACGGGGCCATCGGCGCAAACGCCCCCGGACCTTTTCGACCGGATTCTCACGGTAAACATCCAGAACAATTTCCGCCTTTGCCAAGCCATGCGGCCGTTCATCACGGCAAGGGGCGGCGGCGCGGTGACGCTGATCGGCTCCGGCACCGCCCATTCGTCTTCCCCGCTGGTGATGGCCTATGCCGTGGCCAAGGCCGGCATTTCCCATATGGCGCTATGCCTGGCGGAAGAGTTCGCGCCTGACGGGATCAGAGTGAACTGCGTCGCGCCTGGACTGATACGAACGCCGGCAGCGGCCGCGACGGTCGGAGAAGCGGGATTTGACTATGCCGCGCAAATCGCGCCGACTGGCCGGATCGGTGAGCCTGAGGATATAGCGGGAATGGTCGTCTTCCTGTCGTCCGATGCGGGCGGGCATGTCACGGGCGAGACGTTGCTTGTCGACGGCGGAGCCGCGCGGTTGTCATCGGGTGGCCAGACGCGCGAATTGAGCGTCGTGGCGTCCGAGCGGGGTTTCATCCCGTCCTGACGGCATGCATCGGAAACGAGCGGGAAGATATCCGGCCGGAAAAGTATCTTCCCTCGCTTCCCATATGCATTGGATCACGGCTTCCGTTACCCATCGGCCAGCGGCGTTGACGCGCGAAACACTTGCATGTTTTCCCCAGGCCCGACAGGCGCCGATATTGTCTTCCAGAGCACTGGAAAAAAACGATCGACCCGATCTGCAAGCGGCCAGCGCCGTTTCCGTGTATGCCACAGGCGCACCTCGCGCACCGTGTGCATATAATGCACCGCGAGCATTTGCATGATCGATACGTCCGGATCCAGTTCGCCTGAAGCCCGGCCTTTCTTGATCAGGTGGAGAATCTGGCTGCGGACCAGCGATACCGGCCAGCGGGACTCCGGCAGAAACCAGATATAGGTCGGCATGGCAACATTTTGGATAATTGCGGCGGCGGAATCATTGTCATAAATCGAAAACAGGCAGTCATAGAACTGTCGCCATTGGCGATGTGCTGATCCTTCAAGATCCAAATGCACGCTCAGCAATTGCGAAATTCTTTCATCGACCTTTCGCGCTACCCGAAGGGATAAATATTCCTTCGATTCAAAATATTTGTATATTGTCGCTGATCCCATTTCAGCTAATTTTGCGGCATCGCGAATATTGAACTTTTCGTATCCATGCTCGACAAGAAGCGCTTCGACGATCGGGAGCAGACGCGCTTCGATCTCCGGAGGACACTCCTTCGGGTCACCATTTTCTTTATTGCGTGCTGGCGCCCTTTTCCGTGGCGGGAGCTTCTCACTCAATTTAACCGAACCTCTAAAGCCTCGCCGCGTAACGAAATCCATGCATGACACAGACGCCTGCTACCGGCAACCGGCGCTCTCCACGCTATGCGGAGCCTCCATGCTTCCCGGCGCGCCCCATCGGCAGCTTCGTTTACCTGACAAGGCGCGGATTGCCGCAGCGCACCTGATGATATTGTCAGATATATGTCATTTATAGTTGCTCCAATTGCGCCGGGTCGAGCAGGAAGCCCATGCCAGCTTCCGCGATGGCGGCGGGATTGCCTGTGGTCCAGACATTGGTCAGCACGCGTTCAGCGAAGCGCCAGCCCCGCGGCCCATCCACCAGCCTGTCATCGTAGACGCCGCCCATGACGAACAGCGGATTGTCGAGCGGCCTGATCCAGACATGAGTTGCTACATAGTACGAGCGCATGGTTGCGCGATCACCGTCGACCGCGACTTCGAAATTGGTGGTCACATGTTGCGTGCGGCTAAACAGGCGCATGCCGTGTTCCAATGTCTTGGCCAGCTCGTCATGGCCACATGCGGGCCTCGTTCCGGCCACGCCCCAACTGCCGTCCTCGGCGAAACAGGAGAGGAATGTCGCACGGTCGCGCTGATCAATGCCGCGCGCGTAGCGCAGCCCAACCGCAATGACTGCCTGATCGTCCCGGGGGGATAATGTATTCATCCTGAAAACTCCTCTCTGTGGGCATGCATCGGCGCTATCCGCCGTCACACGCCGTGCCAGCCGGTGCAGTTGCTTCGGCAGAGCCATAAGGGGCATGTCACACTGTGCCCCACCCCTTCGGCTTTCAATCAGGCGCGGGTGCTCCGGCAACATCCGCCGGACTATTTCTTCCCGAAACCGCCCGCGATCCGCTCGGCAAGGTCCGATCCGACGCCCGCGCCGTAAAACACTTCATGCGCCAGCCCCTCGTCCACGCGCAAATCCTGCTGCGCGCGGTAGAGCCGTTTGTAGGCGAACACGCTGTGACGGCTCTGACCAGCGATCGCGCCGGCGATTTCCCACGTCCTCGCCTCCAGTTGATCATCGGCGACACATTGGTTGGCGAGGCCGATCCGTTCGGCCTCGCGGCCCGATACGGGCAAGCCGGTGAAGCTGATTTCCCGCGCTTTGTAGGTGCCGACGCGGCGAGGCAGACGCTGGCTCAAACCCCACACCGGCACCAGCGCGAATTTGCCATGCGTATCGGCGAAGCTGGCGGATTCGGCCACCAGAATGATGTCGCCGGCGAGGGCCAGTTCCAGCCCGCCGGTAAAGCAGCCCCCCTGCACCGCCACGATCACCGGCTGCGGCAGGTCGGCCAGCCGGGTAACGAGGCTGGCCTGGTAATTGGGTCGGGGGGTGGGCGCTCCCCGTTCCTTGAGATCATTGCCCGCGCAGAACACCGGACCCTCGGCCCGCAACACCACTGCCCCTATGGCATCGCCCCAGCTTTCAATGGTTGCGAGATGCATTTCCAGCGCGCCCCACACCGCGAGGCTGAGCGCGTTGCGCTTGTCGGCCCGGTTAAGTGTCAGGCTCGCCACATCTCCGTCGCGGGCGAGCAGAACCAGATCGTCCATCCTTATTCTCCTTTGAGGCTGATGCGCCCCGTCACGCACGAGCGGTCAGCGCCTGCCCCAAGAGAACCCGCCGCCCGATCGCCTGGCGGTGAACCTCGCTCGGCCCCTCATATATCCGCATGATCCGCGCGCGGCCCCACATGTGGAACAACGGGGATTCCTTGACCATCCCCATGCCGCCCAGCGTCTGCATGGCATGATCGCAGGCGTCATAAGCCAGTTCGGTGGCGAATACCTTCATCATCGAGGTTTCCTGACGGACGTCCTCGCCCGCGTCGATCCTGGCGGCGGCGTCGCGCACCATCAGACGGCAAGCGTGCATCCGCGTCGCGATGTCGGCGGCCCACCACTGTATCGCCTGGCGGTCGGCAAGGCGTTCGCCGAACGTCACGCGTTCGCGCGCATGCGCGCTCATGATTTCGAGGGCACGACCGGCCATGCCGATGCACGAAGCCGCCATCTCCAGCCGCTTGTTGTTGAGCCGGATCTGCATCGGCGCGTAGCCCGCCCCGACTTCGCCCAGCAGCGCGTTTTCGGGAAGGTGCATGTCGTCGAATACCAGTTCATAGGTCAGCGTGTCGCCAACCATGGGTATCGCGCGCTCGATCTTGAAACCCGGCGTGCCCTGGTCAACGATGAAGGCCGTAATGCCTTCCTGACGCTGGCCGTTCCCCACCCGTGCCATCACGATCAGGAAATCCACGCGCGCGGCATCCGTGATCCAGATCTTGCGGCCGTTCAGCAGCCACCCGTCGGCGGTTCTTTCCGCGCGGGTGCGGATACCCGCCGGATCGCCGCCGGCGCCGGGTTCGGAAATGGCAATGCGAGAGTTGAGGCGGCCCTCGATGTAAGGACGCAGATACCGTTCCTTCTGTTCCGGTGTGCCGACCGCGTCCAGCATCTTCAGATTGGGCGTATCGGGAGGCAGGATAAAATCGACGACGGTCCGGCCCATCTCCTCGAAAACGCAAGCCATCGTGACCTGGGAGAGTCCCATCCCGCCCAGTCCTACGGGGGCATCGAGCCCCCAGAGGCCGAGATCCTTCGATACTTTCCTCAGTCTTTCATATTCATCGGGCGGGATCTGTGCGCCATCGTCGCAGGCAAGCTGATTGTTCAGAACATGCGTTTCGAGCGGCACCAACTCGCGATCAACGAACTTGCGGACCAGATCCTGGATCATCCGGGTCTGCTCATCCAATATCATCTGCCCGATTCCCCACGACAAACCATTTGCCCGGCACGTAGATACAAGCTGCGCTGGAGAAAAGCGGTTTGACTTGCCGTGGACAAAGTTTCTCCCTTCGTTTTGCTCCACAAGGGCCGGGTCACGGCGATACAACATGCGGTTCGGGATAACGGCCCGGCAAACCGGAGATGATGGAAAACATCCGCTCTGCCACGTTGCCCTGACGATACCCATCGAACGAGTCTGAAATTTTTTCGCATCCGTGGCCGGATTTGCCCGCCTTTCCTGTCTTGCCTTGCGGGGATGCAGGGAGGAACGGAAATGGCCTGTCATTCTTCGCCGCGCGGGAAGGCGAGCGGGCACGAATACGACGCGAGCGAAACGGGCCGCGCGCTGCTGAACGATGCGATCATCGTGCGCGCGGCGCGGGCGCATCTCCAGCGGATTTTCGACAAGGCGGACGTGCGTAATCCCACGCTCCCGGAAAAGTTCGATCCCGGCTCTCTGGTCCGCCAGATCCTGCGCGAGAGTCCGGCCCTGATTGCGCAACAGGAAAGCCTCCGAAGCGCAACCGGCCAAAGCACCGTTGAAAGTCAGCTTCTCGCGATGCCGCCATACGCGTTCGAAGCCCCTTTCGTTCAGCCAGATCGCACTGTAGGCCACACCGGCAGGCGGATGCGGCAAGCGTTCCAGCACGCTATCCGCGTCTATGCTCTTCTCGGGGAGATAATGGCGGGAGTCGTTTTTCCGAGGCTGCAGCCAACGATCAGTGGTCCCAAGCTCATGCCGGAAGATATCGCAAGCTTGCGAGCCGCGACAGCGATCCACTTCCTTTATGAATTGCGGCTTCTTCCCAAACCCCGATAACATATCGGCACAGTTAACAGGTATCCGACCGACATGACCGATCTCTCCCCGCTGTTCACGCCCTTCAGGCTGGGCAACCTGGACTTGCCCAACCGTATCGTCATGGCGCCCATGACCCGGATGCAGTCGCCCGACCAGACGCCGGGACCGGACGTCGCGGCCTACTATGCGCGCCGGGCTCGTGCCGGAGTGGGACTTATCATCACCGAAGGCACGACGATCGCTCACCCGGTCGCCAGTGCGAGCGCGCAGATCCCGGCGTTCCATGGCCACGCGCTCGAAGGATGGAAAGGCGTGTTGGCCGAAGTCCATGCCGCCGGCGGCAAGATCATGCCGCAACTCTGGCATCTGGGCATGGCCCGGATCGCGGCCTCTTCGCCCGCCCCGTCTCTGCCGAGCATGGGGCCGTCGGGGCTTGCCGGACCGGGTAAGCGCTATTCCCCGCCCATGACCGAGGAAGATATTCAGGACATCATCGCCGCCTTCGCGCAGGGCGCAGCCGATGCACAGGCGCTGGGGTTCGACGGCGTGGAGCTGCACGGCGCGCACGGTTACCTGATCGACCAGTTCTTCTGGTCCGGCACGAACGAGCGCACCGATGGCTGGGGCGGCGACATCGAACGCCGCTCGCGCTTCGGCATCGAAACGGTACGCGCGGTACGCGCGGCGGTAGGGCCGGACTATCCGGTGGTGCTGCGCTGGTCGCAGTGGAAAATGAACGACTATTCCGCCCGGCTGGCGCATTCACCCGCCGAACTGGAGACGTTCCTGCAACCGCTGGCGGATGCTGGCGTCACTGCCTTCCACTGCTCGACACGCCGCTTCTGGGATCCCGAGTTTCCCGAAACGGACGACACGCTGAACCTGGCGGGCTGGACCAAGAAACTCACGGGCCTGCCGACGATTACCGTCGGTTCCGCGGGTCTTAGCAAGGCGGACGAGATCGCGACGCGCGGCCAGCGAATCGAAGCGAACCTGGACAACCTTGAGCTTCTGGCCGAAGCCGTGGCGCGCGGCGACTACGACCTCGTCGCGGTAGGCCGCGCCCTCATCGCCAACCCGGATTGGCCGAAGCTCATCCGCGAGGGCCGCTTCGACGAGATCGCCGACTATGGTGGCGCGGCGCTGGAGAAACTGTATTGACCCGGCCAGCCGGCAGAAAGGCATTGGCATGCTCCTTCCCGATGCCCTGATGGCTCTCGATCTGCCGCCGGATATCGCCGCCCGCGTATCGTTCGACGGCAGCGACCGCCTGCCCTCCTGCTTCGCGGTGACCGAACTGGCATCGGCGTCGATCGCGGCAGCCTGCCTCGCCGTATCGGAACTTGTCGCATGCATATCGGCGGCACCGGACATATCAGTGAACAACCGGCTGGCTTCCCTCTGGTTCGGCATGACGATCCAGCCACAGGGCTGGGCCCTGTCCGCCGCGTGGGACACTCTCGCGGGCGATTATCAGGCTCGCGACGGCTGGATCAAACTGCATACCAACGCGCCGCATCATCGCGCCGCCGTGCTATCCGTCCTGGGGTGCGCCCCGACGCGCGAGGCCGTCGTGGAAACAGTTGCCCGCTGGGACAGTGACCGGCTGGAACAGGACGTGGTGCAGGCAGGCGGATGCGCCGCGCGCCTGCGAAGCCGCGCGGAATGGCGGGACCATCCCCAAGGGAAAGCCGTGAATCTCGAACCGCTGATCGTCACCGATGATTCAGCATCACCTGTTCCCATGGCAACAAGCTGGCAACCGTCCGCAATACGCCCCCTCGCGGGACTACGCGTGCTCGACCTGACCAGAGTCCTGGCCGGACCTGTCGCAACGCGCTTCCTCGCCGGATACGGAGCTGAAGTGCTCCGCATTGATCCTCCCGGATGGGATGAGCCCGGAGTCGTGCCCGAAGTCACGCCGGGCAAGCGCTGCGCCAGACTGGACTTGCGCGATCCCATGTCGCGAAATGTCTTTGAGCGATTGCTCGCCGGTGCCGACATCCTCGTTCATGGCTATCGGCCGGATGCCCTCGATCGCCTCGGCTACGATGCGGCCACGCGCCGGGCAATCAGGCCGGGGCTGGTGGACGTGTCGCTCGACGCCTATGGACAGACCGGCCCCTGGCATCTTCGCCGGGGGTTCGACAGCCTCGTCCAGTTCTCGACGGGAATTGCCGATGCGGGCAGGCAATGGCGCAAGACCGCCGCCCCCGTTTCGCTTCCGGTACAGGCACTCGATCACGCGACGGGTTACCTGATGGCCGCAGCCGCGGTTCGCGGCATCCTGGCCCGCCAGCGTGGCGAAGCCTGCCCACGCTACCGCCTCTCCCTCGCCCGCACGGCGGAGTGGCTGTGGAGCGCGGGAACCAGCAGCAGCGAGAGCCGGTTTTCAGAACCCATGGCAACGGATTTCTGCGCGGTTGCCGAACAGACGCACTGGGGAAAGGCCTTCAGAATCCTTCCCCCGGCTTCGATCGCGGGATCGCCCATGCAGTGGTCCCGGCCCGCCGGGCCATTGGGATCGGCGGCGGCCGAGTGGCAATGAGACCAGCGTCACTGGGAGAACTTCTCGAACATGGGCACGCCGCCGGGAACGGAATGAGAAACGGGTGTTTCGACGACCGCCAGTAACAGGCGCCCATCCTACCCTTTCAGTCTATTCCTATTCTCAAACGAGTAGTAATTATAATTAAATGTAATAAGATATTTTGGATTTATAATTATATTATATATTATAGAATCCCCTTAAAATTCTTTCCCCAATCATTGGAAGCCGCGAAAACGGACTGCTTCACGGTAGGGGATGCGGGTGCGCTGATAGAGATAGCTTGGCGCGGATTTATCCGCATAACCGATACCGAGTCCGCAAAAGAAGATATGGCTTTCGTCACTGATACCAAGATGATTCTTGATGAGCCTGCCGTGGTGCGACAGAAACTCCTGCGGCACGCTGTCGAGCCCTTCTTCAAGCAACAGTAACATGATTGTCTGCAGCCACATCCCGACGTCGGACCACTGCGGCGGCCCCATGATACGGGGAAGATAGCAAAACAACACAACCGGAGCGCCGTAACTGGTGAAGTTGTTATGGACGATGGCGGCGCGCGCTTCCGCATCATCACGCGCGACGCCTTCCGCCGCAAGTCGCGCACCCGTTATTTCACCCAGCCTGCGATGATATTCCGCTGGAATACCTTCGGGTTGCACGACGTATTCACGGGGTTCCTGAAAAGGCGTGCGCAGCATAGCCTGCTGAAGGTCGCGTAATGGCTCGCCGGTCAGGATCGTTGCTTCCCATGGCTGATAGTTACAGCCAGAGGGCGCCATCTGTGCCTTTTGCATGATCCGTTCAAGCACCGCGAGTTCGACCGGTCGATCAAGGAAAGCGCGTACCGAGCGACGGGTGGCGACAGCTTCGCTCACGGAAATAATGGGCATTTGACGACTACTCCTCGAATGTTCCCTAAAGCGCCCGCGCCGAACGGGGGGTAGGTCGGCGAAGTCGGAAAGCGGGGGCGCATGGATGGCAACCACGGCAACCGGAATTTGCCGGTTGGCCGCCACCATCGTTTGCGCTCACCGCCAGCCGCGCAAAGGCTGACAGGGTCTCAAACTCGAATCCTGGTAGATTCTCAAAAAAGATATTGATATTTATCGACATCGACACAAGGAGCAAGGCTCTCAAAATCACAGGAAGCCGTGGAAAAGTTTCAGGATATGCGGCTTTTCGGCCACCTCCAGGGGTTCGGCCAGACTGGTGTCTGGGGAAAACATATTTCATTTTGGCGCCACACTCGCCGAGGGCTTGCCCGATTCAATCGGCACTTGAAAGCAGACCTGCCAACTCACGGCGTTCAGTTGGCACGGGCTTCAGTAGAAGGGGAAGAGCATGCCGACAGGACTGGACTGGATGTTCTCGACGATGCCAGCGATCATCAGCAAGGCCGGCACCGATGGCAGTGTAGACGAGGTGCGAAGCGCCTTTGACCGGTTGCTCGAAAATCTGCGGGCAACAGCGGACCTGATCGATCGGCCGGGAATGCCGCTCGATCCGGTGAGCCGGGCAGACGGC
Organism: uncultured Novosphingobium sp.; assembly: GCA_964621355.1. GTDB lineage: Bacteria > Pseudomonadota > Alphaproteobacteria > Sphingomonadales > Sphingomonadaceae > Novosphingobium. Next base: position 39,283 of record CAZUOV010000004.1, on the reverse strand, counting down.
TTCCGAAACATCCTCGCCACTCTTCATTTCGCGATGGACCGGACATTGGGGGAGGCCAGTCCGCACGCCCCGATGCTTGGTCAGGTATGGCCGGTGCACCTTTTCGACTGGGGCGGCGCAGCCCCCGATTCCGCCTATCGCTCAATGCTTGTCACCGGCGGCGTGACCTATCGGATTTCCGGAACCCTTGGCAACTCGCCGGCCATGTCATTGCAGTTTTTCGATGGCCAGGACATTTGCCTGACGCTCAAGCGCGAGGACTTTGCGGACACCGCGAATGGTGTTGAAGTCTTTGTCGGTGGACGGCCCCGCGACAGCGCCTGGCATCCGCTGCCCGAGGGAGTCACCGCCGCACTGCTGCGCGAGTTTTTCGCTGACTGGGAAGGCGCCGAACGATCGGTGCTCGAAATAGAGGCGCTTGATGTTACCGCAGACGGCTGGCCCCAAATGAGCCCTGACCGGATTGCGCGCGAGTTGGACACGATCGGCAGTTGGGTGCAACTTACCGCGCGTTTCTGGGCCGACCGCCTGACCGCGGGTTTCGAAAAACAGCCGAACGGCTTCACCGAATTCATAGTTCGCGATGAAGGCGTGCCCGCGATATCGTGGGGCCACTTCGACGTTCCACCCGGTTACGCGTGGATAATGGAAATGACCGCTCCGAACACGCCTTACTGGAGCGTGCAGCCAGGCACGACCTGGTGGCGCACCCTTGATTATGTGAATCGGCACAGCAGCCTCAACAACGCCCAGGCGACTATCGACAGCGACGGGATTTTCCGCGCGGTCTTCTCGCACGAAGACCCTGGCATCGCCAACTGGATCGACCTGCAGGGAATCCAGAGGGGCGCGGCGCTCGTGCGGGTTGCCGGTCCGCAGATATCGCTTGCCGCGCCAACCGGCCGAATCGTGCCGATTGGGGAAGTCATGGAGGCCCTGCCACTTGCAGCGCGGATCGTTCCCGATGAACGTGAGCGCACAATTCGGCGGCGCCGGAGCCAGATGGCCAAGCTTCTCCTGCGCTGACGATGACCGTCGCCGTGGTGTCGTCCATACGGAAAGAGCGGTTTCAGACCTGGATTGTCAGCGCGGGCATTCTCCTGACTGCCGCAATCGGTTCGGCGGTCGCTGGCGCCCACGTCCATGTCGTGGGCGCGATGGTCGACCCCCTGAACGATGCGTTCGGCTGGTCACGTGGGGACATCACGCTTGCGCTTGCGATGGGGAGCGTCGTCCATGCCGTGACCAACATTGCGGTCGGCGCCCTGACCGACCGCTACGGTCCGCGCCGCATACTGGTTCCGGGGATCGCCTTATACGCGATCGGATGTGCGCTACTGGGCCTTGCCGGTCCACAATTATGGACCTGGTATGCCGCATACCTCGCTTTCACGATCCTTTCCTCGGGCGCCAGCAGCATCGCATGGACAGTAATCGTCATCCAGCGTTTCGACCGTAACCGGGGACTTGCGTTGGCAGCGTCGCTTGCCGGCCCGGGCGCCGTGGTCAGCCTGATGCCGACGATCGTCGTTGGCCTGGTCGAGCACTTCGGCGTGCGCGGCGTCTACCCCACGCTCGCGCTCGGCGCCTTCGTATTGATGATCGTCCCGACATGGCTGTTCGTGCCAAAGACGATGCAATCCGCGATTCCTGCCAAGCCGCGGCAACCCCCGCGCAAATGGTGGCTGACGCTTGCCTCGCGCAAGGTCTGGCAACTGGCAGCGGCGCTTGGTCTCGTCGCGGCGTGCATCGGCACCTTGCTTGTCCATTTCCAGGCCATGCTGATCGACGCCGGGCTGCGGCCCGGCGAAGCGGCATCGGTCGCCCTCGTAACCGGCCCGGCGCTGGTTGTGGGGCGTCTCCTGACCGGATTCCTTTACGACAGACTGCCTCCTCTCGCAGTGACGGTCGGTGCATTCTGTCTTCCTGCCATTGCGGCGATCTGGATACTCGCCGTTCCGATCGGGTTCGGCAGCGCGCATTGGCTGGCCATTCTCATCGGGCTGGGCATCGGCTGCGAGGTCGACGTGGCCGCGTATCTTTCGAGCCGTTATTTTGATACAGCCGATTACGGCAAGATCTATGGCCTGGTCATCACCGTCTACAGTGTATCGGTCGCCGCCGCCTCGTGGCTTGCGGGCCTCGCCTTCGACCGGACGGGCAGCTATGCACCGGCGCTTGGAGCATTCGCCGTGGGGATTGCAGTAGCGATAGCGCTCGTGACCTTCCTTGGCCAACCGCCTCCTTCGACGAGACCCCGGCGATAGCTGGCGATTCCGCGGGTTGGGAAAGTCCGAGAGGTTGATCCAGGAACCGGTCGAAACGCGAACAATCCATACGTTTTCAAGCCCGCTCGTTTTGCGCTAGGGAGCCGACAGGACTGGGGCGAAAGTATCGATGAGCAAGCGCAAGGCAGTTGCGGCGGTGTCCGAGCGGAACTGGCCGGCACCGGTCCGTCTCGCTCGAACGATCGCGATGGACGTCATCGCCAGCGATATCCCGGTCGGGACTCATATCGGATTTCTGCCGGACGTCGCGAAGCGTTACGGAATCAGCGTGCCGACTCTGCGGAAGGCCATTACCTTCCTCCAGGAGGACGGCATCGTGGTCCCACGCGAAGGCCGGGGCGGAGGGCTGGTGGTGGCGGCCCTGCCAGCCGAAACCGCTGTCCAGGCAATGTATGTCTTCTTCAGTCAGGTGGGCGTGTCCATCGGGCAGGTGCGCGAAGCCCGCGACATGATCGACGTTGCCCTGGCTGAACGGGCTTGCCGCTATGCGGACGCGGAGATGCTTGCCGAAGTCGAACGCATCTTTCGGGAATCGCGACAGCCGGATGCGGACAGGATGCAGGCCATCCGGCAATTCGACAAAGCCATCCTCCATGCTGCCCGTCAGCCCGTCTTTGCGCTTATCTTCGAGGTTCTCGGCAGTCTCGAGGCCGAGCTCGCCGACCTGGCGGAATTCGATGTAACCGAGCAACTGCGCCTGCGCAGTTCCTGTTCGCGCGCGATCATCGGCGGAAATCTGGCCGATGCGATCACGTATCGAAGGCTCCTGCAACCTTTCAGGGACCAGTTCGAAGGGCAAAGGCGGAGCGGACGGCTCGGAGACCGGGTTGCCGCTGCCATCAAGTCCCTGATCGCCGAGCGGGATCTGGGTCCGGGTGACGAGCTTGGCCGGGAGGCCGAACTGCAGGAACTCCTCGGGGTTGGGCGCATAACCCTGCGCGACGCGCTGCGCCCGCTTGAGCGCAGTGGCGCGATCCGGGTGATGCCCGGGCGCAAGGGCGGTATCTTCGTCGGGGCGGCCGAACCCTATGCCGCCATCGAGATGATTTCCCTCTATCTGTCGTCCATCGAACTGAGCTTCGACGCCCAGATCGAATCGAGGCTGGTGCTGGAACCGAAAGCGGCGTGGCTCGCCGCCGAACGCCGGGAGCGGGAGCTGGCGGAACGACTGGCAAGCGCGGCGGGAGAGGACCGGACCGCGGCCTTGACCGACGCTCCCGGCTGGCAGGACAAGGGCGCGCAGGTCGAACGGCTGATCGCCCGCGCCTGCGGCAATCCGCTGATCGAATTCTTCACTCTGGCGCTTGTCGAGATCTCGCTGATCCAGGGACGGTCGCAAGCGGCCGCACTGGAGGAGAACCGGGCAAGCTTCATGGAACTGGTCAGCCGCCACCACGGGCAGATCGTGGACGAAATAGTGGCAAGGCATCCGGCCAGGGCGGCTTTCGCCACGCGCGTGTATCTGCACGATCTCCATTCGTGGGTCAGCGAAGCGACCGAACGGTATTCGCCCGGCATCCAGCGGCCGGTTCCCGCAAGCCACTTGCATTCGACGTCGAAAACTTGAGTATCGCGGCTCGCGCAGGAGCGTCTCACGGGCAAAGGATCTGCGTATTGTCACGGCATGGCCGCGTATGGGTTGGTCATTGCCGTCCCACCCCTGTCAGGTGTCTGTCCGGCCGTGCATCCGGGCGGCGGGGAACTTGGAATTGATGGTCACGCCGCCATCGGCGCGCAATTCGCTGCCGGTGATGAAAGCGGATTCATCGGAGGCGAGGAACAGGACGGCGTTGGCGATATCCTCCGGCTCGCCGAAGCGGGTCAGATGGCGAGTGCGCAGCAACTCCCCGGCCTGCGGATCTGCCACCAGGTTCCGCGCGGTATCGGACGTCAGGATCAGCCCGAGGAGGATGGCGTTTACCCGGATGCCGTATGGGGCGTATTCGACCGCCATCGAGCGCGTCGTCGCGTTGATCGCGCCCTTGGCGGCGGTATAGGCATCGGCGCCCTCGACCCCGGCGACGGACACGGTCGAGGAGATGTTGACCACCGAGCCGCCGCGGCCGCCTTCGATCATCGCGGCGATCCCGAAGCGGCAGGCAAAGAAGTACCCGTAGAGCGCGCCGCGCCACAGGTTCTCCATGTCCTGCGTGGACAGCCTGGTCACTGGCCCGTCGACCCGCGCGGCGCCGCGCTGCAGTTCGGTGGGGCTGGCATTGTTGACCAGGACGTCAAGCCCGCCATAGGCGGCGACGGTCCCGGCGACGAGCGCCTCGACTTCTGCCTCCACCCCGATATCGGCGCGAAGGAAGCGCGCTTCGCCTCCGCCGGCGCGAATCTCTGCAACGATCCGCTCGCCGCGATCACGGTTGCGGCCAGTAACGACCACCCGCGCGCCTTCCGCGGCGAAGCGGCGGGCACTTGCCTCGCCGCACCCGGCCGTGGAACCGGTCACAAGCGCGACCTTCCCTTCGAGTCTGCCCATCTGCTCGCTCCTAACGCGGGTTATTGCGGAATGCCGATGCGCGGCATCTGGATGGCTTCACCATCCATCCTGATGGTCTCGCCGGTCAGGTAGCGCGATGCATCCGAAGCCAGAAATACCACGGCGTCGGCAATTTCCGCCGGATCGGCGATTGTCGCACGTCAGGCTCCTTCCGAAAGCTCCGAACAGGCCGTCAGGCCCATGGAAATCGCAGCGCACGAAAGTTTCGGAGGGGCGTGTCCCGCAAGTGTCAGAACTTGTATGCGACGCTCCCCCCGAAGGTCCGCGGATCGCCCGGCGAGCCGTTGACGCTGCCGATCGCCTCGATGTTGAGCGTGCGCAGCAGGTAGCGCTTGTTTCCGAGGTTCTGGCCCCAGACCGAAACCGACAGGCCGTTGTCCATGGCGAGCATCGCCCGCGCCCCGAACAGCCCCACCGGACCCTGCGTATTCGCCGGGTTGGCCGTGGGGATGCTCGCGAAGTTGATGCGGGTCTTGTAGGCATAATCAGCGTGCAACACCAGCTTGGCCCCGTCCCACAGCCTGGCGGTGTAGTCGGCTTCCAGGTTGAGGCTGTGCTTGGCGGTCAACTGGAAGGGCGAGTTGAGCGTGACCGAAGTCACGCTCGGCAGGAGCTTCGTGTACTTGGCGTCGATGTAGCCATAGGACGCACCCAGCGTCAGCGGGCCGAGAACCGCCGTAAGCTCGGCTTCCACGCCGTTGATCCGGCCTTCGCCCGCGTTCTGCACCGTCGAGGTGATCCCGCCCGACGAAGTGCCGATCACCGCGGTCAACTGGATGTTGGTGTAGTTGGAATGGTACGCGGCGAGGTTGAAGCGCAGGCGCCGGTCGAGGAGATCGGCCTTGAACCCTACTTCATAGGAATCGACCCGCTCCGGCCCGAAGAAGCTGAGCGCGTTGATGTCCGAACCGCGCAGGTTGTAGCCGCCGGCGCGGTAGCCGCGGCTCAGCTTGGCATAGACCAGCGTGTCGGGATTGACGCGGTAGTCGAGGCCGACGGTGAACGGCACGTATTTGAACTTCGCTTGCGGCAGCAGGGTGACGCATAGTGGCGCGGTCGCGATCGTCAGGTTGCAGCCGACGAAGGCACCCGCCGGCGTTTCCGAGAGATTGCGCGAATCGAGCAGGCGCGTGTCCCGCACCCAGCGCACACCGGCGGTGAAGCGCAACGCATCGGTCAGGCTGTAGGTCGCCTGCCCGAAGAACGAGGTCGAAGTGTTCTCCGAGCGGCCGTCAGTGACGTTGCGGTTGGGCAGAATCCCGCGGATGCTGTGCGCGTGGGAGAAGTTGTGCCCCGACTCCTCGAAGTAATAGGCGCCGACGATCCAGTTGAGCCGATCCTCCAGGCTCCTGCCCAGAACCTGCACCTCGGTGCTCAGTTGGTGCTGGGTGTCGAGCAGATCCTGCGAATCGAGGATCGGATAGGGTGTCCCGTCGAGGTCGGTGCCGGTATGGAGCCGGTAGAGGTCGCGATAGGCAATGATCGTCTTGACCGTGACATCGCCCACCTGCCCGGTGAGCGTCCCGCCGACGCCCCAGACCCGCGCGTTGTAGGTGCCGTGGCCGGTCGTGGCCGGGCGCTTGCTGATTGGCAGGCCGTTATAGTTGGCGGCGCTGTCGGTGCCGCCGCTCAGCAGTTGGATCAGCGTGTCGGCGATGCCGAACGTGGCGACGGGGACGACCCACTGGCCGCCCCGATACTTGGTCCCCGTGTAGTCGCCGACGACCAGCAGATCCCAGTTGTCGTCCAGCTGCCAGGCGAGCGAACCGCGGACATATTCCGTGTTGTCGCGGTTGAGCTGGGCGCCGGTGATCGAACTGCGGGCATAACCGTCATGCTGGCGGTGCATGCCGACAAGGCGGACCGCTACGGTGTCAGTCAGCGGAGCATTGACCACGCCCTGGACCTTGAACGCATTGTAATTGCCGTAGCCGACTTCGGCCGACCCGCCGAACTCGCCCTTCGGCTTCGCGGACACGATGTTGATCGCGCCGCCTATGGTGTTGCGACCGAACAGGGTTCCTTGCGGTCCGCGCAGAACCTCGACCCGCTCGACGTCGATCATATTGAGGTTCGCGCCCGATGCGCGCGCGATGTAGACCCCGTCGAGATAGATTCCCACCGTCGGGTCGACCGTCGGCAGGCCATCGGACGAGAACAGACCGCGCAGAGAAATCGAGGCGGTCAGGTTATCGCCCGGGAAATTCGCGATGCTCAGCGCCGGCGCAAGCCGCTGCAGGTTCTGGACGCTCGACACGCCCTGCGCCTCCAACTTGGCCGCCGTCACCGCCGTCACCGAGACCGGAACGTCCTGCAGCCTCTCCTCGCGCCGCTGCGCGGTGACGACGATTTCCTCGAGCCGGCCATCGCCGGCCTGATCTGTCGCACTCTGCGCCATCGCAACCGGCGCCTGCGCGACGCTCGCAAAGATCACGACGCTGGCAAGCAGCTTTGCCTTATTCATGACGTCTCTCCTCCCCCGGATGGCATGTGTCCAGTTTGCCCTTACGGTCTCGGCTTCATTTCAACGACGCGGAGAATTCCCGGTCCGATCCACCGCACCTCATGCTCAAGACCTCCCGCTCCCCGCTTGCGGCAAGGTGAAGCCGGACAGACAATTTGTAAATAGGAATTTATCCCTTGGGAAATCCGGAGCTGGGATTTTACGGATTTCAGCAAAGCCTGACACACGATATGAAAACACCAATATCTTCCCGATCCCCATCGGGCAACGAATGGAAGCGCTTAAGGGCATCGTGTCCAAGGGTTGCGGGCAAGGTTGCAGGCGGGGACGTCGAGCCAGCGCACGCTTGCCACCGGAATGACCACGACCTTCCCTTTTCCAAGGTCGCTGCGCACACTGCTCTTCGCAGGTCGTCATCGCATCTGTATCCAGTCGAAAGTGCAGAGTGAATTCGAGATCATGAACAACCCACTTGACGGAAAAGTCGCCTTTGTCACTGGCGGCAGCAAGGGCATCGGTCGCGCCATCTGCATTGGTCTGGCCGAAGCAGGGGCCGCTGTTGCGCTCACCGGCCGCAGCGACGGCACCGGCCCCGGCACCGCCCAGGCCACGGCCGCCGAGATCGCAGCCGACGGAGGACGGGCGCTGGCCCTCACCTGCGACGTGCGTGATGCGGCAGCCGTCCGCAGGGCGATCGACACGGCTGCCGCAACATTCGGCCGCCTCGATATCCTGATGAACAACGCCGGTTTGTTTTTCCCCGGTCACGACGTCATCGACATCGACATGTCGCAGTGGGAAGAGACGATCCAGACCCACATCAACGGCACATTCCACTGCGCGCGTTTCGCTGCACGGCACATGGTGGCAGGCGGGGGAGGCAGCATCATCAACATGTCGTCGACCGGCGGCGATCCCCGCTACGACTCCATGGGCAATGTGGCCTATGCCGTGGCCAAGGCCGGCATCGAACAGTTTACGCGCGGCCTGTCCCGGGAATTGGCGGCGGCGAATATCGCCGTCAACGCCATACGGCCGATGGCATTGTTGTCGGAGGGCAGCAAGGATAATGCCGACTGGTTGACCAGGTATCGGGCCAAAACCCGGGGCCGGACGGTTCGCGACGATCTGTCTGACGAGGAACGCATGAAGCAGTTCGCCCCGCCCTCGTCCATCGTGCCGTCGATTGTCTACCTGGCCCAACGTCGCGCCGATTTCACCGGCAATGTCGTCCGGCGAACCGATTTCAAGGGCGACCGCTTCGATCCGCTGGTCTGGAACACGACCGCCTGAACACTCCAAAACCGCCGCCCGGAGCACACCATGCAATCCTTCCTTACGGTTCTCATCAATCCGGTCGCGGGGCGCGAAGACGACTTCAACGACTGGTACACGAACGTTCACATCCGCGACGTCATGCGCTTTGCGGGTTCCATTCGCGTCCAGAGGCTCATTGCAGCCGAGATCCAGGTCCAAACCCCCAGCCACAAGTATTTCACGATATATGACACTTTCGATCCGGCATTGCTCTCTCTGGAGCACAAGCAGGCGATGGGAACCCGCAGAATGGTCGTAACCCACGCCCACGATAAAACGGACGTTATCAACGGCTATTACTACCCCGTGGCCGCGCGGACCAACCAGCCGACTTCGCTCACGCCCGACAATCAGTCACTGGTCCTGGAGCAGATCAACGTCCCGGCGGCACGGCAGGCCGACTTCGAGGACTGGTATGCAACCGACAGGCTGCCCGCGTTGCTGTGCCGTCCATCGCATGTCAGCGGCATGCTCATGCGTTTCGATCCCGCAGGGCAGATGTTCACGTTCGAGCCTGCTTTCTCGCATATCGCCATCTGGCGGGTCGAGAATCTCGCATCCGCGCTGCCAGCGTGGAGCGAAGGCCCCGCAGATGGCCGCATGGCGGAATTGAACCGCCGGGTGGCGTTCTTCGACGTAATGGGGCCGTACCTGACGCGAGACGACGTCTTCAACGCTTCGGAAGAGCAGTTGGAAGTGGAGGAAGCCGCCCGTCGGCGCGCGGAACAGTCAACTGCCACGACCGCCGAGCTAGGCGTGAAATGGCGCTGATCCGTCGACGACCGAGAGGATTTTTGTACAAGCGGTTCGCGTGAATGGGCAGGCTGGCCCGGAAGTCCTCCAGGAGCACGGCCAGAAGCCCCGTTGCGAAATGAAGCTGTTCTCCATTCGGATAGCACGCATCGGTACGGCAGATTAATACATGGCATTGCCACGGACGTGGAGCATATTGCTCGACAGGGTGCTGTCAGTCGGATGCGAACTCGTCTCCACCTGTCAGACCTCGCCCCTTAGCCAACGGCTTCAACTGACAAGCGACGTCCACTCGGCCAGCGCAGCGGCGCCCTGGCGGCGTGCCTGTTCCTGCCGTCGCGAGAACGGACTACGCAAGGCGGATCGTCTCCGACAATATCATCGCTGCCGTGCGACGCGGGCACAAAACGTTGGAATCAATCCACTAAAACATATCAACAATATCATTAAATCCAGGGAATTCCGACATTCTCTTCTCGACTTCCGCAAGGTGCCTCGCCCAGAATTTCTCAGCTCCATTCGAGTCTTTCCGCGCGATATATCGCAGGAGAATACGGTGGGCCTTTACGGCAAGATTAAAATTGGCGGTGGACGCCGACGACACGGACGCTTCGAAATGCCCCTCAAAGATGGACCGCAGCATCGTCAGCAACAGATGCGTCGTCTTGTTACCGCTCAAACGGGTGATTTCTTCATGGAATTGTACGGTCAAACGGCTGAAAGCAATCGGATCGCCGATCGCCCGATGCTCGCGTTCGACGATGTCCTGAAGGAAGCCTAGCGCTTTCGGATCGCCCCGATTAACGACTTCCCGCACCGCTGGCGGTTCAAGCAGGGTCCGCGCGCGGTAGGCGTCAGCCAGGCTGGTCTTCTGGCTACGAAGCACGAGCGCGATGAAACGCGTCGGCAGAGTTTCGGACGGCTGCTGCACGCGCACGGTGCGGGCGCCCTTGACGATGCTGACCAGGCCTTCGGATTCGAGAATGCGAACCGCCTCACGGATCGACGGACGCGAGGCGGCGAAACGCTTGATAAGCTGGGCTTCGGAACCAAGTTCAGCCCCGTCCGACAGTTCGCCATCGGCGATGAGCCGGCGGATTTCACCCGCGACACGTTCCGATATCTTGCCGTTTTTGCTCATGCCTTCGTTAGTCACATCGAACCTTAATAGAAGCAGCGGCCGCCGTCGACGGTCCATGTCGCGCCTGTAACATAAGAGGCCGCGTCGCTGAGCAGAAACAGGATGACATCGGCCATCTCGGCGGGGACCGCAGGTCGGCCGATGGCATAGGCGGCAGCCGCGTCCCGGCCCGGAAGATCGCGCACCAGCGGCGTGTCGACCAGGCCCGGACACACGGCATTGACGCGCACGGACGGCGCGAGCTCAAGCGCAAGCGCGCGGGTCAGCCCCAGCAGCCCCGCCTTCGATGCGGCATAGGCGGCGCCGGTCCCCGGCATCGGACGCAGCGCGGCGCCGGAACTGACGTTGACGACGGCGGCGACGCGCGCGGGATCGCGCATCGTGAGCAGCGCGCGGCACAGGCGCATCGGTGCGGTCAGGTTCACCGCAAGCATGTCGTTCCAGGCATCGTCGCCAAGTGCGGCAAAGCGGCCTGCGGTGGCGATGGCGGCGCAGTTCACCAGGCCATCCGCATATCCCAGCCAGGCGCGGACCGACTCCATTGTCGAGATGATGGCGGCGGGATCGGCAAGGTCCGCCGGAAAGGCGCGGCTGTTGGGGATCGCGGCGGCCGCGTCTTTCAGCCCGCCGGCATTCCGGTCGATCATGGCGACGGCGGCGCCGGCGTCGGCGGCGCGCGATGCGGTCGACAGGCCGATCCCGCTCGCCGCGCCGGTGACGATGATCCGCCGTCCAGAGAGATCGGGCAGGCTCATCCGCGCACCGCGACGCGCGCGGCGCTCAATCCCGCCCAGAAGACTGCGGTGGCGATCGGCGAAAGCACCGCGAACATGAGCGCGATCGATTCCCCGACCCGGAGCGGATCGGCGAACAGAAACTGGGTGGCGGCCGAAACCAGTGCCGGCCCGATACAAAGCCCCATGAGGTTCATCACCAGCAGAAAAAGCGCGGAGACACGGCCGCGATAGTCCGGCGGAGTGGCGATCTGAAGCAGGGCGGCGGCCGGTCCCGTGAACGGCTGGAGGAAATAGACTACCGCGAAGGCCGCCCCGAAACCTGCTGGCGACAACGGCAGGGCGAAGCCTATAACCGCCGCCGCACCTGCCGCTAGCGAGGTTATCGCATAGTAGCGCAGATGCATGTCGCCGATGCCCCGCTGAAAGCCCCGGTCGACTATCCAGCCGTTGAACAGATGGCCGGCGACCCCGGCCAGCGCGCCGATGGCTCCCAGATACATGCCTGCCTCGGCGATTGTCATGCCATGGCGCCGGATCAGAAATGACGGGGCCCACGCCATCATCCCGTAAGACAGCGTGGCCACAAGGCCGAAGCCGATGAAATGACACAGCAGCAGGCGGCGATGCGCGTATAGAAAACCGGAAAGGGATGCCTGCCCGCCGGCGGCAACGGCTGCGCCGCGCCGCTGTGGTTCGGGAATGAGGAAGGCCAGAAACGCCAATGCCAGCCCCGGCAGTCCCGCCATGATGAACGCAAGCTGCCACGGCTTGAAGGACGCGAGCGCAGGCAGTTCCCGGCTGGCCTGCTCGGCCAGTGACATGATCGTGCCGCCGAGGATCAGCGAAACCGCGACTCCCAGAACTCCGCCGATTCCGAACAGCGCGATGGCGAATGCCAACTTTCGGGGCGGGAAAAGATCGCCGATAATGGAATAGGCTGCCGGTGACAGCGTCGCTTCACCCGCGCCGACGCCGAAACGCGCGAGCATCAGGCCCGTGAAGCTGGTCGCCAGGCCGCAGGCGGAGGCAGCCAGAGACCAGGCGCTCACGCCTGCCCAGATCACGATACGTCGTGGAAAGCGATCGACCAGATAGCCCATCGGTATCCCGAACAGCGCATAGAACAAGCCGAATCCCAGGCCCTGGACGATGCCTATCTCGAAATCATCGAGTCCGAGATCCTGTTTGATCGGCTCAACCAGCAGGGAAATCAGGCTTCTGTCTATATAAGCGACAATTGACAGCAGCAGCAGGATCACGACGGTGAGCCAGGCCCGTTTTTCAGCCATGGCAACCGCTTTCGTCCGCTCCGGCCAGCTTCCCGACCAGCGCCGCTACCGCCGCCTGATCTATCTTCATGGTCAATGTGCGCGGAAGTTCGCTCACGAAATAGAAGTTGGCCGGCACATGATGGGCGACAAGATGACGCCGCGCATGCGCGAGCAGGCCGGTTTTGGACGGCTGGGGTTGATCCGGCCAGGGCTGGATGACGGCGACGGGAACCTGGCCCAGCCGCCTGCTTGGCACGGCCACGACGGCGACGTCCCGAACGCCGGTGTGCTGCCGCATCGCCTCGACAATCCTCTCGGGCATGACCTTGAAGCCGCCGCGCACGATGGCGCCATCGGCGCGGCCGTGATGGAAAAGGAAGCCCTCCTCGTCGAGCAGGCCCAGATCGGTTGTGCGAATCCAGTCGGGACCGACGGCCGGGATCAGCGCCTCGATCAATCCGATCGCTCCGATGCCGAGGTCTTTGCCGGTGGCCGGATCCACGATGCGCGCATGGACCGAGGGCAGCAGCCTGCCGACCGACCCGCGCTTGCGCGCGTGGAAGCGGTCGCGAAGCTCCGGCGTCCAGCAGGCCAGCGTCCCGCCGAATTCGGTCGCGCCATAGCCCCAGAGGATTTTCGCGCCATAGCACGCTTCGAATTCATCCTGCAGCGCCGGTTCAAGCTTCGCGCCGCCGCCGGTCACATAGCGTATCGACCGTAGCGAGCCGGGATCGACTTGCGCGTCCAGAATCATGCGGATCGCGGCGGGGGGGATCGTCACATATTCCGGGCGGTGCCGCTCAACCGCGCGGACCCAGGAGCCGACGGAGAACTTTTCAAGCAGCACCGTCGTGCGGCGCAGCGCGACATTGGCGAGCAGGGCGCTGGCGCCGCCGATGCCACTGAACGGCATGATGACCACTTCGGGGGAAGCGACGGCGTTCGGTCCGCCTGCCGCTTTCGCCGTGGCGATGAAGCGGTCCATGATGCGGAAGGGCAGAAGGATGCGCTTGGGCGGGCCGGTGGTGCCGCTGGACAATATCTCCAGCCCCGGTTCGCAAGGCGGCTCCCGGAATGGACCGGCGCCCGTGCGTTCTATACCCGGCGCGGCGGTGATCGTGCATGGGCCGGCGTGATCGAGGACGATGCCCACTGCGCCGAGCGCCGCCGCCGCGTCGTGAATCGAAGGGTGCCAGTCCGCCGCGTCGGCGATAACGACACTCGGGCGCAGCGCGGCCAGCTCCGCGGCGATCGATTCCGGCGACTGGATCGCATAGATATTGGCGAGCGATCGTTCTTCGAGTGCGCAGGCGATCATCACCACCGCGTGAAGCAGGCGGTTGCGCGCGATCAGCGCGACCGGCGCATCGTCGGCGATCCCGCCGTCGCGCAGCAGTTCCCTGAATTCCTGCCGCCACCGCGCCAGATCCTCGGGCGTGCAACGGCGATCCTGGTATTCCAGGATCGCATTGTCACCCCAGCCGGCCAGCGCATCGTGCAGATCGGCGGAAATGGCCATCGCTAGAACCTGTATGCCAATTCCAGGCCATAAGTGCGCGGCGCGCCCAGAAAGACGCCGGTGGTGCCCGCGGAATCGACCAGATCGGTGCCCCCGGCGTAGTAGTGCTTGTCAGTCAGATTACGCACGAAGCCGGCAAGGCTGGCGTTGCTCCCCATGATATTGCTCCATTCCACCCGCGCGTTGAGCAGCGTGTAAGGCGCGATAAAGGATGTCGGGAAGAAACGGGCGCCGTCGTAGTTCTGTTCGTTGAACGTCGTCCGGGACTGATAGTAGGCGGAGCCGACCAGCTCGATCCGTCCGGCCCGGTCGTTGACCGGAAGGGTCAGCCGCGCTTCTCCGCCCAGAACATGTTTGGATGCGATGAACCGCGTCGGGGAAATGTCGACGGCGCCGCCGCCCGGGACCGCACGGTCGAATCGCGTGTATTTCGGGTCCGTATAGGCATAGTGCGCGGACAGCTTCAGGAATTCGGCGGGCGAGAAGCTGAGTTCGGCCTCCAGTCCCTGGATGCGCGCCTCGGCCGCGTTGACCAGGCTGGAAACGAACGTGCCGTTCACCACCGCGCCGACGACGCGCTGGATGCCGCTGTAGTCCTGCCGGTAGACCGCCAGGTTGAGCCGGCCAGGCCGGTCACCGATCCGCCAATCCGTTTTCAGGCCGGCTTCGTAGTTCATCACGAATTCGGGATCGGCCGGGTTGTCGAGTGCGGCGAGATTGCCGGCGAGGAAATTGAACGCGCCGCTGTGATAGCCGCGGCTATGCGAGACGTAGACCAGCACGTCCGGGGTGACGCGCCAGTCCAGCCCCAGATGATAGGTTGGCTCCGCATAGCTCAGACGCCGCTTCACCGAGCACGGATTGACTCCGAAGCGGCAGTTGCCGTTCACTGTGCTCTGCGCGTCGAACTTGCGGATATCCTTGGTTATGCGCACCCCCGCCGTGGCCGACAGGCCATCCACGCCCGGCACGTGGTAGTTGAGCTGCACGAAGCCCGAATAGCTGCGGTTGACGATATCGCCTTTCGAATCGCGCACCGCCAGGAAAGTGCTGGTCTGCTGGTCGGAGCCCTTTTCCTGGAAGAAATAGGCGCCCACGATCCAGTCCAGTGTCCCGCCCAGGGCCTTGCCCTGGAGTTGAAGCTCGTCGCTCCACATGTTCGACCGGACGTTCTCCAGCGAGGGGAAGAAGGCGGCGGGCGAGCCGTCGAAGTCGAACGCGACGAACGACTTGACGTGGCGATAGCCCAGCACGTTCTTGAGCTGGACTTCGCCGATGTCGATCGTGGTGACGTTGGACAGGCCGAAGGTCTTGATCCGCGCGGCGGGGTTGACGAGATCGCTGTTGGTGCTGTGGAAAGGCTGGGCGCGAATCGCGGCGAGAGTGGCGAAATAGCCGTCCGGATAGACGATACCCGGCGGCGCCGGATCAGCCAGGGCGACGAGCTTGTAGCCGACGCCGTTCTCGCGCGCGTGAAAGCCGTTGACGACAGTCAGGTTTTCGATGCCTTCGGCCGGCCGCAAGCGCAGGGACAGACGCCAGTTTTCGTTATGCTCGTCGTCAAGACGCACGCCATTGTAGTGGTTGGGCGTGTAGCCGTCCCGCCGCGCGATCTGGCCCGCCGCGCGGAACTGGATGTGGTCGCCGAACGCGAGATTGGCTGCGCCCTCGATGGTCCGCAGATCGTAGTTGCCCAGGACGAGCCGCGCATAGCCGCCGTTCCCGGCTTCCGGCTTCTTCGGCGCGATCAGCACCGCGCCGCCCGTAGTGTTCCGGCCGTAGAGCGTACCCTGGGGGCCTTTCAGCACCTGCACCGATTCCAGATCGTACATCGCGGCATTGAGTCCCTGTGGACGGGACTGGACGACGTCCGCGAAATAGATCGCGGTGGACGGGTCGAGCGTCATGTAGGGAGCGAACTGGCGCTGCCCGCGGATTGTGAAGCTCGGGATGTTGTTGCCGAAGGCGCTCGATTGAACCGTCAGCCCGGCCGTGACCTGCTGGAGATCCTGGAAGCGGACCACGTTCTTCGACGCCAGTTGCTCGCCGCCGATCGCGGTCACGGCGATCGGCACCTGTTGCAGGCTCTCTTCCTTCTTGCGGGCCGTCACGATGATGACGTCCCCGGCGTCCGCCTGCGGCTGCCCGCTCTCCTGCGCGAAGGCCGGTGATCCGGCCAGTCCGCCAAACAGCAATGTGGAACCCCAAAGTATCGCTTTCATTCCATCCCTCCCTGGCTGTCATAGCGCGCAGCGGACAATCGCTTGTCCGTCTAAGGTCTATATATACCTCCGGCAGAGATTCAAGGTCTATATATACCTTTTCGAACAGCGGAGGGACAGGGGCGAGCGCTCGGGAAAACCGCATGGGGAAAGGCTGCAACCGGCGCCTCGCACGATCAGGGCCGATATTTCCCCTGCTTGCCGAACTGGTCGCGGATAGGAGTGAAGTCCGGCATGACCAGCGACCGGCGAAGCCAGTTGCCGCCGTCGACAACCAGCGTATGCCCGGTGATGTAGGCCGCGTAGGGTGAGCAGAGGAAAGTCGCCGCCCACGCGAGTTCCCGCAATTCGCCGACTCGCTGGGCCGGGATGGCGGCGCCGCGCGACTCGCCCTCTCTATGCGCGGTGATATGTGCGGGCTGGTCCTCATGCGGGAAGCGCCCCGGCGCCACGCAATTGACGCGGATATCATCGGGCGCCCATTCCACCGCGAGCGATTGGGTCAGGTTGGACACGCCCGCCTTTGCCGCCGCGCTGTGCGCGGTTCCGGGGCCGCCGGTCCAGCCATAGGTGGCGCCGATGTTCAGGATCGCGCCGCCGCGCTTGTCGGCTATGCGACGCATGGCCATTTCCCGGCTGCAAATGAAAGTGCCGTTCAGCACGATATCAATCACGGATCGCCAGCCGTTGGGCGAAAGCTCCTCGGCCGGTTTCGGAAAGTTGCCGGCCGCATTGTTGACGAGCACATCGACCGGGCCGAACCGGTCATCGATCTCGTCGAAAGCGGCGGCGACCTTCGCTTCGTCCCGAACATCGCCGGCGACTGCGATCGCGCGGCCGCCAATGGCTTCGATTGCGGCAATCCCGGCGACAAGATGCTCCGGCTTCCGGCTCAGTATGGCAATCCTGCCTCCGAGCCGGGCAAACTCCAGGGCCATGCCTTTGCCGAGGCCGGTGCCACCCCCGGTAATCAGAACGGTATTTCCCTCGTAAGTCCCGGCCGGCAGGCAGGAATGGCCAAGTGGGGGCGGATATCTCAATGGCATATCATGTTCTTTCGTCACAGACAGACGATGGAGCGCCAGCAACCGGAAGATTCACCGGCTGCGCGGCAGGTCAAGCGCCGTTTCGGCGATCACGCTCCGCTGGATTTCGCTGGTGCCGCCATAGATGGTGGCGGGGATGCCACGCCGCGCCTCCGTTTCGGCCGGGCGCAGCGCCGGTTCGGCGGCCATGATCGAATGCGGTGCGAAGCAGTCGACCAGATCGGCGTTGACCGAAGCCCAGGCTTCCGTCCCGAACAGCTTGCACATCGGCCCGAACCAGCGTTCCGCGTCTCCGGTTTCGCCCGCCCACTGGCTGCGCTGCGACAGGCACCGCAGCAGGTTGATGTGGGCGTCGGCGCGGGCCAGCGACAGGTCAACCCGCGCTTTCCGGTCCGCCATGCCGGGCAAGGCGATCAGCGCGTCGTATCGCTCGCGGATCTCGCGCACGCTGCTTTCCAGGGAGGCCAGATAGTAGTCGCCCATGTTGTGTTCCATGGTCAGCGTCGCGGCCAGCACCTTGGCGCCGTGGCCGGCGGCGCCGATGAGGTATTTGTCTTCAACGGGAAAGTCGCTGTAGAATGTGATGTTGGTTCGCTCGCCGGCGAAAGTCTGCACAGCATGGGCATCGAACCCCGGCCTGTTGGTCGGCGCTACGAACAGCGTGATGCCGGCCGGGCTGTCGCCCTGCGTGTCGCTGCGGGTCAGCAACAGGACATAGCTGGCGATATGCGCCGACGTGGTGAAAACCTTCTGCCCGTTGACGATCCAGCCCGAACCGTCATGGCGAGCATGGGTTCTGGCGGCGAACACGTCAGACCCGCCGGTCGTCTCGGACAGGCCCAGACAGGCAATGGCGCTCCCTTCGGCGAGGCGCGGAAGAATCTCCGCCTTCGCCTCGGGACTGCCGAATTTCATCACCAGCTTGCCCACCATGTCCGATACGGCCAAGACAGAAAGTGGCCAGCCCGCCGCGCCGAGCGTACGGCGTACGGCCGAGGCCGCGAAGGCCGAAGCGCCGGCCCCGCCGAATTCCACGGGCCAGTCCGGGTACAGGAGGCCCGCGCCGGCCAGCCGCCGGTGAAGGTCCGGGAAATGGTTGTCCGACGAGTTCAGGAACCGCTCCTTGTCCTCCGCCGGGAATTGTCCGGCGACGAACCGCGCGGCGCGGTCGGCCCACAGCGTGGTCTCGTCGTCGTCGGCGAAGTCCACGCCGGGGGAACCGGCATCCGGCAGGGTCATGGCGCTGGAGTAGCCCGATAGCAGGCCATCAGGGTCGCCCAGGGCCAGCCCGGCGTCGCGGGCAGCCAGATAGTAGTGCGGAAGGCGGGAATCGCTGGTCATGCCATAGCCGCCGAATACCCGCATGGAGGCCTTGATCGCCCGCAGAGCAGCCTTGTGCGCCCACCAGCATGCTTCGGCGAGAAAGCGGCCTGCTTCCGGTTCCGCACGGGCTGCGGAGTCAACGGCGCGCCAGACCGCCAGCGAGGCCCCGTCAACCAACGTCAGCGCATTGGCGAGGGCATGGGCAACCCCCTGATAGGCGCCGATCGGCTTGCCGAATACCTCGCGCTCGCGGGCGTAAGCGGCAGCGTCCGCCACGGCCTGCTTGCCCATGCCGGCCTGTGCCGCCGCGAGCAACACCCGATATTCGCTGATCGCGGCGCGAAACGCCGCCACGGCCGATGGACCTTCGGCGACCCGCCGGGCCTGCGCGGCCAGCGCCTTCAGATTGACAGAAAGGACGGGGCTTCCCGCTCCTCCGTCTTCCGCAAGTTCGGCGATCAGCACATGCTGGCCCGCGCGCCACAGCAGGCGAGCCGCGCGCCCGGCACCGAGCACGGCCTGCACGGGATAGACGGCAGCATCGTAGGGAGCGATTATCAGCGGCGACGTCCCACGTGCAATTTCTCCTGTGGGATCACCGAGCCGGTCGAGCAGCGCATAGGCGGCTATCGCCGGAACAACCTGGTCGATCCGGCCCTGCGTACCCGCCGCCTCGGCGACAAGAACCGCGTCGAACAGGCCGGCCGCCCAGCCGCCGCGGTCGGCGGAGACGCGCATCAGCGGAATGCCCAGGTCGCGGACCAGCTTCCAGCTTTCGGCCTGAGGGCCCCGCAACGTCGCAACGTCAGCCGACGTCAGGGCGCGCGCGACCATTTCCATCATCCGGGTCTGTTCTTCGCTTATCCGCAGACTGACCATGCGCGCGCAATCCCCTCTATTGTGTGTCGCTATCGACGCCACATCGGGAAATCGGTGCCCGTCTGCCCCGCGCGCGTCGCCCCGACGCTATATGAAGCGGTCGACGGCAGGGTCAATATTGAATTATGCATCATGTTGCATTAATTGCAGGATGAGCGTCACAAAGCCGTGCCCGGTCGAAGCGCGACGGTTCGAACAGCAGAAGGGAGGCCATCCATGTCCTACGAAACAGTTCTGTATGAAGTAGGGGAAGGAGTGGCGACGATCACGCTCAACCGGCCACAAGCGCTCAATGCATTTAACCGGCGCATGTGCCTTGAATTCCGGGATATCTGGGAACGGATCAAAGTGGACAGCACCGTCGGCTCCATTGTTTTGCGCGCCGTTCCCGGCAAGGCGTTTTCGGTCGGCGTCGATGTCGCCGAAAACGGCGGCTACGACACCCTGATCTATGACGACCTGTGGGCGAAGGTCGATCCGGGCGAGTTGCTTGGCCCCAAGCACAACAGGCTGTGGAAGCCGATGATAACCGCCGTCAACGGCATGTGCGCGGCGGGAGCGTTCTACTGGATCAACGAATCGGACATCGTCATCTGCTCCGACCAGGCCTCCTTCTTCGAGCCGCACGTCTCGTTCGGTCTGGTCGCCGCGCTCGAACCGATCGGGCTGACCTACCGCATCCCGCTTCCCGAAGTGCTGCGCATGACCATCATGGGGCGCGACGAGCGCATCTCGGCCGAAACGGCGCTGCGCGTTTCCCTCGTAACCGAGATCACTGCCCCCGACGCGCTCTGGAGCCGCGCGCATGAGATCGCCGTTCGCGCCGCCGCCAAACCGCGGGCAGCGATGCAGGGGTCGATAAGGGCAATCTGGGAATCTCTCGACCAGTTGCGAACAAGCGCGCTCCAGACGGGCCTGAAATATCCGCTACTGGGCAACCCTGTCGGCGTCGAGGAAATCGGGATGACGGCAAAGGCCGCACACGGGCGTTTCGCGACCCGCTGACGGCGAGTCACATGCATCAATAGTATATCGAGATGCAATTATTGCGCAAGGTGCCAAGGGCGATTTGCAGGAAGGAGAGAATGGGGATGGCGAACAATACACCCGCGGATGGCCTGACGTTCAGCAAACAGGATGGGATCGCCGTGATCACGCTGGACCGGCCCCAGGCCAGGAACGCCATCACAGCCGCCATGCGCGAGGCGATGGAGGTATGCGTCGCCGATGTTGAGCGGGATGCGGACATCCGCGTGGCAGTGCTGACATCCTCGTCGCCGGGAGCGTTCTGCGTCGGCGCCGACATCAAGGAAATCGCGGCGGGCAACGGCCCTGCGCTGATCAGTGCGGAAGCCGGCTTCTTCAGTTTCGTGCGGGCAAACCGCAGCAAGCCCTGGATCGCGGCTGTCGGCGGCTATGCGGTGGGCGGCGGGTTGGAGATCGCGCTGGCCTGCGACATCATGGTCGTAGGCGAAGGCGCGATCCTGATGCTGCCAGAAGCGCAGCAGGGCATGCTTGCCGGCGCCGGCGGCGCGTTTCGCCTCGCCAGACTGCTGCCTCCCTCACTGGCCCTGGAAGTTTTGCTGGCCGGCCGCCGCCTGAGTGGGGCGGAGGCGGTGCAGCACGGCATCGCCAGCACGATGGCGCCGGACGACGGGGTTACGCGGGCCGCGCTGGCGCTGGCGGAAAAGATCATCGCCGCGGCCCCTATTCCGGTGGAGGAAACGCTGAAGCTATCGCGGCTGGCCCGCGAGAAGGACGAGGCGGAGCTCTGGACCCTGTCTACTTCCGCGACGCGCCGGATCATGGCCAGCGAAGACGTGAAGGAAGGCACGCGCGCATTCCTGGAGAAGCGGAAGCCGCGCTGGACGGGACGTTGACCGGCCGCCCCCGAACGCACTGAAGCGATGAGAGCCGCGCAACGCCGGCCCCACTTCCTTCGTCATTGCAAGCGCCACGAAGCAATGACGCAGGCAGGTTGAGTCATTGTTGCGCATGACTCCTTCGGCGATGCCCAGGACATGCCCGGATCGGGCCAAGTGGGCCTGGTAGTGCTTCACTATGTGAATTTCTCCCGATGACCGCACTCAGGATAGCGTACTCTCAAACATGGCAGTCGCCGGAAAAAGGCCAGCGCCCCCGAAGGATGCCGGCCTTTTCGCATCGTCAGAAGCTGTATTTTGCCCGCACGCCGATCACGCGCGGGAGGGTCAGCCCGCCGAAATCTAGCGCCCCGCCGCTGCTGTAGATGATATAGGAATATGCCTTTTCGTTGGTGACATTGTTGGCGAACACGCCGAGCGAGAACGGACCACTTTCGACGGTGGCGGATAGGTTGAGCTGTTCGCGCGCCCGCATGTTGGTGTGCGTGCGATCCTCCAGTTCCGTCCAGATATTGTCGGTCCAGCTATAGTTGGCCGCCAGCGTCAGGTCCGCCTCGCCGAGATCAACCGCCTGCTCGATGCCGGCGCCCCAGGTCAGCCGGGGGATCAGCGGCAGGCGAAGGCCGTCCTGCGCTCCGCCGTGCACCTTGCCGTCCGTATAGCCGACTTCGCCCCACAGCGTGGTCCCGGTCCCGAGCCTCAGGCGGCCATCGAGTTCAAAGCCCTTGATCCGGGCATCGGCGTTCTGCGTGATGCGGACGGCGTTGACCACGGCGGTATACTGGTAGCTGCTGTAGTCCTGATAGAACAGCGCGCCATTGATCGTCAGGTGCCGGTCGAGGAACTGGGTCTTGAAGCCCAGTTCGTAGTTCTTGATGCTTTCGGGGCGGAAGAAGGTGGTCTTGAGGTAATCGGGATTCGTCGGCTGGTTGTCGGCCATGCGGTCCACCCCCGCGCCGCCAGCGCGGTAGCCGGTGGAGTGGCTGGCGTAGACCATCATGTCCTCGTTGGGCGAATAGTCCATCGACACGAGATAGTTGAGCTTCTCGTGCTTTTGCAGATGCGTGGCGACGGGATTGGCGGCCGCCGCCTGCGGCGTGCCCGCAATCGTCTCGGTCACGGTGTTCACGGAATCCGACGTCGCGGCCAGCAGCCGGCCCGACTTGCGGTCGCTGGTGTAGCGCAGCCCCAGCGTCAGGTTGAACTGGTCCGTCAGCCGGCCGCTGCCCTGGATATAGGCTGATTTGGACCGCGACTTCGCCGTCAGGAAACGGGACGTGCGCTGCAGCCCGCTATAGTACCAGGTGTTCTGGCTCTCGTGCACGGTCTCGTCGAAATAGAACAGTCCGGAGGTGAGATCCAACCTGCCGTCCAGGAAGGAAGCGTTGTATTGCAACTCGGCCGAATAGTCCTTGTTGTCGGGCTTGTCCTGGAAGGTATAGCCGAAGCGCGGCGGCAGCGTCAGCGCCGTCTGCACGTCGTAGGCACGATGGGCGGCAAGGATCTTGATCTCGCCGTTGTCCAGTTGGCGGCTGATCGACACGGTGTAGAACTGTGCGTCGATCTCGCCCAGTTCGCCCCGCGCGCGCGCATCGATGGGAACGACGTTGCCGGACGTTGTGGGAAAACCCGAGACGGGAATGTTCTTGTAGACCGGACGGTTGGGCTGAGCAGTCAGCCCCAGTGTCCCGGTGCCGGATTCGCGCAGCTTTTCCGCGCTCAGCAGGATCGTTGTGCGTTCGTCGGGCTTGATGAGGAGCTTGCCCCGCAGGACTTCCTCATCCTTCTTGCCGAGGGCGCGGCCGTCCGCAAAGAACTGATAGTCGTCGCGCGAATTGTTCTGGTAAACGAGGCGCAACGCCACCACATCGCCGACCGGGACGTTGATCGCCCCGCCCAGCCGGACAGTGTTGAGCGAGCCGACCTCGCCCTGGACATGGCCGGTGGTCTCGCCCAGCACGGGATCGCGTGTCTTGACGAGGAGCGCGCCGCCCGTCGTGTTGCGACCGAACAGCGTGCCCTGCGGGCCCTTGAGCGTCTGGACCGATTCCACGTCGACAGTTAGTTGCGCTGTGCCGAGTTGGTGCGCGAGGATGTGGCCGTCGAGATAGACGCCGACGGACGGATCGACCTGAAGCGTGCTCGCGCTTTGGACGTTGCCCCGGATGGCCACGGATGACGAGATCGAGGCATTGCTCGACAGCGGCTGGATCTTGACGTTGGGATTTCCCGCTCCAAGGTCGTTGAAGCTCGTAATGCCCCGTTTCACAAGGTCTTCGCCGGAAAATACCGTGACCGCGACGGGAACGTCCTGCAAGGATTCGTCGCGCTTGCGCGCCGTCACAATGATGTCCTCCCCGCTGTCGACACCGGCCATCTGGGCGGCCGCAGGTGCGCTACCCAGTGTGCTTATCACCGCCAGCATGGATCCGCCGACCATGCAAATGCACGACATTCGTTTCTTCATGTCTCTCCTCCTTTTCGACGGGCAGACCGCGTGATTGAGTCGACGGACCGTCCCTGCATTTTCCCTTGCGGCCGCCTTGGGCGATCGGCCGGATTCAACCGCGATTTCAGAAAGTAGAATAGGATGCGTAATGAGCGCGGACGCCCTGCTTCCCGCTCATGCGATGACCGACTTTCGCTTCAGTTGCTCGATCCGGTCCCAATCCAGCCCCAGTTCCATCAGCACCGTTTCCGTATGCTCGGAGGCTTCCGGGGCGCGTGTATTGCGGACGGGGGCGTGATTGTATTGCACGGGATTGGCGACCAGCCGGATCGGCTCTCCCCCATCAGGCGCATCGACGTCGAAGATGAAGCCGTTGGCCAGCACCTGTTCGTCGGACGCGACGTCGAGCGGGGTCTGGAAGGCGGCCCACTGCCCCTTCATCGTCTTCAAATGCTCCCGCCAGTAGGCCAAAGGCTGCCCCGCGAAAGCGAGTCTCACGACGTCATGCGCCTCCTCGACATGCCTCAGCAGCGCCTCTCCGGTGGCGAAGCGGGGGTCGGCGGCGGCATCGGGGATGCCGAGATGCGCGAAAGTATCCGCGATATAGGGCCCCGGCGTCAGGATGCACAGGTAGAGGAACCCGCCATCGGCGGTTCGGAACGTGCCGACGAAAGGGTTCGATCCGAACTGGTCGATGCCGGGCAGCGTCGCGACGAACGGAACTTGAGCGAATTCCATGCACACGTCGATGCTGCACGCGGTCGCCCAGATGCCCGACGAAAGCAGCGAGACGTCGAGTTCCAGCGCTTCCCCGGTGCGTTCCCGGTGGAACAGCGCGCCGGCGATGCCGCCGGCGATGTTCATGCCGCCGATGGTGTCGCCATAGGCCGGGCCGGGCTGGGCGAGCGGCCCGCCCAGCTCGGGCGGCGAGACCAGCGACGCCGATCCGCCCCGCGCCCAGAACGCGGTGGCGTCATAGCCGCCCTTGTCCCGCTCCGGCCCCTTGTCGCCGAAGGCGCTGCCGCGCGCGTAGACGATGCGGGGATTGTGGGCGCGGATGTGCTCGACGTCGATCCGCAGCTTCTGCCGGGCTGCGGGCAGGTAGTTGGTCAGGAACACGTCGCAGCCGCGGGCCAGCTCGTGGACGAGCTCTTGGCCTTCGGCGGTGCTCAGGTCGATCCCCACGCTGCGTTTGCCGCGATTGGGATGCTGCATGAACGAACTGCGCTGCGGGTCAAGTGCCCAGGATTGCAGCATCGAGATGCCGCGCTGCGCGTCGCCGCGCGCCGGATGCTCGATCTTGATGACGTCCGCGCCCCAATCGGACAGGACCGCGCCGGCGGCCGGGACGAACGTGAACTGGGCAACCTCCAGGACGCGAACGCCCTTCATGATCTGCGTCATTGCATGGATTCCCGTTAGGGCGCGCGGCGGCGCGGCCTGGCCGGGACGGCAAGCGGCCTTGCCGCTCGCGGCCCCGGCCAGCCCCCGCCTACTGGCCGACCGCGACTTGCGCGTTCAGCGCGAACGTCGCCTGGACGTCGGCGGCTGTCACCGGCTTGCCCGGCGTGCCCTGAAAACGGGCGTCCTTGCCGCCGAAGGACACGGGCGTGCAATCCACCCCGGTCGCCTGGGCGCGCAGCGCACCGACCGTCAGGTTCTCGCGCCCCAGCGTAGCGATCGGGTCGATGCCGAAGAAGTTGAAGGCGTTGCGGTGCGTCACCTTGTCGATGACCGGATCGGGGAGATCCTTGACGTTCTCCCACAATTCCTCGGCGACATTGGGCCAGGTGCAGTCGGAATGCGGATAGTCGCATTCGTAGGCGATGATGTCCTCGCCCACCGAGGCATAGTTGGCGCAGCCGAACTTGTCGTCGATGAAGCAGCACAGGAAGTGCTCGCGGAACACTTCCGACGGCAGCTTGCCGCCCCAGTCCATCCGCACCCACGGGCCATGGTGGTGGTAAGTGAAGTCGCAGCGTTCCAGGAAATAGGGAATCCAGCCGATTCCCCCTTCGGACAGCGAGAATTTCAGGTCGGGATAGCGGGTGAGCGCCGCCAGGTGGAGCAGGTCCGCCGCATCGGGCCCGATGGCCATCGGCAGGCCGACGATCCACGCGGAAACGGGGGATTCGTCCGATGCGTAGGCCGGCGTCTGGCCGGTACCGATATGGCAGTTAATGACCACCTTGGCCTCGTGGCACAGCGCCCACAGCGGCTCCCAGTAGTCGGTGTGGATGGACGGCAGCCGGCTGCGCACGGTGGGGTTGGCGGGAAAGGTGATGGACCGGCCGCCCTTGGCGACGATCCGCTTCAGCTCGCTGATGCTGGCGTCCATGTCCCACAGCGGCAAGATCGCCGTTTCGATGTAGCGGCCGCGGAACGTGGCGCACCATTCGTCGAAATGCCAGTCGTTGTAGGCGCTGATCACGCGCTGCGCGTTCCGCTTGTCCTTCGCGTCCCAGAACCACGAGCCGTCGAAGCCCGGAAAGGTGGGGAAGTTCAGCGACACGGCCAGGCCGCCGACGTTCATGTCGTCGATATGCGCCGCCGCGTCCCACGTGCCCTTGCGCATCTGGTCGATATTCGTGGGCTCGGTGCCGTATTCCTCGCGCGGGCGGCCGACGACGGCGTTCAGGCCGACGTTATAGCTGCGCTTGTCCTCGCACTCCCAATGCCAGAACGCCTGGCCGTCCGCCCCGGACACGTAGCGGGGCGCGAGATCGCGCAATTGCGGAGCAAGGTGCCGATCGAACATCGACGGCGGTTCGATGATATGATCGTCAACACTAACAACGATCATGTCCTCCAGTTGCATATCCCACTCCTCATGAAAGCCCTGTTCTTCATCGCCGCGCACTGAAGCGATCTTGCGCGATCTGGGCACATTATCATGATTCGCCTCCATGGCTAGCATTTTATATAACAGGATATCATTTTGGAGAGATCGTGACGGATACCCCTTGGAGGAAGTGAATCTTAAGGGTTGGCAGGGTTGCG
The DNA here is from genome assembly GCA_964621355.1 of uncultured Novosphingobium sp. Classification (GTDB taxonomy): domain Bacteria; phylum Pseudomonadota; class Alphaproteobacteria; order Sphingomonadales; family Sphingomonadaceae; genus Novosphingobium. The sequence goes on along the minus strand of CAZUOV010000004.1, from coordinate 12,485 downwards.
ACGCGACCGCTGGTCCGATATCCTGAATAACTTGAAGGAGAGCGGTTTTGCTGGATAATGAATTGCCCCCCCATCCTGAAAAGCGGCCGGTCTATTCCAGTACCGCGATCATGGATCGTCGCGCTCGCATCCTTGAGGAGACCAGGCGGATGCTGGGGGAATCAGGTATGGATGGCCTGTCTATCCGAGAGCTTTGCAAGCGGGCCAATATCGCATTACGAACTTTATATAACACGTTCTACAGCAAGGATCGTCTGGTTGCCATCGCCATTCGCGATGCCTATGATCAAGTCAATCGCAACATTCGATATCGAACGCCTTCCGATACGCTGGACGGCGTAATCGATCGAATGATCCTTACTTATCGCAGCAGCATGGCGGCCCGCAATTTCACGAGATCGATTTCCTCGCTTTACTTCGTACCGGGCCTTAGTCCTGATATCTGGACTGCTTTGCAGAACATGGTCTTCCGCAATCTCAACCCTTGGTTGCACAAGGTTGAGCGCGATGGAGAATTGCAGGCCGGCGTTCATGTGGATGAACTTGCCGGCATCATTGCGAATATGGAATACTCGACAAGCCACGACTGGTCGGAAGGTCGGATTTCCGACCCCGATTTCATTCATCGGCTCGTTACTGGCATGCTTCGCATTTCGGCAGGCTCCATGCTAGGCGGGGCGCAGCAGCGCGCGCTTCATTTTCTCAGCTTAATTCACGATGGCGGAACACTCCCCGTTTTTCCCAATCCGGGTTGGCGGGACAATCGCGAAGAGAAGTCGGACTCATAGTACGTGAGGGTGCTGTCAAGCAAAGTGCTACAAGTCTCTGGCAAGGAGATGGCATGCGCCCGATATCGTTCAAGCGACACCGTTTTCCACCAGAGGTGATCCGTCAGGCGGTCTGGCTCTACTTCCGTTTCGCGCTCAGCCTGCATGATGTCGAGGAATTGCTCGCAGAGCGCGGCATCGACGTGACCTACGAGACCATCCGCTGCGGGACCATGAAATTCGGCACAGCGATTGCAGCCAACATTCGCCGCGTCCCGCCCCGTGCCGACGATGTCTGGCATCTTGATGAAATGGTGGTGCGCATCCGGGGCCAGCGCATGTATATGTGGCGCGCCGTGGACAAAGAGGGCGAGGTTCTCGACATGCTCGTCCAGAAGCGTCGGAACAAGGCGGCGGCACTGAAATTGCTGAGAAAGCTGCTCAAAAATCAGCGATACGTCCCTGAGACGATCGTCACCGATGGGCTGGGATCCGATCCGGCGGCGCTGAAAACCCTGAACTGCCGGCAGCGTCATCGCCCCGGCCGATTGCGCGACAACAACCGGGTAGAAAACTCGCATCTCCCGGTCCGGCGACGGGAGCGGAAAATGCAGAGGTTCAAGTCCCAGGGCCAGGCTCAACGTTTCGTCTCAACCCACAGCGCTATCTACAATATCTTCAACATCCAGCGTCATCTCGTCTCACGCAAACCATGCGTATCTTCAGAGCCGCCGCCAGGGCGGGATGGATCGCCGCGTCCGCCGGAGCCGCATGAGCGAACCTTGCTGAGGGCCACCGCACCCCAACAGAGTTAACCTGACGATGCCGCATCGCCGCCCAAGGGCCGCGCCGCCGTCCGACGATCCGTTGCCAGCGCGGGCAACACAGCTTACGGATTGCCAGTGAATGCGGTTTTCCGTGCGGGTTCGGCCGGCACACGATTGCCGCCGGACGATGTAAGGACAACCAGCCGCGTGCATACCCGTGATCTGCAAGGAGAAGTCAGGATTCCCAAGGCTGCGGAAGTGGTGGCCAATCGCATTCGCAAGCGGATCGTCTTGCAGGATTTGTCGCCGGACGACCGGCTGCCGCCGGAAGTGGATCTGCAACAGCAGTTCGGCGTTTCGCGGCCGGTCATCCGCGAAGCCATCCGTATTCTGGAATCGGAAGGATTGATCCGCGTCGCACGCGGCCCCGGAGGCGGGGTCCGGGTCAATGCCGCTTCGATGGAAATGCTGACCAAGGCAACCGGCTTCGCCCTGCAATCCCGCCAGGCCACTGTCGGTGAGGTGTTTCAGGCGCGCGCGATGATCGAGCCACCGGCGGCGAGGCTGGCGGCTCTCAATCGCCCGAAGGAAGCGTCTGCCGCTCTTCGCGCCCAGATCGCGGTGGAATGGCTGTCGCGCAGCGATCAGATCGCCGAAAGCAAGGCGGTTGCCGATTTCCACCGCATTTTGCTGGAAGAATGCGGCAACGTCGCGCTGGGCGTTGTCGGCGCGGCGCTGCAACAGGTCGTGCTGAAGCATATGGAAATCGTTATGAAGCATCTGGAACCGGCCGCTGCGGGCGACACGTCGCGATCACGCCAGCAACAGTCCGCCAGGAAGATCGAAGCGGGCATCCGCTCTCACGAAAAGCTCGTGGAACTCATCGCGGCGGGCAAGGGCGACGAGGCGGAACAGCACTGGGTCGCCCACATGGCGGGGACCGCCGATTACTGGATCAAGTCCCTGGGCCGGACCTCCGTGGTCGACATCCTCGAATAGATCATCTTTCGCCCGGTTGCACGGCAGCGCCCGCGCGCTCCATCACATGCCGCGCAGCGACAAAGCCGAAAACGCAAGTCGCGGCGATGCTCGCTCCCGCGCCCGGATACGTGCGGCCGAACGTCGGCGCCGTTCCATTGCCCGCGGCATACAACCCGTCGATCACGCCGCCGTCTTCCCGCAGTGCGCGCGCCTTGCCATCCGTCACGATGCCGCCGGCCGTGCCAACGTCGCCCGGAAACACCTTCACGGCATAGAACGGCGGTTTCCCGATTGCCCCCAGACACGGGTTGGGCCTTGCCGTGGGGTCGCCAAAAACCCGATCGTATGCGCGATCTCCGCGATGGAAATCGAGATCCTTCCCCGCCAGGGCGAAGCCGTTGAAGCGCTCGACCGTATCTCGCAAAACCTCAGCGGGCAGTCCGCAGACGGCGGCCAGTTCGTCGAGCGTTTCCGCCACCCGGATATAGCCTGTGTCAATCCATTCCCGCGGCGTTTTTCCGGGAAGCGCCCGCGCCCACGGATAGCGGGCGCGATGGCGGCTATCCATGATGGCCCAGCCCGGCGCGGCGTCGTTCGCATACATGGCCTGCCCATTGGCCATGTAAGAGCCGGATTCGTCCGTGAAGCGCCGGCCCTGCCCATTCACCATGATGCAATGCGGCTTGGCGATATCGTGCAGGTGAAAGACGAGAGCGCCATCAGGCATCCGCGACGTGACGATCCAGATCGCGTTTGCATCGAAATAGGTGGCCGCTCCGATCCTCGCGGCGGCTTCGATCAGGCCGCCCTGATCGCCCGGACCGGTATGCGACCAGTCCGAATGACTGGGCGCTGGCAGGTTTCGGTCGCGCATCGCCTGATTATGGCCGAAGCCGCCGCCGCCCAGCAACACGCCGCCCCGCGCCTCGATCCGGCGAAGCACACCGTCGATCTCTGCCTGGACGCCGAGCACTCTGCCATTTTCGCCGGTCACCAGCCCGCGCACCGGAGCATTGGCGCGCAGGTCGACCCGGCCGGTGGAGAGCAGCGATACCATCAGCCGGGCTTGCAACGCCGCGCCCATTGTCACCAGCCTGGCTTTGCGTATCCTTGCGGACAAAGCGCGCAGCCCCACCCGCGCCGCCGTCACCTTGCCGCGCAATGTGCGTCCCATAAGCATCAGTTGCTGGGAATCCGGCCACTGGATCGGCAACGCGAAATTGTTGCCGCGCATCCGCTCCGCCCATTCCCCCAGCACCCGGATATCCACGATGTCCGTGCGCACCGAACGCCCGCGCGCGCAACCGCCGGGCAATTCGTCATGATAGTCCGACCAGCCCTCGCACCGCCGGATGGGAATACCCTGATCGCGAAGGAAGGATATCAGTTGCGGACCGGCATCGAGAAAGGCGGCACGGCGTTCGGCGCCGCGGGGCGCCTCGTCTCCCTCGGTCAGCGCATCAAGGTATCGGCGTGCCGCTTCCGGCGAATCCGCGACACCGGCGCCGGCCTGAAGCGGATGCGCCGGCACCCACAATATGCCGCCGGACATCGCGGTGGACCCGCCGAACTTGTCGGTGCTTTCAAGGACCAGGGTGCGCAGCCCGCCCTCGGCCGCCGTCAGCGCCGCGACAAGCCCGCCACCGCCGCTGCCGGCCACGACGAAATCGAAACTCTCGTCCCATTCAGGCATGGTGTTCCCCCGTTCCGTCTGTCGTGCCGATCCGCCTGGCGGCCCCAGGGTCTGACCCTAGCCGCGCGGCAGCCCCAGTCCACGTTCGGCAATGATGTTGCGCATGATGTCGTTTGTACCGCCGCCGATCATGCCGCCGAAGGAGGTCAGGCTGGCGAACATCGGATTGGCGGACAGTTCTTCCGTATCATCACCAATGTAGACGCTTTCAACGGGATCGACCTCGATACGGAACGCGCCATAGTCGCGGCGCAGCTCGCTGAACAGAATCTTGATGGTTGCCGCCGCGATCATCGTCCCGGCGCCATCGTGATCTTCGGCGAACAACAGGTCGCGGATCAATGCCCTGATTGACTGAAGCCGCGCGAACAGTTCGGCAAAACGGGCACGCAATCGCGAATCCCGCGCCCACGGCCGCCCTTGCGCGACAGCCTCGCGCAGAAAGATTTCCATCGCGCGATGGAGGCGTTCCGAGTTTTCCAGCGAATAAAGGCCGCGCTCCGCCGAAAGCGTGGTTTGCGCCACCGCCCAGCCCTGCCCTTCATCGCCCACGCGATCGACGGCGGGAATGTGAACATCCGTCAGGAACAGTTCCGCGAACTTCGATTTGCCGTTGGCTTGCCTGACGGGGCGCACGTCGACGCCGGGCGCCTTCATATCCATAAGGAAAAAACTGATCCCCGAATGCCGCGTGCTGCCCGGATCGGTCCGTGCAAGCAGAATGGCCCTGTCGGCATACATGGAAAACGACGACCATATCTTGTGACCGTTGATGACGTAGTGATCGCCGTCACGGACAGCGCGCGTGCGCAGGGCAGCGAGATCGGAACCGGCCCCCGGTTCGGAAAAGCCCTGGCACCATACCGCGCCTTCGCGCACTTCCGGCAAATAGCGCCGCTTTTGCGCCTCGGTTCCCCAGCGCATGAGCGTTACGGGAACATGGTTGAGGGATATCATGAATATGTCGAGCGGCGGGGCTTCGGCCCTGGCGAACTCTTCCACCAGAATGGCCTGGAGGCGCGGCGACATATCGACACCGCCATAGGCGCCCGGCCAGTGAGGCGTTCCGAGGCCCACCTGATTGAGCGCGGCCATCCACCAGCGTTGCGCGGCGACCGGAACGACGTCCGAGGAGGCGTGCTCCGCCGGGACAGGGCGCTGCGGCAGGATCCGCCCCAGCCAGTCGCGCACCGCGGATCGGAAAGCCGTCTCGTCATGCATGTGCTGAAGTATCATGCCGCGACGGCTCCAGGCAGACACGCTTCGCCAGCCATCGCCCCGAGCATGGCAAACGCGCTGTCCCAGTTCTCCTGCTCCGAACTGGCGACTGCCGCGTTCAATCGCGCCCGCTTCAGGTAGATGTGGCAGTCGAACTCCCAGGTAAAGCCGACGCCGCCATGCAACAGCAGGCTTTCCTCCGCATTCCGCAGGTAAGCCGCGCCGGCATCCGCTTTCGCCATGCGCGCCAGCACAGCGGCGTCGCGTGCATCTGCCGCAAAGGCGCGGGATGCCAGCGTGAAATTCTTGGTGGCCGCCTGCTCTCCCACATAACAGTTCGCGACCCGGTGCTTGAGCGCCTGGAACGATCCGATCGCGCGTCCGAACTGCTCTCGTTCACACATGTAATGGACGGTCATGCCGCGAACCGCCTGCATTCCCCCGACGCTATCGGCGGCGATTGCCAGACGAAGCGCCGTCAGCAGATCATCGAACAGCACCCCGTCCCGATCCGGCAGGATCGCGATGACCGGCGAATTGTCGCAGGCGATATCTCCGATCACGCGCGTGCGATCCCAGATGCCGCCGGGCGTGAATGTCCCGTCAGCGGAGAGATCGACCAGCGCAACCGCGCCTTCGCCGCCATGCCAGGCCGGAAGCAAGGCGGCCGTGACGCCGGATCCGCCGATCGCGCCATGCAGGCGGCCGGTTGCCCGGCCCCCGGCAATGTCGATCCGCGAGCACAGGTCCAGGGCAGGCATGGCAAGGCGAAGCGTTCCCATACGCAATCCATCGCCGATGGCCGAGGCCAGCCCCGTTCCTTCCACGCGGCCCGCCCACAACGCCGCGACGCACGCGGGAAGCAGCGCACCGGGCGCCGCGCAGCGCCCAAACTCCCGCAGCAGGGCCAGCGTCACGTCCGGCGGCAGGCCAAGTCCGCCCGATGCTTCCGGGATGCTCGCCGTCAGCCAGCCCATTTCGACCGCCAGCGACCAGACGCGATCCGCGACGGCGCCATCGCCGTCATAGAGCGCGTGCAGCCTGACGCGGTCAAATTCCCGCGCGAGAATATCCCGCGCGGCTTCGGCGATAAATTCTTCTTCCACCATATTTCCTGTCGCGCATCGCCCTCGTCAAGCCGCCGATCCTGGACCTGGGCCATAACGCTTGAACGCCTGCCCGTGCCGGCTCTCAGAAGCTGGCACTGACGCGCACGCCCCCCGTAATGGGACGGGCCAGTTGTGTCAGAGTGCTGAACGCCGACGGCACCGTGGTGATGGCATAACGCTCGTTGAGGAGGTTCTCTCCCCATACGGAGATTTCCAAACCGTCGCCCGAAGGTTTCCATGCCGCGCTGGCGCTGAGGTAGAAGCGTTCGGGCTCCTTCACGACATTGAGCGAGTCCCAGTAAAGCGACGAGGTATATTGCAGGTTGGCAGACAACCTGATTCCACCTTCGCCAAGGGGCACTACGTAGTTACCGCCGATATTGGCCTGAACGCGGGGCGTGCGATACAGATCCTTGCCCGTGACGTCGCAGATGACGGTGCGATTGCCGCCGGTCGGCGCGCCGGGATTGACGAAGCAGTTCGACGCCGCGCCTCCCGCGTCGCCCGTCGTGCGCGGCAGGGATGAAACGCTGGCATTGGGAAAATCCCGATACGTCGCCTTGAGCGCCGCGATGCCGGCACGAAGATCGAATCCGGGCGCCACCTGCCAGTTGATCTGCGCCTCGCCGCCGTAGATGCGCGCCTTTCCGGCGTTCTGCAGAAACGCGGAGCCATCCGCGCCCCGAGCCACCGTCTGCAGATCCTTGTAGTCCGTATAGTAACCGGCAAGGTCCACCCTCAGGCTGCGGGCAAGTTCCAGCTTCGCACCCAGTTCATACTGCGTCACCTTTTCCGGCTTGAGGGGGGCCAGAGCAGCGGCCGATGTCGCCGTCAGGTTGATGAGCCCGCTCTTGAACGCCTGCGCATAGCGCGCGTAGAGATTGACCGAAGCATCGGGCCGGTATTGCAGCGTGACGGTCGGCGTGAACCGGTCGAAGCTGGCCTTTTTCCTCAAAGAGACGGCGGGAACGGAATAGCGCAGATTCGCCGTCCGGCGTTCGTAAGTATAGCGTCCGCCGGCGATCATCGTAATTGCCGGCGTCAGTTCCGCCGTCGCCTGAACATAGCCGGCCAGGCTGTCGGTCGTGCCGCTCAACTGACCGGCGACACTGGTCGCCCCGAAAGCCGTGACCCGGTAATCCCGGTAATCATCGTCGGCGTGGAAATAGACGCCACCCGCGATCAGGTTGACGGGACCGTCCCACTGCGTCGTCAGATAATCCTCGTGATAGATAGACCGCTGCGCCCACAACGCCTGAAATTGCCCCACTGCGGCGGCGGTTCCATCCAGATCGGTAAACATGTCCAGCGTCGCATCCTGATAACCCGTGATGGAGGTGAACTGGAATGCCCCCGCCCGGCCTACCGCCGTCACTGCCAACTGATAGCTTTCCATCGGCGCGGAACTCGTAAAGCTCTGCCCCGCCTGGTAGTGGCCGAAATCAATGCGGTTGCCCGGCGCCGACGCGGCAAGCGTGTTGCCATCCAAGGGACGATAGGCAAGGCCGTCCTGGCCGTTGTTCTTCACATAGGCGCCCGACAGCCGCAGCTCGAAGTCCGCCGAAGGCGAGATGCGAACTTGCGCGCGTGCGGCATAGTTTCGCGTCTTGCCGATGTCCTTGCGCCGCACGACATCGCGAATGTAGCCATCATCGCGATTGACCTGCCCCGCGAGATTGAATGTCACGACGTCACTGCCGCCGGACACATAGGCGCGCCCGATGAACTGGTTGAAGCGCCCATAGCTGAGGCTGGCGTCACCGGTGAAGCCGCTTTCCGGCGCGCGGGTGACGACGTTGAGCGCGCCGCCAATGGCGTTGCGGCCATAAAGCACGCTCTGCGGCCCCTGCAGCACCTCGATCCGCTCAATGTCGCTGAGGTCCAGGTTCAGCGCCGGCACGAATGCCTGATAAACGCCGTCGATATAGACGGGCACCACGGATTCATCACCCGGATTGACGCCCCTCGTGCCAATGCCGCGGATGGTGGGCTGCGGGCTGTATAGCGCGTTCAGAAAGCTGAGGGCCGGCGCCACCCGCGTCAGATCGCGGATATTCTGCACGTTGGCTTCCACGAGATTGTCTCCCGAGACCGCCGAAATGCTGAGAGGGACGTCGCGAAGCCGCTCGCTCCGGCGCTGCGCGGTGACGACAATGTCCTCCATAGTCGCCGCCGCCGCATCGGCAACGGCGCTTTCCCGCAGTCCATCTTCATTCACCGCCGGCTGCGCTGCCGCCATGGCGGCATGGCTCGCCGCGCACAGAATCATCGCACTTCGAACCCACAGGCATTTTTGCGCCTTCATGCGCCTTTCTCCCTCACCTTGATCAAGAACGCCTCTACGCCGTGAATCGCATAATGTATATATTTAATTATATTTATTTTTCCAAATTTGGAATTATCGAGTGACGCTCCTGATCCATATATCTCTTAAAATACTGTTTTTCAGCCATAAATTTCCACCCGCCCCCGTGCCTCCCTATATTTATATATTTTATATACCTATTTGACAGAAGGATGTTTTGCTGTTTGCATCCCATCGTCACCGGATTGGCGCCAGAGGCCCCCGCCCGGGAACACAGACGAACACAGGGAGAGACGCCCAGATGCCGGCATGCACCGCAACAGAGTTACGAACAGTGCTGTTTCCCGTCACCGACCCCGAGAAGATTCCGGCTCAGCGTTACTACGCCGAGGAATTCTTCAATGCCGAAAAGGATCACCTCTGGAGCCGCGTCTGGCAAATGGCCTGCCGTCTGGAACAGATACCGGAGATCGGCGACTGGGTGGAATATTCCAATCTGGACAGGTCAGTGATCGTCGTCCGAACGAACGAAGGCATCAAGGCCTTCAACAATCATTGCCGCCACCGCGGCGTGCGCCTCACCGGCGGCAAGGCAGGCACGCACGGCAACTGCGCCCAATCCGGTTTCACATGTCCGTTCCACGGCTGGCGCTGGGACATGAATGGCAGGAACACATTCGTTTACGGCAAGCACCTTTTCAACGAAAGCCTGACCGCCCCCGAAGACATTGCCCTGAAACCGGTCCGCTGCGAAACTTGGATCGGCTGCGTCTTTATCAATCACGACCTCGACGCCCCGGCGCTGGCGGATTGCCTTGGACCATTGTCCCGGAATCTTGAAAGCCGGGGGCTGGCGGAAATGCGGATGGAATGGTGGTATGCCACGGTCCTGCCCGCGAACTGGAAGATCGCGGCGGAAGCATTCATGGAGAGCTATCATGTGATGAAGACTCACCCGGAATTGCAGCGCGCATGGCCGACGCTCTGGAACGGAATGTTCGGGCAGGACACGGGTGGGATTGGCGCGCCGACGCCCCTGCATTCCAATGCGCGAAAGAACATCGAAATGATGGTGCGCAACCTTGAGGCATTGGGCGGCGGGATGGCCTCCATGTATCACCGGAAGGAACTCGATGTCGCCCGCAGGCTGCTGGATATCGATCTGCCGGAGGATCCGCAGGAAGCGATGGCGTATTGGCTGGAAACGTTCCGCAGCGAACTCACCCGAACCCTCCGCGAAAACGGTGAGCCGGGAATTCCTGACTTCAACACGGCGATCACGGACCATCCGATCAATCGTCTGGAATATATCTTTCCGCACTTCTTCCTGCTTTCTCCCTATGCTTCCAGCGCCGCATATCGCGTGAGGCCGCTCGCCCCGGAAAAGTGCCTGTTCGAAATCTGGTCACTGACCCGCTACCCGCGCGGCGAGGAACCCGCCCCCATCATGGAGCCGACAGTATTGCCGTATGACAGCGAGGATTTCCCCCTGATTCCAAGGCAGGACTATGCCAACATTCCGCTGCAACAGCGCGGCCTTCATTCAGACGGGTTCGAATATATGCGGCTCTCCCGACAGGTGGAGGGTCTTATCAGCAATTACCAGCGCACGATCGACGGGTATCTCGCCGGACGCCCGGACTCCCAGATCGTCGCGGCGATCAAGAAACTGACCGGAACGTTCGACGACAGGATCGTCGATCTCGGTTTCCCGGCGAATGGCGTTTGCGCCACATTCTCCTGACAGCCTGTTGAGTTTTTCGCCATCTTGTCCAGAGTCCGTTCGCAAACATTGGCTGAAATTCGATAAGGTCGCGACATTTGCGGTACACCGCGTTTCTCTTTTGCATCGTGGGCTTGTCAGTAACGCTCGCCCTTCAGCCCAGGGGGTTGTGGGGCGGCTTGGCGCTGGCCGGCTGGATCGTGCTGGTCGCGATCGGCCTGCGCGATCTTGTGCAGAAGTCCCATTCGGTGCTGCGCAACTATCCGGTGATCGGCCACGTCCGCTGGCTGGTCGAAATGATCCGTCCCGAAATCCGCCAGTATCTGATCGAAAGCGACACCGATGCGACGCCTTTCTCACGCGCGCAACGCTCGCTGGTATACCGGCGCGCCAAGGAAGCGCCATCGGACCACCCTTTCGGCACTCTCAAGAATGTCTATGCGGACAACTATGAATTCATCCAGCATTCGCTGACACCCGCACCTGTCGCCGACCCCGTGACTTTCAGAGTCACCATCGGAAACGAGCAGTGCCGGCAACCCTATGACGCGAGCATATTCAACATATCCGCCATGAGCTTCGGCGCGCTTTCGGCCAATGCCATTCGCGCGCTCAATGCCGGGGCCGCGCGAGGCGCTTTCTACCACGATACCGGCGAAGGCAGCATCAGCCCCTATCACCGGGAACATGGCGGCGATATCGTCTGGCAGATCGCGAGCGGTTACTTCGGTTGCCGTGACGATCATGGCCGCTTCGATGCCGACCGCTTTGCGCTTCAAGCCGGGGAGAAACAGGTCCGGATGATTGAAGTGAAGCTGAGCCAGGGAGCCAAGCCGGGGCACGGGGGCGTCCTGCCCGGACGCAAGGTTACGCGCGAAATCGCCGCGACCCGCGGCATTTCCGCCGGTATCGACTGTATCTCGCCCGCGAAACATTCCGCCTTCAACACGCCGCTGGAGCTTGTGGCATTCTTGCAGCAATTGCGAACCCTGTCCGGCGGAAAGCCAGTCGGCTTCAAATTGTGCCTTGGCCTGCCATGGGAATTCATGGCTATCGTGAAAGCCATGCTGGCGACGGGCGTTATCCCGGATTTCATTGTCGTTGATGGCGCCGAAGGCGGAACCGGCGCCGCGCCGGTCGAGTTCAGCGATCATATCGGCGTTCCGATGCGGGAAGGCTTGCTGTTCGTTCACAATACGCTGGTGGGCGCCGGCCTTCGCGACCGGATTCGGATCGGCGTCGCCGGAAAGCTTATCAGCGCGTTCGACCTTGCTGCGGTTTTCGCGATCGGCGCGGACTGGGCAAATTCCGCGCGCGGCTTCATGTTCGCGCTGGGATGCATCCAGTCCATGAGTTGTCATACCAACCGCTGTCCGACGGGCATCGCCACGCAGGACACCTGGAGAAACCGCGCGCTGATCGTGCCGGACAAGGCGGAACGTGTCTGGCACTTTCACGCCCGCACCATCCACGCGCTTGCCGAGCTTCTGGCTGCGGCAGGCCTCACCCATCCCAACGAATTGCGTCCACACCATCTGGTCCATCGCGTGAGCACCACGGAAAACCGGCAGTTCGACCGCATGCATTATTTCGCCCAGCCCAACGATCTGATCGAAGCACGTTCCGCCTCCTGCTTTTATCGGGACAACTGGAATCTGGCGCGGCCCGATCGGTTCGCTCCGTGACGAGCGCTGCTGTCAGGCAAAGTGCTACAAGTCTCTGGCAAGGAGATGGCATGCGCCCGATATCATTCAAGCGACACCGTTTTCCACCAGAGGTTATCCGTCAGGCGGTCTGGCTCTACTTCCGTTTCGCGCTCAGCCTGCGTGATGTCCAGGAATTGCTCGCAGAGCACGGCATCGACGTGACCTACGAGACCATCCGTTGCTGGACCATGAAGTTCGGCACAGCGATTGCGGCCA
>CAZUOV010000003.1:0-124492 GCA_964621355.1 uncultured Novosphingobium sp. | reverse complement strand
AGATCGGCGGGCCGGACGGCGACGCCGGGCTGACGGGCCGCAAGATCATCGTCGATACTTATGGCGGCGCGGCTCCGCACGGCGGCGGCGCGTTTTCCGGCAAGGATCCCACCAAGGTCGATCGCTCGGCCGCCTATGCCACGCGCTATCTGGCGAAGAATGTCGTCGCGGCGGGGCTGGCCTCGCGCTGCACCATCCAGGTCGCCTATGCGATCGGCGTGGCCGAGCCGCTTTCGCTCTACGTCTATACGCATGGCACCGGCACCGTGCCGGACGACCGGCTGGAAGCCGCCGTGGCGGAAGTTGCCGCCGCGCGCCTGCGCGGGCTGACGCCGCGCGGCATCCGCGAGGGGCTGGGCCTCAACAAGCCGATCTATCGCACGGCCGCCGCTTACGGCCATTTCGGCCGCAAGCCCGAGGGCGACCTGTTCCCATGGGAGCGGACCGACCTGATCGAGGACCTGAAAGCCGCGCTATAGTGATTTCGAGCCAGATGGCATCATCTGGCGCCTGGCGAAATCACGGCAACCAGAGCGGCCCTGCGTGACCGTTGCCCCGGCCCAGGCGCCGGGGCCTCGTCCCCGCTATCGGCGGGCGGCGATCACTTCGGTGTCCCACGGATCGTCGGGCGCGGGTTTGCCCCTGCGTTCGATCTTGTCGAGCAGCGCCCGCACGGCATCGGCGCCTGCGGGGATGTCCACCCAGTCGCGCACCAGACGGCGGTGGCGAATGCGCCATTCTTCCCCGCGCCTTTCCATCACGTCGAGATAGCGCCCGCCGAGCGTGAAGCGCGCCCCGCCGAGGTCCGGCCGCATGACATGCGTGGCGATGAAATAGGTTTCCACGTCTGCCTCGTCGCCGTGAAGCTCGATATGGCAGTTCATCAGGCCGTGCTGGGTCGCGGCAAAGTTCTGGAGCGACGTGCCGAGATAGTCGGCGAACTGGTCGGCCGGGCCGTTGAACGTGCCGTGTTCGTCGATCGCGCCGGGCCAGAATGCCGATTTGATGAGCGCGACGTCGATGCGGTCCACGCCGCGCGCATAACGCGCCATGGCCGCGCGGATCGCCTCGCGATCGAGCAACTGGCGCAGGGATTCGTTCCCGCTCATGCCGTCTCTCCGAAATAGGCCTCGATATCCGCCATGGCGATCTTCGCCATTTCCGGCGGCGTCAGGCCGCGTTGCTGGAATTCTTCCGACAGCACTTCATAGCCGACAGGAATGCCGGAAGGCAGCGCGCCGATCATGTCCTTCAACGCGAAGTCGCCATCACCCAGGAAATGGCGGGCCAGCGACATCTCCTCCCACCAGTTGCGTCCTTCGTTGGGAAAGGCGCGCCAGCCGTCGTTGATCTGGCATGAGGCGATCAGCGCCGGATCGACGGCCCGGATGTCCTCCACCGTGCCGCCGGATCGGGTCCAGTGCAGGCTGTCGACGATGATCCGGCAGTTATCCGCGCCGGTCGCCCGGATCACGCGCTCCGCCATGCCGATGCTGGACACCGCGAACAGGGCAATGAATTCGACCAGCGCTTTGAGGCCGAAGCCTTCGGCCTGCGCGGCGAACCGGCCGAGCTGGTCGACGATCTGCGCTTCGCTCTCCTGCCCCACAAAGACGGGAATCACGCCCATCGCGCCGAGGATGGCGGCGGATTCCATATAGGGCAGCAGTTCGGCAAGGTCGCTTTCCGGCGTTACCACGGCGGCTTCCGCTTCGGCGAGCCGGACGCCGCGCTCCCGCATGGTCCGTTCGGTCTCCCGCAGGAACGGCGTATCGCCTTCCAGCGACAGCTCGCCCATGATCCGGCCGGGCAGCCCGGCCGACGGGTTGCGAATGCGCAGGCTGACACGCGTGAAGCCCGCGTCGGCCGCCGCGTGGACGAATTGCGGCGCGGGCACGGACAGCATCGTGCCGTGGCACAGCGAGAGCCGGTCGCGGATCGTGGTGAGCATCATGGGACTCCCAGCCCGTCGCGAATAGCGTTGGCGACCGGCAGCAACGGGTCTTCCTCGGCGGTGCGGGCGTTGAACATATGGTTGTGCGTGATCGCGGCGGCCAGCCCGGCATCGAGGTCGGCGAAGGCGAGCGAGCCGCCCATGCCCATGGCGAAGAGCATCGTCTCGCTCGTTCCGGCGGCGGGCTTGTGGGTGCTGCGCAGGAAGAAGCCGCCGGTCGAAAGCCGCCAGGGCCTGCCGAGTACAGGCTCCATTTCTTCATCGGCGGTGCGGGGAACGAGCAGGCCGCGCACCCGCTCGCGCGAGAGTACGCGCACGCCGTCCAGTTCGCCTTCGCCTGCCAGCATCGCGAAAAACCGGGCCAGCGAGCTTGCATTGGCGATGCCGTTCACGGCCGGCGCGAGCGACCGGAGCACGTCGGGCCGGGAGAACACGTCCGGGGTCAGCCGCACGTCATAAGGGATTGCCCTGGCGCTCAGCGAATCGGGAGGTGGCGACGGGTCCGGGACGTAGGAGTGCTCCGCATAACGGGGCAAGGCCGCATCGGGCAGGCGCAGGAACAGGCTGTCGATGCCGAGCGGCTGGCAGATTTCCTCCTGAAGGAACACATCGACCATGCGGTGACGCGGGTCGGCGCGGCGGATCATTTCGCCGACCACCCAGCCGAACGACATCGCCATATAGGCGTTGTCCTGACCGACTCTCAGGATCGGTTCGAGATCGGTGATGGCTTCGGTCATGCGATCCCAGTCCATCATCATGGCGGGAGTCACGCCGTCCGGCATCTGCGGGATTCCGGCGCGATGGGTGAGGACGTGGCGTAGCGTGATCGCCTGCTTGCCGTTCCGCGCGAACTCTGGCCAGAGTTCCGCGATCGGCGCGTCGAAATCGAGCAGCCCCCGGTCGGCGAGGACATGGGCGCACGTCGCGGTCACGCCTTTCGCCACCGAATAGATCGAAAACAGCGTGTCGCGGTTGACCGGGCTGCCGCCCTCGCGCGCGGTTGCGCCCATGGCGACGTCCACGACTTGCCGCCCGCCGAGGTAGGCGGCTGTCTGCAGCCCCACCTCGCGGCCCTGGGAAATGAGATCCGCGATGACGGATCTTACCGGCGCTTCGGCCCGCGCCGGATCAATGGATACGCTCGCCATGGCCTCTGCTCCCATGATATTTCCGCCGATCCTAACGGGGGACGAATAATAGTCAACGAGCAGTGATTTTATATGGCGCATCCACCGTTGCCAGCTATGATGAGAGGCCAAAGGCATCGGGAGAACGGATATGGCGCAAGCGCCCCGGGTTTGGCTGGTCACCGGCTGTTCGAGCGGCTTCGGCGCCGAAATCGCGCGGCAGGCGCTCGAACAGGGGGAAATCGTGATCGCCACCGCGCGGCGTCCCGAAACGCTGGCCGGATTGCAGGCGGGATGGCCGGAAACCTGTCTCGCCCTGCCGCTCGACGTATGCGACGCGGTGCAACGCGGCGATGCGGTGGCCGCGGCGCTGTCGCGGTTCGGGCGCATCGACGTGCTCGTCAACAATGCCGGTGTCAGTTATCTCGCCTCGATCGAGGAAGCGGACGAAGCGCGCTATCGCGCGCTGTTCGAAACCAACTTTTTCGGCCCGATGGCTCTGTTGCGGGAAATCCTGCCGCACATGCGCGCGCGCCGATCGGGACGGATCGTCAACTTTTCCTCGATCGGCGGGATCGCCGCCTATCCCGCATCGGGCTGGTATGCGGCGACCAAGTTCGCGCTCGAAGCGGCGAGCGAGGCCCTGGCGGCCGAAGTGGCGCCGCTCGGGATCAAGGTTTCGCTGGTCGAGCCGGGGCCGTTCCGCACCGGCATGGATGCGCGGGCGGAACATGCCGAGGGCGGCCATCCCGACTATGAGGAGACCGTGGGCGCGCGGCGGCGTCAGTTCCGGGCGACCGGAAACGATTTTCCCGGCGATCCGGTACGCGGCGCGGGGGCCGTGCTGGAACTGGCGAAGATGGAAGATCCGCCGCTGCGGCTGATTCTGGGCGCTCCGGCGCTCCAGGTGGCGCGTGCGAAGTTCGAGGGCGTGCTGGCGGAGTGGACGGCGCACGCGGCGCTGTCGCTGTCCTGCGACTATCCGCTGCCTGCCGGAAATGCGTGGGACCGGGTGGTCAAGGGAGCGTGAAGACTATCGCGTCGGTTGGCGGGAAAATAAATTCACCGCTCGTTGTAAAATATTCTCGACGGCGCTAACCTTCGCGTATCCGGTCGCGCCAGACGACAGCAAGGAAGAGGAGATTCGCCCGTGGCTTTCGCCGCAACGGCGCCGACACCCCCGCACGTTCCGCCGTCGCTGGTGCGCGATGTCGACGCCTTCGCGCTGCCGGGCGCGGAAGAGGATGTGCAACTCGCCTGGCGCAAAGTGCAGCAGGAATGCCCGGACGTGTTCTGGACCCCCCGGAACGGCGGCCACTGGATCGCCACGCGGGCCGAGGACATCGAAATCATCCAGGCCGATCACACCCGCTTTTCGTTCAGGCGCATCATCATTCCCGATATCGGCCGCCCCTTTCCGGTCTATCCGCTGGATCTCGATCCGCCCGACCATGCGCCTTACCGGCTGATGATTTCGCCCGCCTTCTCTCCCGCCATGGTCGCCCGGCTGGGAGAGCGGGTGCGCGAAGTGGCGGTCGAGGCGATCGAATCCTTCCGGTTGAAGGGCGAGTGCGAGTTCGTGCAGGATTTCGCCAAGGTTCTGCCCATCGTCCTGTTTCTGGAAATGGTGGACCTGCCCCGGGAAGACGCGGCGATCCTGTTGCCGCTGGCGGAGAAAGTGGCGCGTTCGGCCAACCCGGACGACGTCACGGCGGCCCGGCTGGCGCTGGCCGATTATGTCAAGGTATGGATCGACCGGCGGGAGCGGGAGCCGGGAGGCGACTTGCTCAGCCATATCATCCATTACCGGGTGGGCGGGGAGCGCATGCCGCCGGAAGCGATCCTCGGCACCTGCTCCAACCTGCTGGCGGCGGGGCTGGACACCGTGGCGGCGATGCTGGGTTTTGCCGCGCGCTTCCTTGCGGACAACCCGGGACACCGCCGCCAGTTGGCGGACGATCCGTCCTTGATTCCCACGGCGGTCGAGGAACTGATCCGCCGCCACGGAGTCGCCAACATGGGCAGGCTCATCACGCACGATTTCACGTTCAAGGGCGCCGCGCTGAAAGCAGGCGAGATGATCCAGATTCCCAATTGCCTCTATGGCCTCGACGAACGCCGGGTGGAACGGCCGCTGGAAGTCGATTTCCGGCGCGGGAAAGTGGATCATGCTGCTTTCGGCAACGGCCCGCATCGTTGCCCGGGCGCGATCCTCGCCCGGCGCGAACTCGCCACTTTCCTGACCGAATTTCTCGGGCGGATTCCCGAATTCTCGATCGCGGAAGGGACGAAGCCACAGATGTCGAGCGGCCTCATCAACGGGATGCAGCGGCTCGACCTGTCATGGGATCCGGCCACCACGCGCGCGCTCTGAAGGCACGGGGAGAGAGAAACGTGGAACAGGAACTGAAGGCGCTGTTCGCTCCGGTCCATGATCGCACCATCGTGACCGGCGGCGGCAGCGGCATCGGCCGCGGCGTGGCGCACTCGCTCGCGCGGATGGGCGGCACGGTCTACGTCATGGGCCGGACGCGCGAGAAGCTGGAGACGACCGTGGCGATGGCGCAGGGCGCTTCCGGGCGGATCGTCCCGGTGCCTTACGACATGACCGACCCCGGATCGGTCCGGGCCGCGTTCGATGCGGTCGCGGCGGATGGCGGGCCGGTTCAGGCGCTGGTGCATGCCGCTTCCGATGCGACGCCGTGCCTTGGCGAGGAGATTTCGATCGAACTGTTCCGCCACACCGTCGCCGCCGTGCTGGAAGGCACGTTCAGCACAGTGCAGACATGGGCGAAATCGCTCATTGCCGCCGGATTGCCGGGCGTCGCGGTGTGTTACACCAGTTCCACGTCCTCGCGCGAGACGCCGGGCCTGTCGCACAGTTCGGCCGCGAAGAACGGCGTCCAGTCGATGATCCGGTCATGGGCGCGCGAATGGGGGCGGTTCGGCATCCGTCTGTCGATGCTGGGGCCGGGCTATTTCCCGGAGCCGGACATGCACCATACCGCCGCGCTGACCGTGGAGAAGACGCGCGAGCGGTTGCTGGGGCGCATCGCGCTCGGACGGCAGGGGGAAATGCACGAAATCGTCGGTCCGGCGATCTGGCTGCTGAGCCGGTCGGGGACTTACATGACGGGCGAGGGATTTTCGGTCGACGGCGGTATCCATCTTCTCGACTGGACCCGCGCGCCGGGAGACGCCTGACAAAAGAAGGAGACGGCATGACGCATCCGGGGTTTTCGCTGGCCGGCAAAGTGGTGCTGGTGACGGGCGGCAACGGTGGCCTTGGCCTCGGTTATGCGACGGGCGTGGCGAAGGCCGGCGCGGACGTCGTGATCTGGGGGCGCGACGCGGCGAAGAACGTCCGGGCGGCCGATGCCCTGAAGCGGCACGGCACGCGCGTCGTGGCCATGGAAGTGGACGTGACCGACGAAGCCGCGGTGGAGGCGGGCTTTGCCGAAGCGGTCGCGCGCATGGGGCGGATCGACACGGTCTTCGCCAACGCGGGCGGGTCGACACCGGCGCAGCCGCTGCAAACCACGCCCACGGAAACCTTCACCGGGTTGATGGACCTCAACGTCAACAGCGTGTTCTACACCGTGCGCGCCGCCGCCCGGCACATGATCGCGCGTGGCGAGGCAGACGACGCCGACAGGGGCGGTTCCATCGTCATCACCGGCAGCCTGTCCACGCTGGCCGGTCTGGCCGGACAGCCCAACTACACGGCCTCGAAGCATGCCGTCGCGGGGCTGATGAAGTCCGCCGCGGTGGAACTGGGCAAGCACGGCATCAGAGTGAACGCGCTGGCGCCGGGCCTGATCCGCACCGCGCTGCTGGAGAACCCCGATCCGGTCAAGGCGGCGCGGATCAAGGCCATGGAAGATGCGACGCCGATCCCCCGGCTCGGCAGGATCGACGATTTCGAGGGTATCTGTGTCTATCTCGCCAGCGACCTGTCGAGCTTCCACAGCGGCGACGTGATCGTCATCGACGGAGCCTGGTCGGCCAAGGTTATCTGACGGGCGGGACGGAGGACTTGCGCGACTGCGCCGCCCGGCCGCGAAGGAACTGGCGGATATCCTCCCGCTCGGCATCGTTGAAGTTGTCGTAGCGGGGCATGCCTGCCGTCACCAGCGCGCCGTCGCGGACGATGGCGGTGAAGGTCTGTGCATCGGCCACGGTGGCGGAGGCGCGCAGGTCCGGCGCCGTTCCGCTCGCCACCGCCCCGGCGCCATGGCAGATGGTGCACGAATTGGCATAGAGCACCGCGCCGCGCCGTTCCGCCGCCGGGTCCGGGCGCCAGGCCGGATCGTCCATCGGTGCAAAGGGTGTTCCGGTTGGCGCGGGCGGCAGCTTCGCGCCGCCGTCCAGCGCGAATGTCAGGACTCTGCGCGGCTGGGTGCGGTAGTCCCAGCCGAGATGCGCGATCAGCGGGCCGAATGCCCCGGCTCCGCCGCCGAACCCCGCCACGACTGTCACGAACTGCTTGCCGCCCGCGCGATACGTGATCGGTTGGGCGAGGATGCCGGCTTGCGCATCGAACGTCCACAGCGGCTTGCCCGTCGCCGCATCGCGGGCGATGAACATGCCGTCGGCCAGTCCCTGAAAGACGAGATTGCCCGCCGTCGCCATCACTCCGCCGTTGTTGGGGTTGCGCAGCGGCACGGTCCAGCGCGCCTTTTGCGCCATGGGATCCCAGGCGACCAGCGCACCGAACCGCGCACTTTCGGGCGGTGCCTCGCCATAGTGGAGCGAGGGGTTGAAGCCGGTGTTGACGACGATGCCCGGCGTATGCCGCCACGTCTTCGGGTCGATGCCCGTGGCGTCGTAGAGGCCGGCAAGCTCGATCACCGGCAGGAACACCAGCTTGCGTTGCGGGTCGTAGGCCATCGGCACCCACCCGTGCGCGCCGACGCCGCCATAGGGCTTCATCAGCACCGGGCGCTTGTCGAACTCCCGGACTTCGGGATTCTCGATCGGACGCCCAGTGGCGAGGTCCACTTTCGTCGCCCAGTTGATCGTCGTGAACGGCTCGGCCGAAATCAGCTTTCCGTCGCGCCTGTCGATCACATAGAAGAATCCGTTCTTCGGCGCGTGGAGCAGGACCGGCGTGTCCTTGCCGTCGATCGGCAGAGTCGCCAGTTCGATGTCCATCGACGAATTGTAGTCCCAGCTTTCGCCCGGCGTGGTCTGGTAATGCCACAGATACTTGCCGGTCTTTGCGTCGAGCGCGACGACCGAGCAGAGGAACAGGTTGTCGCCGCCGCCGGGGCTGCGGATCTTCTGGTTCCACGGGCTGCCGTTGCCGGTGCCGATATAGATGCGGTCGAATTCCGGGTCGTAGGTGATGGCGTTCCACACGGTGCCGCCGCCGCCGAACTTCCACCATTCCCCGGTCCAGGTCTTTGCCGCGAGCCGCGTCGTTTCGTCCGTGTCCACCGCCGGGTTCCCCGGAACGGTATGGAACCGCCACAGTTCCCTGCCCGTCTCGGCATCGTAGGTCGTGACGTAACCGCGAATCGGCACGAAGTCCGCCCCGCCATGCCCGATGATGACCTTGCCGTCGAACGCCACGGGGGCGCCGGTGATATAGCGGCCATCGCCCTTCGTGGTGGTCTGGGCGCTCCACACCTGTCTGCCCGTCTTCGCGTCGAGGGCGATCAGGCGGCCGTCCATCGTTCCGGCATAGATCTTGCCGTTCCACCAGGCGATACCGCGAATGCCCCAGGCGCCGTGAAGCTCTCGCCCGGCCGCCTTGCCGACTTCGGGATCGTGTTCCCACAACAGCTTGCCGGTGGCGGCATCGAAGGCGCGGATCACGGACAGGCCGGTGCCGAGATAGAGCACGCCGTCCACGGCCAGCGGCGCGCCGACCGTGCTGGCGGCGGGCGGCAGGTCATGCGACCATGCAAGGCCCAGCCTTGCCACGGTTGTGTCGTTGATGTCATCGAGCGGGGAATAGTGCGCGTTGTCGAACGTCCGGCCGTATCCGGGCCAATCGGCGCCGTTGGCGGTGTCGGCAAGCAGCGCCTGACTGGACCCGCCGCCGTCCGCGTCGCAGGAAAGCAGCGTCAGGCTCAACAGGCCCATGGCGAGGCCGGTGGCGAAGGTGCGGATCGTCATGGCGGCATTCTCCCCGCCCGTTCAGCTATCGCGAAACGGGAGGAGTCGCCAGTGATTTATCAACAACCGGGGACTGTGTTCATCAGGCCTTGGGCGCCGGTCCCATCAGCAGTTGCGCGTAGACCGGCTCCAGCCATGCCACAAGCGTATCGGGATCCATGCCTTGCAGTGCTTCCATGCCGAGTACGTTGCGGGTCAGCAGCAGGCCGAGCGACATCGCGGTGACGAGCGCGGTGCGCTCCATGGCGTGATCGGCCGCGTGAACCTGCGAGGCGGGCCGCATCGCGCGTTCCTCCAACACTTCGCGAACAAGATCGTTGGTCTCGTCGGTTCCGGCGGAACGCACGCAGGCCAGCAGCATGGCATAGCGCGAATCCGGCCCATGGATGCCGACCACGCGCTCCGCCATGCGGCGCGGGTCGCTGGTGAACTGTTCCGCGTCGTCGGCCGGGAGCGTTCCTGTATCCACGCAGGCGACGAACAGCTTTTCCTTGCTGCCGAAATGGCGGATCACCAAGGCCTTGTCGACACCGGCGATCTCCGCGATCTCGCGCACGCTCGTCTGGTTGTAGCCGCGCTCCGCGAAACAGCGGCTTGCGGCGCGGACGATCGCCTCGCGCGTTTTCTGCCCGCGACGGATGCGTCCGTCACTGGAATATTCCGCCTCCGGCGGGGCGCTTGCCATGTCTGTCCCTGTCCCTTCCTGCCCATAGCGTGTCTCCGGCATCTTAGAGCGATTTCAGACAGGAAGGAAACATTCGGACAAACTCCGCGCTGCCCGGACGCAATTGCGCCCGGATACAATTGCACCGCATGTTGACATTTGTGGAGGCGCGGGCAATGCTTTCCTCATGCGCAGCCATCCCGATGCCATCGTCGAGCGGGCCATGAGCCTTTCGGGCGAGCGCGAGTTCGCCAGCGAAAGTTTTCGCGACGGCCTCGCGGTGATCCTGTCGGAACTGGACCGTCATCCCGCGCTCCTGCCCGGCGCGCGCGCGCGGCTGGAAGACGCGGCGGCGGGTTTCCTGGCCAATCGACTGAAGACAGATGCGTGGATCAGGGCGAACCCGCAAGTCACTGATGCTCCTGTCGAGCGGCCGGTGTTCATCATGGGGATGCCGCGCACCGGAACGACGCTGGTCAGCAATCTGCTGGCGCAGGATCCGGCGCGGCGCACGCTCCTGAACTGGGAAGCGATCGAGACGGCGCCGCCCGCGGCGCCCGGCCGGTTGCGGGCCGACCCGCGCGCCGGGCACCGGCAGGGCGCGCTCGATCAGGCGAATGAACGGTTTCCGGCACTGGCGCGGATACACAACGAAGTCGCCGCCGGTCCGTGCGAATGCCACACCATACACAAGCAGGATTTCCGCGCGCTGTGGTGGGACGCACAAGTGTCGATGCCGGGCTATGCGGACTGGATCCTGGGGTGCGACATGGAACCGGCCTATCGGTTGCAGAAGCGCTATCTGCAGGTGTTGCAGTCGACCAATCCGGGAACGTGGCAACTCAAGCTGCCCAGCCATGCGCTGCACATCCGGGCGCTGCTCAAGGTGTTTCCCGATGCGCGGCTTGTGTGGACGCACCGCGATCCGGTCAGGGCCGTGTCGTCGCTGTTGAGCCTGATCGCCACGGTTTCGGGGATGAACGTGCGGCTCGATCCCGAATTTCTCCGCTGGAACTATCTGCATCAGGCGGCCGAGCATCTGCGCAGGCCGCTGCAAGTGAAGCACGAATTGGGCAGGGGGCGCATTTACGACCTGCATTATGCCGATCTGATGCGCGATCCGATTGCGGCGATGCGCGCGCTCTATGCCTATCTCGGCGATGATCTGAGCGAAGAGGTGGAAGCGGGGATGCGGCGGTGGCCCGCGGAAAACCCGCAGGGCAGGCACGGGACGCATGCCTATTCGCTGGCGCAATATGGCCTGACGGCGGACGCGGTGCGCCCGCTGTTCGAGGACTATCTCTCGCAATACGATATCGAACCGGAGGGTTGAGGATGGCGCGGCTCGCCTTTGAACGTCTGCTCGATCTCATTCGTCCGGTCGCGGCGGAAATGCGCGAGCGCGTGACGGCTCGCGACCCGGACGGCCGCATTTCCGCGATGCTCGACCAGCAGATCCTCGCGGCCCTGTCCGACGGGTTCCACATATGGCTGATGGGCGATTCCCGTCAGCCCATGCTGCGCCGTTCGCTGACCAGTGCCGTCAACCTCGCCGCGCCGAACTGCGACACGACGTATTACTATGCCGCGATCGACGGGCGGGGCACTTATCGCCTTTCGGGGATACGCGGCGGCGCGATGTTCGCCAATGTGTCACTGGGGCCGTTGTGGCAGCTCAGCGGGCAACTGGCCACGGTGCGCGGCAATCATGCGCTGGATAGCCTGCGTATTGACGCCGATGGGCGTTTTTCGGTCATCATCAGCGAAGAGCGGCCCGCGGGTCATGACGGGGACTGGTGGCCGCTCGACCCGGCCGTCGAGGCACTGGGCCTGCGCGAAGTGTTCTATCGCTGGGGCGAGGAGGCGCCGAGCCGGGTGGCGCTGGAGAGGCTGGACGTGCCGGGCCGGGTCGAGCCGTGTGGCGGCGCCGAACGGGAAGCGCGGATGCTGCGTCTGGTCGAATGGGTGCGCGGGCAAACGCTGATGTGGCTCGATCATTCGCGAAAGCTGGCGGAAAATGGCCAGCCCAATGTGATCGGCTGGCAGAATTACGGCGGCAGCGGCGTGCCGGGGCAAGCCTATTACGAAGGGGTGTTCGAACTCGATCCCGGCGAGGCCCTGGTGTTCGAGACCGCCGTTCCCGATCCCTGCCGCTACTGGTCCGTCCTGCTGGCGGACCGGGTGTTCTCGACGGTGGACTGGATCAACCACCAGAGTTCGCTGAACGGCGCGCAGGCGCGGCTCGACGCGGACGGCCGGTTCCGCGCGGTGATCGCGCTGAGCGATCCCGGCGTGCCCAACTGGCTCGACCCGGCGGGGCTGACGCAAGGCATCGTGCAGGGCCGCTGGCTGGGCTGCGAGGACACACCTTTGCCGACGCTCGCCAGAGTGCCGCTGGCGGCGCTGCGCGATCATCTGCCGCCCGATACGCCGGCCGTCCTTCCGGTGGAGCGTGACGCGGCCATGCGGGCGCGCCGCGTCGGCGCGCACCTCAGCGGGATATTGTAAGCCATGATCCACGTGTTCGCCTTTCTCGTCGCGCGCAGGGATCGTAGCCATGCCGAATTCCGCGACTATTGGCGGCATGACCATATCCCCAGCGTGACGCGGCTCTATGCAGAGGCAGGCAACGGCGGGGTGCCGATGCCGGACATGCTGGGCTATCACCAGAATCCCGCGACGGAGGCGAGCGCGTGCGGCGGCGCGGGCGGTTATGACGGTTTCGCCGAGTTCTGGCTGGAGGACGAAGCCGCGTTCGAGCAGATGCTGGCATCCGGCCGGGTCGCGGCGAGCGTAGGCGACGATCCGAATTTCCTGGCTTGCCCGCCGGAATGGACGGGCACGCGCGAGCGCGTCCTGCTCGATGGCCACGGTCCGCGCAAACTGATCCGCCTGCTGCGCCGGCGGACCGGCGTGAGCCGCGAGGCGTTTCGCGATCTGCTTGCGGCCGATCATGCCGAACGGATGGCCGGCGCGCCAGGTGTCGCCGGATATGCGCGGAATCTCGTGATCGACGCGGCCTATCGGCTCGCCGCGCCGAAATGGGACGCGATCGAGGAGTTCCGGCTTGCGGAAGGCGCGGCGCTCCCGCCGCCCGGCGCATTGCGGGACGTGCTGGACGCGGCGCTGGAACTGGAAGTCGATGAAGCGGTGATGGCTCCGCGTTCCTAGCCGTTGCGTTAGCCGTTCTGGGGGATCTTCGCGTAATCTCCCCGGCCTTGCGCGGTCAGGTAGATGTATTCGACATAGTGGCCGAGTTCGGCGCGGGTGTCCGCATAGAAATAGCGGTTGCCCGAGCGGGGATTCAGTCCGTCGATCACTGTCGCCGCGCCGCGTATGGCATAGGCATCGCGCAAGGCGAAATATTCGGTTTCGTCATATAGCAGGAAGCCGTGGTGATGCAGGCGCAGCGCGAATGCGTTTCCGCCGGGCAGAATCTCGCGATGGATATCGCAATGGCCGCCATGCGGCTGGATCACTTCGATCTGAAGCGCGCCATGATAGCCGAGCGCGACGGAAAGCGTGGCGTGGCGCTCTTCCATGATCTGTACCTCGATCTTACGTATTTCGGCCCATCGCGTGATGCCGTAGGGCGCGAAATGCACGAGCGCCCGGTCGAAATCGTTCGTGACG
Organism: uncultured Novosphingobium sp.; assembly: GCA_964621355.1. Lineage (GTDB taxonomy): Bacteria > Pseudomonadota > Alphaproteobacteria > Sphingomonadales > Sphingomonadaceae > Novosphingobium. The sequence continues at coordinate 110,988 of CAZUOV010000003.1, read as the reverse complement.
TAGCCGTGCTGGAAGAAATTTCGCAGCGGTTTGCATTCACGCAAAGCCATCGAATGCTCCCTTCCCTTCATGCGGTGAGGTTCGCGCGCCGGGCAAGCGAAGTGTGGACGCTGTCTTCCGCGACGAGGCCGGAAAACATGCCGTCTTCCTCCATCGCCGCGGGTGTGCGAGAGAAATCGTGATCCGTCCCGATGTCCACGCCGCTGGTCTGGCCGAGATGGAACGTGGCGGCCCGGCCGGCGGCGGCGAAATAGGTCTTGCCCACGGTCCGGCATTGCTCATGGACCAGCCACGCGGCGACAGGCGCGACCATGTCCGGGCTGGACGTCTCGCGCATCATCCGTTCGGTTTCGGGATCGACTCCCGCGCTCAGGACCATGGCCGTCGCCGCGCCGGGCGCCAGCAGGTTGACCTTGATTCCCAGCGGCTCGCCTTCCAGCGTGATCGTGCGGGACAGGCCGAGGATCGCTCCTTTCGTCGCGGCATAGGCGGAAAAGCCTTCCAGGCCGTAGAGCGAAGTCGACGTGACGTTGACGATCCGGCCGTAACCAGCGGCCTTCATCACCGGCCATACCGCTTGCGTAAGATAGAGCGTGCCGAAATAGTTGATTTCGAACAGGCGGCGATGATCCGCCGCCGATGTCCGGTCGAACGGCTTGTTGACACAGATTCCCGCGTTGTTGATCGCGCCGTCGATCCGCCCGAAAACATCGAGCGCGGCCTGCACGATACGCTCCGACGTGGTCGGATCGGAAATGTCCCCGGCCACCGCTTCGACCTGTCCGCCATGCGCGCGCAGCGCTTCCGCCGCTTCCTCGATACCCTTGACGTCGTTGACGACGAGGCTGGCGCCATGGCGTGCCAATTGGTCCGCATAGGCGCGGCCCAGGCCATCGGCGGCTCCCGTCACGATTACGGTCCGGCCGTCGAAACGAAGCTCTGTCACCGCGGTTCCTCTCCTGAATTTGCCGGCACATTTATGCACCGCTTGTTGACTTTGTAAACCCGGTTGTGCAGCTTGGCGCCGGGAGAGCGGACATGGGCGAGACGGCCGATAACAAGCGTCTGGTGCGGGAATATCTGCAACGTTGCGAGGACGGCGATATCGCCCGCGTGGCGGAAATGCTGGCGCCCGATCTCGAATGGTGGGTCGCCGGCTCGTTTCCCGGCGCGGGGCTGGTGCCGCGCGACGTGCTGATGGGGTCGCTGGGCCGGATCGGCGGGTCGCTGGTCGAGCCTCTGCGGTTCGAGATCGAATGCATGACCGCCGAAGGCGATCGCGTGGCGGTGGCTGCCCGCGCCCGTGCGCGCCGCAAGGACGGCAGCGTCTATGAGCAGGCCTATCACATGCTGTTCTTCATCCGCGACGGAGTGATCGTCGCGGGCAGGCCCTATCTGGATACGCTCGCTTTCGCCGAGCAGGTCCACGGCGCCATCGTGGCTTACCCGGAAAACGGAAAGGATCGGGAATGAGGGGCGAACTGGAGGGCAAGGTCGCGGTCGTCACCGGCGGCGCCTATGGGCTGGGCCGGGCGATCGCGGAAAACCTGGCGCGGCGCGGGGCCAGAGTCGCGCTGACCGATATCCACGACCGGCTGGATGCCACTCATGCCGAACTGGCCGCCGGATTTCCCTGCGTCGCGCACCGCATGGACGTGACGGATCGGGCGGAAGTCGGCGCGGTCGCGGCGCGGGTCAAGGCGGAATGGGGACGCGTCGATATCCTCGTCAACAATGCCGGCTATTCGCGGACCGTCGCGACCATCCTCGACATGGACATGCCGGAGTGGGATCTGTCGATGCGAGTCAACGTCAACGGCGCGCTTCACTGCATCCAGGCATTCGGCGGAATGATGGTCGAGCAGGGCGGCGGCGGCCGGATCGTCAACATCGCTTCTACCGCCGCGTTCCGGCCCTATCGCTTCAAGTCGCCCTATTGCGTCGGCAAGTCGGCGCTGGTCGCGCTCACGCGCGCCGCCGCGCTGGAACTGGCCGAGCACCGGATCACCGTCAACGCAGTGGCTCCGGGCCAGACCGAAACGGAGACCACTCTGCTGCTGCAAGCCGATCCGCGCTATGGCGAGGGCATGAAGGCGCGCGCGGCGGCGATCCCGCTGGGCGGCATGGGCAAGCCCGAGGATATCGCGAACGCGGTCGCGTTCTTCGCGCACCCCGATCAGGGCCATGTCACGGGTCAGGTCACGCTGGTCGACGGCGGCACGCTGCTCGTGTGACCGGATGCGAACGGGAAAGGGAGATTCATGCGACAATTTGCGGACTGCGGAACTCAGGTCGAGCGGCTTGAATGGTATCGCGCCATGGCCCGCCGCTATATCGAGGCCGTCAATTCAGGCGATCTCGAAGGCGTGCTGGCCTGCTTCGCGGAAGATGCCGAAGTCTGGGATCCGGTGTTCGAGCGCGGCTTCTTCGGCAAGCGGGCGCTGCGCGTGTTCTACGAGCCTGTGGTGACGCGCACGCAACTGGAAGTCGTCGGGCCGATCCGCGGCAGTTTCGGCAACGCGATAGCCGCGCCGGTGATCGCGCGGATACCCGGCACCGAAGTGCAGGTCGTGACGATCACGCGTTTCAACGACGCGGGACTCGTGCAACGCTACGAAGCCTACTGGGGGCCGGACGACATGAAGCAGACGGGCTGACGCGATGCGCTTCGAAGTCAGCGGCATGGGTGGCGCGGGCACGCGGGGAGACACTTCGCTTCCCGCGATCTTCGCGGAGGCCCGGCTTGTCGAGCAACTGGGGTTCGACGGCTTGTGGGGCAGCGATCACCTGTGGGATCTGGTCGATCGCCACAAGGACCAGCTCGAACGCTTCACGGTGATGGCGGCCGTCGCCGGGCGGACGAGCCGCCTGCGGCTGGGCACGCTCGTCGCCGGCAATACCTATCGCCATCCTGCGGTGCTGGCGAAGCTCGTCACCAGTGTCGATGTCATCAGCGGCGGCCGCGTGGAACTGGGCATCGGCACCGGCTGGACCGTGCCGGAGCATCACGCCTACGGCGTGCCGCTGCCGCCTTTCCGCGAACGGGTGGAACGGCTGGACGAGGCATTGGCCGTGATCCGCCTTTTGTGGACGGAGCGCGATGCGACGTTCGAGGGGAAATACTATAGCCTGAAGGATGCGCCGTTCGCGCCGAAGAACGTGCAGACGCCGCATGTCCCGATCATGGTGGGCGGCGTGTCGGACGCGCTCATCCGTATCGCCGTGAAGCATGGCGACGAATGGAGCGCGGGCATGGCCTCGCCGGGATTCGCCCGCGAGAAGATCGCCAGGCTGGAGCGCTTTTGCGAGGAAGCGGGGCGCGATCCGGCGGCCGTAAAGCGATCGGTTCTGCTCAGCCTGAAATTCATCGACGATCCGGCTGAAGCCGAGCAGTATCGCCGGGATTACGTTGCCCTGCAAATCCGGCTCGGCGAACGGAAGCTGACCCAGAAAGTCAACTGGATCGGTGCCGACGAAACGCTGGAGGAAGGGCTGCTCGGCATGATGCTGTGCGGTTCGGCCGACGAGATATGCGCGGGTGTCGAGCGGTTCCAGGCTCTCGGCTTCGGCCGTATCTTCCTGACGGTGGGCGATCATGAGAACTTGCGCCGGTTCTCGGCCGAAGTGATGCCCCGCTTCCAAACGTCAGCAGCCTGACGGAACCGTCGTCGCGGTGATATAGGATGCGTCCGGCGACGCGAGGAACGCCGCCGTCGCCGCGGCGCGGGCCAGCAGCGCGGCGCTTGCCTGTCCGCGAAGCACCGGAAGCGGCACGGCCAGCGCGTTGACGCGCACCGGAGCAGGGCCTTCGGCGAAAGCGACCCCGAGACAGGCGGCCAGCGATTTCAGTCCGTCCCCGAACATGGCGGCCACGGGATCGCTCCCTTCCGCCGTTGCGAGGACCACGATCGCGCCACCGCCTGCCTCTCGCATCGCCGGAGCGGCAAGCGTTCCGGCCCGCCACAGGCTGCCCACGACCCGCTCGAAATCCGCTTCGAATGCCGGGAAAGTCGAATGAGCGCGGGGTGGCACCGCATGGACCATCGCGCGTAGCGGTGCGGCCTCGGCGATGGCCTGATGCCAGCTTCCGTCGTCGTCCGGTTGGGCATGATGGCAAGTCCAGCCCAACCCCGTGAAAGCAATCGTCAGGGCTTCGCGCAGCGGGCTAGCGGGAATGCAAAGCAGTGCGTTGCCTACCACGCCGTGCGTCCCCCGTCCGCCACGAATTCGCTGCCCGTCAGCCCTTGCGATGCCTCGGAAACGAGGAACAGGGCGAGCGGTCCCAGTTCCGCCGGATCGCCGAAGCGCGCGGCCGGAATGCGGGCGATCTGAGCCGCGCGGGCGGCATCGTCGGAAAAGGCGGTGCGTTCGGTCAGTTCGGTCAGGAAGATGCCGGGATGGATCGTGTTGACCCGCACGCCTCGCGCCTCGAAATGCCGGGCTGCTGCTTTCGACAACCCCGCGACCATGGCCTTGGCGGTGCAATAGGGCGCGACCTGCGGGTGGGCATAGCGCGCCGCCATGGACCCGATATTGACCACGGCCCCGCCGCCGCTGTCCGCGATCAGCGCCCCTCCGCGATAGGTGCCGAGCCATGCCGAATGGAGGTTGATCCGCGCCAGCCGCAGGAAGTCGGCATATGAGGTCAGGGCGATCGGCCGGACCTCGTTGACGCCGACGTTGTTGATGACGGCGTCCAGTCCGCCCAGCCGGTGCCTGACCGTGTCCAGGACTTCGGCCCAGCTTGCTTCCTCCGCCGCGTCATGCCGCAGGAAAAGGCAGTCGCCGAAAGATCGCAGGTTCCTCTCCGCCGCGCCGCCGCGTTCCTCGTCGCGCCCGGTGATCGCAAGCCGCGCTCCGCCTTCGAGCAGCGCCCGCGCCATGGCGAAACCCAGCCCGGCGGTGCCGCCGGTCACGAGGACGCGTTTGCCGGCGACAGGGAAGGGCTGCTTCCCGCTCAACTCCGCTTCACGGTGTGCGGCGGCAAGTGAAGCACGCCCGGCTCCGCTTCGATCACCTTGGGGATGATGTTCACGAGGTGCGCGCCGACCATGGTGTGGAACGGATCATGCCGGGCCCGCCACTTGTCCTCATATTCGAAAGTCAGCCTGATGCTCGGCTCGCCCGTGATTTCTATCCCGAACGAATCGTGATCGACCCAGCCGGGAACCGGCGCGACGAACCACCGCATGTCGAACGTGATCCGCTGGCCGGACGCGGTATCGCTTTCCATCTCGACGACGATCGCCCAGCTTGTGCCCTTCTTCACGACTTCGCCCTTCACGCCCGGCCCGCCGCGCGGGATGACGATGTCTTCCGGCGCGGGCAGCGCGCGGACCTTCAGGTCGAAGCTGGTGAGTTCGGTGCCGAGGTGCGCGGCGATGAGGGAAAACTCCTCGCGGTAAAGCTCTCCCACCGTGTGCGCGAAAGGCAGCGTCTCATCCACTTCGGCGGGATCGCGCCCGATCAGGCAGACGTTGAACACGGTGTTGGCCGGGCGCGAATTGAGATCGAACCACTGGATCAGGTGGATGCGATCTATCTTCGCGCACATTCCGCTGATGGTGGCGGCAAGCGTGTCGTAGATGAAGCCCGGCTCGATGCCGCTGCCGAACAGAGTGGCGTTGCCCTTGCGGCCCGCCTCGACGAACTGCCGTTCGTAGTCTTCGCCATGGGCGCGGGGGAACTGGTATCCGCGCGAGGAAATCACGTTCTTGCCGCTTTCCAGCAAGGCGACGACCTCGCGGTCCGAATTGGCGGAAACCGTTTCCAGCTTCGGCAAGTGCAGGACGACGTCGGCGTCGAGCGCGAGGATATCCTCGATCCGGTCGGTCGCCAGCACGCCGGTCTTGGGACGGCCGCAGAGGTCGCCCGCGTCCTTGCCCGCCTTGTCGGGCGAATAGGTATAGACGCCCACCAGTTCGCATGCAGGATCGTCGATGGCGCGCGCCAGCGTTTCCGAACCCAGAGTGCCCGTTGCCCATTGGATGACGCGATACATGCAGGCTTTTCCCTTGTCCCTGATATCGTTCAGACCCGAACCTTGACCGCGGCATATCCCCACATCGACGAAGTGAGGCCGTGCGGCACGACGCCTGCCTCATCCAGCGTGTAGCCCGGCATCCGGTCCGCCATGCGGTTCAGCACTTCCACGAGGATCGCGCGGGCGACGTGTTCGCCCAAGCATCGGTGCGGGCCGATGCCGAAGCTCATCATCACGTTGGGCGAGCGGCGAAAATCGACGGTTTCCGGCTCGTCGAACACGCGCGGATCGAGGTTTGCCGCCGCATAGCCCATCAGGAGCTGGTCGCCTTCGCGCATGGTGACGCCGCCCACTTCGGTATCGCGCTCCACCCGGCGCGCGAACGTCTGCACCGGCGTCAGCAGCCGCAGCATCTCGTCGATGGCGGACGGGATCAGGGAGCGGTCCTCCACGATCTGCCGCCGAAGATCGGGGTTGCGGCCCAGGAACACGAACATGCTGGCCGTGAACGTGGCGGTGGTGCCGAAGCCGCCGACCACGAGGTTGAAGGCGATCTTGACCAGTTCCTCGATAGTGAAGCGGCGGCCGTCCACGTCCAGATCGACGATCCGCGCCATGACGCAGTCCGGGTCGAAGCGGCGTTCGGCGTAGACGCGGGCGAATTCCTCGCCCAGCCGGGCGATGTTCTCCTGCACCTTACGGGCATGTTCCGGGTCTGGCACCGGGCGGCTTTGCGCATGGACGACGCCCGCGTATTCCAGCGCTTTCGCCGGATCGAGGCCCAGCATGTGGACCATGGTGAATTCCGCCATCAGCGGAAACATCAGGTCTTCCACGATATCGAACGCGCCTTTCGCGACGCATTCGTCGAACAGCCTGTCGGCACTTTCGGCCAGGGCGCGGCGCATCCCGAGAATCGCCCTGGGCAGGAACAGGCTGGCCAGCGCGGTCTTGACCGGGCGATGTTCGGGCGGGTTGAGCGCGGAAGGGATCAGGTCCGCCACCGGGCGCTGGGGCACGACCTTGATCCTGTTGCTGAAATCCTCGGCCCGCCGCTGGATTTCCTTTGCCTCGGCATAGCCGGTGACGAACCAGAAGCCGCCGTGATTGTCCGAATGGCGAATGGGCCGGTCCTGCCGGTGCATCAGCCGGAACATCTCGATCCGGTTGGCCAGGAACAGCGGGTCGTAGTGATCGACCTGGGCCGCCAGCGCTTCCAGTTCCGGGGCGGCGGCGGGTGACGCGTTTTCGGCGCCGCCCATCCTGAGGCCGGTCTGCGTGCGGACAGCGTTCATGGGTCTCCTCTCCTTGCCGCCAGATTGCGTTGCCACGGGATATTTGTCAACGCTTGTAGACAATAGTTGCCGGCGGGCGTAGATATGGCCGCGCCAACCGACCGGCTCCAGAGGGGAGAAGCGCATGGAAACCGCGGCAGAGCGAGAGCAGGCAATCGGATCGGACCATGTCGTCGATGTGGATTTCTTCCGCCCGGAAAGGGAAGGAGAGACAGTCCATGAAGCGTGGATGCGAATCCGCGAGACCTGTCCGCCCCTGTTCTGGACGCCGCGCAACGGTGGGCACTGGGTTGCGACCGATCCGGCCGATATCCGCACCATGCAGACCGATTTCGCCCGTTTCCGAAACGCCGGTTCGAAAGTGCCGCCGGGAGAGCGGCCCTTTCCCCTATTGCCGCTGGAATCCGATCCGCCGTTCCATTCCGGGTTGCGGCTGCTCATCGCGCCTGCTTTTTCGCCCAGGGTTTTCGCCAGGGCCAGGGACACGGTGCGAGCCGTGGCGGTGGAAACGATCGAGGCGCTTGTGCCGCAGGGGCGGTGCGAGTTCGTTTCCGCGTTCGCCAAGGTGCTGCCGATCGTCGTGTTCCTCGAGATGATGGAACTGCCGGCCGAGGATCGCCATGAACTGCTGCCGCTGGCCGACGCCATTGCCCGCGCGCAGGACATCGACGTATCCAACGCCGCCCGGGCCAGGGTCGGCGAATATCTCGCGCGCTGGATCGAGGAACGCCGCCGCGATCCGGGCGAGGATGCGATCAGCCGGATCGTCAACGGGCGGCCCGGCGGGCGCGAACTGACGATGCCCGAGGTTCTGGGAATGTGTTCCGTGGTTCTGGTCGGCGGGCTGGACACCGTCGCCTCGATTCTGGGCTTTGCCGCGTGCCACCTTGCGAATCATCCGCGCGACCGCGAGCATTTACGGCGAAATCCCGCGATCATTCCCAACGCGGTCGAGGAACTGCTGCGCCGCTACGCCATCGTCAACCAGACCCGCAAGCTGGCCGATGACGTGGCGATGCGCGGCGTTGTCCTGCGCGCGGGCGATCATGTGCTGTTGCCCAACATGCTCGTCGGCCTGTCGCCCGACGTGACCGAGCACCCGGATCGTGTGCTGCTGGATCGTGAGGAGCCTGTCCACGCGGCGTTCGGCAACGGTCCCCACAAGTGCCCCGGCGCCCAGCTCGCGCGCCAGGAACTGGCGGTATTCCTTGAGGAATGGCTGGCGCGTATCCCCGAGTTCCGCGTTGTGCCGGGAACCGAACCCCGGATCGTGGCGGGAACGGTCAACGGCATGGTCGAACTGCATCTGGAATGGGACGGCTGAATCCGCCCGGACGAAACAGACCGGCGAACGGACGCCGTTGCTATTCGCGCCGGATCGTCAGCGCCGTGCGGCCCGACAGGTCGATGTCGATCCGCGCTTCCCCATTGCCGTCGGCCGTGAAGCGCAGGTCCGGCCGCTCGGCGATAGTATAGGCCGCTTGCGGGCGCAGACGGGCCAACCCCAGCCGGTGCGCCGAATTGTCCGGCGTGCCGTAAAGCACGAGGTCAAGCCCGTCTCCATCGCTGACCGCGCGGGCGACCAGCACGTCGGGATAGCGCGCTTCGGCCAGGATCGGGCCGTACAGCACGCCGGGATCCTGCCGGCGGTTATAGAGATCCTGAAGCGCGTTGCGGCGAGCGATGTGGCCGCTCATCAGGCTTACGTTGGCGAGATTCGAGCCCTTGAGGTAGCGCAGGACGCCGTCTTCCCGGCTGACGCCGCCGCGATGTTCCAGCGTGTTGAGCACGGCCTGGGCGATGTCCTCGTCGCCCATTTCGCGGGCCGAAGCGAGCAGCGAGGCGCTGTTCATCACCAGTCCGCCTTTCCGGTAATTTCCGAAGTCGATCCCGTCGTCCGGTATGTCGAGCATCGGCACGCCGTCCACCAGAACCATCCTGTCCATCAGTTCGGCCGCGTTGATGGCCCAGCGCCACTGCGCCCGCGCCGGGGCGAACGTGTTGAGATAGCCGGGATAGACATCGTCGGATGCGGGGAAAGGCAACGGCATACCCAGCAGGCTGGACTTGAGCGCGATCACGCTGCCCGCCGCGTTCTCGAACTCCTGTTCGAGGTTGGCGAGGAACGGCGCGGTCCATTCCGCCGCATGGCGCGTGCCATAGGCGAGATCGTAAGCCGCGACGCCGAGAATGCCGCGCAAATTGCAGGCCGGATAGATCCAGTTCGGCTCGCACGGATAGAGGCAATAGGACGATCGTTCGAAGTTATCGAGGATCGACCGGTTGACGCTGTGGTTGTCGTGCGCCCACTGGAGCCTGTCGTTCAGGCGGAAGGTCAGGCTGCCGGGCCGGCCATAGCGATCGTCGCCGGTGGTCGCGGCATAGAGCGCGGTCTGGCACAGCAGATAGCCGGTCAGCATCACGTTGTCTTTCGCCGCCGGGTTCCAGTCGGTCAGATTGAGGTGTCCCCAACTGGTTTCATAGCACCAGTAGTTCCAGACGCGCGGGATCAGGTATTTCTCGATCAGGCGGCGCTGCGCTTCCGAAAGGTAGCCGTGGAAACTGGGCGTATAGAGCGCCTGCTGTTGTGCAAGGGCATAGCCGAGGAAATTGATCTGGTATCGCACCGATGCGGTCTGGAAGATGTCGCGCTGGTCATACCCGCCCCAGTCGTCCACCGGTTGCAACGCGCGGTCGAGGCCATAGCGGCAGGCGGCCAGTTGATCGGGGGTCAGTTCGCCGATCGCTTCGGCGGGCGCCGCGAGCGCGCGCCGGGCATAGGCGGCTTCGGCGGCAGGGCGGCGTTCCGCCCGCGTGCGGCGCAAGGCCAGTTCGGCGGCGTGCCGTTTGGCGGTGCGGCGGCGGTTGTCGGCGATGAAGGCCAGGGCGAGGCCCGCCGCGATATAGGGCGAGGGAGCCCATACCGCGTCTCCGGTGACGGTGGCGGTCAGGGTGGCGGCCAGGGCGGCTGCCCCGGCCCAGACTCCGACCGGGGCCACGATCATCCCGGACCCGAACCACGCGAAGAACGCCAGGCCGAAAAGGACGATCGTGACGGGCAGCAGCAAAAGCCACCAGCCTCCGGCTGCGGCGAAACCCGCGCCGGGGAACCACAGCCCCATCCCGAAGGCTTGCCAGGCGGGCGTCCCCCACAGGACGAGCGCAAGCCCGGCGACGCAGACCAGCGCGTAGCCCAGCGCGAAACGACGCAGCCGCGCTCGTGTGACGGGGCCTCCCTGCCAGCCGCCGCCACGCGGCGGCGCGATCGGCGGTTCGTGGTTGAAATCCAGTGGGATCGCGGTTGCCATTTTCTCTCTCTCCCCTGCCGGGTTCCAGCCCGGCGGCCGAACGCTGCTCCGGCCGCTACACCGCGCGGCTCTGCGGCAGGCCGTTGCGTTCTCTCGCCGGCCTTTGGCTTCATCCCGGACTGAACGTTCGACCAGTATCATTGTGCGAAGCGCCGCGCAACCGTATGGCGGCATGATGATGGCAAAGCGGAACACGGTGGCGGGGGGGCGCGAGCGATTGCTGGATGCGGCCGAAGGGCTGTTTGCCGACAAAGGCTACGATGGCGCTTCGATGCGGGCCATCACCAGAGCCGCCGGGGTGGAGCTTGGCCTCGCCAACTATCATTTCGGGACCAAGGCGGAACTGTTCCGTCAGGTTCTTGCCCGCCGTGCTCCGGCGATGGCGGCCGGTCTTGAAGGCGCGCTGGTCGCCGCGCGGGCGGAAGGCACACTCGATGCGGTTTTCGCCGGGTTCGCGCGGTCTCATCTTGCCCGCCTGCATGACGGGGAGGAAGGCTGGCGCAATTATATCCGTCTCGCCGCTCACACGGCGCTGCGCGGCCGCCGCGAGGAACTGACGTCCGCGGCGCTCATCGTCTATGAGCCGGTCCTGGCCCACTACCGGGATGCTATCGCCGGGCAGCGCGCCGGAACGCCGCGCGAGGAAATAGACCGCGCGTTCTATGTCTTCCACATGGCCGTGCTCAGTATCCTGATCGATGCGCCGGCGTGTTCGGACGAAGTCGAGGCGTTGATCGCGACGATGGTGCGGATCTTTGCCAGGGGAATCTGATTCGGCACTTGTCTGAACGATCGTTCAGTGGCATTCCACGCGCGGAAATGCGCGAGAGGGGGGCATCCGATGGGCGATGCGAATGGCGAGGCGGTTCTGGTGACCGGAGGCGGCAGCGGAATCGGGCGTGAACTGGTGCGGCTGTTCATCGACGACGGGGCAAGAGTGCTCGTCGCCAGTCTCGTGCAGGAAGAACTGGACGGCCTGACGCGCGAGTTCGCCGCGCACGGCGGCAGGCTCGCCGTGTTGCAGTGCGATCTCTCGCGCCCCGGCGCGGCGCGGGATCTGCTGGACTGGTGCGACGCCAATGGCTGGGTGATCGACACGCTGGTCAACAACGCGGGTTTTGCCACTTATGCCGATGTGGTCGACGAAGATCTCGCGCGGGTGGAAACCATGATCGCGCTCAACGTCGTTGCCCTGACCGAACTTTCGGCGCTGTTCGGGGCGCGGATGAAGGCCCGCGGGAAGGGCAGCATCCTCAATGTCGGTTCCACCGCCGGAATGGTCGCGAGCGCGCGCTTCGCCTGCTATGGCGGGACCAAGGCCTACGTCAACCAGTTCACGTTCGCTTTGCGCGCCGAATTGAAGCCGCACGGCGTTTCCGTCACTCTGTTGACGCCCGGCGCGGTCGGCACGCGCTTCGCCGAAGCCGCCAGGATTGATCGCTTTTCGGGCAAGTCCATGATGAAGGACATGTTCGCGGCGGGCAAGGCCAGCACCCCCGGCGAGATCGCGAAGGCCGCCTATCGCGGATTGCGCAAGGGCAAGCCGCAGGTGCTGGTCGGCAAGGGCGCGGGCTTCACCGGGCTTGCCCGGCACCTGCCGCAGTGGGTTCTGCCGGGTCTCGTGAAAAATGCGTGAAAGCGGGGATACGATGACAAACGAAACGCATGACCCATCGTCGCTGCTATCCGCGCTTTGCGCCATGAAGGCCGAACACGCGCGAAGCCGGCCGGTTCCGGCGGATATCCGCATGGATCGCCTGCGGCGGATCGAGGCCCTGATCCGCAAGCACCAGCACGCGTTCGTCGATGCGGCCATGGCTGACTTCAACCCGAAGCATCCGGTGCAGACGCGATCCGAACTGGCCGCTACGCTCGGCTCGGCGAAGCATGCGGCCAAGCATGTGCGCACGTGGATGAAGCCGCGCCGGGTTGCCGTGCCTCTCCCGCTGCGGCTGACGGGCGCGCGGGCGGAAGTCTATCCGCAGCCGTTGGGCGTGGTCGGCGTGGTTTCTCCCTGGAATTTCCCCTTCAACCTTTCGCTTGCGCCGCTCGCGGGCATATTCGCGGCGGGCAACGTGGCCATGGTGAAGCCGTCGGAGATCGGCCCGGCTTGCAGCGAGGCGCTGGCCGCCGCGCTGGGGGAATATTACGATCCCGGCGAAGTCCGCTCTGTCCTGGGCGGGCCGGATGTCGGCCGCGCGTTCACGGCGCTGCCGTTCGATCATCTGCTGTTCACGGGCTCGCCCGCGATTGGCCGCCACGTGATGCGGGCGGCGGCGGACAATCTGGTTCCGGTGACTCTCGAACTGGGCGGCAAGTGCCCGGTGATCGTGGACCGCGATGCCGATATCGCCGTGGCGGCGAAGCGGGTGGCGCTGGGAAAAATGCAGAACTCGGGACAACTCTGCCTTTCTCCCGATACCTTGTTCGTGCCGGAAGAGCGGGTGGACCAGTTCATCGGCGCGATGCGAACAGTGTTCGAGGCGAGCTTCGCGGCAATCGCGGACAACCCTGATTTCGTGGGAATGATCGACGAACGGGCGTTCGAGCGCGTTTCCGGCTATCTTGCCGAAGCGCGGGAAGCGGGCGCGCGGGTCGAGCCGTTGAGTGCGGAAGGCCTTGAGCCTGCCTCCAATCGCCGCAAGATTCCGCCCGCCGTGATCGTCGATCCCGAAGGCGATCTGGCGATTTCGCGCGAGGAGATCTTCGGCCCGCTGATGGTCCTCAGGCCCTATCGCGATCTTGCCCAGGTCGTCGACTGGTTGGACCGTGGCGAGCGGCCGCTCGGCCTTTACTATTTCGGCGGGAACAGGCGCATGCAGAAGCTGCTGCGGGATCGGACGATCAGCGGCGGGATGACGGTCAACGACGTGGTTTCCCATGCCTCGCTCGAAGAAGCGCCGCTTGGCGGCGTGGGCAACAGCGGCATGGGCGCCTATCACGGCAGGGCCGGGTTCGACACTTTCAGCCATCTCAAGACGACGTATTATCAAGGCCGCCTTTCGCTCCTGGGTCTGTTGGCCCCGCCTTACAAGCCCGGCCACATGAAAATGCTCGACCGCATGCTGGGCCGCTGATTCGCCAGCCATGAAATTACCGCGGTGCAACCGGCGGAAAAATCGTTCCGCGGCACTGTGGCGGCGCTGTCCGCCCCGTTTCCCCGATGCCCGGCGATCGTCGTGGTCGGACAGTTTTGTCAACGATTGCTGAGGAATTTCGCGGCTTCGCATTCAGGGGCGTGATATAATGGCGACACTTCCCTCGGCTCCGCCGGAATTCCTCGGTTTTCGTAATTCCCCCTCTCGACACAATGCCACAACTTAGCTACCTAAGTTCGTGAAGTTTGCTTCAATCGGCAGCAGCGCTGGATAGGCTGCGCCTTAATGGAGGGGAAAGCATGTTCCATAACGACGTTGTCATTCCTGTCCGCGCTGTCGTGCGCTCGGTATCTTCGATCGCGCTCGCCTCGGCGCTGGTCTGCCCGGTGGTGGCGTTGGCCCAGTCCGGCAGCAGCGATGGCGAGGGCATTCAGGACATTATCGTCACGGCCCGCAAGATTCAGGAAACCTCGCAATCGGTTCCGCTGGCGATCACGGCCGTTTCCGCGCAGGAACTGGAAAACCGCTCCGTCACGCAAGTGGCTGATATCAAGACCCTGGTTCCCAGTATTTCGATGCAGAGCGACCAGTATACCAACTTCGGCGTGAAGATCGGTATTCGCGGCCAGCACTCCACGGACACGCTGCTTCAGTCGCAAGACTCGGTCGGCATCTATATGGACGGCGTCTATGTGTCGAAATCGGCGGGCCTGCTTCTGTCGAACGTCGCCGACATCGCGCAGATGGAAGTTCTGAAAGGGCCGCAGGGCACGCTGTTCGGCCGCAATACGACGGGTGGCGCGCTGGTTATCACCACCAATTTGCCCAGCTATGACCGCGTGACGAACGATTTCAAGATCGGCGCGGGCAACTTCGGCCGGATGGAGCTTGCCAACACGCTCAACGTGCCGCTGGGGCAGAGCGCCGCTCTGCGCGTAACGGGGCAGTATTACAACAACGACGGCTATGCCCGGATCCGCACGGGAATCGCGGACGGGCCGCTCAGCGGCAAGCGCAAGATCGCGGATCAGAATACCTATTCGTTCCGGGGTGCCCTGATGCTGGACCCCGTGGAGCGGCTCAACATCATCGTCCGTGGCGATTATTCGCACGGTGAATCGCATGGCCGTTTGCAGAAGCTGTTCTTTTCGAACCCGGCCGGCCCCACGGCGCTGGCGACTCTGGTCCAGCTCGGTCTCTGGAGCGCGCCAAGCGCCGCCGCGCCGTCGGGTGCGCCCAACGTCCCGGCGCTGACGGCGCTGGGACTGACGCCGCAGACGGCGTTTCCCTATGCGGCCAATCTGTTGCTGGCGCAGCAGCCGGCGGGCAAGTATGACGCGGTCGGCGATATCTACGACCTCGGCACGATCGAGGAGTATGGCGCCAGCGGCACCGTGACGTATGATCTGTCGGACGAGATTTCGCTGAAGTCGATCACGGCCTATCGTCATATGGATTATTTCGCGGGACAGGATTCGGATGCGACGACATTCAACCTGCTCAACAGCCCTGACCAGAACCAGTATTTCAATGCCTTCAGTCAGGAACTGACACTGTCCGGTCAAATGCTGGACAACAGGTTGAGCTTTGCCTTGGGCGCCTATTATTTCCGGCAGCGGGGCGAGGATCATCAGGTCTATCAGGCACTGGCCCCGATCAGCCCCAACGAAACCACCACGCGCGCCCGGTTCACGCAAAAGACCTACGCCTTTTACGGACAGGCGAGTTATAGCCTGACGGAACAGTTCCGCGTGACCGCCGGTCTGCGCTACACCAACGAAAAGCAGGACATGTTCAACCTGTCGAGCGTTCGGCTGGTGCCGCTCAACCGCGTCACTTGCGACGAAGGCGGCCCCGCGCCGAACTGCGGCGCCAATCACGTCCAGAAGGCGGACAACATTTCCTATACCTTGTCGGCCGATTACAAGATCACGCCCGACATCATGCTCTATGCCCGCACGTCGCGCGGTTTCAAAGGCGGCGGCACTAACGAGCGCGGCGGTCTGCTCGTCGGGCAGTCGTTCAAGCCGGAAGAAGTGACCGATTATGAAATCGGTCTGAAATCCTATCTGTTCGACCGCAAGGTACGCTTCAACCTTGCAGCCTATCAGTCCGAATACAAGGACATCCAGCGCGTCGTCATCGTGCCTTCGCCGGGCAGCGGCGTGACTTCGGTGGTGAACAACGCCGCCGCGGCCCGGATCAAGGGCGTGGAAGTCGAACTGCTGGTTCAGCCGGTCGACGGTCTCTCGCTGTCGGTGGCGGGCGCCTACACCGATCCGAAATACAAGAGCTATACGTCCATCGGCTCCACCGGCCAGTTGATCGACCTTTCGGGCCACAGCTTCCAGGCCGTGCCGAAATGGGCGTGGAACGCCGCCGCGTCCTACGCGATCCCCGTGGGCGAGAACGTGCTGCGGCCTGCCATCGACATGTCCTACCAGTCGACAGTCAATTTCCAGTCGGATAGCAACTCGGTGGTCAATGGCGTGAGCACCGAAAGCTATACGACCCAGAAGGGCTATACGCTGGTTAACGGCCGCATCGCCTTCGAATTCAACCACGGCGACAGTTCGATCGCGATCTGGGGCAAGAACCTCACTAACAAATATTACCTCGTCAATGCGCTGGACGTTGCGCAGGCGCTCGGCCTGATCCTGTCGACGCCCGCGTCGCCGCGCAGCTATGGGATACAGTTCTCCCACAGCTTCTGAGAAACCCTTCAACCTCAAGACCCCGGAGCAGGACTTCGGGGTCTTTTCCTTGCCGGAGGGGCGGGATGCCCGCACATACGCTCGATAGTCTCTATGGCCTCGGCGGCCTGAAAGTGGCGGTGACGGGGGCCGGCGCGGGAATGGGCGCTGAAACCGCCCGGCTGATTTCGGGGCTGGGCGCCAGCGTTGCGCTGCTCGATATCGACGTGCCCGGCGCGACGGCCATCGCGGACGAACTGGCCGCTCCGGGCAACAGGGCCCGGGCGATCGGGCTGGACCTCGCCGACGAGGCATCGTGTGTCGCTGCCTTTGCCGCGGCAGTGGAGTGGCTGGGCGGTCTCGATGCCGTCGTGCATGTGGCGGGCATCTATCCCAGGATCGGCCTGTTCGACCTCACAGCCGAAAAATGGAACCGGATCCACGATATCAACGCACGCGGCACGATGCTCGTGCTGCGCGAGGCGGCAAAGGCGATGCTTTCCGGCGGCAAAGGCGGGCGGATCGTCAACATCAGCTCGAACAGCGCCGAAAAGGTCACGGTCAACGATCACTACGCCTATGCTTCGTCGAAAGCGGCGGTAAACTCGTTGACGCGGACCGCCGCCTATCAGCTTGGCCCGCAGGGTATTCTCGTCAATGCGATCATGCCGGGCATGGTCCTGTCCGATACGGCGAAGCAATCGGTCGCTTCGGTCACCGCGCCGCCGTCCGGCCCGATGCTGGAGCCGGGGCGCATCGTTCTCGGTCGTCCCGGCGCGCCGATCGACGTCGCCGCCGTCGCCGCTTTCCTCATCGGTCCCGCCGCGTCCTATATTACCGGGCAATGCTTCGCGGTCGATGGCGGTTTCGAAGTTTCCTAGAGTGTCTGCCCCGGCGGGTTTCACGAGGTGGAACCGTTGCGCTCACTCTCATCCCTCGACCGGCTCGTGAGCAGGGCGCCGAACTGCTGACCGGCGGCCAGCCGCCTGCGGACACCGGCTATTTCGTCGCGCCCCACCTGTTCGCCTATACCGATCCTTCGATCAGGATCGTGCAGGAGGAAATCTTCGGCCCGGTGCTGGTGGCGACGCCGTTCGGCGGCTTCAAGGAATCGGACTGGGGCCGGGAACTCGGCGACGAGGGGATGGAAGCTTACATCGAAACCAAGGCCGTCTATGTCAATCTCACGTAGGCCCGACGATCTGGCCGCGCGCGTCGCCCGGCGGCTTTTGCGGGCACTATGACGATGAACTGGCGAGAGTGGACGGCGAATGGAAATTCGCCAGCCGCAACTATACGTTCTACCATACAGTCTGACACGGCGGCTCGCCGCCGGGATTCCACACGGGAGAACGCACGGTATGGTTCGGTTGAAGGACGTCTATCCGCTCTATCTCAACAACAAGGCGATCCAGCCTAACACCGACCTTGCGGTGACGGACAAGTTCACGGGTGAAGTGGCATTCCGCACCGCGCTGGCCACGCCCGATGTGATTGACGAGGCGATCGCGGGCGCGGTTCGCGCCGCCGGGCCGATGGCGGCGCTGGCCAGCTATGAGCGGCGCGACGTGCTCGATCACTGCGTCCGCCGCTTCCGCGAACGGTTCGACGAACTGGCCTGGGCCTTGTGCGTCGAGGCGGGAAAGCCGATCGCCGATTCCGAAGGCGAAGTCACTCGCCTGATCGACACGTTCCGCATCGCGGCGGAGGAAGCGACACGCAACTACGGCGAAGTCCAGCCGCTCGACATCTCGCCGCGCGCCAAGGGCACCATGGGCATCTGGAAGCGGGTGCCGATCGGCCCGTGCAGCTTCATCAGCCCGTTCAATTTTCCGTTGAACCTCGCCGCGCACAAGATCGCGCCCGCCATCGCCATGGGGTGCCCGTTCGTGATGAAGCCCGCGTCGCTGACGCCGCTGGGAGCGATCATCATGGGCGAGGTTCTGGCCGAGTGCGACGTGCTGCCCGAAGGCGCGTTTTCCATTCTGCCCGCCAGCCGCGACGGGGCGGACCTGTTCACCACGGACGACCGGCTCAAGCTCCTGTCCTTCACCGGTTCGCCCGAAGTGGGCTGGGATCTGAAGGCGCGGGCGGGCAAGAAGAAAGTCGTCCTCGAACTGGGCGGCAACGCGGCCGTGGTGGTGGACCGGGACGCCGATCTCGACCATGCGCTCGAACGCATCGTGTTCGGCGGCTATTACCAGTCGGGGCAAAGCTGTATCCATGTGCAGCGAGTCATCATTCACGAGGACATCTACGACGCGTTCCGCGACAGGCTGGCGGCGAAAGTGCGCGCTCTCGTGGCGGGCGATCCGAAGAAGCGCGAGACGTTCATCGGCCCGATGATTTCCGAGAAGGAAGCGGCCCGCCTCAAGGGCTGGATCGACGAGGCGGTGGCGGGTGGCGCGACGTTGCTCGCGGGCGGTGGCCGCGACGGCAGCATGCTGGAAGCGACGCTGCTCGAAGGGTGCCGTCCCGACATGGCGATCCATGCCGAGGAAGCCTTCGGCCCGGCCGTGATCCTGTCGCGCTTCACGGACTGGAAGCAGGCGCTGCGCGAAGTCAACGACAGCCGCTTCGGGCTTCAGGCCGGGCTGTTCACGCGCGATATCCACAAGGTGCTGGAAGCGTGGGACGATCTCGACGTGGGCGGGATCGTGGTCAACGACGTCTCGTCATACCGCGTAGACAATATGCCTTATGGCGGCGTCAAGGATTCCGGCCTGGGGCGCGAAGGCATCCGCTTCGCCATGGAAGACATGAGCGAGATCAGGAATCTGGTGATCCGGCGAGTGTGAATCTCATTCCGCGTCCCGGATGAAAGCCTCATATGCGTCCTTGAAGTCCGGGTGCCAGCGCGAAAGTGCGGGGCGGTTTTCCACGATATCGCCCGCCGCCCACAGGATACGCCGCTCGTCCAGCGCGCGCGGCGTCTCGTTGTCCTGGCACAGAATGTAGAAATCGCCCGCGACAAGCCCGGCGAAAAGCGCGTCCGCCACTTGCCCGCAGGTCCAAGCGGCGGCGGGTTTCTGCGCGAAATGGCGCGTCATCATGCCCGAATAGGTGAAGCCGGGGATCAGGAGATGCGCCGTCACCTGGCAGCCGGGAATCGCGCGCAAGCTGTGGGCCAGCCCTTCGGTAAGCGATTTCACGGCGGCCTTGCTGGCGTTGTAGGCCGTGTCGCCGGGCGGCGACGTGATCCCCTGCTTGGATCCGGTGTTCACGATCACGGCGGGGCGCGCCTGATCGACCATCGCTTGCGTGAAGGCCTGAACCCCGTTCAGCACGCCGTGGAGGTTCACGCCCAGCACGCGGTCCCAGCCTTCCGGGTTGGAAAAGGCGTTGCCGCCGCCGCCCACTCCGGCATTGTTCATCAGGAGGCCGATGCCGCCGAACCGCTCGAACGCGCTGTCGCGCAGCCGATTGACCTGCGCCGCGTCGCTGACGTCGACCGCGCAGCCGAATGCGTCGGGCGCGCCCGCTTCCGACACGGCGGCGACCGCCGCGTCCAGTCCCTCGCCGGTATCCGCCAGGCAGACCCGCATTCCCGCCGCCGCGCAACGCCTGGCCACCGCCAGACCGATGCCGCCGGCCGCGCCGGTGATGACCGCGCCGCGCCCCGGTGCCAGCGCGGGATGATGGACAGGTTCGGTCATGCCCCGATCTCCAAAGCCGCGCCCGATGCCGTGCCAGTCATTCGCCAGTCTCCCGATTGCCCGTTTCCCGTGGGCATCATGTTGCGTTCCGCGCCGGGAGGCAATGCGCGATGCGAGGTTTTGCGCACTCCGGGCCGCTCGCTCCTCGCGGCCGCCATGCGCGGTTGGCCGATTGGCCCTAGCGCTCCTTGAACGCCGGCCTGCGCTTGTCGATCACGGCGGCAAGGCCCTCGGCGTGATCTTCCGAGCGGATCAGCATCGACTGGTTGAGCATGGCCGTGGCGATCACGTGATGCCCCCGCCCGGACAGTTCGGCGGCCAGTGTCCTGCCGATACCGCTGGAGCAGCCGGTGACGGGTATCCGCTGTGCCATGGCTTCCTTCCTTCGCCCTTCTCTTCTATCCCGTCGTGCGGGAGAAGGACGAGATATGCGGCAAAATCACTTCGGTCGACGCTCTACGACAGGGCAGACGCCGCGTCGATGGAAAAGAGTTACAGGAAATAGTTGCTCCAGCGGGCGCGATCTGCAAGGCGCGGCGTCGCAATGACTGATACTGATGCCATGGCCATGCGCGCGCTTCAGGTCGAACGCCTGAGCGAGGATTTGTCCGGGGTCGCGGTCCGGCAGGTTCCCCGCCCTCTGGCCCGTCCCGGTGAAGTCCTGATCGAAGTCGAGGCGGCAAGCCTCAATTACCCTGACCTGCTGATGACGCGGGGCGAATACCAGATGAAACCCGATATGCCGTTCACGCTGGGCGGCGATTGCGCGGGCCGGATCGTCGCGCTGGGCGAAGGCGTGGACGATCTTGCCGTGGGCCAGCGCGTCTGGGGCGTCGGCATGGGCAGTTTCGCGAACTATGCCGTGCTTCCGGCGATGGCGGTGGGGCCTTTGCCGGACGTCCTCGATGCGCCTTCGGGCGCGGCTTTCGGCGCGGCTTACCTGACCGCCTATGTTGCGCTGGTGGGGCGGGCGCGGCTGGAACCCGGTGAATGGGTGCTGGTTCACGGCGCCGCGGGCGGCATGGGGCTCGCCGCGGTCGATCTGGCGAAGGCGCTGGGCGCGCGGGTTATCGCGACGTCCACTTCGGACGGGAAGCTGGACGAAGTGGGGCGGCTCTATGCGCCGGATCATGTCGTTAATTCGCGGGAAGCCCTGCGGGACAAGGTGATGGAATTGACGGACGGCAAGGGCGCCGACGTGATCTTCGACCCCGTGAACGGCGCGCTTTTCGACGAATCCGTACGCTCCATCGCGTTCGACGGACGCTTGCTGGTGATCGGCTTCACCTCTGGCGAACATCGTTCGCTGCGCAGCAATATCGCGATGATAAAGGCTTTCTCGCTGATGGGCGTGCGCGCGGGCGAATACGGGCGGCGCTTCCCGGACCGGCGCAAACGGATCATCGCGGACTTGACGCGCCTTGCCGGAGAGGGCCGGATCAGGCCGCATGTGGACAGCGTGTTTCCCCTCGACCAGTGGCCCGAGGCTTTTGCCCGGATGCAGGACCGGGCGGCGGTCGGCAAGATCGTGCTGACACCATGAACGATCTGGCGGGCCGTTCCGCCATTGTCATGGGCGGCGCGCTCGGCGATGCCACGCGCGATCCGCCGCCGCACGATGCCCGGTTCCTGATGTGCGCGAGGAAATGCTGCGCAGCATAAGTGCAGCATAATGGCGTAAGGCGCGGCATGGCCGCCTGCCGCGTTGCGTTGCGGGGCCGCCATCTATAACGCTGTTCTTCCTTCCCTTTATGCAAACGGTGGGCATGCAGACGAAAGCCGAAACTCCGGCAAGGAAACAGGTTCCGCGCGGACGTCCGCGTGATCCCGATCTTGAGCGCAAGGTATTCGACGTTGCGCTGGAGGCTTATGGGCGCGAGGGATGGAGCGGCTTCAATTTCGAAACGATCGCCAGGGCCGCCGGAGTCGGCAAGAACGCGCTCTATCGCCGCTGGCCCACCAAGGGGGCCCTGCTGCGGGCGTTGCTCAAGGAACACTGGGTTTCGGTCGAGCGGATCGACACCGGAAACCTGCGGAACGACATGCGGGCATTCTGCCGGATGCTGTTCGCGCACCTCGCCGGGCCGCTGGGGCCGGTCGGCCTGCAATTGCAGCTCGATATCGTGCGTTACGAAGTCGTGGCCGAAGCGGTCGGCGGCTATAACGAGGAAGTCAAGCGTAATGCGCGCATGATGATCCGCCGCGCGATCGAGCGTGGCGAACTGCCCGCCGCAACCAGCACGACCCTGGCGCTCGATGTGATTACCGGGGCAGTGATGAGCCGTGTCAGCGCGACGCCCGCGCCGCTGCGCGAGGAAATGCTGGCCCGCGCCGACGACTGGATCGAGCAGCTTGTCGAACTGGTGCGCCGGGGGCTGGCCGCCCCCGGTTGAGCGTGAGGTCTGGGGGCTGGCCGCCCCTGTTGAACGCTGCTCTTTATTCCAGCGTGCCGTTCAGGCGTTCGACAGCGGCGAGATAGTCTTCCTTGAACTCCTGCACCACGCCGGTGGCGGAGCGGATCTGGTCGATCAGGCCGACGCCCTGGCCGACGAAATAGCTGACCATCTCCCGCGCCTTGGGATTGCCGCCCGCGGCCGACTTGTCGATCCGGTTGAAGGCGGGCTGGCTCAGCAGACCCATCTGCGGCATCCCCAGCTTGCCCGGGCTTTCCGGGCCTTCCCAGGCATTATGCCAGGTGGAGCGGAGCTGACGGCTGGGTTTGCCGGTGCGATAGATGGAGCGGATCGTGTCGCGCGAGGAGGCTTCGACCATCTTTTCGCGGAAGATCTCGGTGGTTTCGGATTCGGTCGTGGCCAGCCAGACGGAACCGGTCCACACGCCTTGCGCGCCCATCGCCATCATGCCCGCCATCTGTGCGCCGGTCATGATGCCGCCAGCCGCCAGCACCGGCGGCGCGCCATAGGGTTCGAGCGCCCGGACCACTTCGGGTATGAGCACCAGCGTTGACACTTCGCCGCAATGGCCGCCCGCTTCGGTGCCTTGCGCTACGATCACGTCGACTCCGGCCTTGGCCTGGCGGATGGCATGTTCCTTGGCGCCGACGAGAGCGCCGACGGGCACTCCCGCCTTGCGGGCGCGTTCGATCATCATCGGCGGCGCGATGCCCAGCGCGTTGACGATGAGCCGGATCGGATGGCGGAACGCAACGTCGAGCAGTTGCTCGGCGATGTCGTGCGAAACGGTCGGCAGCTTGTCCGAAACGAGGCCTTCGCGCTGCGCGGGTACGTCCGCTCCCTCCAGCAACTTTTCCGTGAAGGCGACATGCTGTTCCGGCACGCTGGCCGCCAGCTTTTCTCCGGTCATGCCGGCGGGAAGCGTCATGTTTTCGGGGATCAGGATATCGACGCCATAAGGCTTGCCGTCGACATGCTCGTCGATCCAGCACAGTTCTTCCTCAAGCGTTTCCGGCGTGAAGCCGCTGCCGCCGAGCACGCCGAAGCCGCCCGCCCGGCTGACGGCGGCGACGACGTCGCGGCAGTGGCTGAATGCGAACAGCGGAAATTCCGCGCCTGTCAGTTCCTGTATGCGGCTAACCATTTTCGAACCTCTCCGTCCGTAAATACTTGCGCCGCGTTTACGCGCCTTGCCGGTGAAGCGCAAGGCGCGAATTTCCCCCGTGTGAGGCCGCCTTGCCGCGTTGCACCGCTGCCATCACTGATGGGCGGTCTTTTCGGCGGTCATGGCGGCGATGCCGCGACTGTCTCGTAGGCGTCGATCAGCCCGGATTCGCGCAGCAGGGCGATGGCCTCGCGCTCCACCGGCTTTTCCGACGCGGTCTTGGGAATGGCGGTCAGTATCTGGACGATTTCCGGCACGTCGTTGCGTTCCAGATTATCGCGGCACCACGCCGTCAACGCGGCTTCGTCGAAGGGCCGCGCGGCATCAGGGACGATCGCCGCGACCAGCGCCTTTTCGCCCGCCACGTTGCGCGCCGTGGGCACGCCATAGACATAGACGTCGGCCACCAGCCCGGACCGGCTGATGACCGATTCGACCAGTGCGGTGTTCACGAAATCGCCGTTCCTGCGCACGCCGCCTCCGGCGCGATGGCGGAAATAGAACCATCCGTCCTCGTCCTGATGGACGATATCGCCCGTCAGGAACCAGCCGTCGCGTATCCGGGCGTGCCCGGCGTCGTCGTTCCGGTAATAGGCGACGGCCTTCGCCTGCCCCTTCGCGGGGCGGAAGCGGAGTTCTCCCGGTTGGCCGGGCGGGCAACGATTGCCGTTCTCGTCGAACACCGCCGCTTCGAGTGTGGGCGGCGGCTTGCCGATGCTGCCGACAGGGCCGACGCCCGCGGGGTTTATCAGCATGCCGCCGCCTTCGGTCGATCCGTAGCCTTCCTGAATCTCCACCCCGAAGCGCTTGCGATAGGCGTCCCACAGTTCGGCGGGCATCCCCGAACTGGTGATGAGCCGCACCGGGTTGTCGGCATCGTCCGGCTTTTCGGGGATCGAGAACATCTCAGGTATCATGCCGCCGAGCAGGCTGAACACCGTGCAATCGAACCGGCGGACGATGTCCCAGAGGCGGCTCTTAGTGAACTTGCGGCTGATGACGACTGGCGTGTTCGTGCCCAGTCCGATGCGAAGCGTGCCTTGGGCGTTGATGTGCGTGAGGGACAGCCCGGTATAGAGTCTGTCGCCCGGCCTGAGGCCGAGCACGCCCCCGCCCGCGCGGGCATAGGCCATCCACTCGCCGTGCGTCTGGACCACGGCCTTGGGGTTGCCGGTCGTGCCGGACGTGAACATCATGAACATGGCGTCGCCCGGCGCGACGGGATCGAGCGGCTGGTCTGCGGTGGAGGAAGGCAGCGCAGCGCTTGTCGCGAATCCGGGCAGGCGCTCGCTCACGGCATCGTCCGCGTTTCCGACCGCGAGCACCCAGCGCAGGTCCGGGCATCGCCCGGCGACATCGGCCAGCGCGGCCGTGCAATAGTCGCCCGCGACGACACCCACGCAGCCCGTGAAAGTCAGCATGTATTGCAGCTTGTCGCCCATGGTGCGGGCATCGACCGGAACCCAGACGGTGCCGGTCATCGCCGCCGCGACCATCGCGTCTACGAATTCCGGGTGGTTGTTCATCATGATGGCGAAGCGGTCGCCCGGCTGCATGCCCCGCGCGCGCAGCCACCCCGCCAGCGCCTGCCCGCGTGACCACAAGTCGGTCCACGAGCGGGTTTCGGCCGCGAGCGTTCCATCCGCCAGCACCTCAACGAATGTCAGCAGCGGTTCAGTGGAACCCGATCCCCTTTGATCGCGAACCAGTTCTGCTAACGAGGCGAGTGTCATGCGGTCCTTCTCCCGGCGCATGGCGATTGCCACACGCGAAAATAGAGTTAAATGTTTGCCCGCCGTATTGCAAAATTGCAAATACGAAGGACGGTGATGGCCGTGCCGATACCACGGAGAGTTTGCCGATGACATCCCGCCCGCTGATCGATCCCGAAGTCGCTCCGCTGATTAATCTTCTGCCGCCGCTGGAACTGAATGATGCATCCATCGGCCCGATCCGGGAGATGCTGGGCGCGCCCAACCCCGATCTGCCGCCGCCGCCGTTTGAACCCCAACGGCGCTACGCCCCCGGCCTCGACGGCGGACCGGACGTGCCGGTGCTGGTGTTTGATCCGCCGCACCGCGCGGGCAGCGGGGCGATCCTGCACATTCACGGCGGGGGCATGGTGATGGGAACGGCGGCGATCAGCAATCTTTCCAACGCAGCGCTGGCGCTGGCGCTGGGTGTGCCGATCGTCTCGGTCGACTATCGCCTCGCGCCGGAAAACCCCTTTCCCGCGCCGCAGATGGATTGCCTTGCCGCTTACGACTGGCTGGTCGCCAACGCGCGGGAACTGGGCGCCGACCCGGCCCGGATCGTCCTGTCGGGCGAAAGCGCGGGCGGTGGCCTGGCGGCGGCGCTGGCGTTGATGATCCGCGATACCGGACGGCAGGCGCCCGCTGGGCAGATCCTCACGTATCCGATGCTGGACCATCGCACCGGCGGCGAGGGGCACCCCGGCCTTGCCAATACCGGCGAATTCATCTGGACGCGCGAAGCGAATCGATACGGCTGGGCGGCGCTGCGGGGCGGATATGCGGCGGACGACGAGCGGGCGGGCTGGTTCTCTCCCGCGCTCGCCACGGACCTTTCCGGCCTGCCGCCCGTATGGATCGCGGTCGGCGCGCTCGATCTCTTTCTGGCCGAAGACCTCGCGTATGCGCAACGCCTTGTCGAAGCGGGCGTGCCGGTGGAGGCCCACGTCTATCCGGGCTGCATCCACGGCTTCAATATCATGCCCGGCGCGCGCATGACCGCGGCCTATGATCGGGATCTTAAGTCTGCTTTAGGTTCGTTTCTGGGGTTGTAGCACGCACCGGGATCATGAAGATTCCGGCTGGCCGGTTCTGCCGGGTGGAGGAAGCGGCGAATGCGGTTGCATTCATCGGCGGTCCGGCGGCAGGATGCGTGAACGGTGCCGACCTGCGCCGATTCGCAAGGAGACGCATATGCCCGTCATGCCGCTCTATGCGTCGGTCGGATCGAACGACATCGACCGGGCCGTGGCGTTCTATGAGGGACTGCTGGGGACCATCGGCTGGAGCAGGTCCTTTCCGAACCCGGCGGGCGGGTGTTTCTTCGGCCACCCCGATACCGGCATGTTCGCGGTTGTGCGGCCGTTCGACGGCAACGACGCCTGCGTCGGCAACGGCGCCATGGTGGGCTTCGCACTTTCCTCCAATGCGGCGGTGGATGATTTTCACGCGAAGGCGCTGGCGCTGGGCGCGACGGACGAAGGCGTGCCCGGCTATCGCGGGCCGGAGGAGTTCGGGGCCTATTTCAGCTATTTCCGCGATCTCGATGGTAACAAGTTGACTGCCTATTGCTGGAAACTTCCGCCGCAAGCCTGAATGCGTAAAAGGCGCCGCAGGCGGCGCAGTTCCAGGTGGATTGCGGGTATCGCGTAACCGGGAAATCGCGGGAAGGGGCCAGCGTTCAGGCCGGAACCTGCATCGATTCCAGCACGCCCGCCTCAAACAGATCGCGGATCGCCGCCGGATCGAGGCCGAGCAGATCGGCCATGATCTCGCTCGTGTGCTCGCCTGGAACGGGCGCCGGGTCGAAGGCCGGATCGGCGATGTTCTCGGACCGGCCGATCGAGTTTTCCATATGGAACGGGTGCGGCAGCAGCGGATGGCCGCCCATACGGAACGCGCCGCGCTCCGCGAAGAAACCGAAGTCCGGCAGTTCGAAGACGCGCAGCATCTTGCCCGTGGGCACGCCCGCCCCCTGCAATGTGTTCATGGCTTCATCGGGCGAGCGGGCGCGGGTCCATGCCGTCAGCGCCTCGTCGAGTTCGTGGCGCGCCGCGCGCCGCCCCGCCGCGTGGGCAAGGTCGTCGCGCGCGGCAAGATCCGGCCGGGAAATCGTGCGGCACAGCGCCTGCCAGTCCGCATCGTTGCGCACCGTCACCACGCACCATTCGTCATCGCCCGCGCAAGGGTAGATATTCCACGGCGCGTCGGGGCGTGCCGGGCGTTCCTCTCCGAGAGAGGCGGCGGCGACCTGATCGGCAAGGTGTGAAGTGATGACTTCGGCTTGCGCCAGGCTCATCGTGCCGCCGCGTCCGGTGTGAAGCCTGCGGACGAGCAGGGCCAACGCCGCGATCGCGACGACCCGGCCCGAGATATGGTCCGGGTAGACCGTCATCGCGTCGCTGAACTCGCCCGTCGTTTCAGGATAGGCCCATTGATGGGCAAGGCCGGAACTGGCCCGAACGAGCGGCCCGTAACCCGGTCGCCCGCGCCACGGCCCGGTGGAGCCGTAGGCAGAACTTTCTCCCATGACTATGGCCGGATTGACCGCGGACAGCGTCGCATAGTCCAGCCCCAGCGATTCGAGCGTGCCGGGCTTGAAGTTCGACAGCACCAGATCGGCCTGGCGGGTAAGGTCGAGGAACAGGCCCTTGCCGCGCGGATCGCGCAAGTTGAGGCCAAGGCCCTTCTTGTTACGGTGGCCCATGGCGAAATTGATCGAGACGATCTCGCCCGTGAGCGATGTCCTGCCGCCATCGGGGAACGCGCGGTTTTCCAGTTTCAGCGTGAGCGCGCCCTGATCGGCGAAAAGCCGGGACTGCTCCGCCCCGGCCACGATGACGCCGAGGTCGAGGATCGTGAGGCCGGAGAACGGCCGTTCGGGCGGATCGGCCTCGGGCGCCGGCTCGATTCGGGAACTGTCCAGCCATGTCGCATCGGGCGCGGCTTCGCGTGCGACGGACGTTACTCCGGCGCGAACGCCGTCCACTTCGACGAGGCCGTTGGGTACGCGGACTTTGCGCCCCTCGGCATCGGTCACTTCGGTCAACGCCCGGCGCGCGCGGGCCTGCTCGGTGTCGATCGCTTCCGCCAGCGTCAGGACAGGCGCCATGGGCACGCCATGGGCGCCCAGTTCCTCTTCGAGCTGCGCGCGCGTCTTTTCGGCGAAAAGCGCGGCGATGTCAGGGAGGAGCGTGGGCGAGGCGAAACGGACGTGCAGCTTCATGAACTCCGGGCCGGCATACTTTTCGGGGCTGCCCATCCACTCGAACAGCCCCTGCCATTGCCGGGGCGCCAGCACGCAGATGCGCACGAACCCGTCCTTGCAGGGCAGGAACGGATACTGGTGCCGGGCTTCCGGGCGCCCGCGCGGCAACTGGCTGGACGGGACGCCCGCGGTGGCGCTTCCGGCCATGCCGAAGCCGGGGTCCATGGCCTGCTCCGCCGCCTCGACCAGCGAAAGGTCGATCGAATCGCCCTTGCCGGTGCGCAGGCGGTTGAACCATGCCAGCAGCGCCACCCAGCTTGCCTGGAGGTAGCCGCATTGCAGCGCGATCTCCGCGGGTGGCGGCAGCGGACCCTTTTCGGGAAAGCCCGAACGCGAGAGCACGCCCGAAAGCGCGTCGATAACGGAACTGGTGGCCTGCCAGCGTTCCCATTGGTTGCCTTTGCCGAACGGCGACAGCGCAAGATGGACGAGGCGCGGGTTGCGGCGGCGCAGGTGCGCCAGCTCGTCGTCTCCGGGCCATTCCGGCATTGTGCCGTCGAGCCGGGTGTCGATTAGGATGTCGGCGTCCGCCGCGAGTTCGAGCGCGCGTTGGCGATCGCTGTGGACGGCAAGGTCAAGGCGGATGGTGCGCTTGCCGGTATTGGCGACGAGGGCGGAGACGGGATCGGCGGCGGCTTCGTCGCGCGGCACCTGAATGACGTCCGCGCCGAGTTCGGCGAGGAAGCGCGTAACCGCGCCGGCCGAAGGCGGCGCGACTTCCAGTATGCGCAGTCCGGCAAGCGGCGCGGCCGCTCCTGTCGATGAAGCCTGATCGGTCATGGTTTGTGACGTCTCCTCTCTTTACCGCTGCCTTATCCTCGCGCGGCCTGCGTGGGCAACCCGCTCATTCAACATACTCAATTATCCATGGTATCTAATGAATTAACTGTAATAGAAATTTCAAGGATATTGGCACACATGACCAAGGGGCCGCCGCTGCCCGCCGGCGAGCGGGTGCTGCTGGGCAAGGCGCGCGTGGCGCGCGAAGGCGTTTCGCTGGAAGTGGTGGATTTGCGCACCATCTCCCCGCTCGATATGGACACGGTCGCGGCCTCCGTCGCCAAGACCGGGTGCGCCGTGCCGTTCTCCAAGCCGCTGGAGACCGAATTCGTGCGCATCGAGGATGCGGTGCGCAAGGTTATGAAATAAGGGAAGGAACCGCCGCCTTCCGCTTTCGCTGTGGGGCCGGCCAATGTATCGGGCGGACCGCCTGAGAGTATACGCGATACGCCGGGCGGCGATGAACGCCCCTTGCCCGCCGCCGTCCCTCCGTCTAGGCAGCGCAACCGCGAAACATCCGGGAAACTGCTCCATGCTGCGCCGCCTCTACGACTGGACCATGAGCAAGGCGGCCCATCCCCATGCCGAATGGTGGCTGGCGGTGTTCTGTTTCATGGAAGCGAGCTTCTTCCCGATCCCGCCGCATCCGCTGCTGGGCCTGATGTGCCTTGCCGAACCGAGGAAGGCGATCCGTTTCGCGGCGATCGCCACGCTGGCCTCCGTGGCGGGCGGGCTGCTGGGCTATGCCATCGGCTATTTCGTCTATGAAGCGGTGGGGGCCTCGATTCTGTCTGCCCTGGGGATGACGGAAAGCTTTCCGAAGGCCGCCTGTTACTTGCGGGAATACGGCGCGGAAATCATCATGATAAAGGGCGCGACGCCCATCCCGTTCAAGCTGCTGACCATCACGGCGGGCTTCATCGCCATGCCGCTGCTGGTGTTCATCGGCGCCAGCCTGGTTTCGCGCAGCATCAGCTTCATGATCGTGGGCGTGCTGTTCCGCCTGTTCGGGGCGCCGATCAAGAACTTCATCGACAAGTATCTGGGGCTGGCCACCGCCGGTTTCGTGGTGCTGGTGGTCGGCGGCTTCATCGCGGCGGCGATGCTGGGCGGCGGTTCGCAAAGCGGATCGGACAAGTGCGAGCGGATGGCTGTCGCGATTTCCGCCGCGCCCTGATTGGAACCGACTTGCCGCTCGCCTATTGTTCCCCCCGAAGGAGAACACCCGATGAGTCTTTCGATCGCCGTCCTGGCCGGCAGCCTGCGCGCGCAATCGTTCAACCGGCAACTGGCGGAAGCCCTGATCCGGTTGCCCGCCGCGCAAGGCCACGAGTTCACGTTTCTGGATATAGGCAGCCTGCCGCTCTACGATCAGGATGATGACGATCATCAGGCCGCGCCGGTCCTGCGCCTGAAGGAACAGGTGAAGGCGGCGGACGGCGTGCTGATCGCGACGCCGGAATACAACCGTTCCATACCCGGCGTTCTCAAGAACGCGATGGATCATGCCAGCCGTCCCTTCGGGCAGAGCGCGTGGAAGGGAAAGCCGGTGGGCGTGATCGGCACGTCGCCCAGCCCGGTGGCGACGGCGGCGGCGCAGAACCACTTGCGCGCGGTGTGCCATGCTCTCGACATGCCGGTGATGGGCCACCCCGAAGCCTATATCCAGTGGAAGGCCGGGCTGGTGCAGGAGGACGGCACGGTCGGCCCGGCCAGCCGCGATTTCCTGAACGGCTGGATGGCGGCCTTCGTCGCCCATGTGCGGAGGCACGCGGCGCACCCTGGTGGGTAAAGGCACGCACCCTGAACAATTGCGCACCCTGTCGTTGATCCTCCGTTAACCATGTCAGGCGCATGATCGCCACAGGTTTTCTCGACTGGCCCTTTTTCCCTGATTGCCGTGGGCCGGAAAGGGGGACAACGATGGCAAGCAACGATCTTCGTCTGCAACTCGCCGGATATGGCCTTTCGACAGTCCATATCCATTACTTCATGCCCGACCATCCCAGCCTGTTGCAGGAGTTCGTCCTGCAACAGCACGATATCGCGCCGCGCTTCCCGGAACTGCGCCGGTTCCTGGATTTCTGGCGGCGCGACATCGAGGCGGTGCTGCACTCCGTCCGGGTGGCGCATCAGCACCTGATCGGGCCGGGCGAGTGGCGCGCCGTGGACGGCGTCATCACCATCCACTGACGGCCATCACTCCGCCGGGGCGGTACGCGCCGCCCGTTCTTTCCGGCGCCGCGCCCAGATGTTGAGCATTTCCACGCCGGCGGAAAAGGCCATGGCGCTGTAGACGTAGCCCTTGGGCACGTGCACGCCGAAACCGTCCGCGATCAGCACCGCGCCGATCATCAGCAGGAAGCCCAGCGCCAGCATGACGACCGTGGGGTTATCGCGGATGAAGTTCGCCAGCGGATCGGCGGCCAGCAGCATGACCAGCACGGCGGCGACGACCGCGATCACCATGACCGGCAAGTGATCCGTCATGCCGACCGCCGTGAGGATCGAATCGATCGAGAACACGAGGTCGAGCAGCAGGATCTGCACGATGGCCGCCCCGAAGGAGAGCGCCACGGCGGACTTGGCGCTGTCGAACACATCGTCATTGGGATGCGGATCGACGTTGTGGTGAATCTCGGTGGTCGCTTTCCACAGGAGGAACAGGCCGCCCGCGATGAGGATGATGTCGCGCCAGGAAAACTGCGTCTCGAAGGTCGGTTCGCCGTGCTCTCCGGCGGGGCCGACGATGCCGAGATCGAGCACGGTCTCCGTCAGGCCGACGAGCCAGGCGATGGTGGACAGAAGGATCAGCCGCATCACCAGCGCGAGGCCGATGCCGATGCGCCTTGCTTTCTGCCGCTGCCCTTCCGGCAGCTTGTTGGACAGGATGGAAATGAAGATCAGGTTGTCGATGCCGAGCACGATCTCCATGACGACCAGCGTCAGCAGCGCCGCCCAGACGGCGGGATCGGAAAACAGGATGAGCAGGCCTTCCACGTCGGTTCCTTCGCATCAGCAAGGCTGAAAGGATCGGGCCGTGTCCGGTGCGGTGAATGCCATGCGGTTGGGGTCGCAGGGACTGTGAACTGCACCGAGCACGGCTCGATGCGGTCCGACATCACGGCTGTCATCGGGACAACCGTCAGAGGGGCCCGGCCCGCGCCTGCATTTTTAGGGATTCGCGGGGCGAGCCGCAAGGGGCGCTAGATGATCCCCGTCGCCTTGCCCGCGCGCTCGAACATGCCGATGATGGTCTGCACCTGATCGGCG
Source organism: uncultured Novosphingobium sp. (assembly GCA_964621355.1). Taxonomy (GTDB): domain Bacteria; phylum Pseudomonadota; class Alphaproteobacteria; order Sphingomonadales; family Sphingomonadaceae; genus Novosphingobium. The sequence goes on along the minus strand of CAZUOV010000003.1, from coordinate 78,304 downwards.
GTGTGTTCGGCGCAGAGCGAGCAGCGCAGCAGAGTCATGTTCGCGGGTGTGGCGGGCGGACGGGCGAGATTGACGTAAAGCCCTTCCTTGAGGAGCGCCTCCCACATCGCCGCGCCGCATTCGAGGTCCGGCATGATGACGGAAATGATCGCGCTCTGCGGCGTTTCGGTGCCGAGCTGGAAGCCCCTGTCGCGCAGCCCCTGGTGCAGCGTGCGGGAGTTCTCCCACAAGTGCGCGCGTTTGTTCCCGGCATGCATCAGCTTGCGGATCGAGGTGCAGGCCGTCGCCACGACGCTGGGCGGCAGGCTGGCGGTGAACACATAGGGACGGCAGACGAGGCGCAGGATCTCGAACTTCGGGTGGTTGGAGACGCAAAAGCCCCCGACCGTGCCGACCGACTTGGAAAATGTGCCGATCACGAAATCGACCTGATCCAGCACGCCCTGGTCCTCGGCCACGCCGCGCCCGTTCGGGCCGATGAAGCCCATGGAGTGCGCTTCGTCCACCAGCACCATGGCGCCGTGCGCCTTGGCCACCGCGATCATGTCCTTCAGCGGCGCGATGTCGCCCAGCATCGAATAGACGCCTTCCAGCACCACCAGCTTGCCCGCGCCTTCGGGAATCCGCTTGAGCCGCTTTTCCATGGCGTCGATGTCGTTGTGCCTGAACGGCACCACTTCGGCGTCGCCCATCTTGCAGCCGTCCCAGATGGAGGCGTGGCTGTCGATGTCGAGCACGATGTAGTCGCCCTTGCCCGCCACCGTGCTGATGACGCCGAGGTTCGCCTGGTATCCGGTGGAGAACACCATGGCGTGATCCATGGCATAGAAATCCATGAGCGCCTGCTCCACGGCCTTGTGCCCGGCATATGTGCCGTTCAGCACGCGGCTGCCCGTGGTGCCCGATCCGAAATCGTCGAGCGCCTGCTTGCCCGCCTCGATCACGTCGGGATCGAAAGTCATGCCCATGTAATTGTAGGTGCCCAGCAGGATCGTCTCACGCCCGTTGCACAGGGCGACGGTGGGTGACAGCACGCGCTCCATGACGAGGCTGAACGGGTCTTCCACGCCGGATGCGAGCAGATTGGCGCGCATCTCGATGAGCGGATCGAACTTGGAGAAGAGGTCGCTCACGGCGTCAGCCCTGCTGTTCCCGCAACTTCACCACGGCGTCGATCAACTGGCCGTAGGTCTCGATCTCCGCCTGCTGGTTCATGCTGATGATGATGTCGAACTCATCCTCGATGGCGGCGACGAAATCCATCACGGTCAGGCTGTCGAATTCAAGGTCGCCCGAAAAGGTGGTGGCGTCCGTGATGGCGATGCCCTTCTTGTTGAAGTCCGCGATCAGCGTGGCGATCCGTTCGGCAGTGGCGGCGCGGTCCATGATCGTAACTGTCTCCGAATGCGGGTTCGGCGCAAATGGCCGACGATTGCGGCGCAAAAGCGGCGTGGGCGCCGTCTGTCAAGCGTTCAGCCGCGAGCCGGTTGCTCCACAAGCGCGCGGACGGCGGCCATGAACGGCCCGATCGAGACCGGCTTGGCGAGGTAGGAATCGGCGCCCGCGTCGCGGATGCGCTCCTCGTCGCCCTTGCCTGCATAGGCCGTGACGGCCAGCACCGGAATGGAGCGCAGGATACGGTCGGCCTTGGCCGCCTCGATCAGGTCAAGCCCGGACACGTTGGGCAACTGGATGTCCATGATGATGAGGTTGGGCACGAAATCGCGCGCTTTCTGCAAGGCATCGGTGCCGTCCGCCACCGGCTCCACGGCGAAGCCCTGGCTCTTCAGCACGTCGCAGAACAGCTTTCGGTTGAGATCGTTGTCCTCGACAACGAGGATTCGCTTTGCCATTCGTCCGATCGCACCCCATGTGTGTGTCACTTGGCTCTAGGCTTTCGACAAGAGGCTGACAATTCTTCGCGATCCTTCTCCTTCGGCGGATTCTTCGGCGAACGGCGCCGATCCGCAGGCGCTGGCGCTTTCGGCGCTCGGCTGGCTGCTGTCCGACAACCAGCGGGCCGAACGGCTGCTGGCGCTGACCGGGCTGACTCCCGATGCCTTGCGGGGCGGGCTGGACGATGCGGCCACCCTTGCTGCCGTGCTCGATTTCCTCGCCGCGCATGAGCCTGACCTCGTCGCGGCCGCGGATGCGCTGGACGTTTCGCCGGAAACGCTGACCGGCGCGCGGGAAAGGCTGGCGCGATGAGCCGTCCGCTGGTCATTTCGGATTGCGATGAAGTGCTGCTGCACATGATCGCGCCTTTCAAGGGCTGGCTCCACGGCGAGCACGGTGTCGATTTCGATTTCGCGGGCGGGGATTTCGGACGCTCGATGAAGCGGATCGACAATGGCGAAGCGGTGGAGAAGGCGGAAATCTGGCGGCTGCTTAACCTGTTCTTCGATGAGGAGATGCACCGCCAGCACCCCATCGCGGGCGCGGTTGAGGGAATCGCGGCATTGCGCGAACATGCCGATGTCGTGGTGCTCACCAACCTCAAGGATCACCGGCAGGAGGCGCGCACCCGCCAACTGGCGGAATACGGGCTGAACTTGCGCGTGTTCACCAACCAGGGGCCGAAAGGCCCGGCGCTCCAGGCCATTCTCGACGAATATGCGCCGTCGCGCGCGGTGTTCATCGACGACATCGCCCAGCATCATGGTTCGGCGGCGGAACTGACGCCCCATGTCGCGCGCCTGCACTTGTGCGGGGAGCCGATGCTGGCGCCGCATATCGACTGTGCGCACCGGGCGGGCCATGCCCATGCCCGGATCGACGACTGGACAAGCGCCTTGCCCTGGCTGCTGCGACAACTCCACGAGGAACCGCATGACGGACGCTGAAATCGACGCCAGACTCGCTGAACTGGGCCTCGCCTTGCCCGAACCCGCCGCGCCGGTCGCCGCCTATGTGCCGGTGGTCGTGGCGGGCGGTCTGGCGCATGTCTCCGGCCAGTTGCCCTTCGTGGACGGCAAGCTCGTCACCGGGCGGCTGGGAGAGGACGTTTCGGTCGAGCGGGGGACCATCGCGGCGCGGGCCTGCGGACTGATGATCCTCGCGCAGTTGAAAGCGGCGCTGGGTTCGCTGTCTCGCGTGGAGCGTGTGGTGAAGCTGGGGGCTTTCGTCAGTTCCACGGCGGATTTCACGGACCAGCCCAAAGTCGCCAACGGCGCGTCGGAACTGATGGCGGCGGTGTTCGGCGATGCGGGCAGACATGCGCGGAGCGCCGTGGGCGTGCCGGTGCTGCCGCTCGGCGCGGCGGTGGAAGTGGACTGCATCGTCGCCGTTAGAGATGCTGGTTGACCTGATAGACCGCTGGCGCGCGCCTCTGCCCGAGCCGCGCAAGATCGCGTGGCTGGACGCCCAGGTCTATGCCCATCGCGGGTTGCACGGGCCTCATGGGTTGGGGCCGGACCTGCCGGAAAATTCGCTTCCCGCCTTCGCCGCGGCGGTGGAGGCCGGGCTGGGCATCGAATGCGATGTGCAGCGTTCGGGCGACGGGCAGCCGATGATCTTCCACGATTTCGAACTGGACCGCATGACAGGCGAAAGCGGCCCCCTCGCGCGGCGCAGCGCCGACCAGCTTTCCCGGATCGCGCTGACTGGCGGCGATGCGACGATCCCCTCCCTGCGGCAGATGCTCGACACCGTGGCCGGGCGCGTGCCGGTGCTGATCGAGATCAAGACCCGCGCCGATACGCGCGTCGCCGCGCTGTGCCTCGCCGTGCGGCGCGGGCTGGAAGGCTATCGCGGCGATCATGCCGTCATCAGCTTCGACCCCCGCGTTTCGCACTGGTTCGCCGTCCATTCGCCGCTGACGGCGCGCGGGCTCAGCTTCACCGATGAGAACGACCGCACGCTGATGGCGCGCCTGCGGCGGCATTGCTCGCTGTGGCACGCGCGGCCCGATTTCCTGACCTACGATCTTGAGGACTTGCCCAATGGTTTCGCCGCCGCGCAGCGCAAGCGCGGCATGAAGCTGGTGACATGGACCGTGCGTACCGCGCGGGATCGCGAACGCGCGGCGGAACTGGCCGACGCGTGGATCGCGGAAGGAGAGGGACTGGCTTGAGCGGAAGAGAGGCCGCCCTTTCCGTCACCATCGGCGGCGGCGTGGCCGGGCTGGACCGGGCCGGGTGGGATGCGCTGACCGACGGGGCGAACCCCTTCGTTTCTCACGATTTCCTTTCTGCGCTGGAAGATTCGGGCAGCGTCGGGCCGGGCACCGGCTGGCAGGCGGCGCCGTTGCTGATCGAGCGGGACGGCGTTCTGGCGGGCGCGATTCCCGCCTATGTCAAAGGACACAGCCAGGGCGAATATGTGTTCGACCATGCCTGGGCCGACGCATGGCACCGCGCGGGCGGCCAATACTATCCCAAGTTGCAGATCGCCGTGCCGTTCACGCCCGCGACCGGCCCGCGCCTGCTGACGCGCGATCCGGCGCTGGCCCTGCCGCTGCTGCGCGCGGCGGAGCGCGTCTGCGAGGCCAGCGGGCTGTCCTCCGCCCACGCGACGTTCATCGCGCCCGGGCAAGTGCCCCTGTTCGAGCAGGCGGGCTGGCTGCCGCGCGAGGATATCCAGTTCCACTGGGAAAACCGGGGCTATGCAAGCTTCGATGATTTTCTCGGCGCGCTGTCGTCGCGCAAGCGCAAGGATATCCGCAAGGAACGCGCCGCCGCCCGGGCGGGTGTGGACATCCGCGCGCTGACCGGCGCGGACATCCGGGCCGGGCACTGGGATGCCTTCTGGGGGTTCTATCAGGATACCGGCGCGCGCAAGTGGGGCACGCCCTATCTCACGCGTGAGGCGTTCGCTCTGCTGGGAGAGCGCATGGCGGACCGGATATTGCTGGTCCTCGCCTTCGAGGACGGCACGCCGGTTGCGGGCGCGCTCAACTTCATCGGGAGGGACGCGCTCTACGGGCGCTATTGGGGCGCGGTGGTGGACAAGCCGTTCCTCCATTTCGAACTGTGCTATTATCAGGCGATAGACGCCGCCATCGCGCGGGGCCTGTCGCGCGTCGAGGCGGGCGCGCAGGGCGGACACAAGCTGGCGCGCGGCTATGAGCCGGTGCGGACGATTTCCGCGCACTACATCGCGCATGAAGGTTTTCGCGCCGCCGTCGCCGATTTCCTCAGGCGCGAGCGGGCGGGCATCGCGCAGGATCAGGCCTGGCTGGAAACGCGCGCGCCTTTCCGCAGGGAATAGCCCGCGCGTCGTCACCCATGCGCGCCGAACTCGTTGGCGATCGCGGTGGTGATGCGTAGCGCAAGTGCCTGCGCGCGGGCGATGGGCTCGATATAGTCGCGGTGGATCGAGGCATAGCTCGTCGCCCCTTCGTCCGGGTAATCGGTGGGTTCGTCCACGGAAAAGTCCTCGATTCCCGGAAAGCTTATCGGGAAGGCGCGGCGAAGCTGCGCCAGCGCATCGTCGATCCGCAGGGTGAACACCATTTCCAGCACATCCTCGCGGCTGATGTCGTTGGCGCGGCTGAACGCGGGCACTGTCACCGCGCGCAGGAACATGTGCTTGAACAACGCGAAGCGCAGCGCCTGGAGCACGCCGAGGTTGCGGCGCACCTGCTCGCGCTGCGGCATCGGGGTTTCGTCGGGGATCAGGTCCAGCAGGCGATGCAGCTTGAGCGCATCGACCCTGAGGCGCGAGGCAAGGCGGCGGAACACCCCGGCGCGGTCGTCCTTCGTCAAATATTCGGCGAGTTTCAGGCAGGCGTCGGCGATGTGCTGTTCGTCGCCGCGATAGGGGCGGCTGGCCCAGTAGGCGGAATTGAACAGTTCGCCATAGGCCGCCACGGTCTTGATGCTGCCCAGCGCATTGGCGGCGCGCACCAGCCGCACGATCTGTTCCCCGCGCGAACTTTCGCGCAGCAGGGCGGCGATGTCCTCGCGGTTGCCGTCCGATGCGGTGCCCAGCCCCGCGATGACGTTGAGCGGATAGCCGAGTTGTTGCAGGACCGCGTTGTGCGGGATCGCGCGAATCTGGCGCAGGTTCATCGAACGGTCGGCGGCAAGGTCCGACTGGCGGCGCGATTTCCGGCTGCCGGTGTCGTTGAGCATGCCCAGCCCGAAGGCCGTGACGGCGCGCGAATAGGTCTGGCTGCGAAGGTAATCCTGCTGGATGTTGCGGATGGCGCGATAGAAATCGAGGCTGAGGTCGGTGCGCCGATAGAACGGATCGGCGGGCGCCCCGGCGTCGGCCTGCCACGGCGGCGTTTCCGCCAGCCGGGTCAGCGTCGCGAAGGCCAGTTCGTCCGATCCGAAGTTGAGATAGCCGTCGCCGCCCTGAAAGCTCACTTCCGGTTCCAGCCGGATGCCCGCGCGCAGGAACCGGCGCCGCGCCCATTCCGACATCGGCCAGGCCAGCCGGTCCGCGAACGAACCGGGATGGTTGCCCCGGCCCATGGATTCGCCGTGCGTGTTGAAGATCAGCGCGGCCACGTCCGTCAGGCCGTTGGCCGCCATGGCTTCGGCCAGTCTGCCTTGCAGGCGCTCTATCGCCAGCGCCGCCGGAATCTGGCCGACGAAGCGCCCCGCGTCGGAAAAACCCGTCTGGATCGCCACGCGTCCGCGCGTCCGGGCATGGGCGCGGAACGCCTCTTCGGCCAGCAGCGCGTCGAGGAAGCGGCCGCCATGCTCCAGTGCGCTTTCCGTCTCGAACAGCGGGGAAACGTCCACTTTATCGGCGATGCCGAACATCCGGGCGAAATAGAGCGCGGCGAGCACGGTGGTCGGCTGCTCGCATTCGGCGATCAGCATGCGGATCGGCGCGTCGGCGTCGATGTGGCGCAGGATCTGCGCCATGGCGAGGAACTGACGCACCGCCGTGCCGCTTTCGATGGCTAGCGCCGCCATGTTGGAGCGCAACGGCGTGACTTCGGCCAGAAGCTCGCGCATCCGCGCCAGCGCGGCCTGGCTGGAAAGGTCGAGCAGCCCGTCGGGGTCGATCCGGCGGCGGATGGCGTTGGCGAGTTGCGAACTGTTCACCCGGAAGTGAATCCAGCCCATGCCGAGACCATCGGCGCGCATGGCCGCCGCCGTGACGAGCAGGGTTCGCGCGGTTTCGTCGTCCGCGCCGCGCGCTTCGTCTTCCAGCGCGGCGATCGTATCCGTCAGGCTGGTCAGCTTGTCGGGATGATCGGCGGAAAAGGCGTTCGCCGCTTGCGAAAGCGTGGCCGGGTCCGAAAGATCGGCGGCGAAACGTTCGGCCATGGCCCCGGCATGGACGGCGGCGCGGGCCAGCCGGTCCGCGATCTCCGGCGCGGTATCGCGCAGGGCGCCAGCATAGCCTTCAAGCCGCCGCGCCTTTTCGATCAGGCGATAGCGCACGGACGTGGTGCAGCCGATGTCGGTCCGTCCGTCCATGTCGTAGCCGACCCATGTGGCCAGCCGCACCGGCAGGGGCTGGAAAGCGCGCCACCGTTTCGGCCAGCGCGCCCGCGCCTGCGCGAAGAGCAGGGCGTTGATCCGGTCGCGCGCCGCTTGCGCCCGCGTGAGCGCGGCCATGACGGCTTCGTGCTCGTAATCGAGCGTGATCGTGTCGCGCGCGGCGGGCGCGGCGCAGACCGTCTCGGGCGAAATGTCCCCGCGCGAGGCGGCCATGGCGACGGCCCGCGCTTGCGCTCCGCTCAGCAGGAACGTGGGGTGCGCGGTGAACACCACATGGGCGAGCGGACGCTGCCAGTGCGCGGCGAAAGCGGCGAAATCGTCATCGGCGGCCAGAGCGGCGATGCGCGCCTCGTTCTCGCGCGGATCGACCGGGCCGAGGATGCGGACCAGCCGCTCGGCACGGGCGCGCAACCCCTCGCACTCCATTTCCGCGACCAGCCGTTCCACATCGTCAAGGGCAAGCGAGCCGTTCTCGATCCGGCGCGACAGTTCCAGTCCCAGTTGGAATACCGGATTGAATAGCGGCGTTTCCGCCGTCCGGGGGTGCAGTTCCTGCAACCGCTGGCTCAGTTCGGCAACGCTGGTCATGGGCAATGCTCCCTGGCGAAAGCGGCGGCGGCGCCGAACAGGCCCGGCTGGGGATGAGTCAACAACCTGACGGGAATGCCCGCCATCATCGCTTCATAGCGGCCCTTGGCGCGGAACGATGCGGCAAAGGCCGGGCCGCGCAGTTTTTCGCGCAGGCGCCGGGCCAGTCCGCCCGCGATCACTACCGCCCCCGCGCCGTGGGCCAGCGCATAGTCGCCCGCGACGCTACCGAGCGACTGGCAGAAGCGGCCGACGGCGGATGCCGCGAGCGGATCGGAGCCTTCGATGCCGGCTTGCCACAGCACGGCGTCGGTCGTTCCGGGCACGGCGCGTCCTTCCCGTTCGGCCAGGGCGGCGTGGATTTCCGCAAGGCCGGGGCCGGAGACCACGCGCTCCACCGATACCCGGCCATGGCGCGCGCGCAGGCGCCGGGCCAGCAGGTCGTCCACGTCGTCGAGCGGGCCGAATGCGATGTGCCCCCCTTCGGTCGCCTGAACGCGATAGCCGCCGGGGAAGCGGTGGACGAGCGCGACGCCCAGCCCCGTGCCCGGTCCCAGCACGGTGACGGTGCCGCTCTCCGGCAAGGGCAGATCCGGCCCGCAAAGCGGTTCGAACGCGGCGTCTCCCAGGGTGGTGGCGGCATGGGCGATGGCGGCGAAATCGTTGAGCACGGTCACGCGGTCCAGCCCCGGTTCGGTGGCGAGACTGCTTTGCCGCATGACCCAGTGCCCGTTGGTCATCGGCACCACATCCCCCGTCACCGGCGCGGCGATGGCAATGGCGGCGTCGCGGGGCGGCGGGTGTTCCAGCAGCCGGGAAAATTCCGCCCATGCTTCGGCAAGGCCGGGAAAATCGCCGGTCCTCAGCGTCACCGGCTCGCCCAGCGCGATAGCGCCGCCCGGCGCCACGTGCGCCAGCGCGAAGCGGGCATATGTGCCGCCGATGTCGAGCGCGACGAGTTCATTCCCCTTATTCATACCATGTCACGCCGTCGCGTTCGGCAAGGGCAATGGCGGCTGAAGGCCCCCAGCTTCCCGCCATGTAGGGCTTGGCCGGAACCGCCTGCGCTTGCCATCCGGCGCGGATCGCGTCGATCCATTCCCACTGGGCCTCCACTTCGTCGCGGCGGACGAACAGCGTCTGGTCGCCTTCGATCAGGTCGAGCAGCAGGCGCTCGTAGGCGATGCGCCTTTGCGGCCCGGCGAAGGCGTCCGGCATGGCGATGTCGAGCGGGACGGCGCGCAGGCGCAGCCCGTCGCGGTCCAGCCCCGGCACTTTCGCCATCAGGCGCAGCGTGATGTTCTCTTCGGGCTGGATGCCGATCACCAGCCGGTTCGGCTCGGTTCGCGCGCCCTTGCCCGCGAAGATCGAATGCGGCACGCAGCGGAATTGCACGCAGATCTCGGTGCGGCGGGCGGGCAGGCGCTTGCCGGTCCGCAAGTAGAACGGCACGCCTTTCCACCGCCAGTTGTCGACATGCGCCTTGAGGGCGACGAAGGTTTCGGTATCCGAATCCCCGCCCCGTTTCTCGTCCCTGGCCAGTTCCTCGTCGTAGCCGGGCACCGGACGGCCCGCGATGGCGCCCGCGCGATATTGCCCCCGCACGCTTTCTTCCGCGAGGAGCGGGCGCAGCGAGCGCAGGACTTTCACTTTCTCGTCGCGCACGGCGGTGGCATCATAGCTGGCGGGCGGCTCCATCGCCACGAGGGCGAGGAGTTGCAGCATGTGGTTCTGCACCATGTCGCGCAGGGCGCCCGCCTCGTCATAAAAGCCGACGCGGCCTTCCAGCCCCACCGTTTCGGCGATTGTGATCTGGACATGCTCGATATGGGCTGCGTTCCACAGCGGCTCGAACATCAGGTTGGCGAAGCGCAGCGCCAGCAGGTTCTGGACGGTTTCCTTGCCGAGATAGTGGTCGATGCGGAAGATGCGCTCTTCCGGGAAGGCGCGCGCCACGGCATCGTTGATCTGGCGGCTGGAGGGTAGGTCGACGCCCAGCGGCTTTTCCAGCCCGATCCGCGCCCCCGCGCCCGAAAGCCCGCTGCCAGAAAGGCCGCTGGCGGCCAGCCCTGCGATGGTCGGTTCGAACAGGCCGGGGGCGGTCGAAAGAAAGATGGCGAGGCCCCGATCCGGCTTTCCCGCTTTCTCCGCCAGTGCGCCGAAGCCCGTGGTGTCCTTCGCGTCGAGCGGCTGATAACCGATCCGGTTGAGGAACGCCGCCATGCTGCCGCGCCGTTTGGGCGGCAAGTATTTCTCCAGCGCCGCGCGCGTGAAATTGCGATAGCCCCGGTCGTCGAAATCCTGCCGCGCCGTGCCGACGATCTCCAGCCGGGGATCGAGCAGCCCGTCCGCATCGAGCGCGAACAGCGAGGGCAGCAGCATGCGTTGCGCCAGGTCGCCGGTCGCGCCGAACAGCAGCAGGCGGTCGGCGATGAAACCGGCGTCGGTCGAAACGGTCATGCCTGCCCTTTCGGAACGAAGGTTGTTCGCATATGCAGCATATGCGGCCCGCCGCCATGGCGCAATCGCTGTATCGGGCGCCGCGCCTTGCCGCTAGGAAACGGGGCATGGCGCGAAGCGTTCCCCCGGCCCTCATCATCGGCGGCGGCCATAACGGCCTTGTCTGCGCGTTCTACCTCGCCCGCGCCGGGATGAAAGTGCGCGTGCTGGAACGGCGCGGCGTGGTGGGCGGCGCGGCGGTGACGGAAGAGTTCGCGCCGGGCTTCCGCAATTCGACGGCCAGTTACACTGTCAGCCTGCTCCAGCCCAAAGTGATCGCCGACATGCGGCTGCACGAGCGGGGCCTGCGGATCGTCGAGCGGCGGATCGGCAATTTCCTGCCCTTCGCGGACAGTTACCTCAAGCTGGGCGGCGGCATGGCGCGCACCGTTGCGGAAATCGCCCGGCTCAGCCCGCGCGACGCGCAGACCTATCCCGCCTATGACGCGGCGCTAGGTGCCGTCGCGGACCAGTTGCGCCGCCTCGCCCTGCGGGAGCCGCCCAATGCGGGCGGCGGATTGCCCGCGCTGATCGCGGCGCTGCGGCAGGGGAGGCCATTGGCGCGGATGAGCCTGCCCGCCCAGCGCGACCTGCTCGATATCTTCACGCGGTCCGCGCGCGAATTTCTCGAAGGCTGGTTCGAGGACGACCGCGTGCGGACGGCCTTCGCCTTCGATGCCGTGGTCGGCAACTTCGCGGGCGTTTCCACGCCCGGCTCGGCCTATGTCCTGCTGCATCACGTCTTTGGCGAAGTGAACGGAAAAATGGGTGTCTGGGGCCATGCGATCGGCGGCATGGGCGCGATCACGCAGGCGATGGCTTCGGCCTGCCGCGACGCGGGCGTGGAAATCAGCCTCGAATCGCCGGTCGCCCGCGTCCTGACCGACAAGGGCCGTGCCGTGGGCGTGCGGCTGGAAAGCGGGGAGGAAATCGCCGGCTCGCTCGTCGCCGCCAATGTCGGCCCGGCGCCGCTGTTCCGGCATATGGTGGACGAGGCCGATCTGGATGCGGACTTCCGCCGCCGGATGGCGGGTTACAAGACGGGATCGGCCACGTTCCGCATGAACGTCGCGCTGTCCGAACTGCCCGATTTCACGGTGCTGCCGGGGCGGGAACCGGCGGAGCACCACACGGCGGGCATCGTCATCGCGGGAAGCATGGATGCCATGGACCGCGCCTTCGACGACGCGAAAGCGCATGGCTGGTCACGCGCGCCGATTGTCGAGATGCTGATCCCCAGTACGCTGGACGACAGCCTTGCGCCCGAAGGCGCGCATGTCGCCAGCCTGTTCTGCCAGCATTTCGTGCCGGAACTACCGGATGGGCGGAACTGGGACGATGCGCGGGAACAGGCCGCCGATTGCGTGATCGAGGCCGTGACGGCGCATGCGCCCAATTTCCGGCGCAGCGTGATCGCGCGGCAGATCCATTCCCCGCTCGATCTCGAGCGCAAGTTCGGGCTGGCGGGCGGCGACATCTTCCACGGCCGGATGAGCCTCGACCAGTTGTGGGCGGCGCGCCCCGTGCTGGGCCATGGCGATTATCGCTCGCCCATTGCCGGGCTTTACCTGTGCGGATCGGGCGCGCATCCCGGCGGCGGCGTGACCGGCGCGCCGGGCCACAACGCCGCGCGGGCGATACTGGCGGACCGCGCCCCGGGCGGGCAGTGGCATGGACGGTGGCGGAGCGCGCTGCGGGGCTGATTCGCCCGGCCACTGGCGGAGGCGGTGTCGAGGCACTACGTTCCGCGCCATGACAGCGCCCGCATCCCGTGTCCTTGAACATATCCGCACCCCCGCGCTGATCGTGGCGCGGGGACAAGTCGCCTTCGCCAACGCCGCGGCCCAAGCCCTGCTGGGGTCGCACATCATCGGGCAGGACGTGCGGATCGCCATCCGCAGCCCCGACGCCGTTGCCGCGATCCTGGGCGAGAGCGGCGGCACCGCGCGGGTGGACGGCCTGTCCGTGCGCGGCAGCGTGTGGGACATAGATTGCCATGTCCTCGGTGACGGCACGCGCCTCGTCAGCCTCTACGACCAGTCGGTGCAGGCCGGAACGGCGCGCGCCCATGCCGATTTCGTGGCCAACGCCAGCCACGAACTGCGCACGCCGCTGGCCGCGATCCTGGGCTATGTGGAAACGCTCCAGAACCCGAAGGCGGGCGACGATCCGGCGACGCGGGAACGTTTCCTTGGCACCATCCGGCACGAGGCGCGGCGGATGCAGGCGCTGGTGGAAGACCTCATGTCCCTGTCCCGCATCGAGGCAGTGAAGCACGACGCTCCGTCCGACCCCGTGGACATGGTGGAAATCGTCCACTCGGCGGCGGGCGAGTTTCGCGACCGCGCGGCGGTGGAAGTCGTGGCCAATGCCGCCAGCGCACCGGTTCTGGGCGACCGGGGGCAACTCACGCAGGTGCTGCGCAACCTCATCGACAACGCGGTGAAATACGGCAGGCCGGGCGCGCCGGTTCATGTCGCGCTGGAAGCGACCGCGACCGGCTGGCTGGCTCTGTCCGTGCGCGACGAAGGCGAGGGCATCGCGCCCGAGCATCTGCCGCGCCTGACGGAGCGGTTCTATCGCGCCGATACCGGGCGCAGCCGCGCGGCGGGCGGCACCGGGCTGGGACTGGCCATCGTCAAGCATATCGTGGAGCGCCATCGCGGCCGCTTCGACATCACCAGCAGGCCGGGAGTGGGCACGACCGCCTCGCTCATGCTGCCCATGAAACAGACCGTGCTGGAAAAATGACGGCAATATGATGAAAATGTGACGACGCTCCCACGATTGTCACAAGACTGTCATGGAAGCCACCTAGGGCGCCGGTATGTCCAGAGGAACCGGGGAAAATCCGATGCGTTCGACTGCTGCTTTCGCTCTGGCCGCCGTGTCGGCCATGGCCCTTTCGGCTTGCGGAGGGGGTGGGGCATCCGCCTCGCGCGATTACATCCGCGCCGTGGGTTCCTCCACGCTCTATCCTTTCGCCACGGCCGTCGCCGAGAAGTTCGTTGGCGCCGGGTTCAAGTCGCCGGTGGTCGAATCGACCGGCACCGGCGCGGGCATGAAGCTGTTCTGCGCAGGGATAGGCGCGGGGCATCCCGATATCGGGAACGCCTCGCGCCGCATGAAGCTCTCCGAGTTCGAGGACTGCGAGAAGAACGGCGTCAAGGACGTGGTCGAGATTCAGGTCGGTATCGACGGCATCGCCTTTGGCGAGGCGAAGGGCGGTCCCGGCATGGCCCTCACGCCAGTGGACGTCTACAAGGCGCTGGCCGCCAATCCTTTCGGCAAGCCCAATGCGGCGAAAACCTGGAAAGACGTGAACCCCGCGCTGCCCGCCGAGCCGATCCTCGTCTATGGCCCGCCGACTACATCGGGCACGCGCGACGCGCTGGCCGAGCTGATCCTCGCCAAAGGCTGCGAAACCGATCCGGCGATGAAGGCGCTGAAGGAAACCGACGATAAGAAGCAGAAAGCGATCTGCACCGAAGTGCGCGAGGACGGCGCTTATGTCGACGCGGGCGAGAACGACAACCTGATCGTCCAGAAGATCGCGGCGAATCCCAAGGCGCTGGGCGTGTTCGGCTTCTCCTATCTGGAAGAAAACCGCGCGAAGCTGAAGGGTGTCGCCCTGTCGGGCGTGATGCCGACTTACGACACGATTTCGGATTTCAGTTATCCCGGCGCCCGCCCGCTCTACATCTACGTCAAGAAAGCGCATCTTGCCGCGATCAAGGGCCTGCCCGAATATGTCGCGGAATGGGCCAGGGCATGGGGGCCGGACGGTTATCTCAAGGCCAAGGGCATGGTGATTTCACCCGATGCCGCGCGCGCCGCCAATGCGGCGGTGGCCCAGGAGATGACCGTGCTCGACAAGTCGCAGTTGAAGTGACCGGCGCCCGCCGATGATGTCCGCGATAACTTTCCTGGCGATCATCGGGCTGGCCGCGGCAGGCTGGTTCACGGCCCGGGCGCGGGCGCGCGCGCTTTATTCCGGGCGCGGTTCGCTCCATTCGATGCCGTCGTGGCATGCATGGCACCTGGCGCTGTGGGTGGCCATTCCGGCGCTGATCGCGTTCGCGGTCTGGGCGTCCATCTCGCCCGCGCTGGTCCATCAGGCCGTGCTCGCCGATCCCGCCGCTTCCGCGCTTCCCGCCTCCGACATGGAGCGCGCCGCGATTCTCGCCGAAGCGCGCCTGCTGGCGGGCAACCCCGCCGGGCCCGCCTTTCACGATCTTTCCCGCGCGCTGGCCGGGCCCATGGCGGCGGCGCAGGGACGTTTCGGCCTGATCGGCGCGCTGATCGCGCTCGTCGTGGCCTTCGCGGGCGGAGCCTATGGCTATACCCGCGTCAAGGCGGCGTTCCCCGCGCGCACGCGGATGGAGCGCCTCGTCATGGGCGGGCTGCTGGCCGCATCGCTCATGGCGATCCTGACCACGGCGGGCATCATCGCCTCGCTGGTGTTCGAGGCAGTGCGATTCTTCACTTATGTCTCGCCGTTCGACTTCCTGTTCGGCACGCACTGGAGCCCGCCGCGCGACGTGTCGCCCGAAATGGGCGAACGCTTCGGCGCGGTGCCGCTATTCTGGGGCACGATCTATATCGGTGCGATCATCGCCATGATCGTGGCGATCCCGCTGGGGCTGATGAGCGCGGTGTTCCTCACCCAATATGCCTCCGCCGGGATGCGCCGCGTGCTCAAGCCCGTGCTGGAGATCCTCGCGGGCATCCCCACCGTGGTCTACGGCTATTTCGCCGCGCTGACCGTGGCACCGATGGTGCGCGACCTTGCCGGCGCGCTCGGCCAGGCCAATCCGTCCACCGAAAGCGCGCTGGCCGCCGGTGTCGTCATGGGGGTGATGATTATCCCCTTCGTCTCCTCCATGGCGGACGACAGCATGGCCGCCGTGCCGCAGGCCATGCGCGACGGCAGCCTCGCCATGGGCGCGACCAAATCCGAAACGATCCGTAAGGTGCTGCTGCCCGCCGCGCTGCCCGGCATCGTCGCGGGCGTGATGCTGGCGATCAGCCGGGCTATCGGCGAAACCATGATCGTGGTCATGGCGGCGGGCGCGGCGGCGCGGCTTTCCGCCAATCCGTTCGACAGCATGACGACCGTGACGTTCCAGATCGTGCAACTGCTGACGGGCGATCAGGAGTTCGACAGCCCCAAGACGCTCTCCGCCTTCGCGCTGGGGCTGGTGCTGTTCCTCGTGACTCTGGCGCTCAACATCGTGGCGCTGAAAGTCGTCAAGCATTTCCGGGAAGCTTATGAATAACTGGCAATCGCCCGAAATGGCGCGCCGGCTGGCGCGGCGGCACGCGGCGGAAAAGCGTTTCCGCGCGATGGGGCTGCTGGCCATCGTGCTGTCGCTGCTGTTCCTCGCCTTCCTGCTGTTCACGATGTTGCGCAACGGGCTGTCCGGCCTCGACTGGGCGTTCCTGACCGGATCGGACGCGACGGACCCGGCCATGGCGGGGGTGTGGGGCGCGGTGAAAGGCTCGTTCCTCACCATGGTCATCACGCTGGCGCTGTCGTTCCCGATGGGCGTGCTGGCCGCGATCTATCTGGAAGAGTTCGCGCCCAAGAGCCGCTGGATCGAATGGGTGGAAGTGTCCATCAACAACCTTGCTGCCGTGCCGTCGATCATCTTCGGCCTGCTCGGGCTGGCGTTGTTCATCGGCGTGGCGGGCATGCCGCGTTCCTCGCCGCTGGTGGGGGGCATGACCCTGGCGCTGATGACCATGCCGGTCATCGTCATTTCCGGGCGCAACGCGGTCAAGGCCGTGCCGCCGTCGATCCGCGACGCGGCGCTGGCCATCGGCGCCAGCCCGGTGCAGACGGTGTTCCAGCACGTCCTGCCGCTGGCATTGCCCGGCATCCTCACCGGCACGATCATCGGCATGGCCCGCGCGCTCGGCGAGACGGCGCCGCTGCTGATGATCGGCATGCGCGCTTTCGTCGCCACGCCGCCTGAGGGCGTGACGGACCCGTCCAGCGTGCTGCCGATGCAGATCTTCCTCTGGTCCGACGAGATCGACGCGGGCTTCGTGCAGAACACGTCCGCGGCGATCATCGTGCTGCTGGCGTTCCTCCTCGCGATGAACGGGCTGGCCATCTATCTTCGCAACAGGTTCGAGACACGCTGGTAAGGCATGACCCAACAGACCATTCCTCCATCCGCCAAGATGACCGCCCGCAACGTGGACGTGTTCTATGGCGACAAGCAGGCGATCCGCGATGTTTCGATCGACATCGGCATCGGCGAAGTCACGGCTTTCATCGGCCCGTCCGGTTGCGGCAAGTCCACGTTCCTGCGGACATTGAACCGCATGAACGACACCATCGCCAACGCGCGCGTGACGGGCGAGATCAGGCTGGACGGTGAGGATATCTACGCCGGCAGCCTCGATCCCGTGCAGTTGCGCGCGCGCGTGGGCATGGTGTTCCAGAAGCCCAACCCGTTCCCCAAGTCGATCTTCGAGAACGTGGCCTACGGTCCGCGCATCCACGGGCTGGCGGGCAACAAGGTGGAGCTTGAGGAGATCGTGGAGACGTCCTTGCGGCGCGCCGGGCTGTGGGACGAAGTGAAGGATCGCCTGTCCGACGCGGGAACCGCGCTTTCGGGCGGGCAGCAGCAGCGCCTGTGCATCGCGCGCGCCATTGCCGTCAGCCCGGAAGTGATCCTGATGGACGAGCCGTGCTCCGCGCTCGACCCTATCGCCACGGCGCGCATCGAGGAATTGATCGACGACCTGAAGGCGGGTTACGCCATCGTCATCGTCACGCACTCGATGCAGCAGGCGGCGCGCGTTTCGCAACGGACCGCCTTTTTCCACATGGGCATCATGGTGGAATACGGCGAGACGTCGCAGATTTTCACCAATCCGTGCGAACAGCGCACCCAGGATTACATCACCGGACGCTATGGATGACCCGGCCTTTATCAAGGAAACAGCCATGACCGACCATACCGTCAAGGCATTCGATAATGAAATCAGCCAGTTGCGTGGACTTATCGCGGAAATGGGCGGGCTGGCCGAAGTCGCCATCCGCGATGCCGTGCTGGCGCTGACCCGGCATGACGAGGACATGGCGGGCGTGGTCGTCGCCAACGACGCCCGGCTCGACGCGCTGGAAGCGGAAGTGGACCGGCTCGCCGTGCAGATCATCGCCTTGCGCGCGCCGATGGCGGACGACTTGCGCGAAGTGATCGCCGCGCTGAAGATTTCCGGCGTGCTGGAGCGCATCGGCGACTATGCCAAGAACATCGCCAAGCGCGTCGGCCACATGGAAGGCCGCGCGCATATCGAGCCGCTGACGCTGATCCCGGCCATGGCCGATATCGCGCAAGGCATGGTGCGCGACGTGCTCAACGCCTATGGCGCGCGCGACGCCGAACTGGCGGTGGACGTGATCCGCCGCGACGAGAACGTCGACAATTTCTACAACAGCATCTTCCGCAACCTCGTCGCGCACATGATGGAGAATCCGGCGACGATTTCCAGCGCCGCGCACCTGCTGTTCGTGGCGCGCAACCTGGAACGCATCGGCGATCATGCGACGAACGTGGCGGAAATGGTCTATTACGCGGCGACGGGGCAATATTGCGCCGAACGCGACACGTCGGGCACGCTTTGAAGGAATAGCCCATGAAGCCTTCGATACTCGTCGTCGAGGACGACACCGCGCTGAGCGAGCTTCTGGCCTGGAACCTCGACGCCGAAGGCTATGAGGTGCGTTGCACCCCCGATGGCGAGGAAGCGCTGGTCATGGTGCGCGAACAGTTGCCGGATGCCATCATCCTGGACTGGATGATCGAGGAAGTGCCGGGCATTGAAGTCTGCCGCAGGCTGCGCAAGGACAAGGACACCGCGCGCGTGCCGATCATCATGCTGACGGCGCGCGGCGAGGAGGAGGACCGCATCCGCGGCTTCAAGACCGGGGCCGACGATTATGTGACCAAACCGTTCTCTCCGCGCGAGCTGCTGGCCCGCGTGGAGGCTCTGCTGCGCCGCAGCCGCCCGGCGCTGGGCGGCGAAGTGCTGACGTTCGGGGATATCGAACTCGATCCCGCATCGCACCGCGTCCGGCGCGGCGGAGAGGCGCTGCATCTGGGGCCGACCGAGTTCCGGCTGCTGCGCTATTTCATGGAGCGGCCGGGCCGGGTGGTTTCGCGCCAGCAGATTCTCGACAGCGTGTGGGGCGTCGATTCCGAAATCGACGAGCGCACGGTCGATGTCCACATCCGCCGCTTGCGCAAGGCCATCGTGCGGCCGGGCGACGCCGACCCGATCCGCACGGTCCGCGCCGCCGGATACGCGATGGACGCCGATTGACGGCCGGGCGCATCGTGCGGACAGGTTAGCCGCCCGAACGGAAAGGGGCCGGGGAAGGCGATGTGCTCTCCCGGCCCTTTTTCTGGCGCGCGTCGCGGGCGATCAGCCGAAGCTGATGAAGTTCCAGCCCAGAATCTGCTCCGCGCCGGCTTCGGTGTTCATCGCGAAACCGCCGTTGGGCGCCACGTCGATCAGCACGATCTCGTTGCTGTTGGCGGCGAAATACGTGATGATGAGGTCGTCGGACTTGCCGTCCAGGTCTCCGTCGCCCACGCGGAAATTGTAGTCCGACGATTGGGCGTTGGTGACGTGGATCGTGTCGCCCGCGTTGAAGTTCTTGACGTGGACGAAGCTGTCGCGATTGGCATTGTCCGTCAGCACGACGTTGTCCGAGGCGTTCAGCACGAGCATGGCCGAAACGGTCTGGCTGCCGATATCGAGCGACGTGCCGGACAAGGCGCCGACCGTGACGGCATCGCCTTCGCTCGTCGCCGTGATCTCCTGGCTGCCCAGCATGAATTTGCCGGTGCCCTCGTCGAACTTCAGCACACGCTCGTCGCCGTTGAAGTCGAGGGTCATGCCGACGACGCCGACCGGGATTTCTATCGTGCCGAGATCGGAGAGCAGGATCAGCGACGATCCGTCGATATAGGCACGGAAGCTGCCCGGCGCTTCAGGCAGTTCGAGCGTGTCTCCGCCGCGATTGAACGAACCGTCCAGTTCCAGGTTGCCGAAGCGATAGACGACATGCTCGCTGCCCGCCGTGCCGCCGATGAAGAAATTGCCGCCCACTTCGGCGCCGCCGTCCTTGCCGAGGAAGAGGCGGGCAAAGCCGGTATCCTCGTCGCCCGAGAGCGGGGCGGACTGGGCGGGCGCCGTGATCGTGGCCTGCGTGGCGCCGATCGCCTGGTTGCCGATCTTCGCCGTCGCGGCGTTCGCATCGAATATCAGCGTGCGGATGCCGTCGCTGAACGACAGGTCCATGCCGTTGACGCCGATGGGGATGTCATAAGTGCGGCCGTTGGTGCTCAACGTGGCGATGCCGTCCGCATAGGAAATCTTGTAAGCCGACGCGCTGCCCGCGAAGCTGAGAGCATCGTTGCCCCGCGTGAACGAGGAATCGAAGACGAGACTGCCGGTCGCGTTCACCAGCGAGATGGTCTGGGCGCCGTTGGTCCCATAGACGAAGCCCGCGCCGCCCACTTCACCCACGAAGCCGTCGGTGGCGAACATGCGGAAGGGGACGTCAGGCAGCGTGGTCTGCTGGCCCTCGTCATCGGGGTCGCCGCCGTTCCCGCCGTCGCCGCCGCCATTGTCCCCGCCGCCGTTGACGGGTTCCTTGACAGTGACGCTGACGGTCTGCTTGACGCTGGCGCCGTTCCCGTCCCTGACGGTGACGACGAAACTGTCCGATCCGGTGTAGTTGCCGGTCGGCGTGTAAGTGAACACGCCGTTCTCGCCCCCCGTGACCGTGCCGTGCGCGGGCTTGGTGGCCGTATAGGTCAGTTTGTCGCCATCCGGGTCGGTGGCGACCACGGTGATCTGGCTGGCGGTGTTCTTTTCGGCTTCGACGGCCTGCGTGGGGTTGGCGACCGGCGCGTCGTTATCGACGTTGAGCACGTTGATATAGACTGTCTGAAAGGCTTTCCCGCCGCGTCCGTCGTCGATGGTGACGACAAACGTGTCCACGCCGCTGAAGTCCTTGTTCGGCGTGTAAGTGAAGATGCCGCGGTTGCCGCCCGTGATCGAGCCGTTTTCAGGCTTGCTGGCGGTGTAGGTCAGTTCGTCGCCATCGGGATCCTCGGCCACGATAACGACCTTCTTGGCCTTGTCCTCGGTTCCGGGCATCGTTTTCGACGAAGCGGCGATCGGTGCGTTGTTGGTAGGTGTGGCCACAGTTGTTCCTCCGGTACCGCTGGCAAGCGAGCCTTTCGCGGAATCCCAATGAAAATCGCCATCGGCGAAGCGGATGATTTCGATATTGACGAGAGTATCGGTCCCGGCGCCGTTGCCGGTCACGGTCAGCGAACCGTCGGTATTGGCGGTCACGCGATAGAGCGTGCTGGCGCCGTCATACCGCACGATGTCGATCCCGGCGCCGCCGTCGAGCGTATCGTCGCCCTTGTTGCCGACGAGGATCTGGCTTCCTTCGCCAGTGACGAGCGAAACACCGCGCGCGCCCAGCGCCCGCAATTCGCTGAATGCGCCAGTGGCGGATATGGAGGCCGAGGACAGCAGGATCGTGCCGTCGACGACGTCGAGCTTGATGTTCTCGTTGCGGATCGCCGCCGTGACCGTGACGTTGCCTGACAGGCCGCCGCCCGAAAGCAGGATGGTCTTTGCGCCGGTGCCGGCTTCGAGCGAATAGCCCCCCGCCGATCCGGTGGTGATCGACGCATTTCCGATCGTGACCGTGAGATCGGCCCGGCCCTCGCCGATGGAATAGAAATCGTCGTTGTCGCGGTCGGTGTAGGCGGCGCCCAGCACGAAATACTTGCCGGACCGGGCGCCGAAATCCTGCGTGACGACATACGGCCCCAGGGAAGTGCCGGGCCTGCCTTCCTCTGTGTAATCAATGCCGACTTCGCGGTAACCCGCGTTCATGATGTTGTTGCGGTGGCCGGCGGGCGCCTGCATTCCGTCCGGGCCGTTGCCCCAGTCCACCATGAAACCGGCAAAGGAGAAGAGCGGATCCTCGACATAGGCGTAGACGTTCTCGCCCGCCGCTGTGAAGACATATCCTTCCGCCGTGATGCGCGCGCCCAGGCCCGCTTCGCCCGGCACCTGGTGCGACTGCTTCTGGGCGTTTATCATCGCGGCCGAATGCTTGTCGGCGGCGGTTCCCAGGGCATCGTTCCAGGCCAGGGGGCCGGTTGGCGTCAGCAGGGAGAACGCGCTTTCCAGCGCGCTGCCCGAAACACCGAAATACTTGAGCGCGAACTGAATATCGACGTCGCTCGACGTCAACGGAGCGTAGGACGAGATATAGCGCGCCGCGCTGGCGAGCGGATCAAGCCTCGCTTCATTCAGCAGCTCGAGGAGGTATTGCTCCTCGGCGGTTGGGGATGCCATGCCTAACGTACTCTCGAAATTACACAGTTCGCATCCCGGACCCGATCCCCGTCCCGTTCGCCCCCGAACGGAACCAGTCTCCTTGGACCCTGCCCGCAATGCAAGTTCTGATACTGCCCGAACATGTTTAATGCTGCTTTAAGCCGGAAGGTTTACGGAAGATGTATGGATCGTGTTGCTTTTCCCCGATCTTCGGCGAACCGACAGCCTGATGCGGTGAACTCCGTTAACTGCCGGTATGCCGCCATTCCTGCGGTTCGCGGGGCCGGGCCCCGTGGTTAACGTGAAAGCCCTTTTTCATGAGAGGACTGTGTAGGCAAGCCTCAAATATATCCGTCGGCCGGAAAAAATTTCCGGCGGCAAGCGCGCGCATGGTCCGCCGGCGCGCGGATTTGCGGGGCCGATTCCCTGTATTCCAGGTTCCCTGTATCCCGGTTCTGGGCCCCGGCTTCAGGCCGCGAACGTGAAATCGACCATGACTTCGCCGGAAATGGTCTCAAGCGCGTCGCGCACGGCGTCGGCGCCGATGTCGCCCGGCAAGGTCACGCGCGCCTTCGCGCGGAACAGACGCTCGCCCGACCATGCGCCGTTCTCGATGCCGGTATCCAGATCCTCGATGTTGACGCCCAGTCCCGCGAGAACCGCCGTCACTTCGCGCACGATGCCCGGCCTGTCCTGACCGACCAGTTCGAATGCCAGTTCCGTCCCGCGCCCCGGATCGGCGCCCGCGGGGATCAGCGAGACGTGCAGGCCCTCCGCGTCGATCGCGCGCACGGCGTTTTCCAGGCGCGCGACGTTTTCGGCGGGGAGTTCGACCAGGACCGAACCGACATACTGGCCGCCGAGCCGCCCCAGACGGCTCTCCAGCCAGTTGCCGTCGGCACCGGTGACCGCCGTCGCGATGGCTTGCGTCAGGCCGGGGCGATCGCTGCCCAGAACGGTGAGGATGATGCGCGATGTCATGGCTCGATTGTCCCCGGCGCCTTAGAGCTTTCCGAACTTCGCTTCATAGGCGGACGTGTCGCCGCTCGCCAGCAGGCGTGCCTGTTCAACCCAGTTGTCACGCCGGATGCGACCGGCAAACGCGCCGAGTTGCGCGTCGATACGGTCTATCTCCGCATCGTCCCACGCCGCGATCTGATCGAACCGGGATACGCCGAGGCCGTCCAGCAGAGCGACCAGCTTCGGGCCGACGCCCTTGATGCGGCGCAGGTCGTCCGCTTCGCCGGTGACTGGCGCGGCGGCGGAAGTCCGCGCGCTTTCCGCTTCCTCCTGCGCCGCGACGGCGACGATTTCGCCGATGCCCCCTATTGTCTCTCCGGCCATTGCCTCGCCAACCGCTGGCGGCGTGATCGCGGCCGCGCTGGGAGCGTCGATCAGCGCCTGGTTGCGCTGCGCGGGCGCGGTGCCCTCGTCGAGCACGTCCGGCCGGCGGTTGCGTTCCCGCTCGCGCAGGCGTTGCAGCCGCGACGCGCGTGCGAACAGCCACCAGGCGACGAGGAAGCCGATCAGCAGCGCCAGCGCGAGCGGCAGCCAGTTTTCCCGGATCAGTTCCACCATCGTCCAAACTCCCTCAATTCCCGGCTCTCCTGTTCGCGGCAAGCCAGCCGATGCCGAAACCCGCGCCGAAGGCGATCAGCATGAGAACTTGCATTTCCAGCCACAGCGGCATGCCTCTATCCCCCCGGCGTCAACCCGGACCCGGCGTATCGACCGGCGTCGGCTTCAGCCGCACCGGCTCCAGCACGGAAAACTCGATGCGGCGGTTGGCGGGATCGGCGGGGCCGAGACCGGGAATCGGCGAATGCGATCCGGCGCCCGCCGTGCGGATTCCGTGCGCGGAAATGCCGCGCGCGACAAGCGCCCAGCGCACTGCTTCGGCGCGGGCCTTGGACAGCGCGACATTGCCCGCCTCGTCCCCGGCGGCGTCGGTATGGCCTGTCACCGCGATGATGCCGCCCAGACAGGGGCGGAGCACGGCGGCCACTTCGTCCAGCACGCGCTGGCTGGCCGGGTCGATGGCGGCGCTGGCTTCCGAAAAGCGGATCGTGCGCGCCCTGAGGATCGCGTCGACATCCTGCTGGCAATGCAGCGGCGCCGTCGCTCCCGAAGCGGCGTCGCGCGAAACCTGGCGGCGGTGCGAGGCCTGCCAGTGGACGCCGCCGACGCCCGGCACGGCGGCAATGGCCGCCGCCGTCCTGGCGCGAATGACCGGATCGAGAAATTCGCCCCCGCTCAACCGGAGATGCCGCGTCGGCCACCCTTGCGGCGTGTGCGCCGAGATCGCGATACCGTGCCCGCCCGCCGCGTCGCGTGCCCGCACGGCCTGTGTTTCGATGCGCGCGACCATCGCTTCGCCATTCACCATCGTGGCAGCGAAGCCAATCACGCTCGTGGCCAGAAGTCCGGCAAGGACAAGGGGCAAACCTAAAAAGGGCACGCGACCGCGATAAAGGGACGCGGCCGCTTGCTCAACCTTCGTTTGCGGATTTGGCGTTTGCGGATTTCCCGCCTGCGGATTCGGTCCTGGCGGAAAGCGATTGCGCCACGCCCGCCAGTTTCAGAAACTCCTGCCGCCAGAAATCGGTCTGCGGCCCGGCCAGCGCGATCGCCCTGTCGTGCGTGAAGCCGTTCATCAGCGTATCGCCGCGCAGCAACTGGCCATAGGCGGCGACAGCCGCGGCGAAGCGGAAATCGGGCGAAGGCGCCTGCCGTGACCACATCGCCATGGCGGGCACGGGGCGTTCGATCAGGCGGGAAGTCTGCCCGTCCGGCAGCTTGTAGCGCAGCTTGACGAAGGCCAGTTCCCCCGCCCGCGCCGTGTTGGTGTCAGCGGCGGGAGGCTTGTCGTCATAGCGGCGTTCCGCGATCCAGCCTTTCATCGCGGCGGGCACGATCTCATAGATCGCCGTTACCTGATGGCCCGCGCCGATATCGCCTGCGTCCACTTTGTCGTTATCGAAATCCTCCTCGCGCAGCGCGCGGTTCTCGTAGCCCAGCAGGCGATACTGGCTGACATGGGCGGGATTGAACTCCACCTGGATCTTCACGTCCTTCGCGATGGTGAACAGTGTGGATTGCATCTGCTCGCCCAGCACCTTGCGCGCTTCCAGCGCGGAATCGATGTAGGCGTAGTTGCCGTTCCCGTGATCGGCGATCCGTTCCATCATCGCTTCGTTGTAGTTGCCCGTGCCGAAGCCCAGCGCGGTGAGAGTGACGCCGCGATCGCGTTCGCGCTCCACCATTTCGATCAGCGCCTTGGTGTCGGACACGCCGACATTGAAGTCGCCGTCGGTCGCCAGCAGGATGCGGTTGACGCCGTCCTGGATGAAATTGTCGCGCGCGATCTGGTAGGCCAGTTGCAGCCCGGCGCCGCCCGCCGTCGATCCTCCCGCCGTAAGCCGGTCGAGCGCGGCGCGGATCTTCGCCGCATCGTTCGTGGGTTCGAGGATCAGTCCGGCCGCGCCCGAATAGACGACGATGGAAACCTTGTCGCGCGGGGAAAGCTCTCCCGCGAGGCCCGACAGCGCGGTTTTGACCAGCGGCAGCTTATCCTGCGAATACATCGAGCCGGACACGTCCACCAGGAACACGAGGTTCGCGGGCGGACGGGCGTTTCGCGGCAGGTCATAGCCACGCAGGCCGATCCGCAGCAGGCGCGTGTCCGGGTTCCACGGCGTGGTCATCACGTCGGTGGAGACGGAGAACGGCTGGCCCCGCTCGGCCGGGCGGGCGTAGTCGTAGCGGAAATAGTTGATGAGTTCCTCGGTCCGCACCGCGCCCTTGGGCGGCAGCACGCCTTGCGACAGGAAACGCCGCGTGTTGGCATAGGCGCCGGTATCGACGTCGACCGAGAAGGTGGAGACGGGTTCCGCCCGGACGAGGCGGACGGGGCTGACGTCCTTGCCGTCATAGCGTTCGCGGCCCGGGTCGGACGGCACCATGACGGGCGGCACGAAGCCGCCGGACACCATGCGCTCCTGTGCCATTTTCCCGGCGGGCATCGGTGCGGCGAGGACGGTCGGAGGCGGCGGCGGCGGGGGAGGCGGGGGAGACGCGCCATCGGTCTCGCGCCTTTGCGCCGTGGCCGCGATATCGCCGCTGCCGTCCTTGAGCGCGGTGTTCTGCGATGCGGCGCATCCGGCGACCAGAATGGCAAGGCAAGTGGCTGAAAGCAGCCCGGCGGCAGGAATGGTGCGGCGCATGGGCGCTCCCTTCGTCCTCGTTGTTCCCGTGGGCAAACAGGCCATCGCACCCGTGAATGGCGACTGAACGCCCCTCCTGCGCGGCAGACCGTTACCCGACGATCATTTCAGCGTGCTTTTCCGAAACAGCACGCGATCTTCCGGGCCGAACCCGTAGCGCCAGATCATCGCCATGTAGACACTGAGGATCGCCGGGATGCCGAACGCCAGTTCGGCCCATTCGGGCATGTAGCGCGTGGCGACCCAGCCGAGGACCACGGCGGGCGCCGCCGCCCAGACCAGCGACCAGCGCCAGTTGTTGATGCGCTCGCCGAGGATGCCGGAAAGCAGCCGCGCTTTCGCCAGCGAGGCGAAGCCCAACGACAGCATGAGCGCCGCCGCCGCCGCCGCCGCGTTGTAAAGCTCGCCAAGGCCCAGCTTCCTGACCAGCATGATGCCGCCCACTGTCAGGATGGCCTGCAAGGCGATGGCCACGGCGGAAATCATCAGGTTCCGCATCCGCGCGACATAGACGAGCGCCGCTTCGCTGACGACGGCTGTCGCCGCCACCACTTCCGCCGCCAGAAGGAACGCCAGCGCGCCGGTGCCGCCCACGAAGGCCGGGCCGACAAGGCCCATCACGCCTTCGCCGGGGATGCCGAGCGCCAGCGCGATGCCTGCCTGCGCGGCCGTGATCCAGAAGCCCACCTGGCAGACCTGCCGGGCGATCGCCGCGAGGTTGCCTTCCTTGAGGTTGCGCGTGATGACCGGGCCGAGGATCGGCTCGAAGCTGGTCTTGAGCTTCTGCGGCAGGCTGGCCACCTGCTGCGCCGCCCAATAGACGCCGACCGCGGCGGGGCTGGCGAAGAGGCCGAGGATCGCGATGTCCAGCCGGCGCGATCCCCACTCCATAACGTCGGCGACGGCCAGCGGCAGGTTGGTCCGCACCAGAGGTCCCAGTTCGCGAAGGCGCGGCGTCCAGCCGCGCGGCAGGCCGTAGCTTTTCAGCAGCGGCACCAGAGCCGCGATCATCGCCGCATAGTTCGACAAGATATAGGCCAGCGACATGCCGCCGTCGGGCACCGCGAACCACAGGGCGGCGGCGGCGATGGAGAGCGTCCACGGCTCCACCACCGCGCGGGCATAGACCGTGGTCTTGACGTTGTAGCGATAGGCGAGCGCCGCCAGCGCAAGGTCGGTTATCGCCAGCGGCGCGATGGCCAGCGGCAGCAGCAGGTCGGGCGGATAGGCGACTCCGCTTGGGAACAATGGCTGCGGAAACAGGAACAGCGCCACGGTGAGCACGGCGGAGAACAGCAGGCTCATCGCCACGGCGTCGGCCACGCAGCTTGCCGGTTCGCGGTCGTCCATCGAAAGCCGCTGGGCCAGCCCGCGCTTGAGACCGAGCGTGGCGAACAACCCCGCCAGTTCGATGATGACGAGCGCGAAGGCGAAACGGCCCAGTGCGTCCGGGCCATAAAGCCGCCCGGCGATGAACAGGAACGGCACGCGCGCCAGCAGGCGCAGGAGGAAACCGATGAAATTCGTGCGCCCGCCCCTGGCCAGGGCCGCGATATCGGCGGAGCCTGCCTCCGCGCTCAAGCTCCAGCCTCCTCGGGCGGCTCCTGCCGTTCCGGCTCGCTTTCGGCGCGCAAGGGCCGCGACAGCAGGTCCGCCACGGCATCGCGGGCCGACAGGTCGCCCGCCAGCAGACGGGTTACGGCCTCCACGATCGGCATGTCCATGCCGTCGCGCGCGGCAAGGCTCGCAAGAACCGGCGCGGTCGCGGCCCCTTCGGCAACGCTCAATTTGCCGGAAAGCGCTTCTGCCGCGCTTTGTCCCCGACCCAGCGCGAGGCCGAGCGAGAAATTGCGGCTGGAGGTGGAGGAACAGGTCAGCACCAGGTCGCCAAGGCCGCACAATCCGGCCAGCGTTTCGCCCCTGGCTCCGCGCGCCAGCCCGAAGCGCAGCATTTCGGCATAGCCGCGCGCGATCAGCGCGGCGCGTGCGTTCTGGCCGAGGCCCAGCCCTTCCACCACGCCGCAGGCGATCGCCAGCACGTTCTTGACCGCGCCGCCGATCTCGGCCCCGGTCACGTCGTCGGAATAATAGGGGCGCAGGGCGGGCCGCGCGATCAGCGGGGACAGGCGCCGCCATTGCGCTTCCCCGCCCGAGCAGGCGAGAGTGACGGCGGTCGGCAATCCGGCGGCGACTTCATGCGCGAAGGTGGGGCCGGACAGCACGGCCAGCGGCGCGCCGGGCAAGGCGTCGAACGCAACATCGGCCATGAGGCGGCCGGTGCCCGCCTCGATCCCCTTGGCGCAGAGCACGAGATCGCCGTCCGATTGCGGCAACGTTTCCAGCACGGACGCCAGGAACTGCGCCGGAACCACGGCGAGGATCGCGGCAAGCCCCTGCATTTCGGCCAGGTCGTTCGTTGCGCGGATATGCTGCGAAAGGCGCGCGCCGGGAAGGTAAGGCGTGTTGGTGTGCGCCGCGTTGATTTCCGCGACAAGCTCCGGCTCGCGCGCCCAGAGCAGCACCGGCGTGCCGTCTCCGGCAAGCGACTGGGCTAGCGCGGTGCCCCACGCGCCCGCGCCCAGAACTCCGATGGTGCGCACGCCGATGGCGGGAACGGCGCTCATGCCTTCACGCCCGCGCCGCGCACCGGCTCCGCCGCCGGGTCGAGCGGCCAGCGCGGCCGCGCCGCGAAGTCGAGCGGATCGTCCTGCCCGGTTCCCAGCCGCTCCATCCCCGCCCATGCGATCATCGCGGCGTTATCGGTGCAGAGCGGCAGCGGCGGCGCGGTGAAAGGCAGGCCGTGCTCCGCCGCCAGCGATTCCAGCGCCGCGCGGATCGCCTTGTTGGCGGCAACTCCGCCCGCCACGACCAGCGCCGTTGCTTCGCCCGCGTGGCCCAGCGCGCGCCGGGTGCGGTCGATCAGGCAGTCTATGGCCGCTTGCTGGAACGATGCCGCGATGTCGGCGTCGCGATGACTGCCCGCCTGCTTCGCGCGCAGCACCGCGCTTTTCAGACCCGCGAAGGAGAAATGCGGTTCCGCGCTGCCGAGCAGCGGGCGGGGCAGCGGCACGGCCCGCGCATTGCCTTCCGGAGCCAGCCGTTCCACCGCGGGGCCGCCCGGATAGCCGAGGCCGAGGATCTTGGCCGTCTTGTCGAAGGCTTCGCCCAGCGCGTCGTCGATGGTGGTCGCCAGCCTGCGATAGCGGCCCACGCCCTCGACCAGCAGGATCTGGCAATGCCCGCCGGATGTCAGCAGCAGCAGATAGGGAAAGGCAAGGCCGGCGTCGGCAAGGCGCGGAGACAGCGCGTGGCCTTCCAGATGGTTGACGGCGATCAGCCGTTTGCCCGACGCCATGGCCAGCGCCTTCGCGGTGACGAGACCGACCATCACGCCGCCGATCAGGCCCGGCCCGGCCGTGGCGGCGATGGCGTCCACACCGTCCAGCGCCACGCCTGCATCGGCCAGGGTCTGTTCGATCAGCGGGGCGAGCCGCTCCACATGCGCGCGCGCCGCGATTTCCGGCACGACTCCGCCATAGGGGCGATGCGCATCGTCCTGCGACGCGATGCGCTGGGCAAGGATGGTCCGGTCGGCGCGCACGAGGGCCGCCGCGGTTTCGTCGCAGGACGATTCAATTCCGAGAACCAGCTCCATCCCGCCTTTTCCTTAGCCGCAATGGCGAGTAGCACAAGCCGCCATGCCCCAACCACTTCATAAGCCCCGTTCTCCCTACAGATTGGGAACCCGCCGCTCTCCGCTCGCCATGGCGCAGGCCATCGAGACGCGCGACCGCCTGATCGCCGCGCATGGCCTTGCGCCCGATGCCGTCGAGATCGTGCCGGTGACGGCCAGCGGCGACCGGATTCAGGACCGCGCGCTGGCGGAGATCGGCGGCAAGGCCCTGTGGACCAAGGAACTCGACGCATGGCTGCTGGCGGGGGAGATCGACTTTGCGGTCCATTCGGCCAAGGATGTGGAGACGCTGCGGCCCGATGCCATCGCCATCGCCGCGGTCCTGCCGCGAGAGGACGTGCGCGACGTGCTGATCGGCGCGGCGGGCATCCATGCCCTGCCGCAAGGCGCGCGCGTGGGCACCAGCGCGCCGCGCCGCGCCGCGCAACTGCTGCATATGCGGCCCGATTGCACGGTGCTGACGTTTCGCGGCAACGTCGATACGCGGCTGGCCCGGCTGGCGGCGGGCGAAGCAGACGCCACGTTCCTTGCGCTGGCGGGGCTGAACCGGCTGGGCAAGCGGGGCGTGGGCCATCCGCTCGGCGCCGATGACTGGCTGCCCGCGCCGGGGCAGGGCGCGATCGCCGTCGAATGCCGGGCGGACGACGATACCGCGCGCGCCTTGCTCGCGGTTATCGACCATGCGCCCAGCCATGCCGCCTTGCGGGCCGAGCGCGCCCTGCTCGCGGCGTTGGGCGGCAACTGCCACAGCCCGATCGCTGCTTTCACGCGCCACGACGGCGATGCGCTGATCCTGCGGGCCGCGCTGTTCAGCCCGGACGGCGCGGAAAGAGTGGAGGCCGAAGCACGCTTCCCGGTTGGCGACGATACGGGTCCGGCGCGCCTTGCCGCCCGGCTTCTGGCACAGGCGCCCGCCGTCATCGCCGAACATTTTTCGGGACTGGCGCGGGCGGATTGATGCCGCCGGTGATCGTCATTCGCCCGGAGCCGGGCAATGCCCGCACCGTGGCGGCGGCGCGGGGCATGGGCATGGAAGCGCACGGCTTTCCTCTGTTCACGCTCCGTCCGGTGGAATGGGATACGTCCGGCGCGGCCTCGTTCGACGCCCTGCTGATCGGCAGCGCCAATGCGATGCGTCATGGCGGCCCGCAACTCGCCGCCTTGCGTCTCTTGCCCGCCTTTTGCGTGGGCGAGGCGACGGCGCGCGCCGCGCGCGAGGCGGGAATGCGCGTGGAAGGCGTGGGCGAAGGACACTTGCAGCCGGTGATAGACCGGATCGCGCCGCGCTATCGCAGGCTCCTGCGTCTTTGCGGGCGGGAACGCGTGGCGGTTACGGTGCCGCCGGGCACCGTGCTGGAAGAGCGTGTCGTCTATGCCAGCGATCCCCTGCCCATGCCGGACGGGTTGCGTGCCATGCTGGCCCGACCGGCCGTGGTCATGCTCCATTCGGCGGAAGCGGGGCGGCATTTCGCGCGCCTCGTCGATCATGCCGGGCTGCCGCGCGAGGCAACCGCCCTCGCGGCTATCGCTCCGCGCGTGATCGGCGCGGCGGGGCCGGGTTGGCGGGATGTCCGTTCGGCGGTCCGGCCCGATGACAAGGCATTGCTGGCGCTGGCCTCGCAGATGTGCCAAACGGCGGGCTCCGGCTGAAGGATCCATGCAGGACGGGATGGAAAACGATATTTCGACGGCCGCGCAAGCTGCCCCCCAGGCCGCGCCCGGCATGGGCGAACGCCCGGCGCGGCGCGTGGGCCTGTTCTGGCCCATCGCGCTGCTCACGTTCGTGGCGCTGGTTCTGCTGGCCGGCTGGCTGGCGATCACCGGCAAGCTCGATTTCCTCATTCCCTCGCTGCGCGGGGATGCCGCTCCCGCTGCTGTCGCATCGGCCCCGGCCGTTCCCGCGCCGGTGATGGCCGCGCCCGACGCCGCGCAGGCCCAGCAGGCACAGGCGCAAGCGCAGGCATCCATGCTCGTGGGCGGCGTGGAAACGCGCCTGGCGCTGCTGGAAGAGCGCCTGTCGCGCATAGATCAGCAGGCGCACGCGGCTTCCGGCAACGCGGCGCGCGCCGAAGGGCTGCTCATCGCGTTCGCCGCGCGGCGCGTGATCGCCCGAGGGGCGCAACTGGGTTATCTGGAAAACCAGTTGCGCCTGCGTTTCGGCGGGGCGCAGCCCGATGCCGTGGCGACCGTGATCGCTTTCGGCAAGGAGCCGGTGACGGTGGACCAGTTGGTGAGCGGCCTCGATGCGCTGACGCCCGCGCTGGCCAACTCGCCGAAAGGCGAGAACGGGTGGGACTGGCTGCGGCGCGAACTGTCCGGCCTGTTCGTGGTGCGGGGGGCATCGACGCAAGCCGCCAACCCGTCAGACCGGATCGCGCGCGCGCGATTGATGATGATGGCGGGCAAGACGAGCGAAGCTATCGACGAAGTGAGCAAGCTCCCCGGTGCGGATCGCGCCTCCGCATGGATCGCCGGCGCGCGCCGCTATATGGCCGCGCAGCAGGCGCTGGACGTGATCGAGACCGCCGCGATGCTGGAGCCGCGCCTGCTCCATGACGGGGAAGGGGCGCCCGTCATGCAGACCAGCCCGCTTTCGCCTCCCGCCGACGCGGCGGCTTCCGCCAGCGCCGCGCCCGCGCCCGGCATCTACATTCCCGGCGCGTAAAGGCGCTCAGGCCTCCTGCAACAGCCGGGGCAATTGTCCCGACATGCCGCGTGCCTCGTCCATGAAGAAGCGCTTGAGCGGCGCCATGCGCTGGATGGCGGCAAGGCCCATTCGCCGCGCCGCGCTCGGCAACCGGCCCGGCACGCCGAACAGCCGGGTGATCGTATCCGTCACGGACATGACGGCGAAGTTGTCCAGACTGCGCCAGCGTTCGTAGCGGGCGAGAAGCTGGGCGTCGCCCGGCTCCAGCCCCAGCCGCATCCCGTCCGCCAGCACTTCCACCAGCGCGCCGACATCGCGCAGGCCGAGGTTGAGGCCCTGCCCGGCGATGGGATGCATCCCGTGCGCCGCATCGCCTACCAGCGCCAGCCGGTGATCGGCGATCCGCCCGGCATGGTGGAAGTTGAGCGGATAGGACATGCGCGGCGCGGCCAGTTCGATCGCTCCGTAAAGGCCGTGCATGTGGCGTTCGACTTCGGACAGGAACGCACGGTCGGACAAGGCGCAGACGCCCGCCGCATCCTTTTCCGCCACGGTCCAGACCAGCGCGCTGCGGTGGCGGCCCTGCGCGTCGTCCAGCAGCGGCAGGAGGGCGAAGGGCCCGGCGGGATAGAAGATTTCCCACGCCACGTTGCCGTGCGGCTTTTCGTGGAACAGCGCCGTCACCATGGCGCGGTGGCGATAGTCCCAGCGGGCGAGCGCAAACCCCGCTTCCTGCCGGGTGGGCGACTGGCGTCCTTCCGCCGCGACCAGCAGGCTGCCTTCCAGCACGCGCCCGTCGTCCAGCGTGACGGCGACGCCGAAATCGCCGCGCTCGCGCGTCACGGCTTCGGACTTCGTATGCCAGGCGAGGTTCGGTTCGGCGCGCGCGGCATCGAACAGGGCAAGCCGCATGTCGCGGTTGGCGAACATCCGGCCCAGCGTGCCTTCATGCGGTTGGGGCCGAAAATCGAGGCGGCCCGGCTTCATCCCGTCCGTCACCGAAATCGCCTCGATCGGGCAGCCCAGCGGCTCCAGCCGTTCGCCCAGGCCGATGTTGACGAACAGGTTCCAGCTCGCCGTGGAAATCGCCGTGGCGCGGCCGTCGGCGCCTTCCGCCGTCAGGTCGGCCGGATCGGCCTTGTCCACCACATGACTGGTCAACCCTTCGCGCGCGGCAGCCAGCGCCAGCGTCATGCCGACCAGCCCGCCGCCGAGGATCACGAGATCGCGTTTTTCGGCCATGGCGTCCCATGCCGCAAATGGTCCGGTGCTGTCCAATGATTCGGGCCCAACGATTCCCGCTGCTTGAAATCCGCGGCCGGGCGGGCCAAACGCCGGAACGGTCCGAACGGAGCTTCCTGTCCGATGCACGGCCTTCGCCGCCTGCTTGCCGCTTTCCTGATCGCGCTTGTCATCGCCGTTCCGGCGCATGCCGCGCCGACGCATATCGCGGCGAGCCTCGTCGTGGAGGACGGCGGCCTTCCGGGCGGCACCGTGACTGTCGCGATCAGGATGCAGCCCGGCCCCGGCTGGCACGGATACTGGCTCAATCCCGGCGATGCGGGGCTGGGCATGGAACTGGACTGGTCGCTGCCTTCGGGCATGACGGCGGGGGAGCCGCGCTATCCCGTGCCGCAGACGCTGATGATCGCCGGGCTGATGAACCATGTCTACGAGCGCGAATTTGCCGTGCTTGTGCCGATGGCGCTGCCCGCCGATGCACGGGCAGGGCGGGCGCTTGCCATAGCAGTCGATGCGCGCTGGCTGGCCTGCACGGATGAAATCTGCGTGCCGGAACAGGCGCGGCTGGAAACCGCCGTCACGGTCGGCGCGCCGGGGAAGCGCGATCCGCGTTTCGACGCATGGCGAGCCGCCCTGCCAGCGCCGCTGGGGGCCCGCGCGCGTTTCGCGGTGGAGGGCGCGACGTTGCGCCTTGGCATTCCGTTGCCCGCGTCAATGGCGCTGGAATCGCCGCATTTCTTCGCGGGCCAGGACAAGGTCGTCGATTATCCCGCCGTGCAGCGGTTCAGCCGCAAGGGTGATATGCTGATGGTGGAACTGGCGCGCCCCGCGTCGGCGCCTGCAACGCCGGATCGGATCGCGGGCGTGCTCCGGCTCAACCACGCGGGGGACGGCGTGGAGGTGGAAGCCGTGCCCGGACCGGTGCCGACGGGCGGGGAACCGCTGGCCGTGGAAGGCGGATCGCCCGCGCTTCCCGCGCTGGGCTGGCTGTTGCTGGCGGCGCTGGCGGGCGGATTTCTGCTCAACGTCATGCCTTGCGTCTTTCCCATCCTCAGCCTCAAGGCGCTCAGTCTTGCGCGCGCGGGCGAGAGCGAGGCACGGGCGCGGGCCGAAGGCGTGGCCTATACGGCGGGCGTCGTGCTGGCGTGCCTTGCGCTCGGTGGGTTGCTGCTGGCGTTGCGCGCGGGTGGCGAGCAAGTGGGCTGGGCCTTTCAGTTGCAGGAGCCGTGGGTCGTGGCGGCGCTGTTGCTGCTGGCCGTGGCGCTCACCGCCAATTTCTTCGGCCTGTTCGAGTTCGCCGTTCCCGGCTTCGTGCGCGAAGGCCATCCGGCGGGCGCTTTCGCCACCGGGCTGCTGGCGGCTTTCGTCGCCACGCCTTGCACCGGGCCGTTCATGGCCGCCGCCATGGGCGCGGCGCTGCTGCTGCCAGTGCCGTCCGCGCTGGCGCTGTTCGCGGCGCTGGGGCTGGGCATCGCCCTGCCGTTCCTGTTGATTGCATTCGTGCCCTCGCTCCGCCGCGCGTTGCCGAGGCCGGGGCCGTGGATGGCGGCGTTCCGGCGCTGGATGGCGCTGCCGATGGGATTGACGGCGCTGGCGCTGTTGTGGCTGGCGAGCAGGCTGGGCGGCGCGGGATTCGCGCTGGCCGCCGCCTTGTGCGCCGTGGCACTGGTCGTGGCGCTCTGGCTCGCCGGACGGGCGCAGCGCGGCGGCCGGTCCGCGCGTATCGCATCCGTCGCCGCGCTGGCGATCGGCGCCGTATCCGTCGCCGCCCTGCCGCACGCGGTGCGCGATTCGCCCATCCCGGCTGAAAAAGGCATGCTGGATACGCAACCGTTCTCGAAAGCCGCGCTGGACCGGGCGCGGGCGGAGGGCAAGCCGGTGTTCGCGTGGTTCACGGCGGACTGGTGCCTGACCTGCAAAGTGAACGAGCGCGTCGCCATCGAGCGGGAGGATGTGCGCGATGCTTTCGCGAAGGCGGGCGTCGTCGTGCTGAAAGGAGACTGGACGCGCCGCGACCCGGCGATCACGCGCTACCTGACGGAACAGGGCGCGGCGGGCGTGCCGCTCTATGTGTGGTATCCGGCGCAAGGGGAGCCACGGCAACTGCCGCAGGTGCTCACGCCCGATGCGTTGACCTCGCTGGTGCGGTAACCGGAAGCGTCATTACGAACGACGCGAGCCAGTTCGCTGGTCAGCCCGCTTCGGCGGCCAATGCCTCGTGATCGAGGATTTCCACTTCGCGGCGTGAAGGCAGCGCGATCACGCCTTCATCCTTCAGCCGGGTGAACTGGCGGCTGACCGTCTCGATGGTGAGGCCCAGAACGTCCGCGATCTGCTGGCGCGAGAAGGGCAGGGAAAAACGGCTGCCTGGCATGCCGTCCGCCTCGCACCCCGGCTCCACCAGCCGTTCCGCCATTTCCAGCAGAAAGCTGGCCAGTTTCTCGGCGGCCGATTTGCGTCCCAGCAGCAGCATCCACCGCCGCGTGCGGTCCAGTTCCGCCAGCGTGCGCTGGAGCAGCTTGTGCTCCAGTGCCGGATGTTCGCGCGAGAAGGCGTCGAAATCCTTGCGGTTGAACAGGCAGATGCGGGCGTCGGTCAGCGCGGTGACGCCGTGGCCGGCGGTCGAGCCGAACGGCCGCCCGATGAAGTCCGATGGGTAGACGACGCCGACGATCTGTTCGCGCCCGTCTTCCGTCCCGGTGGACAGCTTCAGCACGCCTTCGATCACATTGGCGACAAGCACGGATTCGTCGCCTTCCCAGATCAGGGATTCGCCGGCCTTGAGGTTGCGTTTGCGCCCGATGGCGTTCAGCGCCTCCACTTCCTGCGCGTCGAGCGCCGAGCAGATGGCGCGATTTCTCACAACGCAAAGGTCACAGGCCGACATGGCTGTTCACCTATCAGGCGCGCGCGCGGTCGGCAACGCCGCAATGCACGGGATGAAACACAGTGGATCAGAAGCTCCCGGCCTCGCCCGCCATGGCGTCGCGCAATCTGACCAGGGCCTGCGCTTTCAACTGATGCACGCGCGGCACGCTGACTCCCAGCACCGTCGCCACTTCGGCAAGATTCAGTTCCTCCACGAAATAGAGCTGGACCACCAGTTGCAGCCGCTCGGGCAGGGCGGCGACGGCGCTTGCCAGAGTTTCGCGCAGTTGCGCGCCGGCCATCATGTCGAAGGCGTCGGCCTCGTCGGCGGCGAAAGCGAGATCGCTGTCGGAATAGGTGTCGTCGAGCGATTCGAAGCGCAGCGGTTCGCTGGCATGGCGCAGCGACGCCAGTTCGCTTTCGCCGATACCGAGCGCGCGGGCCAGTTCGGCGCTGTCCGGCTCCCGTCCCAGCGTGCCGCGCAGCCGGGCCTGCGCCGCCTGCAACTGCTTGCGCCGGTCCGCCGCCCCGCGTGACAGCGGCAGCGCGCGCCGCACCATGTCGATCATCGCGCCGCGCACCCGCATCTTGGCATAGGCGGCGAAGCCGTCCTCGCCCGGCCCTTCGTGGCGCTGCGCGCATTCGGTCAACGCGACAAGCCCAGCCTGGATCAGATCCTCCACGTCCATTCCCGGCCTGCCCCCGCTGCCGTGGACGTGCCAGGCCAGGCGGCGGACCATCGGCAGGAAGCGGCGGATGCGCTCGGCGGTGTCGCCGCGATAGGCGGCGGTGGCACGCGCGTTGGCGGCAAAGGCGGAATGATCGTGTTTCATGCGGCGATCCTTTCCTGTTCGTTGATGCTGTCGGGCCGGGCTGCCGCGCCGATCACTTCGATCACTTCGATGGGCTGGGCGGGCGGCAGTTCGGAAACGGAGAGGACGAGGACGGAGGGCGCGCGAAGCCGCAGCAACGCGGCCAGCGTCCTGCGCGCGCGCGGCTGGACGACCAGCGCGAGCGGCGGCGCACCCGGCCCCCGCTCCTGCACCAGCGCGGCCACGCGCTCGCCGATCATGCGGGCAAGCTCCGGCTCGATCACCGGTTGGCCGGTCCCCGGATCGTGCAGGCCCTGCACGATGCTGCCTTCCAGCGCGGCGTCGAGCGTCAGCACCGGCAGGCGCTCGTCAGGCGCGCAAACGCGCCCGACGATCATCGGCCCGAGGTCCGCGCGGACCAGTTCCAGCAGCCGGTCATGGTCGAGCGTCAGTTGCACGGCCTGGCTGAGGCTGGAGAGGATGGGCAGCGGATGCGCGATGGGCACGCCGTCCTCCAGCAGCGCGCGCAACAGGCGGGTGAGCGCGGCGAGGCTGAGCGGCTGCGGCGTGACGGTTTCCACCAGCCCGGCGGAATGCTCCTTCACCGCGTCGATCAGGGCGCGCACTTCGTCCGGGCCGAGCAGGGACTGCGGCCGCATCGACAGAAGCTGGTTGAGATGCGTGGCGATCACCGTCCCGGCGTCCACGGTCAGGAACCCTTCGGCCACGGCATGATCGCGCGCGCGCGCGTCGATCCAGAGGGCGGGGCAGCCGAAACTCGGATCGCGCGTTTCCTCCCCGGTCAGCGTGTGCTGCGTGCGGGCTTCTCCCGCGTCGATGGCGAGCACCTTGTCGGCGCGCACCGTGGCCCCGCCCAGCGGCACGCCGCCCAGCAGGATGCGGTAGGTATCGGGCGGCAGGTCCAGCGCGTCGCGCACGCGGAACTGCGGCACGATGAAGCCGAACACCTGCGAAAGCTGCTTGCGCACGCCGGTGATGCGCGAAACCAGCGGCGCGCCGCGCCTTTCGTCGACCAGTTGCACGAGGCTATAGCCCAGTTCGATAGTGACGAGCGTGTGGTCCGACACGTCCTCCAGCGCGATGCGCGAGGGATCGGGCGAAGCCGCCGTGGCTTCGGCGGGCTTGGGTAGCAGGGCGCGGGCCTGACGCTTGCGCAAGGCCCGCCACAGGGCGAAGCACATCGCGGCGGCGGGCAGGAACACGCTTTGCGGCATGGCCGGAATGCAGCCGATGGCGGCCAGGATCAGCGAAACGGGAAGCCATGTGCGCGGATCGGCGAACTGGCCGCCGATCTGGCCCGCAAGATCCCGGCTGTCGGCAACGCGGGTGACGATCACGGCGGCGGCGATGGACAGCAGAAGCGCGGGAACCTGCGCCACCAGCGCGTCGCCCACCGCCAGCGTGATATAGCGTTGCGCCGCTTCCCCGGCGGTCAGGCCGTGGCTTATCATGCCGAGGCAGAAGCCCGCGACGATGTTGACGCCCAGGATCAGCAGCGCGGCGATGGCGTCGCCCTTCACGAACTTCGATGCGCCATCCATCGAGCCGTAGAAATCCGCTTCGGTCGCGACTTCGCGCCGCCGCGCTTTCGCTTCGTCCGCCGTCATCAGCCCTGCGGCGAGGTCGGCGTCGATGGCCATCTGCTTGCCGGGCAGAGCATCGAGCGTGAAACGGGCGGAGACTTCGGACACGCGCCCCGCGCCCTTGGTGACGACCACGAGATTGATAATCATCAGGATCATGAACACGAACAGGCCGACCGCGAAGTTGCCGCCGATCAGGAACGCGCCGAAGGCCTCGATCACGTGGCCCGCCGCCGCGCCGCCTTCGTGGCCGTGGACCAGCACCACGCGCGTCGACGCGACATTGAGCGCGAGCCGCAGCAGCGTGGCGAACAGCAGGACCGAAGGGAACGACGAGAAATCGAGGGGCTTTTCCGCGTTCATCGCCGCCATCAGAATGGCGACGGACAACGCGATGTTGAGGACGAAGGAAACGTCCAGCAGCGCGGCGGGCACCGGCACGATCATCAGGACGATCAGCGCCAGGATGCCGCCGGGCAGCGCGAGCGAGGATGCGTTGATGCGGGCAAGCATGTGCGTCACAGCCCGAATTGTTGCAGCCGGGCATAGGCCGTCCGCACGAAGCGGGGGGCCGTGCCGCTGCCGTGCGCGTCCGTGCCGAATGTTTCTCGCAAGGTATCGGCCATGGAGCGGCGCGGGGTTTGCGCGGCGAGGGCATGGAACTGCCGTGCGATGGGGCCTTGCGTGGAGGGCGTGGGTGCGGCGGACACGATGGCCGGGCTTTCGGTGAATGCGGGCGTGTCGCCTTCCCGCGCCATGGCGCCCGCCACTTTCGCACGGATCAGGTCCATCATGCCCGCGACGGACCGGGGCGAACCGTCACGCTCATGAAAGATCGTGCGATTGGCGGCGGCGGCTTGCGGCATGAGCGCGGCGGCGCTTTGCAGGGGGTTTGCGGCAAGGGCGTCGAGGAACTGGCCGGCGCCCGCCGAGCCGAGGAAATGGGCGAGATAAAGTTCCGCCGCGTCAGGTTCCCGCCCCAGCCTTGCGGAAAGGTCGGTGCGGTTGTCGTTCGCCAGTTCCGCCGCCATCAGCGCCGATGCCTGCGGGTCGAAGCGCAGCGCCATGACTTGCGCGCGCATGGCCGGATCGCGTGTCGCGCCCGAGACCACGGCGTCCTGTGCCCAGCCCAGTCCGTGCTCCGCCCCGTGGCGGCGCAGAGTGGAAAGCCATGTCCCTTGCGTGAACTGGTAAAGCCCCGCCGCGCTCGATGTCGGCGCGCGGGCCGAAGGGTCAAGGCTGGATTCGATCCGCGCCTGGGCGAGAAGGTAGGAAAAGTCCACGCCCGTCGCCTGCGCCGCGCGCGCGATGGCGGCTCGGGGATCGGGGGAAGCGGCGGGCGAAAGGCCGATGGGGGAAGGCTGGCTCAACGAAAACTCCCGGCATGATTGGTGCCGGGAGCGGTTTCAGCAAGAGCCGTGCCAGATCGGTATGTGCTCAATCCTTGCCGTTCGTCATTGCGAGCGGAGCGAAGCAATCCAGAGCGTTTGCGTGCGAGATCCGCTCATGCTGAGCTTGTCAAAGCATGGATTGCTTCGTCGCTTTCGCTCCTCGCAATGACGATGGATCGTGTCTTAACGTCGCGCGCCTGCCACCGCATAGGCGGGGGCGATCTTGCGCGGCGGATCGGCGCGATAGAGCCGGGGGCTTCCCGTCAGTGCGTCGAGCCGGGCGGAAACGTTGGCCGCCAGCAGGTTGCGCACCTGCCGGTTCACTTCGTTGAGGCGGCGCGCGGCGTCCAGCAGTCCGCGCGCTTCCTCGTCGATGGCCGGGACGCCCGCATCGTCCAGCGTTCCGCAAAGCGCGGCCTTGTCAGTCGCCGCGCCCATGATC
Organism: uncultured Novosphingobium sp.; assembly: GCA_964621355.1. GTDB lineage: Bacteria > Pseudomonadota > Alphaproteobacteria > Sphingomonadales > Sphingomonadaceae > Novosphingobium. Next base: position 37,497 of record CAZUOV010000003.1, on the reverse strand, counting down.
CCGTCGAGGTCGATGGCGGCAAGCGCCTGCCGTTCGGTTTCCAGAACGGCAAGCATCTGCCGCAGCGTATCGCCAAGAGCGGTCATTCGGGGCTTCTCCACAGCATTCCGGCGGCGATCATGGCATCCGCGACCCTGGTGGGAACCAGCGGATAAGTGCCGTTTTCGATGGCCTTGCGGATCACGGCGACGCGCTCCGCGTCCACGGGCGGCTCGCCTGCCGCCGCCGCGCCGCTCAGCACCACGGCGGGCGCGCTCCTTACCGTTCCGGCGGGCGAATCGCGGTTCGTCCGTAGCTGGACGGGGGCGATGGCGCTCAAGGCGCCGGGCCCGGAACTTCCCTCGATCCTCGACATCGTGACCGCTCCTCGTGGATTGAACATGCCAGTCAGAACGGACGCCGCGGCCATTCGTTAAGGGCAGACGCGGCGAAATCCTGCCGCCCATGCGGCAATTCCGTTCATGGCAGGGGAATCGCCACCAGTCCGGGGCGCACGACTTGCGCGCGGGTGGTTTGCGCGGACGCGGCGCGGCCCGCGGCTCTCACGCGCACCCATTCGCCCACCGTGCCCGCGTCCAGCGCTTCGCCGGGCTGCGACACGGCAAAACCGTCTCCTTCGACAGCGATGGTCACGGCATCGCCGCGATTGACGGCGGGCGCGGCGCGTTCCGCCGGAGCGGCGGTGCGGACCGGCACGAACAGCCGCCAGCCGCCCGTGTCGGGGCACCGCACGACGACACTGTCGCGCCGTTCGCCGCGCCATGACAAGGAAAGCGGCGTGCGGCAGGAATTGAGCCGCAGCCGCCGGTCGACGGGCGCGGCCGCGCCGCCCGGCGTTCCGGCGGGCGCGCCGGTGAATGCGGCCACCTGCCGGTCCATGGCGTCGAGATCAGCCAGCGGCGCGGCGGCGGCTGCCAGCAGCGGGGCAAACAGGGAAAGGCTCATCGGTCGTTCTCCATGAGAGGTTCCGGGGAATCATAGGCCAGCGTGGCGGAAAGGCCGGGCTCGCCCGGCTCCACCACGATGCGCGCGCGCAAGCCGTGCGCGCCTGCCTGACGGGCAAGCCGGGCGGCCTGCTCCAGGGCGCTCCCCTGCCCGCCCGGCGCATAGCGCGCGGCGACGGTCAATTGCTGGCGGGGATCGGCGGATTGCTCCGCCAGCCATGCGTCCGGCGCCGGAGCGCCCGCTTCCGCGCGCCAGACCGCCAGCGGCTCCGACCGCGCGGAAGGCGGCCTGGCCTGCCGCGGCGCGCCATCGGGCGCGGTGGACAGTGCGGCGGCTGTCGTCATGAACAGGATGAGGGAGAGGTCGGCAAGGATGATCTGCCAGCCCGATCCCGCGCGCGCGATCATGCGGCCGCGCTCCCGCGCATGCGCGGCCCCTGTGGCACGCGCGTGCCCTGCGGCACATGCGGGGCGGCTTCCGCCACCTGCTGTGCCAGCCAGTCTATCACGCGCTGCCGTTCGGCTTCTTCGCGCAGGCTGGCGCGTTCCACCTTGCGGGCCAGCGGCGCCAGCACGAGATTGGCGAGCAGCAGGCCGTAAAGCGTAGTCAGCACCGCCATGCCGATGGCGTCGGTCAGCGCGCCGCGCGCGATTCCGGCGGCGGGCAACTGGCTGAGCGAGATCAGCGTGCCCGCAAGGCCGAACACCGGGGCAAGTTCGGACGCCTGCGCCAGCGTGCGCACCGCGCGCTCGTTCGCGCCGGCCCGCCGCCGGTGGTGCGCCTGGTGCGCCTGCATCAGCGCGGGGATGGAGCGCGTGGCGATCAGCGCCTCGGTCGCGTCTTCCAGTTCGCTGTCCTCGTAGTGGTGCGGCGCCGCGCGCAACAATCCGTCGCGCTGGATGTCCTGTATCTGCGTCGCGAGTTCCGCGCGCGCCCGCGCGGCGTTGAAGCGGGCGCGGGAAAGCCCGGCCACGGCCCGCGCCGCGCGCGCGCAATCGCCGCTGCCGCAGCGCAGCCAGGTGGCGAGCAGAGTGCCGCCTACGACGATTGCGGCGGATGGGCCATCAAGCAGGTTTGCGGGATCGAACATCGGCGCATCTCCTTCGGGCGTGAAGAACGGCGCGCCGCGCGGGATTTAACCGCATGGCCGGTCTTTGCCGCCGGGCGGCAGGATCTTGCCGGGATGGGCCGTAAATGCCGTCGGATTTCCGCCCGAACGGCACTTGGCACGGTGTTTGCTGAACAGACGGCGACACGCCAGCAAGAAGGTTTCGTGCCATGAGCCTGTTTGGAATACATGCCGCCGCGCTCGAACTGCGCTCGCAGCGCATGGGGTTGCTCGCCTCGAACATCGCGAACGCCGCGACGCCGGGATACAAGGCGCGTGACATGGATTTCGCCGCCGCGCTCGATGCGCGGATGAAAGGCGCGGACGCGGGCAGCGCCGAACGGGCCGCCACGCGCTTTCGCGTGCCGGTGATGCCGACGCTGGACGGCAACACCGTGGAACTGCCGACCGAGCAACTCGCCTTTTCGGAAAATGCGGTCGGCTATGCGGCCACGCTCGATTTCATTCGCGGCAAGGCGGAAACGCTGACCCGCGCGCTGAAGGGAGAATGACCGTGGCCGGTGCTTCTCCTGCCAACCTGTTCGATGTCGCCCGGCGCGGCATGTCCGCCCAACTGGTGCGGATGAACGCGGCGGCATCGAACCTCGCCAACGCGGGCAGCGTCGCGGCCAGCAAGGACGCGGCCTATCGCCCAATCCGCGCGGTGTTCGCCGAAACGCTGGACCGTTCGACCGGCCTTTCCACAGTGCGCGTCGATGCCGTGGTGCGCGAGGATGCGCAGCCGATGCTCCAGCACATGCCCGGCCATCCTTACGCCGACGTGGACGGCAACGTCTGGACCGCGCCGGTCGATGAAAACGCCGAGATGGTCGAGATGCTCGACGCCTCCCGCCAGTATCAGAACCTGGTGGAAGCGCTTTCCACCGCCAAGCAGCTCATGCTCGAAACGATGAGGATGAAGTGATGACAGTTTCTTCCACCAGTGCCGTCACGTCCGCCGTGACGGAGCGGAAAACCGGCTTCGCCGCCCTGGGCAGCGCCGATTTCCTGAAGCTGATGACGGTCCAGATGCAGCAGCAGGACCCGTTCGATCCGGTCGATCAGAAGGAGATGCTGGCCCAGATGGCGCAGTTCTCCTCGCTGTCCGAAACCGCCGAAATCAACGCGACGCTGAAAGCGATCGGCGCGCGGCTTGATGCCATCGCGGCGGGGCAGTCCGCCGCCGCCAATGTCCAGACATCCACGCAGGAGGCTTGACGCCATGTCGTTCTACACATCGCTTTCCGGGCTGAAGAATGCCCAGACCGACCTCAACACCGTCGCGCACAATATCGCCAACGCGGAGACGACCGGCTTCAAGAAAAGCCAGGCCAGCTTCGCGGATATCGTCGCCGGATCGGCCTATGCCAATCCCCGGCTGACGGTCGGCGTCGGTTCCACGGTGGAATCCATCACGCAGAACTTCTCGGGCGGCCCCATCGAGCAGACCGGCGCGGCGCTGGACGTGGCCGTCAACGGCAGCGGTTTCTTCACCATGAAATCGGGCACGACGGGCGATGTAGTCTACACGCGCAACGGCGCTTTCACCATGGACGACGGCGGCTATATCCAGGACGGCTCCAACAACCGGCTCCAGATCTTCGCGCCGGGCGACGATCCGGCAACGGCGGCGACCATGGACGCGCAAGTCGCGCCCGTGAACGGTGCGGGCGCGGCCTATACCGGCACGTCCATCGGCACGGACGGCACTGTCACCGCGACATATGCCGACGGCACCAACACGGTTCTGGGCCGCGTGGCGCTGGCTTCGTTCATCGCGCCTGCCGGGCTGCGGCAACTGGGATCGGCCAACTGGGCGGCGACGGGCATTTCCGGCGCGGCCAGCTATGGCGTCCCGGAAAGCGGCTCCTATGGCGGGCTGCTTTCGGGCGCGCTGGAACGCTCCAACGTCGATATTTCGGAAGAGCTGGTCGGCCTCATCACCGCGCAACGCTATTTCCAGGCCAACGCCAAGGCCATCGATACCGCCACCCAGATTTCGCAGACGATCATTAACCTCCGAACCTGATGAGGGAGTGACCGCGCGATGGACCGCCTGATCTACACCGCCGCGTCCGGCCTGTCCGCCTCGATGGCGCGCCAGCGCATGATCGCCAGCAACATGGCGAACGCCCAGACCATCGGCTTTAGGGCAGAAACGATGACGGCCACGCCCGTGACGCTGCAAAGCCGTTCGCTGGAAGCGCGCGCCCTGACGCTTGCCGAAGTGAAAGGCGTGTCGATGAAGGAAGGCGTCATTTCACAGACGGGGCGCGATCTCGACGTGGCCTGTCAGGGCCGGACGCTGCTGGCCGTGCAGGCGCCGGACGGCAGCGAAGCCTATACGCGGCGGGGTGATCTTTCCATTTCACCGACCGGCGTGCTCCAGAACGGAGACGGCCTGCCGGTGCTGGGCGACGGTGGTCCGATCACGGTGCCCACCGAAGCGCGCGTAACCATCGCACCCGACGGTGCGGTGATGGTGTCGGACGCCAGCACGCCCGACCAGCCGCCGGTCGAAGTGGCGCGCCTCAAGCTGGCAAGCTGGGAAGGCACGCGCATCGAGAAGGACTTGAACGGCCTGTTCCGCGTGCCGGACGGAAGCGGCGGCTTCGGCGTGCTGCCCACGGACGAGAATGCGCGCGTCGTTCCCGGCGCGCTGGAACAATCGAACGTCGATCCCAATCAGGTGCTGGTCGAAATGATCGAGGCGCAGCGCCTGTTCGAAATCCGCGCGAAGATGATCTCGACCGTCCGCGATCTCGATGAAAGCGGCGCCAGCCTCATGCGCATCAACACCTGAAACGGAGCAAGTTCCCATGCCTACTTCCGCTCTCTATGTCGCCCGCACCGGGCTGGAGGCGCAGGACGCGCGGATGCGCGTCATCGCCAACAACCTCGCCAACGTGAACACCACGGCCTTCAAGCGGGACCGCGCCAATTTCGCGACTCTCGCCTATCAGGACGCACGCGTCGCCGGGCAGCAATCGTCCAGCGAGACCGCCTACGCCACGGGCCTCAACCTCGGCACTGGCGTTTCCGTGCAATCGACGACCCGGATCGAAACCAGCGGCCCGCTCAACAGCACGGGCAATTCGTTCGATCTGGCGCTGGACGGCGACGGTTATTTCCAGGTGGAGCTTCCCGGCGGCCAGACGGGCTATACCCGCGCGGGCAACTTCTCGCGCTCTTCCGAAGGGCAACTGGTGACCGCGCAGGGCTATGCCGTGCAGCCGCCGGTCACAGTGCCCGAAGGCGCCATCTCGGTCGCCATTGCGCCGGACGGCACGGTTTCGGCCATGGTTTCCGGCCAGTCGGAAGCGAGCGAGCTGGGCCAGATCACGATCGCCAGCTTCGCTAATCCCGCCGGGCTTCAGGCGGCGGGTGACAATTTCCTGCTGGAAACCGGCGCGTCTGGCGCGGCGCAGACCGGCGTCGCGGGCGAAGGCGGGCGCGGCCGCATCCGGCAAGGCATGCTGGAAGGGTCGAACGTCAACATCGTGGAGGAACTGGTCGGCATGATCGAATGCCAGCGCGCCTATGAGATCAATTCCAAGATGATCTCTTCCGTCGATGAAATGCTGCGCAACGCCAACCAGACATTGTGACAATGACGATGGGACAGTCTTTTCCGGCGGTTGCGCTCCTCGCGTGGACGGGCATGGCGCTCGCCCAGCCCGTCCACGCGAAGCAGCGCGACCCGCAGGCGTTCGCCGCCGCGCTGCCCGAAGCGCCGCCCGCGCCGCGCGCGGCGGGCGGCGGCATCTTCGATGCATCGGCGGGCTATGCCTCGCTCTATGAAGGGATGCGGGCGCGGCGGGTGGGCGATCCGCTGACGATCCTGCTGGTGGAACGCACCACGGCGGCCAAGTCCGTCCGTTCCAAAAGCGGCAGGAGCGGCAGCGCCGCCATCACGCAGCCCACGTCCGGCCCGCTCGATTTCCTCAAGGCGGATGCCCTTAAGATGGGCAGCAATTCGTCGTTCAATGGTCAGGGAGACGCGGGGCAGACGAGCACGTTCAGTTCCACGCTCTCGGTCACGATCGCTGAAGTGCGGCCCAACGGGACCGCGCTGGTTCGCGGGGAAAAACGCATGTTGCTCAGCCAGGGGGACGAATGGGTCCGCTTTTCCGGGATCGTCCGCCTGGCCGATGTCGATCAGGACAACCGGATCACCAGCGCCCGCGTGGCGGACGCGCGGATGGAATATTCCGGCAAGGGCGCGCTCCAGCGCGCCAGCCGGCAGGGCTGGCTGGGCCAGTTCTTCAACATGATCAGCCCATTTTAGCGGAGGATGGCGATGTTTCGGTTCCTTCTTCCCGTGCTTGCCCTGCTGGCGCTTGCGCCCATGCCTGCCCATGCGGAGCGGGTGCGCGATCTCGGCGCGTTCCAGGGTGTGCGGTCCAACCAGCTTACCGGCTACGGCGTGGTCGTGGGCCTCGCGGGCACGGGCGACGACAACCTCGAATACCTGACGCAGGCGATGCGGGGCGTTTCGGGCCGCATGGGCGTGCAGCTTCCACCGGGCGTTTCGCCGGGGCTGAAGAACGCCGCCGCCGTGATTGTGACGGCGGAATTGCCCGCCTTTGCCAAGCCCGGCCAGCGCATCGACGTGACGGTTTCCACTATCGGCAAGGCTAAGTCGCTGCGCGGCGGGGCGCTGATCCTGTCGCCGCTCTATGGCGCGGACGGGCAGATCTACGCCATGGCGCAGGGCAACCTCGCCGTGGGTGGCCTCGGCATTTCGGCCAAAGACGGCTCGCAACTGACCGTCAACGTGCCCACCGTGGGCCGCATCACCGAAGGGGCGAGCGTGGAGCGCGCTGTCGGCACCGGCTTCGCCAGCGCGGAAACCGTGCGCTGGAACCTCTATGCGGCGGACTTCCTGACGGCGGCTCGCGTGCGCGACGCGATCAACAGCTTCCTGCCGGGCACGGCGCAGATCGAGGACGGCGTGACTCTGGCCCTGCGGTTGCCGGAAGGCGCGGACCGGCGGGCGAGCCTGATGGCCGCCATCGAGATGCTGGACGTGACTCCGGCCGAAACCGCCGCCCGCGTTATCGTCAATAGCCGCACGGGAACGGTCGTCATCAACAACGCGGTGCGCCTGTCGCCCGCCGCGATCAGCCACGGCAAGCTGACGGTGCGGATCGACGAAGCGCCGCAGGTGATCCAGCCGGGGCCATTCAGCCAGGGACGCACGGCGGTGCAGCAGGACAGCCAGATCAGCGTCGAGGAATCCGGTTCGCGCGTCGTGCACTTCAAGGGCGGCGCTTCGCTGGCCCGGATCGTGGATGCGCTCAACCTGCTGGGCGTGAGCCCGCCCGATCTCGTCGCGATCCTCGAAGCGCTGAAGCAGGCAGGCGCGCTCAAGGCGGAAATGGTGGTGATATGACGCCGGTTTCCTCTCTCGCCGCGATCCGCTCGCAGGCTCCTTCGGAACATGAAAAGCTGGCCGATGCCGCCCGCCGGTTCGAGGCGATTTTCGTGCGCCAGATGCTCGCCGCCGCGCGCAAGACCAGCTTCGACGAGGAGGGCCTGTTTTCCGGCGAAGCGATGAACGCCTTCCGCCAGATGCAGGACGAACGCTTCGCCGACATCGCCGCCGAACGCGGCTCGTTCGGCCTTGGCCGGATGATCGAGGCGCATCTTGCGCGGCTTGTGCCCAACGAAGGACAGAACTGATGGCGTCCGATCTTCTTTCCATCGCGTCGAGCGGCGTCAAGACAGCGCGGATCGCGCTGGACGTGACGGCGCAGAACATCGCCAACGTCTCGACCGAAGGCTATGTCCGGCGCAGCGCCGCCATGCAGGAGCTTGTCTCCGTGGGCGGACCGGACCGGCTCGACGTATCGCTGTCCGGCGTGCGGCTGGAGCGCGTGGTCCGCAACGCGGATGCGTTCCGCCAGTCGGAAGTGCGCCGCACGGGCGCCGACGCAGCGCGGGCCGACGCGGAAGTGGCGGGGCTCACGGCCATCGAAACGGCGGTCGAGCAGTCGGGCGCCTATGCCGCGACGGTGGATTTCGAGGCGTCACTGCGGCAACTCGCCGCCGATCCCGTCAACACCAGCCTGCGCGCCGCCGTGATCGAGGATGCGCGCGCCATGGCGCAAAGCCTGAACATGGCGGCGGCTGAACTGGACGCGGCGGGTACGGCCATGCGGTTCGAGGCGCAGGCCGGGGTGGAGCAGGCGAACGTGCTGGCGAGCGAGCTGGCGCGCGTGAACCTGCGGCTGGCCCGCGCGGCGGACGGATCGAGCGACCGGACATCGCTTCTCGATCAGCGCGACCTGCTGCTCCAGAAGTTGAGCAACCATGCGGACGTGACCACCACGATCGCGGCGGACCAGACCGTCGAAGTGCGGCTGGGCGGGGCCAGCGGCCCGCTGATGGTGTCGGGCGGCACGTCCGCCACGCTGGCCATGGCGACGGCGGGGGACGGCATGATCTCCTTCACGCTGGACGGCGCCGCGGTAAGCCCGACAGCCGGTTCGCTTGCCGGAAAGGCGCAGGCGCTGGACAAGCTGGCGCAAGCGCGCGGCGATCTGGACACTATCGCCGCCGATTTCATTACTGCCATGAACACGGCGCAGGCGAGCGGCGCGGACCTCAACGGCAATGCCGGGCAACCGCTGTTTTCCGGCACGGGCGCCGCCGATATCGCGCTGGCGGCAAGCGACGGCGCGCTGATCGCCACCGCGCCCGCCGGGTCGCCCGCCGGAAGCCGGGATACCGGCAATCTCGACACCATGCGCGGGGCGCTGGCCACGGCGGACACGGCGGACACGGCGGGCAGGCTGGACGGGTTGATCTTCGACATTTCCAGCACGGTCGCCGGGCGCAGGATCACGCGCGATGCCCTGGCCGCCATTGCCGACACGGCGTCGCGGGCCTTGCAGGCGCAGGCGGCGGTCGATCTCGATCACGAAGCCGTCAACCTCGTCCGCTTTCAACAGGCGTTCCAGGCATCGGGCCGCGTGATGCAGGTCGCCAACGACATTTTCGACACTTTGCTCGGTATCAGGTGAGGACACCGCCATGACTATTATCGGCACCGGAACCGCCCCCTTCTACGAACGCTCCGTGCGGGGCATGACGGGCCTGCGCGCGCAGGCCGAGCGGATGCAGTCGCGGATCGGCACGGGAGAGCGGCTGGCGCGATCCTCCGACGATCCGGTCGCGGCGGCCCGGCTGCGCACGCTGGCGCGGGTGGACCGCATGGCCCAGATCGACGCGACGAACGCCAACCGCGCCGCAGTGGACCTCTCGCTGGCGGACGATGCGCTGACATCGTTCGCCGAAGCCGTCATGCGGGCGCAGACGCTTGCCAATCAGGCCGCCAACGACACGCTGAACGATACGCAGCGCGCGGCTATCGCGGCGGAACTATCGCAGATTCACGGACAACTGGTCGATCTGGCCAATGCGCGCGATTCCATGGGGCACGCCCTGTTCGGCGGGGCGGCGGCGGGGCCTGCCTATGAACTCGATGCGAGCGGCAACGCCGTCTACATCGGCACCGCCGCTTCGGGCGAACTGCCGCTGGGCGACGGACAGGCCGTGACGCGCGGGCTGACGGGGCCGGAGTTCCTGAACTTTGCGGTCGGCGGTTCGTCCACGGACCTGCTGGCCGTTGTCAGGACGCTCGCCGACGGCCTGCAAGGGGCCGATCCGGCGCAGGCTGCGCGCGATGCGCTGGGCGCGCTTTCCCAGGGGCTGGACAAAGTGGCGACCGGCCAGACCATCGTGGGCGCGCGGCTGGCATGGCTCGACCTTGCCGCCGAACAGCGGCTGGACAGGTCCGAACTGCGCGGCGCGGAACAGGCCGATATCGGCGGCGTGGATTTCGCGGCCACGTTCGCCCGGCTTCAGAACACGCTGCTGGTGCTGGAAGCCAGTCAGAGCAGCTTTGCGAAGCTGTCCAGCCTCAGCCTGTTCGCCCGGCTGGGTTGAAGCAGGCGCAAGACGGACAGGCAGGGGTAAGCAGACATGTATGCGGGTATCGGGGTCGTCATTCTTCTGGTCATGGTGTTCGGGGGCTTCGCGCTTACCGGCGGGGCGCTCGGCCCCGTCATGCACGCCATCCCGCACGAAATGCTCATCATCGGCGGGGCGGCCATCGGCGCGCTGGTGACGGGCAATTCGCTGCACGAGCTGAAGGCCATCGGCAGCGCTCTCGGCAAGGTGTTCAAGGGTCCGAAACACACGAAGCAGGACCATATCGACGCCATCGTGCTGACCACGCGGCTGATGAAGCTGCTGCGCGCCGAAGGCCCGGTCGCGCTGGAAGCCCATGTGCAGGATCCGGCCAGTTCCGCGATCTTCGCGGAGTTTCCGCGCCTGATCGCCGACAAACCGCTGATCGCGCTGATCTGCGACACGCTGACTCTGATCGTGGTGTCCTCCGGCACGCTGGAAGTCCATGCCGTCGAGGACGTGATGGACAACGCGATGAAAACGCACTTCCACGAACTGCACGAACCGCAGCACGCGCTCCAGAACCTCGCCGATGCGCTGCCCGCGCTGGGTATCGTTGCCGCCGTGCTCGGCGTGGTCAAGACCATGGGGTCCATCGACGAGCCGCCTTCGGTGCTGGGCGGGATGATCGGATCGGCGCTGGTCGGCACGTTCCTGGGCGTTCTGCTGGCCTATGGCATCGTCTCGCCGATGGCCGGGCGGTTGAAGCAGGTGCTGGAACAGGACGAGCAGATCTTCCACGCCGTCAAGCAGGTCGTGATTGCCAGCCTGCACGGCTGGCCGCAGCCGCTGGTGGTGGAAGGCGCGCGCTCGGGCCTGGGCCATGCCTTCCGGCCCGGCCTGTCCGAGCTGCTCGACGCGCTGAGGGGGCGCTGATCCCGTGGTCTCCAAGCCGCCGCGCGGCCGGAACGAGCCGCCGCCGATCATCGTCAAAAAAGTCACCGTGGTGGCCGCCGGGCACCACGGCGGTGCATGGAAAGTGGCCTATGCGGACTTCGTGACCGCGATGATGGCTTTCTTCCTGCTGCTCTGGCTGCTGGGCGCCACCACCGAGAAGCAGCGCAAGGGGCTGGCGGATTATTTCACGCCCACGCTCGTCAAGATGCGTCAGGAAAGCGCGGGCGCCAACGGGCTGCTGGGCGGCTCCTCCATCACCGATGTGGACAGCTATCCCAACCGCGCCGGGCAGACCGGCACGCGCGCCATCACCATTCCGCGCGACGCGACCGGCGGGCCGAAGGAAGGCGCGGGCCGCATCCAGCGCATGGAGCGGATGCGCGAAAGGCTGGCGAAGGCGCTGGCGGCTTCTCCGCAATCCCGCGTGCTCGTCCGGCAGGTCCGCATGGTCGACACTGCCGAGGGTGTGCGGATCGACATGGTGGACGATGCCAATTTCTCCATGTTCCGGCTGGGCACGACTGTCCTCACGCCCGAAGCGACGCGGCTGATCCGGGCCATGGCCGGAACGATCGGCCCGGAAGGGGCGGCGCTGATGATCCGGGGCCATACCGATGCCCTGCCCTGGCGCACCGGAGGATCGGCGAACAACTGGTCGCTGTCCGCCGGGCGGGCGGAAGCGACGCGACAGGCGCTGATTCGCGCCGGGGTTCCCGATGCGCGCTTTCGCCGGATAGAAGGTGTGGCGGACCGCGAACTGCTGGTGAAGGACGATCCGGCCGATCCGCGCAACCGGCGGATTTCCATCACGGTTGCGGATTGAGGACATTCCGGCGGCAAGTCCGTCTTGCCAAGTCATTCGCCTGTCACAATAAGGCGCCATGGCGGATGGAGAGCATTCCGGGGGAGAACGGCCCGACGGGGCGAAAGTGCGGCGTGTGCAGGCGAACCTGCTCGCCGCGCAGGAACGCCGCCTGCTGACATGGCTCTGCGGCCGGATGCCCGGATGGGTAAAGCCCGATCACCTGACGGCGCTGGGGCTGGTCGGTGCGTTGATGGTGCTGGGGGGCTATGCCTTCAGCACGGTGCATGAGAACTGGCTCTGGGTCTGCGTCGCCGGATACGTCGTCAACTGGTTCGGCGATTCCATGGACGGCAGCCTGGCCCGCTTCCGCTGCGTCGAGCGGCCCCGCTATGGCTATTTCCTCGATCACAGTTGCGATGCGATCGCGACGGTGCTGATCCTGCTGGGCATCGGCGCCAGTCCCTATGTGGCGCTGGCCCTCGCGATGGTGGCCATGGCGGGCTATCTGCTGATGTCGATCCATGCCTTCCTCGCGGTGAAGGCGTTCGGCGAACTGCGGCTGTCCTATCTGGCGGCGGGGCCGACCGAACTGCGCCTGATCCTGATCGGGCTGACGCTGGCCATGCTGGTGTTCGGTGATCACTCGCGCGACCGGCCGACTTTCACCGGCTTCGATTATTTCGTCGGCGGCGCGGGAACGCTGCTGATCGCGCTGTTCCTGGTGCAGACGTTCCGCGTCGGCCGGGAATTGTCGGGGATCGACCCGAAGGCCTGACGGCCTCAATCGTCCAGCGTGAAGCCGATCTTCAGCGTCACCTGATGGAACAGGCCGCCATTTTCCTCCACATAGCCGCGATGGTTGATGACCTCGAACCAGCGCACGTGGCGGAGGGACTTTTGCGCCTTGGCGATGGCATTGCGGATGGCGGCGTCCATGCTTTCGCGCGACGTGCCGACGATCTCGGTCAGCTTGTAGACATGCTCGGTCATGGCGTCCTCCTTCTCCGGTTCTGTCAAGGATAACGGTTCAAGACCATAATTGTGCCGTCATCAGGGCGCGAACGGCAACGGGCATGAAAAAAGCCCGGCAGCCGCAAAGGGCTGCCGGGCCGGACGCTCCCGTAACGGGAGCAGGGGAGAGAAATCAGCGCAGCAGCGAAAGGACGTTCTGCTGGCTCTGGTTCGCCTGCGCGAGCATCGCGGTCGACGCCTGGCTCAGGATCTGGGCCTTGGCCAGCGCGGCCGTTTCCGCCGAATAGTCCGTGTCCTCGATCCGGCTGCGCGCGTCGGCAAGGTTCGTGGCGTTGGAGGTCAGTGTGTTGACCACCGAATCCAGGCGGCTCTGGCCCGCGCCCAGCTTGGCGCGTGCTTCGTTGATCGCATTGAGTTCGGTTTCCAGCGTGCCGCCGGTCGCGATCAGCGTGTTTGCCGCGGCGGCGTCGGAGATGTCATAGGAACTGGCCGCGCCGCCGTCCGCCGCCAGAGAGGTCAGATCGGCCATCGTCAGGTCGACCGTGTCGTCGCCGTTCGCGCCGGTCTGGATCGTGACCGTGGCGTTGTCGCCATTGAACAGCTTGACGCCGTTGAAGTTGCTGTTGCTGATGACCTGGCCGATCTGCGCGGTCAGCTCGTCGACTTCCGCCTGCATATAGGCGCGGTCGGTGGTGTCGTCATAGGTGCCCGACGCCGACTGCACGGCCAGTTCGCGGATGCGCTGAAGCATGTTCGACACTTCGTTGAGCGCGCCTTCCGCCGTTTGCACCAGCGCGATGCCGTCGTTGGCGTTGCGGATGCCCTGGTTCATGCCGCGAACCTGCGCGGTCATGCTGGTGGCGATGGCGAGGCGGGCGGCGTCGTCCTTGGCGCTGTTGATGCGCTTGCCGGTGGACAGGCGCTCCATGGCCGAGCCGAGCGCCTTGTTGGCGGCGGTGGAAGCGTTGGCCGCCTTGATGGCGCTGATGTTCGTGTTGATGACCGACATTGACAGTTACTCCCGTATGCGTCCCGAAAATGGGTGTTCGAGCGTTGCCGTCCGGCTCATCCGGTGCGGCTGCCACGGGAAAGAGCGGCGGCGCGCGCGGGAATTTAAGCCCGCGCTTTTTGCACCATTTTGCCGCCAACCTGCAAAATGTGCCGGAAATAAGGGTTAATCCGGGGCCTTAAATTACCGGAGCGTTTGCCGTTGCCCCCGCATGGTCACTTTCGAGACATGGTTAACAGGGGTTTGAGACAATGACGCGGACGCAATCGGACGAGGCTGTGGGCAGGCTTCACGCGCCGCTGGTGCAGCAGGCGGGGGCGATCGCGGGGGCCTGCGGCGGATATCGGGATGCCGTGCTGCGCGACGCGAGCGATCGCTCGCCCCTCCCGCCGCGTGCGCATTGCGTGATGCTGGAACGCGGAAGCGTCCCGGCACTGCGCGCCGCTGGCGCATCGCACCGGGTGCTGACCTATCGCGATCCCGCGAGCGAGGCTTCGCTGGCCGCGCTTCTGGCCGCGATGGCGCCGGCGGGGGCGCCCATCGCGGCAGACCCGGAAAGCCTTTCCGTGCTGGCGCTGGCCGAACGGCTGGCGGCCAGCGACATCCCCGTTCTCATCAACGGGCCGACCGGCACCGGCAAGGAAGTGCTTTCGCGCTTCATCCATCGTCACAGCCCGCGCCGCGATGGCCCTTTCATTGCCGTGAATTGCGCCGCGATGCCCGAAGCCATGCTGGAAGCCTTGCTGTTCGGCCATCAGAAAGGCGCGTTCACCGGCGCGACACAGGCCAGCGAAGGCTTTTTCCGCGCGGCTGACGGCGGCACGCTGCTGCTGGACGAAATCGCCGAGATGCCGCTGGCCTTGCAGGCCAAGCTGCTGCGCGCATTGCAGGAAAGCGAAGTTGTGCCCATCGGCTCCACTCAGGCGATCCCGGTGGACGTGCGCGTGATCGCCTGCGCCAACCGCGACTTGCCGACCGAAGTGGCCGAAGGGCGCTTCCGCGCCGATCTCTATTACCGGCTCAACGTGTTCCCGCTGGCCCTGCGCGCCTTGCGCGAACGGCCGGAGGACATTGCCCCGCTCGCTTTCGCGCTGGCGCTGCGCCACACGCCGCCCCGGTTGGGCAATGGCGCCCGCGCCGTGCCGTGGTTTTCCGATGCGGCGCTGGCCATGCTCAAGCTGCACGGCTGGCCCGGCAACGTGCGCGAACTGGAAAACGTGGTGCGCCGCGCGCTGCTGCTGGCGGACGGCAAGAGCATGATCGGCGCGGAGCACATCGTGTTCGATCAGCCCGCGCGGCTGGTGGACACTGCCGCCGCACCCGTTCCCGTTGCTAGCGGCGGCAGGCTCTCCAGCATCGTGCAGCATTCCGAGGCCCGCGCCATTACCGAGGCGCTCGACGCCTGCGGCGGCAGCCGGGTGGAAGCCGCGCGCAAGCTGGGCATTTCGGAACGGACGCTGCGTTATCGCCTCGCCTCGTTCCGTGAAGCCGGGATCGACGTCGGCGCGCGCGCCGGACGCGCCGCCATCGCGGGAGCGCGGGCATGAGCGGCGTTTCAGGGATCGGGGGCCTTGGGGGCGCGACGGGCATCCGCGACATCATGGCCTTGCGCCAGCAGATCATCGACCGTTCGCAGCTCTTGCATGAACTGCGCGCCCCGCAAACCATGGAAGGAGCGCAGGGACCGGCCGCCTCGCAAGGCCCGGTGGGCGGGTTTGCCGATGCGCTGAAATCCGCGCTCGACGGCGTGAGCGCCACACAGATGAAGGCCGACGCGCTGGGCGAGGCCTGGCAGCGCGGCGAAGTGACGGACGTGGCCAGCGTCATGCTGGCCCGGCAGGAAGCGGGCATCGCGTTCGAGGCGACGCTCCAGGTCAGGAACCGGCTGCTGTCCGCCTATCAGGACATCATGCGGATGGGAGTGTGATAGATGACTGATCTTGTTCCCATGACACAGGAAGGCGGAGGGCAAAGCCCCTCCCTGCTCACGCCGCTCACTGATCCGGCGGGCGGCGGCGCGATGCAGCGCCTGCGCGCTTTCACCGATCAGGGGCCGGTGCGCCGGATGCTGCCGTGGTTCATCGGCGTCAGCGCCATCGGGGGCGCGGCCCTTGCGTGGAGCGCGATCACGCCTGCCCCGCAGCGCACGCTCTATGCGCAACTGTCGGACAGCGAGCGGTCGGGTGTCGTCGCCGCGCTCGACAAGGCGGGGATCGCCTATGCCATCGACAACGGCTCCGGCTCTTTGACTGTCGGCGAAGGCGACTATTACCGCGCCCGGATGCTGGTGGCGTCCGATGGCGCATTAGCCGCGCCGGAAAGCGGCGACCGCATTCTGGAGACCATGCCCATCGGTGCCAGCCGCACGCTGGAAGGCGAACGGGTGCGCTCCGCGCGCGAGCATGACCTGATGCTGTCGATCATGCAGATCGACGGCGTGGAATCGGTCCGCGTCCACCTGGCCGAGCCTGTGAAATCCGTGTTCGTGCGCGACAGCGTGCCGCCTTCGGCCTCCGTCATGGTGCGGCTCGCGCGCGGGCGGCAATTGTCGGAAACGCAAGTGGCGGCCATCGTCAATCTCGTCTCCGGCTCTGTGCCCGGCCTTGCGTCCGAAGCGGTGCGCGTGATCGACCAGCGCGGGCGGCTCCTGTCGGACAGGACCGCCACGAACAGCGACCGGCTGGAACTGCAAACGCGCATGGAAGCCAAGCTGCGCGATCAGGTGGCGCAATTGCTCACGCCCATGCTGGGGCAGGGCAATTTCACCAGCGAGATACAGATCGAGCTGGATATGGATCAGGTGACATCCGCGCGCGAAAGCTATGACAAGCAGGGCGTGGTGCGGTCCGAAACGCAGGCGCAATCGCAACAGGCGGCGCCCGCGCAGGCCATCGGCGTGCCGGGCGTGCTGTCGAACACGCCGCCGCCCGCCGCAACCGCCGTCGCCGCGCCGCCGCAAGGCACGCCGCCCGTTGCCGGGCAGCCGCAGCCGGTCAACGGCGAAAGCAGCGCCACGCGCAACTACGAACTGGGCCGCGAAGTCTCCGTCGCCAATACCGTGCCGGGCAAGGTCAGGCGCCTGTCCGTCGCCGTGGCGATCAGCGCGCAGGCGATGAAGGGGGGGAAGGCAGCCGATCTCGATCAGGTGAAGCAACTCGTTTCCGCCGCTGTCGGGGCGGATGCCGCGCGCGGCGATCAGGTGGCGGTCGTCGCCCGCAAGTTCGAGCCGGTGACCGAGGAAGTCCTGCCTTTCTGGCAGGAGCCATGGTTCACGCTGGCCTTGCGTTACGGCGCGGGCCTGCTCGCCGTGCTGCTGGTGCTGTTGCTGGGCGTGCGCCCGCTGATCCGCGCGTTCCGGCGCGATTCCGCCGCCGTCCATGATACCGGGCCGGTGGCGGCGCTTCCCATGCCGGGGGACGGCGCCGCGCCGCTCACGATTGATGGCGGCACGCTCGATCCTGCCATCCTCAGCCGCCAGGTCGGCCTTGCCCAGCGTATAGTCGCCGAACAGCCGGACAGCGCGCTCGCCGCGCTGCGCCAGATGCTTGCCCAGCCCGCCCGGGAGGCCGTGCGATGAACGCGCCCGCCACCTTTGCCCCTGCCACTTTTGCCATCGACGAGGCGGATCGTGCCGCCGTCATGGTCATGCTGCTGGAGGACGAGCAAGCCAGCGCCATCCTGTCCCGGCTCGAACCCGGCGAGTTGCGCCTGCTGGGCGAAAAGATGTGTGCGCTGGGCGAGATCGGCCCGGATGTGATCGCCCATGCCATCGCCGGTTTCGTGGCCCGCGCGGACACACTGGGCCTTACCGCGCATGACCGGGTCGGCCATGTCCATGCGATGATGACGCGCGCGGTCGGCGATGTGAAGGCGGACAGCCTGATGCGCCGGATCGCGCCCGAAGCCGGGCAGGCATCGCCGTTGGAACTGGCGCGCTGGCTTTCCCCGCAAGTTCTCGCGCCGCTGGTGAAGGACGAACATCCGCAGGCCGTCGCCGTGCTGCTTGTCCAGCTCGATCCCGAAGTGGCGGCCGAAGTGCTTCATGCCCTGCCGCCCGATGCGCAGCCGGAAGTGGTGCATCGCATCGCCACGCTCGGCCCGGTCAGCCGCGAGGCGCTCGCCATGCTGGAGGAACTGCTCCAGCGCCGCATCGAGGAACGCCACGGGCGCGAGGCGCTGGCCATGGGCGGCCCGCGCGAGGCGGCGGAGATCATCAACAGTTCGGGCAAGGCCGTGGAAAAGCGCATCCTGCCCGCCATCGCCAAGCTGGACAAGGGGCTGGCCCGCCGTATCGAGGACGAGATGTTCAAGTTCGAGCATCTCTTTGCGCTCGATCCGCAGACCATGGGCGGCCTGTTGCGCGAAGTGGACAGCGAAACCCTGATCGACGCGCTGAAAGGCATCGCGGCGGACGAGCGGGAGTGCTTCTTCGCCGCCATGTCGAGCCGCGCGGCCGATGGCGTGCGCGACGAGATCGCGGCGCGCGGACGCATCAAGGTCGTCGACGTGCTCGCGGCGCAGAAACAGATCGTCGCCGTGGCGCGCAAACTGGCCGCCGATGGCGGGATCGTGTTCGGATCGGGCGACGGCGACTATGTCTGAGGCGGGTTTCGTGCCCGCGCCGGGCGCGGCTTCGGGCTTCGTGCTCGATGCGCGGTTCGCAGGCGCGATGGCATGCGACGATGCGCCGCCGGTTGTCGAAGGCGCGCCGTCCGACGATCCCGTGGCGCTCGCCTATGCGGACGGCTTTGCCGCCGGGGCCGCCGAAGCGCGTGCGCAGGCCGATGAACGGGCCGCTGGCGAGGCGCAATCGCGCGAACGGCTGGCGTTGTCCTTCGCCCGGCTCGACGCCGCGCTTGAGGAGCAGTTGCGCCAGCGCCTGCGCGATACTGTCGCGGCACTGTGCGATAGCGTGCTGGCGCCCCATGCGCTCGATCCCGATGCGCTGATGCGGCGTATCGAGACGGCCGTGTCCATGTTGTCGCGCGTGGATGACGAGCGCGTGATCCGCCTTCACCCGGATGACCTCGCGCTGGTTTCGCCCCGGCTGTCGCGGGACTGGACCGTGAAGCCCGATCCGGCGCTGGAACGCGGCGCCCTGCGAGTCGAAACCGCGAGCGGCGGCGTGGAGGACGGGCCGGAGCAATGGCGCCGCGCCATCGCCGAGGCCTTGCGCGCGTGCTGAACCTGTTCGATCCCATCCTGCGCGATCTGGTGGCGGAGCCGCTATCCCTCGCGCCGCGCCGCTACGGCCTTGTCGCGGCGTGCGACGGCGGGCTGCTGGAAGTGAGCGGCCTGTCGGTGCCGGTGGGCAGCCTGTGCCGCGTGGCGCATGGCCGGAACGCGACTCTTGCCGCCGAAGTGATCGGCTTCCGCAACGGGCGGACGCTCGCCATGCTGCTGGGCGACACGGTGATGCTCCGGCCCGGCGCGCGCGTCTGGCCCGAAGGGCGGCCCGGCATGCTGGCGGTGGGCGAAGCTTTCCTGGGCCGCGCGGTGGACGGCGAGGGCCTGCCCATCGACGGCGGCGCGCCGGTCCATTCCCGCGCCGACTGGCCTTCCGGCGGTGTGCGCGCCTCCGCGCTGGACCGCAGCCCGGTGCGCCTGCCGTTCGATACCGGCGTGCGGGCGCTCAACGCCCTGACCACGTTCGGCGTGGGGCAACGCGTGGGGATCATGGCCGGGTCCGGCGTCGGCAAGTCCGTCCTGCTCGACATGATCGCGCATGGCGCGACCGCCGAAGTGGTCGTGGTCGGCCTGATCGGCGAGCGCGCGCGCGAAGTGTCCGATTTCGTCGTGCGCCACATGGGCGAGGACAAGCGCGGGCGGACGGCCATCGTCGCCGTGCCCGCCGATCACGCCCCCAACCTGCGATTGCGCGGGGCCATGCTGGCGACGTCTCTGGCGGAATATTTCCGGGCGCAGGGGCGGCAGGTGCTGCTCATCATGGACAGCCTGACCCGCGTGGCCCATGCGGCGCGGGAAATCGGCCTCCTGCTGGGAGAGCCGGGCGCGGCGCGAGGCTATCCGCCTTCCGCGCTCGCCACGATCACCAAGCTGGTGGAGCGCGCGGGCAATTCGGCGCAGAGCGGCGGCTCGGTGACGGGCATCTACACCGTGCTGGCCGACGGTGACAGCCAGGACGATCCGGTGGTGGACACTGCCCGCTCGATCCTCGACGGCCATGTCGTGCTGTCGCGCGAACTGGCGCAGCGCGGGCAGTATCCCGCCATCGACATCGCCGCATCGCTCAGCCGCGTGATGAACGACATCACGGACAAGGAGCACCAGCGGCTTGCCCGCAGCTTCCGCGCGTTGATTGCCGCCTACGAGGCGAACCGCGACCTTGTGCTGATGGGCGCCTATCGCGCCGGGGCCGATCCGCAACTCGATCGCGCCATCGGCATGCATGAGGCGTTGACTGCCTATCTGGCGCAGGACGCGGACGATGTCGTCCCGCTCGATCGGGCGCGGGCGCAGTTGCAAACGCTGCTCGGCGATGAAGGCTGAACGCGCCCGGCTGGCCCGGCTCCAGCGGCTGGAGCGTATCCGCGCCATCGCCAAACAGGCGGCGGCGGGCGAAGCCGCGCGGGCGGAAAGCACGCTGGCGCAGCTTGAGGCGCTGGCCGCGCGCACGGCGCGGCTGGCCGGGGACTATGCCGGTCCCGGCTCCGCCGCCGATGGCTGGGCATTGCGGCAATGGGGCGATTTTTCCGGCGGGCTCTATCGGGTCCATGCGGCCACGCTGGACGATGCCGAACGCGCCCGCGCTTTCGCAGACGAAAAGCAGGGCGCGCTGGCGCGGGCCGAACGCAGCAGGGCTGCCGTGGAAGAGCGCGCGGACCGGCAGGCGGAGCGGGTCGCGCGCGGCAAGGAGACGCCCGCGCTGGGTGGCCGCCGCCGATCTGGCACGGAACTTGATTAGCTCAAGGCATCGCAGTCTTTCTTTCGAGGCCCGGCCCGTCATGTTGCAGGCAGAACTTCCCGTCCTTCCATCCAATCCCGCGCCTGCCGGTGTGTCTCCGCCGGATATGCAGGGCGCGGAAACACCTGAAAACGGGGGTTTCATGGTGCTTCTGGCCCTGGAACTGGCGGCATTTGCGCCGGTGGGGCCGGAAGCGGCCGGAGAAGCGGGCGCGGCCTTGCCTATCGTGGACGGCAATCCGGGCGGCAAGGATTTGCCGGTTGCGTTGCCGCCGATTGCCGGGCCGGCAAGCGACGAGATGATGGTGGCGGCGGATGGGGAAGCGGAACAGCCGCTGGACGCCGTGCCGCCGGTTCCGCCAGCGGCATTTCCGCTTGCGCCGGTGATGCAGAACGAACCCGATGCGGTTCTTGAGACGGTGGCGCGCGGACGCCGGCCCCTGCCCCAACTAACGAATCCACAACTAACGAATCCGCCGCGAACGGAACTGGCCCCGGCCGGACCCGTCCCGCCTGCGCAAACCCCCGCCGCCACGCCGCGCCCGGAGATGCCCGCTATCCGGCTTGTTGATGCGCCGCCCGCCGCCGAGCGCCCGGTTTCCAGCGCCGGGAAAACCCTCGCGCCGCCCGTTGCCGTGGATGCCCCTGTTCCTTCTCCGAGCCTCGGCGCTGACCTAGCCGTGCAGGCGCCTGCCGTGGCGTGCCAGCCCCAAGCCGCGGCATCCCCGCTCCCGTCCGCCGCGCCCATGCCGCGCGACATCGCCACGCTGATCGACCGGCTGGTCGAGGCGCGTGACGGCGCAGCCTCGCAGGCAGGCGGGGCAACTGTCGCCGCGACATTGGCTCACGCGCAGTTCGGCCGGGTCGCCATGCAGTTGCGCCCGGACGACGGCGGCCTGACCGTTGCCATGACCAGCGGCGATCCCGGTTTCGCGCCCGCCGCGCAGGCCGCCGTCGCGGCGTCCGCGCAATCTGCTCCGGCGGAGGATGGGCGCGGATCGCAGCCCCGGCCCGACCAGCAGCAGTCTCCGGCGGGGCAACAGCCGGGTTCGCATTCCCCGAGTTCACAGGCGCGACAGTCCGGCACAGGCCGAACCGCCCCGGAACGCGAAGGGCAGGTTTCTGATGAGGCGGACCCCCGCCGCGACAACGGCATCTATGCGTGATCGCCCGCGATCCGCGACCGGCAGACAACAAGGACAGCGACATGAGCAAGGACAAGCAGCAAACTGAAACGCCGCCCAAAAAGAAGGGCATGATGGTCAAGCTGCTGGTCGGCGCGGGGTTGCTCGGCGCGGGCGGCGGCGGCGCCTTCGCCGCGATGCAGGCCGGGTTGATCGGCGGCGGCGGCCACGAAAAGAAGGAGGACAACGCGCCCAAACTCGTCCGCAAGGGCGAGGCAGACCCCTTCGCGCCCGCGAGCGGCGGCAAGGACGGCGGGGAAATGGCGGACGTCCACGGCGACGGCGGCAGCGAATACCGCACCAGCTATTACGTCTTTTCGGAAGATTTCACTTCGAATCTCAAGGATTCGGATGCGCTGATCCAGGTGAGCCTTGCCTGTTCCACCCGGCGCGACGGGCGCGTCCTGATCTGGCTCAGGAAGCACGAACTGGCGGCGCGTTCCGCCATGTTGCAGGTGCTGGCCGATACGCCCGAAGCTGATCTTGCGACGATGGAAGGCAAGACGCGGCTGCAACAGCGCCTGACGCACGCGATCAACGACGTGCTGGCTCGCGCCGAAGGGTTCGGCGGAGTCGACGCGGTCTATTTCAAGTCCTTCATCGTCCAGTAGCGCCGATGAAACCCGAAACATCCTTCGTGGCTGAACGCATGGTGGCGCGTCATTGTCCGCAACTGCTGCGCGAAGGCCCGGCGCCAGCGGACCCGCTGGAGACCGCCGCCGATCTGGGCGCGCGGGTGGCCCGGGCGTTGCCCGCGCGGCTGGCGAGCCTTTCGGGCGGCGACAGCCCGGTCGTCCAGGCAGAAAAGCCGCGCAAGGCCGATGGGGCCGCGCTTGCGGCGGACGCGCCGACGCTCGCCGTCCATTGCCTGTTCGCGGCGGGTTCCCGCCAGTCGCCGCTTGTCGTCATTGTCGAGGGTGAGGCGATCTTCCGCCTGATCGACCGGGCCTTCGGCGGCACGGGCCGCGCGCCCGATCCGCTGCCCGCCGCGTTTCCCCTCAGCGCCGAACTGATGATCGGCAGGCTGGAAAGCGCCGTTGCGGCGGCGCTTGCGGATGCGCTCGGCGTGGCGGTTGTGCCGCTGCGCCGGGGCGAAAGCCTCGGCAGGCTGGCCGCCTTTCCCGCCGGAGAGCCGCTGGCGATCGCCGATCTTGCCGTCATCGACGGCGGCGAGGCGCCGTGGCGGCTGTCGCTGGCGCAATCGCTGAAACAGCCGCTGGCCGCTGCCGGTGGCCCTTCCAGTTCGGTCGCGACGGATGCGGGTGAGCCGGCCGCCGACCCGCTTGCCGGCCCGTTCGGCGACGTGCCGCTGCCACTGCGTGCCGTGCTGGTCGATATGGCCGTGCCGTTTTCCACCCTCGCGGACCTGACACCGGGGCAAGTGATTCCCGTCGCCGTCGCGCGCAGCGTGCCGCTGGAAACCGGCGGGCGCGTCGTCGCCTGCGGCACTGTCGGGGCGATGGACGACCGCGTCGCCGTCCGCGTCGCGCAACTCTCCTGAAACATGCAGAAAGGACCGCAGATCATGACTTTCCAACCGCGCGGCCTCGATTTCCTGGGCGACGTCGATGTCCGCCTGACCGTCGAACTGGGCCGCACCGAAATGAAACTCCGCGATGTCCTCAAGCTGGGCGAGGACAGCGTGGTCGCGTTGGATCGGCTGACGGACGAGCTGCTGGACGTTCACGTCAACGGCAAGCTGATCGCCAGGGGCGAGATCGTGGCCCAGGGCAACCGCTTCGGCCTCAGGATCGTCGAACTGGCGGGCGCGCGGGCCGCGTCTTCCGTCGGAGGCGACGCCTGATGCTGTGGTATGTTGTCAAGCTGATCGTCCTGCTGCCGCTCATCGCCGGGCTGGCGTGGGGCTGCCTGAAACTGGCGCGGACGATGCAGGAAAAGGCCGCCGGGGCGGGCGGGCCGAAGTCCGTGCGCGTGATCGAGACGACCATGCTGTCGCCGACGCTCAAGCTGGCGGTGATCGAGTTCCACGGACGCGAGATTCTCGTTTCCGCGTCGCGTTCGGGGCTGACGCGGCTGGCCGAAGCGCCCGCGCGCATCCGCATCGGCGAAGGAGGCGCGGCATGAAGCGCGCGGCTGCATGGCTGGCCGCCGCGGGCGCGCTGGGCCTGCCCGTGGCCGCATGGGCGCAAGCCGCCATTCCGCCCTCCGCCCCGGCTGCCGCGATACCCGGCGCGCTCGATCGCGCCTTCGGTTCGCTGGGCGGAACGGGCGGGCAGGGGATGACTCTCTCGCTGCAACTGCTGCTCGTCATGGGGCTGCTGACTCTGCTGCCCAGCCTGATCCTGATGATGACCAGTTTCACTCGCATCCTGATTGTTCTGGGAATCCTCAGGCAAGCTTTGGGCTTACAGCAAAGCCCGCCGAATCAGGTGCTTGTCGGCCTGTCCCTGTTCCTTTCGCTGTTCGTCATGGCCCCGACGCTGGAGCGGGTGAACGCAGCGGCGATCCAGCCCTATTCCGCCGGAACGATGAACGCCGAGCAGGCCATCGGGGCGGCAGGCAAGGAGTTCCATACCTTCATGATCCGCCAGACGCGCCAAAGCGATCTCGCCATGTTCGCCGAAATGGCCAAGGCCCCGAAGTTCGCGAAAGCGGAGGACGTGCCGTTCTCCATCCTGCTGCCCGCCTTCGTCACCAGCGAGTTGAAGACCGCGTTCCAGATCGGCTTCATGCTGTTCCTGCCGTTCCTTGTCATAGATCTGGTGGTGTCGTCGGTGTTGATGAGCCTCGGCATGATGATGATGAGCCCAATGATCGTCTCGCTGCCCTTCAAGCTGTTGCTGTTCGTGCTGGTCGATGGCTGGGCGCTGCTGATGGGCAGTCTGGCCGCGAGTTTCGGATAGCCGCGCGATGGACGACTTTTCCTCTCTCCTGTCGCTGGCCGACCGGATGCTGTGGGTGACGGCGCTGGTCGCCGCCCCCGTGCTGCTGGCCGCGCTGGCCGTCGGCCTCACCGTGGGGGTGATACAGGCCGCCACGTCCGTCAACGAGCAGACGCTGACGTTCGTGCCCAAGCTGGCGGTGACGGCGCTGGTGCTGGTCGTGCTTGGCGGTTCCATGATGGCGCTGGTCGGCGATTTCGCGCGCGATATCTTCGCGCAGATTGCTGCGCTGGGCGTGGAAGCCGCCCGGTGATCGCGCCGGACTTCGGCTTCGGCGTGCTGGAGGCGGAGTTCTGGCGACTGCTGTTCGCGATGACGCGGATCGGCGCGGCGATGCTGGCCGCTCCCCTGTTCGGCCACGTCGCCGTGCCGCCGCAGGCGCGCGTGATCGTGACGGGCGCTCTGGCGGTGATGGTCTGCGCGTGGCTGCCGGTCATGGCGCCGCCGCCGCTGTTTTCGCTGGCCGGGCTGGTCACGGTGCTGGGCGAAATCCTGATCGGCCTTGCGCTGGGTTTCGTGCTCCAGATCGCGTTCGCCGCGCCGATCATGGCGGCGGAACTGATCGGCGGCGGCATGGGCATGAGCATGGCGGTCGCGGTCGATCCGGCCAGCGGTGCGCAGTCGCCTGCGCTGGGCCAGTATTTCACGATTGTCCTCGTACTGGTGTTCCTGGGGCTGGGCGCGCATCTGCAATGGATCGCGCTGGTGATCGAAAGCTATCGCGCCTTCCCGCCCGGAGAGGCATGGCTGGGGGCGGAGCGCATCGCTACCGTGGCCGGTTTCGCGGGAGAGATGTTCACTGCCGCCGTCGCCATGGCGCTTCCCGTCACGCTGATCCTGCTGCTGGTGCAACTGGTGACGGGTGTGGTCAGTCGCTCCGCCCCCGCGCTCAACCTTTTCGCGCTGGGCCTGCCCGCCGGCATTCTCGCGGGGATCGCGGCATTGATCGCGGCGGTGCCTCTGCTGGTGGACCAGATGGCGGACCTTTCTGAAATCGCCCTGGGGCAAGCGGCGCAGGTGATCGCGCGATGAGCGAAAGCGCGGGAGAAAAGAGTTTCGCGCCTAGCGCGAAGCGCAAGCAGGACGCCGCGAAAAAGGGCGATGTCCTGCGCTCCCGCGAACTGGGGACGGCTGTCGCCATGCTGGTGGGCGCGGCGTGGCTGCACTTTGCCGGGCCGTGGATGCTGGACACGCTGCGCCGCGCGGTGCGGATGGGGCTGACGTGGGACCGGGCGTCCATGGATCATTTCGATCCGGGCGGCGCGATGCAGACGCTTTTGCTGGCCGCGCTCCTGCCCGTGCTGGTGCTGGGCGGCGCGGTCATGCTGGCGTCGCTGGCTTCGCAGATGGCGTTCGGCGAAGGCCGCTGGATCGGCGGGAACCTCGCGCCCAAGGGTTCGCGGATCAACCCCGGCAGCGGGCTGAAGCGCATGTTCGGGCCGCAGGGCTGGATCGAGATGGGCAAGGGCCTGCTCAAGCTGGCCTTGCTGGGCGGGATCGCGTTCGTCTGGGCGAAGTCGCAACCGACGCTGTTCGGCGGCCTGGGGCGCGGCGGCCTTCTGCCGCAACTGGCGTTCGGCTGGCAGGCGTTGATCTCGCTGTTCTTCGCGCTTTCGGGCGGGCTTGTCGTGATCGCGATGATCGACTTCCCGATCCAGTGGCTATGCCGCATGAAGCGGCTGAAAATGACGCTTCAGGACGTGCGCGACGAGCAGAAGGAAGCCGAAGGCTCGCCCGAACAGCGCGCCGCCCAGCGCCAGCGGCAGCGTCAGATCGCCATGGGCGGCGTGGCCCACGCCATGCGGCAGGCGCAGTTCGTCGTCACCAACCCCACGCATTTCGCCATTGCGCTGGCCTACGACCCCGCTTTGGCACCCGCGCCGGTGGTGCTGGCCAAGGGGCGGGGCGAAAAGGCGCTGGCCATGCGCGAACTGGCGGCGGAGCACGCGCTGCCGGTGCTGGAATATCCGCAACTGGCGCGCTCGCTCTATTACACTACGCGCGAACGTCAGACGATCCGCGAGGAATTGTATGGCGCGGTGGCCGCGATCCTGGCCTTCGTGCTGTCGCTGAAGCGCGGGGAGGTTCCGCCGCGCCCGGAGGTGGACGTGCCGGTGACTCTGCGCTTCGATGCGGAAGGCAGGCTGGTGGCGCAATAAAGGCTTGGCCCCGCAAGCCCGGTTGCTAGGGTGCCGGTTCAACCGGAGGATTGCCGATGCCAGTTTCCCGCTCGTTCGCCATTGCCCTTTCCACCGCGAGCCTGCTCGCACTGTCCGCCTGCGGCGAGAGGACGATCGAGGCCACCGATGAAAGCGCCGAATCCGTCGCGCGAAAAGTGGCGGACGCGGAGATCCGGCTCCAGCCCGGCCGGTGGGAATCGACCATGAAGATGGACAGCATGGAAATCGGCGGCGTGCCGCCCGAAGCCCGCGCCGCGATGAAGCAGCAGGCCAACTCCGTCCACACCTTCTCCACATGCCTGACGCCGCAGGACGTCGAGAAGCCCGACGCCGAATTCTTCCAGAAGGGCGCTGCGGGCTGCACGTACGACACTTTCACGATGGGCGGTGGCAAGATCCAGGCGGCGATGACCTGCAAGTCAGGCAACGGTTCGATGAAGACCACCATGCAGGGAACTTATGCCGCCGACAGCTATCAGATGGCGATCCAGTCCTCCGGCGAAATGCAGAAAGGCATGCCGATGAAGATGGCGATGACGATAACGTCGCGCCGCACCGGCGATTGCACGGGCAGGGAAGAATAGGCGCTTTCTCCCCTCCCCTTCAGGGGAGGGGTCGGGGGGTGGGGAATCGCGTCAACGCCCCACTACCGCGAGAATCCCCCCACCCAACCCTCCCCCCTGAAAGTGGAGGGCACTTGCCGTCTCCCGGACAACAAAATGCAAAATCAGGCATGTTCATGACCGCGCAAGCCCTTTGCGCTAGAAGAGGGAGCATGGCTGGCGTGCGGATGAGAGTGGCGAAAGGGGCGGGCGCCATCGGCGGAGCGCGGCGGCGGGGCGTTCTCGCCCGGCGCGAGCTTGCCCGCCGCGCGGCGCTTGCCCGTCAGCCGCAGCCCGATGGCGTGCGCGGCCCGCAATGGCGGTTGCTCGTGGGCGAACTTCTGGCGCTGGGAAGGCCGGTGAAAGTGCCGTCGCCTGCCTATGCCGCGCACCGCCCGCGTCCCGTCATGCTGCTGCCCGGCTTCGGCGCGCATCCAATGCGCATGCGCAAGCTGGAACGGGCGCTGGCGGGGGCGGGCCATGCGGTCCATCACTGGGGGCTGGGCTTCAACTTTGGTCCGACACCGGAAAACTTCGCGTTTCTCCAGCGCCGGGTCCGCGAACTGGCGGTGCGCCATGGCGAGCCCGTGGTGCTCGTCGGCTGGAGTCTCGGCGGTATCTTCGCGCGTGAGATCGCGCGCCGCGATCCCGGATCGGTTGCCCTGGTCATCACCATGGGCACGCCCTTTTCCGGGGACCGGCGGGCGAACAACGCCTGGCGCGCCTATCAGTTCATCACCGGGCACACCGTGGACGAGCCGCCGGTGCCTTGCGAGTTCGCCGCCAAGCCGCCGGTGCCGACCGTCGCCCTGTGGAGCCCGCGCGACGGCGTGGTCCATCCCCGCTCCGCCTGCGGGCGGGCCGACGAGCGCGACCGGGCCGTGGCCCTGCGCTGCACGCACCTGGGCTTCAACACCGATCCGCGCGTGTTCGCCGAAATCCTGAACCAGATCGACGCGCTGGATTGATTTTTGTGGAAGTTGCGGCAGGATCGCCTCCTGATTTTCGCAAAGGAGGAGGACTATCCATGCGCAAAACCGGTATTTTCGCCGTCGCTCTCGCCGCCGGTCTGGCGCTGGCCGCCTGTTCGCAGGAAACGCAGGACAGCGCGGAAGCCACGGCTTCGTCGGCCGCGGAAGATGCGGACGCCGCCGCTGCCACTGCGAGCGGCGCTCTCGACAACGCGGCCGATGCGGTATCGGCTGCCGCCGACGACGCAGCGAAGAAAGCCGAAGCTGCCGCCGACAATGCGGCGAGCAAGGCCGAGGCCGCCGCGAACAAGCTGGGCGACAAGGTCGAGGCCGCCGCAGACAAGGCCAAGGCGGATATCCACGCCGCCACCGCGCCGGAAAAGAAGAACTGACGGCGGGCCTGATCGGTCAGGCTCGCGGAGGCGCCCGGCGATAGCTCAGCGCCTCCGCCACATGGATGCGGCCGATCGTCTCCGCGCCCGCCATGTCGGCGATCGTGCGCGCCACGCGCAGCATCCGCGTATAGCCGCGCGCGGAAAGGCGCATGGCTTCGGCTGCCTGCATCAGCAGCGTGCGGCCCGCTTCGTCCGGCGTCGCGTATGTTTCCAGCAGGTCGCCGTCCAGTTCGGCGTTGGTGCGCCTGCCGGTGCCTTGCAACCGCTCGGTCTGGATCGCACGGACCGCCGCGACGCGCGCGGCCACTTCGGCCGATCCTTCGGTGGGCGGGGGCAGGGCAAGGTCGGCCGCGCGCACCGGGTCGACTTCGACATGCAGGTCTATGCGGTCCAGCAGCGGACCTGACACCTTGGACTGGTAATCGGCGGCGCATTTGGGCGCACGGCTGCATCCCAGCGCGGGATCGCCCAGATGGCCGCAGCGGCAGGGGTTCATCGCCGCGACAAGCTGCACTCGCGCGGGGAACGTGACATGGGCGTTGGCGCGCGCGACCGAGACTTCGCCGGTTTCGAGCGGCTGGCGCAGCGAATCGAGCACCGCGCGCTGGAACTCCGGCAGTTCATCCAGGAACAGCACGCCCAGATGTGCCATGCTGACTTCGCCGGGCCTCACTTTCAGGCCGCCGCCGGTCAGCGCCGCCATCGAGGCCGAATGGTGCGGCGCGCGGAACGGACGGGCGCGGCTGATCCGCCCGTCCTCCAGCGCCCCGGCGACGCTGGCCACCATGGACACTTCCAGCGCCTCGGCGGGCGTCAGCTCGGGCAGGATGCCGGGCAGGCAGCTTGCCAGCAGCGACTTGCCCGCGCCGGGCGGCCCGATCATCAGCAGGTTGTGCCCGCCGGCCGCCGCGATTTCCAGCGCGCGCCTGGCCGTTTCCTGCCCCTTCACTTGCCGCAGGTCCGGCCCCGGCGGCGGCGCTTCGGCCGTGCCCTGGGGCGGCAGGGGCAAGGCCTGCGTGCCTTTCAGGTGATTGAGCAGGCTGACGAGATCGGGCGCCGCCACGATTCCCGCGCCGCTGGCCCAGCGTGCTTCCGGCCCTTGCGCGGCGGGGCAGATCAGGGCCTTGTCCGCGCCGCTGGCATGGATCGCCGCCAGCAGCACGCCGGGCGAGGCGACGATCCGTCCGTCGAGCGCCAGTTCGCCCACCGCCACATGATCGGCCAGTTGCTCTGCGTCCACCACGCCCATGGCGCAGAGCAGAGCCAGCGCGATCGGCAGGTCGTAGTGCGATCCTTCCTTGGGCAGATCGGCGGGCGACAGGTTGATGGTGATCCGCTTGGGCGGCAGGGCAAGGCCCATCGCGGCAAGCGCGGCCTGCACCCGCTGGCGGCTTTCGCCCACGGCCTTGTCCGGCAGGCCGACGAGGTGGAACCCCGGCAGGCCGGGCGCGACCTGGCACTGCACTTCCACGGCGCGCGCCTCCAGCCCCAGATAGGCGACGGTTGAAACCAGCGCGACCAAACGAATCCCCCCTGATCCGCTTCCTGATGGCGAAGCCGGGCGTGCCTGTCGAGGGGGTGCTGCCCACATGGCAAATGCGCCCTTAACTCTTTCCGCCAGCAATTGGGTAACCCCATGCGTCAGCGGGCCGGTAAGAGTGCGCGGCGCATCTTCATGGCATGATCCGCCGCATTGCCTTCGCGTTTGCTTGCCTGCTGGCCTTCGCCGCCGCGCCCGCCGTGGCGCGAGTCGTCGTCTATGAGGAAGTGATCGTCGAGGAGTTCGAGGTCGTCGATACCGGCAACGAGCGTTTCGTCCATGCCAGTCCCGCGCCGGTGCCCAAGGGAATCGCCGCGTTTGGCCCGTTCCGCGTGCTGGACGATTCGCGCGCCGCGCTGGTCGATGTGACAGACGCCCGCTCGCCGGATCAGTTCGCGGCGATGCTGCGTGCCTTTCCCGGCATCGCCGCCATCGAGATGATCGAATGCCCCGGCACGGAGGACGACCGTGCGAACCTGCGGCTGGGCGAGATGATCCGTGCGCGCGGCCTTGCCACGCATGTGCCGAAAGGCGGCTCGGTGCGCTCCGGCGCGGTCGAGCTGTTTGTGGCGGGCGCGCGGCGCACGGCCGATCCGCAGGCGGAGTTCGCCGTCCATGCCTGGATGGACGATGCCGGATTGCAAGCCACGGATTACGGCCCGGACGCGGGGGAAAACCGCAAATACATCGCTTATTACCGCAAGATGGGCATGAGCGCGGGCGAGGCGGCAGCCTTCTATGCCATGACCAATTCCGTGCCTTTCTCCGACGCGCGCTGGCTGACCGGCGCGGAAATGGCGCGTTGGGTAAGGCTCGATGCGCCGGGTGGTTCCGCCAGGGTTTCGCCGTCCGCGCTTGACTATCTCGCCCTGCTGCACTAACGGCGCACGCCTGATTTCCTTGGCGTCCGCGATGGGGCGCCTGAGCATATTTTTCGAGGTTCAAGACATGAAGCGCACGTTCCAGCCCAGCCGCCTTGTCCGCAAGCGCCGCCACGGCTTCCGCGCCCGCAAGGCCACTGTCGGCGGCCGCAACGTGCTGCGCGCCCGCCGCGCGCGGGGCCGCAAGAAGCTGTCGGCCTGAGCGATTCGCTTCCGTCCGCCACCCTGTCAGGCGGAACCGCGCCGCGTGTCCTGACCCGGCGTTCCGAATTTCTTGCCGCCAACCGGGGCCTGCGAATCGCGCGTCCCGGTTTTGTGCTGCTCGCCAACCCGAATCGGGGGCAGGGCCTGCGTTTCGGCATTACCGTTACCAAGCGAATCGGCAACGCGGTGGTCCGCAACCGGATGAAGCGGCGCTTTCGTGCCTTGCTTCGCGAAATGCTCCCCGTGCTCGGCCTGCCGGATACCGACCACGTGCTGATCGGGCGCGAAGGCGGGATCGAACGCGATTTCGCGAAGCTGCGGCAGGAACTTTCCGCCGCGCTGGACCGCGCCCGGCAGGGCAAGGGCGATCCGCCGCGCGGACCGCGCAGGGGAGGCACGAAGCGGCGATGAAGCGCCTGCTCATCCTCATCGCGCGGGGCTGGCAACTGGGGCCTTCGCGCGTCCTGCCGCCCTCTTGCCGCTATGCGCCGAGCTGTTCGCAATACGCCATAGAGGCGATCGAGCGGCACGGCGCGATTAAGGGTGGCTGGCTCGCGCTCAAGCGGTTATTGCGCTGCCACCCGTGGGGAGGCCACGGCTACGATCCCGTGCCCTAGGCGCGGGTTTCTTCCGTCGATTATCAGCAACAGGACCGGAAACGCCGTTCGTGGACAATCAGCGTAATATCATCATCGCGGTGCTGCTGACCGCCCTGATCCTGTTCGGCTGGGACGCGGGGATGCGGTATTTCTACCCGCCCGCGCCGAAGCCTGTCGCATCCCCCGCCGCGCCTGATCCGGCGCACACCGGCAAGCCGACGCGCGAAGGCGGACTGACCGATCCGGTGGACATCGCGCTCGAAAACCGCGACCTCAAAAGCGTGCTGGCCCAGCCGGGCCGCATCCCCGTGGAAGCACCGGGCCTGCGCGGTTCGATCAGCGCGACGGGCGCGGTGATCGACGATCTTTCGACCGTGCGCCACACCGCCACGATGGACAAGGACAGCGGCCCGGCGCGCGTATTCTCGCCTCAGGGCACGCCGGCGCAGCACTTCGCCCGTTTCGGCTGGCTGGGAGAAGGCGTGGCCCTGCCCACGGCGACGACTGTCTGGCAGGTTCCCGCGGACGCGCGGCTGACGCCGCGGACACCCGTGACGCTGACCTGGGCGAACGCCACGGGGCAGACGTTTGCGATCCGTTATGAGATCGACGGCGACTATATGATAACCGCCACGCAGACCGTGGCGAACAGGGGCGCCGCGCCGGTCTCGATCAAGGCCGTGGCCCAGATCAACCGCACGGACAAGACCGCCAGCGTGGACAGCTTCAATGTCCATTCCGGCCCGATCGGCGCGTTCGATGCGGCGGTGAAGTTCGATACCGACTATTCCGATGTGCAGGAGGCGGGCACTGTCGCCAACGGCGGCAGGACGGACTGGCTGGGCTTTACCGACATCTACTGGATGTCCGCGCTGATCCCCGACAAGGCGGCGGCAACCAGCGATTTCATGACGCTCGGCAAGGGCATCTATCTGGCCAATCTCCACTATGCCCCGGCGATCATCGCGCCGGGCAAACAGATCACCCAGACGACGCGCCTCTTCGCGGGGGCCAAGGAAAGCGACGTTCTGGACCGTTACGAGGACGGCGGCATCGCGAAATTCGGCCTGGCGATAGACTGGGGCTGGTTCCGCTGGTTCGAGAAGCCGATCTTCATGCTGCTGCTCGCGCTGTTTCGCGCGGTCGGCAACTTCGGCGTCGCCATCATCCTGCTCACCGTGATCGTGCGCGGCGTGATGTTCCCCATCGCGCAGCGGCAATTCGCCAGCATGGCGGCGATGAAGGCGATCCAGCCCAAGATGAAGGCGATCCAGGAGCGCTACAAGGACGACCGGGAAACCCAGCAACGGGAGGTCATGGCGCTCTATAAGAAGGAAGGCGTCAATCCGCTGGCGGGGTGCCTGCCGATCTTCCTCCAGATCCCGGTGTTCTTCGCGCTCTACAAGGTGCTGATCCTCGCCATCGAGATGCGGCACCAGCCGTTCGCGCTGTGGATCAAGGATCTGTCCGCGCCCGATCCGCTGCACTTCCTCAACCTGTTCGGACTTCTGCCGTTCACGCCGCCCAGCTTCCTCGGCATCGGCATTCTGGCGCTGCTGCTGGGCGTGACGATGTATTTCCAGTTCAAGCTCAATCCCGCACAGATGGACCCGGTGCAGCAGCAGATCTTCGCTTTCATGCCGTGGATCATGATGTTTATCATGGCGCCCTTCGCGGCGGGGCTGCTGCTCTACTGGATCACGTCCAACCTGCTGACCATCGCGCAGCAGAAGTTCCTCTACAGTCGCCACCCGCAATTGATCGCGCAGGCGGAAAAGGACGCGACGGATGCCGAACGAGCGGCTGAACGGGACAAGGGCGGCAAGGCCAAGGGTAATGGCGCCAAGGACAACGGCGCCAAGGGCAGGGCGTGAGCGAGGACGACGACCTTGCCCGGCGCGCGTCCCGGCTGTTTTCTGGGCGGGTGGAGTTTCTGAAAAGCGCGCCCGCGCTGAAATTCCTGCCGGACCCGGACGTGCCGGAAATCGCGTTCTGCGGCCGTTCCAACGTGGGCAAGAGTTCGCTGCTCAACGCATTGACCGGCAGGCGGGCCATCGCGCGCACGTCCGTCACGCCGGGACGCACGCAGGAACTCAATTTCTTCGAAGTGGGCGAGCCGACCGCATTCCGGCTCGTGGACATGCCGGGCTACGGCTATGCCAAGGCGCCGCCTAAAGTGGTCGAGACATGGCGACGGCTGGTGCGCGATTACTTGCGCGGGCGGCAGGTGCTGAAACGTGCGCTGGTGCTGATCGACGCGCGCCACGGCGTGAAGCCGGTTGATGTCGAGATGCTGACCATGCTGGACGAGGCGGCGGTCAGCTATCGCATCGTGCTCACCAAGGCGGACAAGATCAAGGCGAGCGAACTGGCAGAGGTTTTCGACCGCACGCAAGCCGAGGCGCGCAAGCATCCCGCTGCTTTCCCGGTGGTCCACGTCACGTCGTCCGAAAAGAAGCTGGGTATCGAGGAACTGCGCGCCGCCGTGCTGGCCGACGCCGAACTGTAGCCGTCTCGTTCAGCCTCGACAGGCTTTGGCTTAACGGCTACCCCTTGCGTCCATGAAGCTCATCATCGGCAACAAGAATTATTCGAGCTGGTCGCTGCGCGGGTGGCTGGCCTGCAAGCAGTCCGGCCTCGCTTTCGAGGAAATGACGGTTCCGCTCTATGGCGAGGACTGGGAAGAGACCCGGCGCAGCAGGGATGAGATCGCGCCCTCGTCGGGCAAGGTGCCGATCCTGTGGGACGGCGATGCCGTTGTCTGGGACAGTCTGGCGATCATCGACTATCTGGCCGACAAGGTGGGCCGCGATCGTTTCTGGCCCAAGCCGGACGATGCCCGCGCCATGGCGCGCTCGATGGTCGCGGAAATGCACTCCGGCTATTTCGCGCTGCGCCGCCAGTGCCCGATGAACATCCGCCGCCGGGTGGAAGGCGCGGAAGCGAGTGATGAAGCGCGCGACGATATCGTGCGTATCCTGACCTTGTGGGCGGAGGCGCGGGCGCGCTTCGGCAAGGGCGGGCCGTTCCTGTTCGGCACTTTCTGCGCCGCCGACATCATCTATGCGCCGGTCGTCAGCCGTTTCCTGACCTACGGCGTCGGCGTGCCGGGTTTCGCCGTCGCCTATATGCAGGCCGTGTGGGAGCATGAATGGATGCAGCAGTGGGTCGGAGCGGCCGAAGCCGAGGACTGGGTGATCGAGCAGTTCGAGATGCCTACGGCCTGACCGGATGACACAGATGCAGGAAACCCGGTCCGCGCTCGAATTGACAGAGGCTCTCATTGCCTGCCCCAGCGTCACGCCCGCGGCGGGGCTCGTGTTCGATTGCCTTGAGGCGCGGCTGGCTCCGCTCGGGTTCGAGGTGCGCCGCTTCACGGCGGGCGAGGCGCCGGACGGTCCGGTCGAGAACCTGTTCGCGATTCGGCGGGGCCCCGTGGGAAGCCGCCATTTCGCCTTCGCCGGCCATGTCGACGTCGTGCCGCCCGGCGAAGGCTGGACCAGCGCGCCGTTCTCGCCCGAGCGGCGGGGGGACTTGCTGTTCGGGCGCGGCGCGGTGGACATGAAGGGCGCGATCGCCGCCATGGTGGATGCGGTGCGGGAGGTTCCGGCGGAGGCGGGCACGGTCAGCTTCGTCATTACCGGCGATGAGGAAGGCCCGGCGCGTTTCGGCACGCTGGCGCTGATCGACCATATGCGCGAGCATGGCGATATTCCCGATCTCTGCCTTGTGGGAGAGCCTACCTCGGTCAACCGGCTGGGCGATACCGTGAAGATCGGCAGGCGCGGCTCGGTAAACATTTTCCTGGATGTGGAAGGGGTGCAGGGCCATGTCGCCTATCCGCACCTTGCCGACAATCCGCTGCCCCGGCTGGTGGCCCTGCTGGCGGAACTGGACGCGCTGGTGCTGGACGAAGGGACGGACTGGTTCCAGCCTTCCAACCTGGAAATCACGGATATCGCCGTCGGCAACCCGGCGCATAACGTCATTCCCGCGCGAGGCCATGCGCGCGTATCCATCCGCTTTAATGACTTGCACACAGGCAAGGAACTGGGCGCGCGAGTGGCGGAAATCGCCGCGCGGCACGGGGCCACGGCGCTGCCCGTCATTTCCGGCGAAGCCTTCCTGACACCGCCGGGGCTGTTTTCCGAAATCGTCAGCGAAGCCGTGAAGGCGGAAACCGGGCTGCTGCCCGAATTGTCCACCAGCGGCGGCACCTCGGATGCGCGGTTCCTGAAAGACGTCTGCCCGGTGATCGAGTTCGGGCTGTGCAACGCCACGATGCACAAGCGGGACGAGGCAGTCGCCATCGCCGATCTCGATGTTCTGGCGCACATCTATCGCCGCGTCGCGCTCGCCGCGTTGGCCGGTTGCGGCGCGGCATGACGGAAACGGGCGCAACGGCGGTTATGAATGGCGGCACGCATGGCCGCCTGCAATGGCGCATCCTGATCGGCTTTCTCGCTGGGCTGGCGCTGGGCCTTGCGGCGCATGTCCATGCCCGCGACGCCGCATGGCTGGATACGGTTTTCACTTATGTCACCGGGCCGTTGGGGCAAGTGTTCCTGCGCCTGCTGTTCATGCTGGTCCTGCCGCTGCTGTTTTCCGCTCTGGTCGTCGGCATCGCGGAAATGGGCGAGATTCGGGCGTTGAAGGCCGTGGGCATTCGCACGCTGATCTATACGTTCGTGGTTTCGACCATTGCCGTGGCGCTCAGCCTCGCCGTGGTGAACATCCTGAAGCCGGGCGCGGGCGTCGATCCGGCGGCGGCGCGGGACATGCTGGCGCAAGGCAGCGAAGGCGCGCGCGGTATCCTGCAACGATCCGGCGATATGCCGGCGGGCGTGGATGCCGTGGTCGGGCTGGTGCCGTCCAATGTCATCTCCGCGATGTCGAACAACGACATTCTGGCCGTGATGTTCTTCGCCCTGTTCTTCGGCATCGGCCTGCTGCTGGTGCGGACGCCCCGCACGGAGACGCTCAAGAACGCGATCGAAGGCGTATTCGAAGTGTCGATGAAGCTGATCGGGCTGGTCATCCAGTTGGCGCCCATCGCCATCTTCTGTTTCATGTTCAATCTGGCCGCGCAGTTCGGCTGGGAACTGCTGGCCAAGCTGGCGGTCTATGTCGGCGTCGTGCTGCTGGCGCTGGGCTTGCAGATGTTCGGCGTGTTCTCGCTGATCCTTGCCTTCGTGGCGCGGAAGAACCCCTTCGCGTTCTTTCGCGAGACGCGGGAAGCCTCGGTCATGGCGTTTTCGACCGCGAGTTCCAACGCCACCTTGCCCACTGCCCTGCGCGTCGCGGAACACGAATTGCGCCTGCCGCCGCAGATATCCCGCTTCGTGCTGACCATCGGCGCGACCGCCAATCAGAACGGCACGGCCATGTTCGAGGGCGTGAC
>CAZUOV010000002.1:0-155240 GCA_964621355.1 uncultured Novosphingobium sp. | reverse complement strand
GGTGGCTGGACGTCTGGAAGAACCTGTTCCACCGCGTCGCTCGCCCCGTTCCCCTGGTCCGGTTCGCGCTGCAATGGCTGGAGGCCAACGCCCCCAACCGGGACGGGCCGGTCGTGATCTGCCACGGCGACACCGGGCCGGGAAACTTCCTGTTCGTGGAAGACAGGATCACGAAGCTGGTGGACTGGGAACTCACGCATTTCGGCGACTATCATAACGACCTCGGGATGATGGCGGTGCGGGGGTTCCAGTTGCGCGGCATGGACGGGCTGGATGCCGTGCTTGCCCATTATGCCCGCGTCAGCGGACGCCGGGTCGACGGATGGAAAGTGCGCTATTACCGCGCGCACTCGCTGATCCTCGGCCTTGTCACGACGCTCAAGCAGCTCGACGACGCCGTCGCGACCGAAAAGCCGCTGGTGGCGATGCCGCACTACCTGCATATCCTGCCCTTGTTCCAGGGGTGGCTGGCCGAAGCCCTGCTCGACCTTGCCGGACTGGAACCGGAGCCGGTGGACCCGCCCGCCGAGGAAACGGACCTCGACCAGCTTGACGTGGCGCTGGCCTTCGGCGGCATCGACCATGTCCTGTCCGACCGCTCGCTGGCCGGCGGCGCGGTCAGCTTCGCCGACCTCACGCGCCACCTTGCCGCCCGCGCCCGCTATGGCCGCGGCGTCGAAGCCGCCGAGCTTGACGATCTGGAAAGCCTGCTGGGGCATCGCCCCGCCAACGTGACGCGCGGCAAGGCCGCGCTGGACGCGGCGCTGCTGTCGGGAGGACTGGACCACGAGGCGCTGCTGCGCTGGGCGTGGCGATCCTCCCGCCGCCAATCCCGCCTGTGGCCCGCCTGGGCCGCGCAACACGAACGCCGCCTGATGCCGGTCGCGGACGAATACCTGCCCTGACGGAGACGAGAAATGCTGTCCGCCCACGATGAAAGCCTGTTCCATCAAGCCCCCCTCACGTTCTCGCAGGTCACGACCAGCGACCATCGCTTCTACGACCGCGTGTTCTTCTGCGCCTTCGCGCCCGACGGCAGCGCGTCCGCCATGCTCGGCATGGGCGTCTACAAGAACATGAACGTGATCGACGGCTTCGCCTGCATCGTGAAGGACGACAGGCAGCACAACATCCGCGCCTCGCGCCCGCTGCGCCCGCACCTTGCAACCGAAGCCGGCCCGATCCGCTTCGAAGTGATCCGTCCCCACCGCGAAGTGCGCTTTTCCATCGCGCCGAACAGCGAGGGCATTTCCCTCGACATGACCTATACGGCGGAAATAGACCCGTTCCTCGAAGGCCGCTGGGAAGGCAACGTGCGCGTCGTCAACGGGCGTCAGGCCTATGACACCCAGCGCTTCGACGGCATCGGCCGCTGGAACGGCTGGATCGAATGCGCGGGCGAACGCATCGAGGTTGTCGACTGGTGCGGCGGACGCGACCATTCGTGGGGCGTGCGCAACGGCGTCGGCGGCTATGAGCCGGTCAACGGCGAAAGCGACGTCATGACCGGCAAGGGCTTCTTCCTGGGCTACTTCCAGTTCGGCGACAACAAGGACATGAACGGCTATTGCCTGTGGACGGAGGACGGCACCGGCAAATACCGCAGTCTGGAAGGCGCGCTGCGCTGGCACGACCGGCACGGCAAGCCGGACCTTCTGCTTTCAGGGCTGGACAAGCGCATCGAGTTCTGGCCCGACCGGCGGCACTACCGCAAGGCCTGGCTCACCATGGAAATGGAGGACGGCTCGCACTGGTCGATCGAGGCCGAGCAGGCGCTGTCGGGGACCGTTCTCAAGGGCTACGGCGGCCATGGCGAAGGGTTCAAGGACAAGCGGGGCTTCGGCGTCTATCGCGGCGAGCTGCTCGAATCCGACGTCTATGACCTCGACGATCCCGAGATGAAGCAGTTGCCGGTGGAAACGCCGCTGACGGTGCGGATCAACGGCAACGGCGGCTATTACGGCTGGGGCACGGTCGTGGCGACCGGCGAGCATCCGCAATACGGCCTGAAGGCGCAGACGCTGGAGGAAATGAAGCGTTACGGCACCGGGGCGACCAACGTGGCGAAAGACTTCTGACCGTGGCGCGCGACCGGACCATCCTGATTACCGGCGCGTCCTCCGGCATCGGCCGGGCGGCGGCAGAACTGTTCCACGAACGGGGTTGGAACGTCGTCGGCACGGCGCGCGATCCGGCGCGAGGCGACAGGCTGGCGCGCGACGGGCTGAAGCTGGTGGCGATGGAACTGGCAAGCCGGGATTCGATCTACAACGGCATCGCCGATGCGCTGGCCTGTTTCGGCGGCGTGGACGTGATCGTCAACAATGCCGGGTTCGGCCTGTTCGGCTTCTTCGAGGAAGCGACCGAGCCTATGCTGCGCGAACAGATCGAAACCAACCTGATGGGACCGATCCACGCGATCCGCGCCATCCTGCCCCACTTCCGCGAAAAACGCGACGGCATGATTATCAACGTGACGTCTCTGGCCGCCTTCGTCGGACCGCCGCTGAACAGCTATTACGCGGCGACGAAATGGGGGCTGGAGGGGCTTTCGGAGTCGCTGGCCGCCGAACTCAAGCCCTTCGGCATCCGCTGCCGGATCGTGGAACCGGGCCGCACGGCGACGGCCTATCATGATCGCTGGAACGATCACGAGACCAACCCGATCGCGGACTACGATTCGATCCGCGAGCGCGTCTTTTCCGCGATTACGCCGGACCTTTCCAGTGCCTTCACGCCCGATGTGGTGGCCGAAACGATCTGGCGCGCGGCGACCGAGCAAGGGCCGCGCATGCGCTTCCCCGGCAGTCCCGACGCGCAAGCGGTGTTCGACATGCGCGACCGGCTCGGCAGCGAAGGCTTCGTCGCGGCCATGGGCGAGCGGTTCCCGACCTGACTGGGTCGACCTGACTGGGCCGGATTTTGCCTCAGCGCGCCTCGCAGGCCACCGGCATCTCCAGCCAGCCGTTGATAAGGCCCATCGTGGGAAACCGCTTCGCGCGGGCGTGATCTATCCGGTAGCGCTTCATCCGGCCGAGAAACGAGCGGACCATGATGCCGATCTCCGCGTGGCCGAGCACCATGCCGATGCAACGGTGACGGCCCACGCCGAAAGCGATGTGCTGCTTGGCGTTGTGACGGTCCAGATCGACTTTGTCCGGCTCGGCGAAGCGATCCTCGTCGTAGTTGCCGCTGGCGAACATCATCAGCACCCGCTCACCGGGCCTGAGTGTCTGCCCGCGCAGTTCGGTTTCACGCACCACGTTGCGGGCAAGCCCGCCGGTCACTGGCGTGAAGTAGCGCAGCCATTCGTCCACCGCGCGCGACAGGAAAGCATCATCCTCGATCAGGCGGTCGTGAAGATGCGGTTTGTCCTCAAGCCAGTGGATCGCGCTCGCCGCCGTCGCGGCGGTGGTGTCGAAGCCGCCGAACGCCAGCGGCATGAGCATGCTCAACGCCACGTCCTCGGGCAATGGTTCGCCGTCGATCTCGGCATGCGTCAGCGCGCTGATGACGTCGTCGCGCGGCTCCTCGCGGCGCAGCGCCATCAGTTCCTTGAGCCGCTTGCCGATGGCAATCCGGGCCTCCACCGGATAGTCCGGGTGGTCTGTGGGAAGGAACGCGCTGAGCGCCGCGGCCATATAGTGCGGCCAGTCATCGTCAGGCACCCCGATCAGCTTGAGCGTGGTGCGCGCGGGCATCGGAATCGTATAGTCCTCCACAAGATCGCCTTCCGCCTTCGCCAGCATCCGGTCGAGCTGCTCATCGGCGTGGCGCTGGGCCAGCGCCTTCCACTGAAGTATCCGCTCCGGCGTGAAGAACGGCTGCTCCAGCGCGCGCAGTCCGGTATGCTTGGGCGGATCGCTCTCGTTGAGCTGGAAGTGGAACGGGCTGGGCGGAATACGGATGCCCTGCGGCCCACCGGGGTCGGTCATGTCGTGATGACAGGAAAACACTTCGGGCGTGCGTTCCATATGGACGATGTCGTCATACTTCGTCGCCACCCAGTATCCGCCGTGCGCCTCGGTCCAGGCCAGCGGATTGTTGGCGCGCAGGTCTTTCAGGATGCCGCGCCAGTCGGCGGCGAAAGCCGGGCCATGCTGGTCGAAATCGATGACTGGCTTCATGTATCCTCTCGCGTTCGCGGCGATTCTATACGATCGCTCACATCTAATGAACTTTCATTACGGAACCTTGCGGCGGTTGACAATCCCGGCTTCGCCGCTTGTAAGGGCGCCTGCCATTCCGGTCTCGAAGAGGTATTCACGCTTGTCCGAAGTCCGATCAGGCCAGGCGCGCCAATCCCGCAGCGGCGGGGCGCGGCGCCAGTTGATCCTTGCCGCCGAACAGTATTTCGCGCTGCGCGGCTTCATCGGCGCATCGCTCAAGGACATTCAGGAAGCCGCGGGCCAGCGCAACGCCTCGGCCGTGCATTACCATTTCGGCTCTCGCGACCAGTTGATCGAGGCGATCCTCGACTATCGCATCCCGCCCTACGCGGACAAGCGCCTGGCGCGCATGGAAATGCTGGAACGCAAGCGCGGCAGCCTGACCATGCGCGATGTCGTGGCCGCATGGATCCGGCCGCTCGCCGAAGAGCTTCGGCCGCGCCCGGACGGCAACTATTATATCCGGTTCCTCGATCAACTGCGCCGCAACGGGCCTGTAGAGGTGCGCGCCCGCGCGGCGAACCTGCAATTGATCGGATACGGGGCGATCTTCGACCTGCTGATGAAGCAGATGCCCGCCGCGTCGCAACGGCTCAACCGCTCGCGCCTGGCGCTGACCGCCGAGCTGATCCTTTCGAGCCTGGCCCAGCTCGAAGCGGCCCTTCCGGCGGACGAAGCCAGGCCGGAGGACTATCCCGCCCTCGCGGTCTCCAACCTCGTCGACTATGCCGCCGCCGGTCTGGCGGCCGAGCCCGATGCCGAAACCGTCGCGCTCGAACGGTCCTCCACCAGCGGGACCGATTTCCACTTCAGCTTCCACGGCCCGCTCACCTGACGCCCGCTCACTTGACCCCCCTCACTTGACTGGCGTCGTCGCGAATTTTTCGGATACGCGATACTTCACATATGTGAACTTCCATCCTTCCGGGGTGCGGCGGAAGCGGTCCCAGTAGAACCCGCACACGGTGGTCATGGGTTCGCCGCCCGGAGGAAATACGGGGAAGATCAGATCCCATTCGCCGCTGGCCTCATCGCCGTTC
This sequence comes from uncultured Novosphingobium sp., assembly GCA_964621355.1. GTDB lineage: Bacteria > Pseudomonadota > Alphaproteobacteria > Sphingomonadales > Sphingomonadaceae > Novosphingobium. The sequence goes on along the minus strand of CAZUOV010000002.1, from coordinate 150,031 downwards.
ACTTCGATCCGGGGATTGAGCGAAAAATGCAGGCCGATGTATTGCAGCTTCTCGATCTGGCGTAGCCGCTCGATGATCGCCGGCCGCCCATGAAGCGGATTGTTGCTGAGATCCCATTCACAATCCTCGGTGAACAGCGCGGCGAACTTCTCCGGGTCGCCCGAACCTTCCCCGACGTTGGCGTAATGGCTGTAGAGGCTCTTCAGTCGGCGGATTTCCTCGATGTCCTCGAGCCGGCGAAGCCGCGCTTCGAGCGAGAGGTCGGTCATGGCGGTTCTCCCTTGCCTGTCATTCCGATGCGTTCAAATGGCGGGATCAGTGCGGCACGTGAACCCGGCGGTATTTCCCCTGAAAGAACAGCAGGGGATCGCGCGACGGATCGAACAGAACCTCGCGCACGCGGCCGATGAAAATGCGGTGATCGCCCCCGTCGAGCACCTGATGCTTCTCGCACTCGATGCTGGCCATCGAATCCTGGACGATGGGCGCAAGGCTTTCCCACCGTTCCCAGCCGGTCCCGGCGAAGCGGTCTATCCCCTTGCGGACGAACTGATCGGACAAGTCCTGCTGGCCGATATGGAGGACGTTCACCGCGAAGCTGTCCGCTTCCTCGAACACGGGAAGCGTCGACACCTTGCGGTCGATGCAGAACAGGATCAGCGGCGGATCGAGCGATACCGAACAGAATGAATTGGCCGTCAGCCCCACGGGCGTTCCGTCCTTCGCCGTGGTCGTCAGGATGGTCACGCCGGTCGCGAAGCAGCCGAGCGCCTGACGCAGAGTCAGCGGATCGACCGCGCCGGAGAGGGGGCGTGCCGGATCGCGGCGCATATGCGCTTCCAGCACGCCGATGACTTCCGCCAGGAGCCGGTCGGGATCGACGGGTCCGCCTCGCTGGCCCACCAGGTCGCGAGTGCGCGCCAGCCCGTTCATGGCTTGCAGCCGGGCCGCTTCGGCGGGGTCGAGCAGCGACCGGTCCTCGGTGCGCAGAAACAGGGAGGGAACGGCCAATACGGCGAAATCCTCGCTCAGTTCCTGCCCGTCGCGCGCCAGATCGACGCGGCGTTCCTCCGGGCCGGTGATGAAGCGCGGATCGAAGCGCCACTGCCAGCGCCCGTCGTCGCGTTGGCGCATGACTCGCCGCAACAGGGCTTCGCGCGCCAGTGACGGACGCATGCCGCCGAGCCGCCGCTGGGCTTCGGCCAGATCGGCGAAACCCTCTTTCGCTGCGGCGAGCGGATGGCGCGCATCGGACAGCAGGTCGCCACCCGCGCAAGGACTGGCGTCGAGCGCCACGAGAGCGGGAATACGATCGGAGCCGAGCCTTGCCGCCAGCGACACGCCCAGCAGGCCGCCAAGGCGCTGGCCGACCACCGCCATCGGGCAATCCAGTTCCTCGACGATCCGCCGCAGATCGTCCAGCATGGCGGCAAGGCCATAGTCGCCGTCGCGGGCATCGTCGCTTTCGCCATGGCCTCGCAGGTCCACCGACACGACGAAGCGCCCGGCCCGCACCAGGCCCCGCGCGAGCCGGGCATGGGCATGGCGGCTTTCTCCCGCCCCATGGATGACGAGCACGCCGGGATCACCGGCGTCTCCGCCCACATCGGCCACGGTAACGCCGCCATCGGCGCGGGCAAAGCGGCGAACCTGCATCGTGAGGCTCCCTCAGGACAGCGGCTGGATACGGCCCTCGAAATGGGTGCGGCCGCCCCGGCAACGGCGCAGCACTACCACGTCCGCGCCCTTGTTGCCGCGCCGGTCCCACTGCCCGAACGAGATCGCCTGGCGCGGGCCACCGATCGCGGCGGGCAGGCAGCGGATGCTTTCCAGCCCCTCGAACACTCCGGCGGGCGTCATGATCGGGGCGAGCGCGATGCCTTCGAGCGCGGTGGTCATCGCGTCGCGCCACACCACCAGCGGCTCGGGCGTATAGGCAATGACCTCGTCGTCCGGGTGCCGCTCGCGATAATCGGCCCAGAGCTTCATCATCGTGGGATTTTCCTCGTCCCACATCGCCGTGCCGACCCAGTCTTCCATATCCTCCCAGGCATATTCGAAGTTGGCCTGGAAGAAGCCGCCGTTAGTGATGCGCGGCACGTCCCAGCCGATCTCCCGCACGGCCTTGGCATAGGGGACGCTGGAATTGCCGGTGCCGAAATGGACGATCGCATCCGGTTCCAGCGCGCGATGGCGCGCGGCGATCTGCTTCATCTTCTCGTGCCGTTCCGGCGAGGAAAAGACCGAGAAGCGATAATCGGCCACGATCTCGATACCCGCGCGCTGGGTCGCGATCCTGAAGTGGCGGACGTATTCCAGCCCGTGCCAGACCATGTCCCAGGTCATCGCCACGCGCTTGTAGCCGTTCTGGACCAGCCAGCTCGTCATCACATAGGCATCGTCGGGAATGCTCGCCCAGGGGATCGAGAAAACATAGCGGGACAGGTTGTCCGCCGTGGCGCCAAGCTGGATGCAGGGCACCTTGCGCTGGTTGACGGCTTCCACCAGCGCGACGTTGTTGTCCGAATGGTTCGGCCCGACCACGACGAGGCAACCCTTGTCGCACAGCTCGTTATAGCCGTCGATCGCGTCCTGGATATGGCCGGTGGGGGCGCCGTAGACGAACCGGGTGACGAACTCGATATCGCGCTCGAAACGGCCGCTGGCGAGGAACTGGTCCCGCACCAGCTCATAAGTCGGGAACGACCATTTGTTGATGCGTTCGGGCATGTCCATCAGGATGCCCACTTTCAGGGGCAGCGGCTTTTCCCGGTAAACGTCGCGCGTTTCCGCCATGGCGGTAATCTCCCAAAAGAAGGCCCTCTGCGGAACCCGATCGGCATGCAGGCAGCAGTCCCGGGCGGCGCCCTCGCGATGAGAGCGCCGCCGCGCGGATCAGGCCGGCAGCTTGAGCTTGTAGAATTCGGTCACATTGGTTTCGAGCATCTTCTTGCGATCCTCGAACGCCACGCCCTGCATGTGATCGGCCAGCACGGCCATGGAGTTCGGCCATGTCGCATCGGTATGGGGGAAATCGTTCGCCCACATGACGAGCCGCGAATCGAGCAGTCCGGCGGCGACAAGCTGCCACGCCGTCTTGTCGTCCTGATAGGTCAGCTTGAAGTGATCGAGCCAATAATCGCTCGGCAGCTTCTGAAGCTCCTTGCCCTTCATCCAGAAGCGATGGTGCTTGTAGGCGTGGTCCATGCGATACATCATGTGCGGCAGCCAGCCCGCATCCCCTTCGACCATCGCCAGCTTGAGGCCGGGCACGCGATCGAACGTGCCGGAGAATATCAGCATCCCGGCGATGTCCTGCACGGTGCGGATCACGCCGATCCACACGCCCAGCGACGGCCCGCGCCCGGCGATGAAGTTGCCCGCCTTGTCCTTCTTGTTGCCGCCCGCCGAAATGTGGAACGACGGCGGCATTTCGAGATCGACCGAAGCCTGCCAGAACTCGTCCCAGCGCTCGTCGTCGTAATCGAACTCCGTGCAGGGATAGAGCGGCAGCATCATGGTCTTCATGCCGGCCTGCTTGCAGTCCTCCATGTCCCTGACCGCTTCCTTGACGCTGCGCGTCGCGGTCTGGCCCGCCACCAGCAGGCGGTCGGGCGCGACGGAGGCATATTCCGCGATCCAGCGGTTATAGGCCATCATGCAGGCATGCTTGTAATCCTGGTCCTCATGGCCGCACAGGACCATGCCGACCGAGGGATAGATCACTTCGGCATGGACGCCGTCGCGGTCCTGATCGGCAAGGCGGACCGTGGGGTCATAGCCGCCGCGATGCAGCCCCTCGAACGTGCCGTCCTTCTTGATGTCGGCCGGGGTCTTTCCGGCGGCGGCGAACGTGCCGAGGCCGATGCCCCCCTTCAACCCGTCGATATCGTAGAAATCGCCGCGTTCGGGATCGCGGCGGACGCGCGGCGCGCGGTCGCGATATTTCGGATCAATGTTGTCGATATAGGCGTTGGGCGGCTCGGTCACATGCGAATCCGCCGAGATCGGGCGAATCTTCTCTACCGCTGCCTTGCCCTCCGGCCGTTCCAGTACGGACGCCATGTTTCGCTCCTCTTCCTCAAGCCGTGGCGCCGGACACACGAATCACAGGTCCGAATCACCTTCAAAATCTGCCGTCAGTGTAGCTTTCTCTCCGCGCGGTGCAACAAATTAAGATCATGCCATTAAATTTTCTTGCCCGCGCGCCGTCAATCTGCTGTCACTCTCGGGGTGCGCCCCGCCGCTGACGGGACCGGGGGCCGGGGGAGGCGCCTCACCATGTCAGGACGGTTGCAGGACAGGATCGCGCTGGTCGTCGGCGCGGCCGGCGGTATCGGCGAGGCCATCTCGCTGCGCTTCGCCGCCGAAGGCGCGACCGTGATCGCCACCGGCACGCGCGGCAAGGAACAGGCCCTTGCCGCCCTCGCTCCTTCCGGCCAAATCGTTCCGCTTCATTGCGACGTTACCGAAACCGATGGACCGGAAAGGGCCGTCGCCGAAGTGGAAGCCCGGTTCGGGCGGCTCGACATCCTCATCTACAACGCCGGGATCGGCCTGCCGCGCAAGCGGCTGCACGACGTTGCGCCGGACGAATGGGAGCGGCTGACGGCCGTCAATCTCACTGGCCTGTTCCTGACCATGAAGGCCGCCCTGCCCCGGATGATCGCCACGGGCGGCGGCTCCTGCATCGCCGTCGCGTCGACCGCCGCCTATCGCGCCACGGCGCTTGCCGCGCCCTATTGCGCGTCGAAAGGCGGTGTCCTCCAGCTCGTCCGCGCCGCCGCGCTGGAATATGTCGAAGACAACATCCGCGTGAACGCGATCTGCCCCGGCACCGTGCGCACGCCGCTGCTCGACCGGCATCCGCCCGAATTCGTGGAACAACTCGCCGCGCGCATCCCCATGGGCCGCCTTGCCGAACCGGACGACATCGCCGGCCTCGCCACCTTCCTGGCATCGGACGAAGCCGCCTACATCACGGGGCAGGGCTACGTCATCGACGGGGGCCGCTTCGCCGGCTGACGCTCACATCGCCGCCGTGCGCACTTTCGCATCGCCCCAATAGCGGTTGCGCAACTCGCGCTTGAGCAGTTTTCCCGTTTCGAGGCGCGGCAGTTCCTCGACGAAATCGACGCTGCGCGGGCACTTGTATCCGGCCAGACTGGCCCTGGTATAAGCAATCAGTTCGGCTTCCAGTTCCGGCCCCGCTGCATAGCCCTCATCGGGAATGACCACGGCCTTGACCTGCTCGCCCATCTCCCTGTCGGGCACGCCGATCACCGCCACGTCCTTCACTGCCGGATGCAACGTCAGGACGTTCTCGGCTTCCTGCGGATAGATGTTCACGCCGCCCGAGATAATCATGTGGCTGCGCCGGTCGGTAAGGTAGAGCCAGCCCTCCTCATCGACGTAGCCGATATCGCCATTGGTCGGCCAGCCGTGGAACTCGTAGGCGCTCTTCGTCTTTTCCGGGTCGTTGTGATAGGCGAAGTCGGTCCCGCCCTCGAAGCAGATGATGCCGGGTTCGTTCGGCGGGAGCACCTGCTTGGTCTCCTCATCAACAATGCGGATGTTGCCCCAAACGGGCCGCCCCACCGACCCCTTGTGCTCCAGCCATTCCTCCGGCGTGATGCGCACGAAGCCGGGGCTTTCGGTGGACGAATAGAATTCGTGGATCACCGGCCCCCACCATTCCAGCATGCGTTCCTTGACGTCGACCGGCGTGGCCGCCGCGCCGTGGATGACGAGCCGGAGGCTGGATACGTCATATCTGTCGCGCACCGCCTGGGGCAACTTCAGCATGCGCACGAAGTGCGTCGGCACGAAGAAGCTGTGCGTGACCTCATGCGTCTCGATCAGCCGCAGCGCTTCCTCGGGATCGAACTTCTCCATGACGACCACCGTGGCGCCATAGCGCAGCGCGCCCAGCGTCCAGCCGATGCCCCCGGCGAAGTGCAATGGCGACGGCACGAGATAGACAGTGTTCTCGTCGAAGCCGAAAGTGTTGTGCATCGCGTTCACTTCAGCGTCGAGCGGCGTGCCGTAGGTCCGCGCCGTCATCGTCCGCTTGATGCCCTTGGGCTTGCCCGTGGTGCCAGAGGAATAGCACATGTGGTTGCCTTCCGGCAGCCCTTCGAGCCGCGCGTCCGGCGCGCCGGCGACGGCGTCCTCGAACGACTGGAAACCCGGCAGCACTTCGTCGCCAACCATCAGCTTGTGCGGAATATCCTGGCCCGCCTTCATCGCCAGATCGGCGGTGGAAGCCTGCGCGATCAGCACTTTCGCGCCGCAATCCCGGACGATGTAGCTGCTTTCCTCTTCCTTCAGGTGATAGTTGATCGGCGTGTAATAGATTCCCGCGCGCCGCCCGGCCCAGGCGATCTGGTGCACGTATTCGTTGTTCTCCAGGATATAGGCGATGTGATCGCCCGGCTTCAGGCCGATCGAGACGAACCAGTTCGCCAGCCGGTTGCTGCGCTCGATCAGTTCGCCCCATGTCAGCGTCCTGCCCGATGCGCCGAGGATCACCGCGGGGCGGCCGGGGGTCCGTTCGGCGAAAATGTCGGGAAGCAGTTCGGTCATGTCCGGTTCCATGTTCAACGTATTCCGAAATCCCATGTCTCGCCACGGGCATAGAGGTCAGTGATCCGCCGGGCCGTCCGCTCGATATGCACTTCGTCCGGCCCGTCGACGAAACGGCCGACGCGGATGCCGCGATACATGCGCTGCAAGGGTGTGTCCTGCGACAGCCCCATCGCGCCGTGGACCTGGATCGCGCGGTCGACCACGCGGTGCGCCATGTTGGGGCAGACGACCTTGATCGCGCTGATCTCGACCCGGGCCTGCGACCCCGCGTCGATCTTGGCGGCGGCATCAAGCACCATCAGCCGCGCCTGCTGGATTTCGGCATAGCTGTCGAACACCTGTTTCTGCACCATGCCCTTGGCGGCCAGCGGCTTGCCGTGGAGCATGCGGCTGTTGACGCGCTCCACCATGATGTCGAACGCGCGCTGCGCCATGCCGAGCCAGCGCATGCAGTGAAAGATGCGGCCCGGCCCCAGGCGGTTCTGCGCCATGGCGAACCCTTCCCCGCGTTCGCCGAGGATGTTGCCGGCGGGCACGCGAACATTGTCGAATTCGATATCGTAGTGCCCGGAAAGCACGCCGCCAAGGCCAAGGATGTCCATGTCGCGGCGAACCTTCAGGCCGGGCGCGTCCCGGGGCACGATGATCTGGCTGAAGCGCTTGTGGACGGGCACGTCGTCGCCTTCGGTGCGGCACCAGACGACGACGTATTTCGCATAGGCCAGCAGCGAGATGAACCACTTGCGGCCGTTGATGACCCATTCGTCTCCGTCCAGCCGGGCGGAAGTTTGCATCCCTGTCGGGTCGGAACCGGCGACGTCCGGCTCGGTCGCGGCGAACGAGACCGAGAATTCGCCCGCCACCATCGGCCGCAGCACGTTTTCCCTCCATTCGGGCGCGGCATGGCGATCCAGCATGATTGCGGTCTGGAGCGTTTCGGTGCCGAGAATGAGCTGGGCCGCGTGCGTTCGCCCGATCACTTCGTTGACATAGGCGTAATCGAGGAAAGGCAGCCCCTGCCCGCCGAACGCCGTGGGGTGGCCGAGCGCCCAGAGGCCCTCGGCTTTCGCCTTGGCCATGAGGTCTTCCACCAGCGGCCGGATGCCCGGCTCGCCGCTGTCCAGTTCCGCTTCGTGCGGGATGATTTCCGCGTCGACAAAACGGCGGACCTTGTCGCGGACGGGGCGAATGTGTTCTGGCACCTGAAACATGCATATCCTCTCGGGCCGGGGCTGCGGGCACGCTCCCGGCATTCGCAGGCGGCGGGCGGACTTACTCGCCGAAGCGCCAGGTCAGCGAAAGCCCGTATGTCCGGGGCTGGCCGTAGACCACGCTGTTATAGCCGAGTGTCGAGCCATAGAGGCCAAGGCCTGCCACGATATAATCCTTGTCGGCAAGGTTGTTGACGTAAACGCCGAGGTCGAGCGGCAGGCCGCCGACTTCGCGCCAGTCCAGACGCGCATTGACGATATGATAGCCCGGCACCAGAGTGCCTACGTTCACGACCTGGTTGGCGGCTGTCGCGAACTTCCCGGAAGCATAGAAGCTGACCGACGGTTCCAGACTTCCCATCTCGCCCAGATCGGCCTTGTAGGTCAGAGAGCCGCCACCCGCATGCCTGGGCGTGCCGACCAGCCAGTTGGCCGAAAGGTCCGCGCCCGTCGCCGGGTCGATGAAGTTGTCATATTTGGCATCGGTATAGTTGTAGAACAGCGACAGGGTAAGGTTGTCGAGGCTGAACGAGGTTTCGAACTCGGCTCCCTTGATGTTCGCTTTCGCCGCGTTGTAGATCACCGTGGCCACGGCGGTGCCGGTGTTCACTGTCACCTGCCGCTGCATATCGTCATACTTGCCGTAATAGAGCGACAGGTTGGTGTGGCCACGCAGCCCGCCCGAAAGCCAGCTTTGCTTGATGCCGATTTCGTAGTCGGTCGCGATTTCCGGCTTGTAGGTCAGCAGCGCCGTGTCCAGCGTGTTGATGAAGTTCTGGCCGCCGTCCTTGAAGTTGCGCCGCGTCGTCGCATAGAGAAGCGTGTCGGCGCCCGGCTTCCATTCGGCGCCGATGGTGTAGCCATAGTCGTCGAACTTGGCCTTGATCGTCGTGAAGCACTGCGCCTCGGGCGTCGTCGCGGGAAGGCGCGTGCCATCGGACTTGATCGCGGAGCAGGTGTAGGGACCGTTGATTCCGGCGAGGCTCGACATCTGGCCGGTGGTCGATGCCCGGCTGTCCCAGCTATAGCGGAAACCGCCGGTCAGCTTGATGCCCGAACCGATATCGTATGTCGCCTGGGCATAGAGCGCCCGGCTGGTGTCATGGATCAGCGCGGAATTGCGGCTGGTGGAAATGACGCTCGGCCCCGGCACGCCATCGCCCACGAACGACAGGTTCGATTCCGAAATGCGGCCCATCTGGAAACCGGAGGCAGGGCTTTTCGAATCGAGGAAGAAGAAGCCCGCGATCCAGTCCAGCCGCCCGCCAAGGCCCTTGCCGATCAACTGGATTTCGTCGGTCCACTGGCTGGTTTCGAACTCGGGAACCCCGAACATGGCGCTCGAATAGTTCACTTGCTGCGGCGTGCCGTCGATATCCGTGAAATAGTTGGTCCGCACCCATTCGTAGCCGAGAATGTTCTTGAGCGTGATGCCGTCGCTCAGCTCGATGGTGGTGGTGTTGACCGCGACGGCGATCTTGCGCTTTTCCGCCGTGTCCCGGTTCAGCGCCGTGACGCGCGGGCCGCGCGCCTTCTGGGCCGCGAGATACTGCGCCGTGCCGGTCGGTCCGCCGTAGAGGTCATACAGCGCCTTGTCCATCGACGAGCGCGTGGCGGCGGTATCGCCATCGGGCCTCACATCCTTCAGGATATAGGGCGTGCCGGTCTCATCCGCGTAGAGATACTGCACGATCGTGTCGTTGCGGATGCCGGCGGCAGGCTCCCACCGCGCGAAGGCGCGAACGGCGGTCTGGTTGCGGCCGTCGAGATAGTTCCCTGTGGTAAGATTCAGCGTCGTGCCGCGCCGGTGAACGAAATCGCCTGACAGGCGCAAGGCTAAGTTATCGGTAATCGGCAGGTTCAGGGCGGCCTGGAAATGACGCAACCGGTAGTTGCCGATTTCCCCCGTGACATAGCCGCCCAAGGTGTCTTGCGGCGCCCGCGGCACGAACACCACCGCGCCCGACGTCGTGTTGCGGCCGAACAGGGTGCCCTGCGGCCCGCGCGCGACCTGCACGTTCTCGAGATCGAACACCGCGAAGCTGGCCGCGCCGTGATAATCCAGCGGCACATCGGCGAAATAGGTCAGCACGCTCGGCAGGTTGCCGCCGAACGCCTGCCCGGCGCCGCGGATGTTGAACGCCGAGTTCTGGCGGCTGTCGGACCCCATGGTGAACGTCAGACCGGGGGTGATGAACTGAAGGTCGGCGGTCTGGCGGACCGCTCCCTTCTGCAACGCTTCCGAATCGAGCGCGGTAATGGCGATCGGGACGTTTTGCAGACTTTCCTCGCGGCGGCGGGCCGTAACCACGATATCGCCGGTGCCCGACGCAACGGCGCGATCCTGGCCGGCTGTTGCCTGGGCGGCGGCATCGGCCGCCTCTTCCGCCCGGACGGATGCCGGGAATGCAACGCAAAGGGCAAAAACCGAAACTCCGGCAAGGCCGGTCGTTTTCCCGAAAATCCGCATGATCTCCCTCCTTATAGACGTATCGTTGACTTCGGCAGCGAAGTTGATGGACCTCCATTAGATTGTCTGGCGAGGTGCGTCAATCATCGAGCGAGCGATTCACGAACGGGCAGAAACATGGCCTGAAGCGCCGCGCGACGATTGGGCCTGGAAACGGGGAGGACTGCGGCAATGGAGGCGGGGCTTTACGGTCTATCGCCCCAACGCGGCCACTGCGGCCGGGCGGGATCGACGGAACGCCCCCGCCGCCGGAGCACACGAGGAACGGCCGGGGTATGACCGATATGACTTCGCTAGAGTTTATAACTATCCGGTTGCAATTCCGGCGGCGTCGCGTAAATTTGATGTAGCTAAATTAAAAAAGGGGGGAGTCTGATCCATGACACGAATTTCATCGCGTGCGCTGACGCCGCTGTGCTGTTCCGCGCTGGCCCTGTCGGCGACAGCGGCCTTCAGCCCGGCGCTTGCGGACGAGCAAGACGGTCCGGCTTCCGTAAGCAGCGCCTCCGAGAGTAGCGACGCCATCATCGTCACGGCGCGCCGGAAGGAAGAAAGGCTGACGGACGTTCCCGTGTCCGTCGCGGTCTATTCCCCGCAATTGCTTGCCGAACGCGGCGTCACCAACATCCAGGAACTGGCGACGCTGACGCCCGGCCTGGCTGTCACCTCAGGCGCGACAGGCGGCCGCAACCGGCCCGCGTTCGAACTTCGCGGCATCTTCGCCGCCGACACGCTCGGCCCGCAGGATCAGGCGATCGGCATCTACGTCAACGAAATCTACGTCGCACGGCCGAACGGCACCGCCCAGACGTTCTATGATCTGGAAAACGTCCAGACCCTGTTCGGGCCGCAAGGCACCCTGTTCGGCCGCAACAGCACCGCCGGCGCCATTCTGGTGACCACCGCCAAACCGACCGACGCCTTCGAAGGCAAGTTCTCGGTCGGTTACGGCAACTACGATCGCGTGAGCCTGGAAGGCATGATAAACGTCCCGCTCGCCGAAAGCGCGCGGCTGCGCCTGGCCGGCATCTTCACTGATAACAAGGGCTACACACTCAACACCCGCGACAACTCGCGGCTTGACGACGAGCATTACTGGTCCGTGCGCGGCGCGCTCGATATCGACCTGACCGACAGGCTCCGCAACCTGATCACGGCGGAATACTTCAGGTCGGACAACCACGGCTGGGCCGTGCACACCAGCTACACCGTTCCGCTGCCGAGTGCGGCCAACCCCACCGCCAACCAGGTGAGGCTCCCTGACGGCACGGTCGTCAATCTCGCGGTCGCCGTTCCGGGGCTCTATGCCGGCACGATCAACGGCCTGATTGCGGCGGACAAGGCCGATGGGCCGCGCAGGGCCTATTCCGGCCGGCCGGAATACGTGAATACCCGGACGGCGACCGTCAGCAACGTCACCGAGTTCGACCTGACGGACGAACTCGTACTGAAGAACATTTTCGGTTATCGCTGGGTCAAGGATGCGATCGGCCATGACTCCGATGGCCTGCCGCTCGCCATCCTCGGCGGACGTGTCGGCGAGGAAAACGTCATCACATTCCGTCAGAAGCAGTATTCCAACGAACTGCAACTCCAGGGCAACACGCTCGACGGCAAGCTCGATTTCATCATCGGCGCCTATTATTTCCATGAGCGGACCCATGAATCGCAGATGTCCTTTACTCTGGTCGACACGGCGGCGGGCGCGACATCGCCAACCGTGAACCCCTATATCTCGACCAACAAGAGCACCTCTGTCTTCGCCCAGGCGACATACGACTTCACGCCCGAATTGAGCCTGACGGCGGGCGGCCGCTACACCTGGGACAAGCGCGAGATGATCTGGACCGGCGCCTATCGCGCGCTCGGCAAGCCGACCCAGGCGTGCAACTTCACGCCCGCGTTCGACGCGACAGACGCCATTGCCTGCCACGCCGCCGCCAAAGCCAAGTTCAAGGATCCGACCTATACGGTGAGCCTCAACTACAAGCTCGCCCCGGACACGCTGATCTATGTCGCCCACCGCCGGGGCTATCGCGCGGGCGGCTTCAACGGCCGCGCGCTGACGCTTCCCGAAGCGACCCCGTTCGCGCCCGAAACGGTCAAGGACGCGGAACTGGGCTTCAAGGGCAACTGGCAGTTCGGCAGCGGATCGAGCCTGTCGGCCAACCTCGCGCTCTACAAGACGTGGTATAGCGATATCCAGCGCACCGTGGTGTTCGCCACGCCCACCGGCCCGACGTCTTCCATCGTCAATGCCGCTCAGGCAACGATCAAGGGCTTCGAGTTCGACGCGACGCTGCGGCCGGTCCGCCCGCTCAGCCTGAGCGTCAACTGGGGCATGGCCGATGCCATACACAAGAAATTCCAGTACCTTGCCGCGCCCGGCGGCGTGACGACGAACATTCCGTTCGGCAATGCCAAGCATACGGTCAACGCTTCGGCCACGATCACGCCTTTCGACACCCCGGATCTCGGCAAGTTCAACCTCACCGGCACGATGTCATACCGCTCCTCCTGGTATCCGGCCACCGACATGCCGGTGTTCGTGAGGGAAACGCGAAATCCGGCGCGGACGATCTTCAACGTCAACGCGGACTGGCAGGACGTGATGGGCAGCCCTGTCTCGGCGCAGTTCTGGGTCAAGAACCTGACCAACAAGAACTATGTGCTGGGTTCGCTCGGCCTGGTGACTTCTCTGGGCTTCGTGACGAACACCTATTCCGACCCCCGCACTTACGGCCTGACGCTGACCTATCGCTGGGGACAGTGACCGGATGGGTCGCGCCACGGCCCGGTTGACGGGGTTCGTCATGCCCCGGGCCCGGCGCGCGCCTTGACACCTGCGGACGGCGAGGGGAAACCTGACGATATGACAGAACATCCCCTCGTCATCGCCGTTTCCATCAACGGCGAGAAGAGCAAGGCCGAAAACCCCAACGTCCCGCGCGAACCGGACGAGATCGTGGCCTGCGCTCTCGCCTGCTACGATGCGGGCGCAACGGTGATTCATGCCCATAACCGCGACACCGCGCTGTTGGGCAGGGAAGCGGCGGAAGACTATCTCCTGTCGTGGCGGCGGATATGCGCGGCGCGGCCCGGCGCGATCTGGTATCCGACCATCACTCGCGCAGGCGGCGGCGATCTGGAGCATGTCCGCCTGATCGACGAAGCGATCGGGCTGCAATTCGCCGTCGTCGACCCGGGCGCCGTCGCGATCGGCCGCTTCGACGGCGACGGCCTGCCGGCCGGTGGTTACTACATAAATGCGTTCGACCAGATTCGCTCCGCTTTCGCGCAACTGGAGGCATGGGGTATCGGCGCGCAGATATCCGTCTATGAGCCGGGCTATCTGCGAATGGCACTGGCCTGGCATGCCGCCGGGCGGTTGCCGCGCGGATCAGTCGTCAACTTCTATTTCGGCGGGGCGCACGGCCCGTTCGGCCGCGAACCGTCCCTGCCGTTCGGCCTGCCTCCCACGCGCGCCGCGCTGGATGCCTATCTCGACCTGCTCGGCGACGCGGGCCTGCCCTGGACCGTCTCGGTCTGGGGCGGCGACGTGCTGGCGACCGAGCTGCCGCGCCTGGCCATAGAGCGCGGCGGCCACGTGCAGGTCGGGCTGGAAAGCCATTGGGATGCCGTCGAGCGGCCCAGCAACGAAGACCAGGTGCGGGCCGTCGTCGAACTCGCCCGTGCCGCGGGCAGGCCGGTCGCGGATCGCGACGCGGCATTGGAAGCCCTGGGGCGCGCGGCCCCTTCTATCGCCTGAAGAGACTGGCGCTGGCGTGGCGCGATTGTCTCGTGACCGCGCGAACGGATGCGCGGCGAAGTTCAGGCAACGTCCCATTCCAGCCATAGTTCGGAAACGGTGTTGACCATGGCCGACTGCTGGCGCGGCACAGTGCCTTTCTTGATGCGGAATTCGGGAATGCGCGGCAGCCACTCCTGCAACCAGACCATGATCTCGCGCTTGGCGAGGATCGAACCGGGGCAGCGATGCGGGCCGTTGCCGAACGTCGCGTGCGGGATCGGCATCGGCCGGTTGAAATCGACGTCCATCGGATTGGGCACGGTCTCCTCGTCCAGCCCGACCAGCGCGGACACGCCCTGGATCTGGTCGCCCTCTTTCAGCAGGACGCCGCAGAACTCCCGGTCCGCGCGGATCACCCGCGCCGTGTTGGACACGCCATGGCGGCGGAACAGTTCCTCCACCGCGTTGGGGATCAGGGCGGGACTGTCGACCAGTTGCTTCACATGCGCCGGATTCTGGGCAAGGAACTTGGCATGGAAGCCGAGCATGTTCTTGACGGTGTCCAGCCCGCCCGAAAGCGCCAGCGTCGCCATGCCGATGGCCTTGCGCTCCTCGATCCGCTCCCCATTGACCTGGGCATAGAGGATCTTCGAAAGCAGGTCGTCGGTCGGCTGTTTCTTGCGGGCCTCCATCTGGTCCTCGATGTAGCGCATCAGGCCGATCCGCGCCTCATGCGCGAACGCCGGGTCCGGGGACTGGGCGATGGCGTCGGCAAAGGGCAGAAGCTGTTCGCGATCTTCCAGCGGCAGGCCCATCATGGTCAGGAACACGATGATGGGCAGGACTTTGGTGTATTCGGTAACGAACTCGCACTCGCCGCGCGGCTGGAAGCCTTCGATCAGGTCGATGGTGAACTGGCGCACCGTCTCTTCCACCTGCGCCACGACCTTGGGCGAGAACGCCGGCGAGATCAGCAGGCGGTAAGGGCCGTGCTCGGGCGGTTCGATGTCGATCGGCGGAGCGGGAAACGGGCGCTTTTGCCGCGGCACCAGCGCGCCCTCCATGCCGAAATGCTCGAAATCGTTCTGAAGCTCCAGGATGTCCTTCGCCCGAGTGCACATCCACAGCCCGCCGTTGCGCGGCGTCCAGAATATGCGCGGGCAGTTTTCCTGAACCCACTTCCACGACTTGTGAACATCCTCGCGGTTGCCGGGGAGGTCGAACAGGTCGACATCGCGGACCAGTTCCTCCGGCACGTGTGGGGGCCGTTCGGCCAGCGGAAGGGAATTGAGGGACACCATGGCTTCAGTCCTTGGAACGTTTCTGAATTAGTTAGCGATGTTTTGCTCAAATGACACCCCTGGCGTCAAGCTCCGCGAGATCCCGCTCCGTCAGGCCCAGCAGTCCGCAATAGACGTCATGGTTCGAGGCGCCGAGTTTCTCGCCCGCCCAGCGCACGCTGCCCGGTTCATTGACCAGCCGGGGCACGACATTCTGCATGAGCACTTCGTGCCCGTATTGATCCTCGATGCGGATCACGTTTTCACGGGCCTGGACGTGCGGATCGTTGATGATGTCGACGGTGTTGTTTACGGGCGAGCATGGCAGGTCCGCCTTGACGAACACGTCCATCAGATCGGCGAAGTCCCGCTCCGCGATCCACGGGCGGATGATATGGTCCGCCGCGCGCATGTTCCTCTGGAGCACGTCGTTGCTGTATTCGGGCAGATTCATCGCCGGAATGATCTGTTTCATCCGGTCCCACTGCGCGGGCTGGACGGGAAACACGTTGATCTGCCTGCCGTCGCGCGTCTCGTAGCAGACGCCTTGCGGCAGGCCCTTCGGCGGCCGGTCGTCGACTGGCATGGAACCGACCCGCTCGTTGACGTGGCCCGTCTGCGAATAGCGGACGAAGTTGGAACCGGAAATGCGGATCAGCGGCTCATAGAGGCCAAGCTCCACCCATTCGCCCTTGCCGGTGCCGCCCGGCGCATCGCGCCGCCGCACCGCTTCCAGCGCGCCCACGGCGGCAAAGGTGCCGGCAAGGTAATCGGCGACGGGCAGGCCGGGAAGAACGGGCGGACGGTCGGGAAAACCGGTCTGATACCAGAGCCCGCCGAACGCGGCGCCGACATGATCGTAGCCCGGCCTGTCGCTGTTCGGCCCGGTCTGACCGAAACCGGAAACGCTGACATAGACGAGGCGCGGATTGCGCTGCGACAGGGTGGCATAGTCCAGCCCCCATTTCGCCACCGTGCCCGGCTTGAAGTTCTCGACCAGCACATCCGCCCAGTCCACCAGCCGCAGCAGCAGCTCCCGGCCTTCGGGCTTGCGCATATCGAGCGTGACGGACCGCTTGTTGCGCCCTTCCACCGGCCAGTAGATATCCTGCTGGCGCATGCGGTCTCCCTGCCCGTCGGGCCGCTCGATCTTGATGACGTCCGCTCCGAAATCGCCCAGCAGCGTCGAGCAGAAGGGCCCGGCGATCATCATCCCGATATCGAGAACCTTGAGGCGGCCCGCGCCATCGGCAAGGTCGGGACGCACGCGGTCCGGGCCGGGCTTTTCGCCGATCACTGGTTCCACTCCCTGTCGGTTTCGAGCGCGGCCCAGCCGCCTTTGCGGACGAGATCGTCCTGCCCGCCGATGTCCGGCACTCTGGTCAGCAATTTCGTCGGCATTCCCATGATTGGCGAAGCGCAGACGAGATGCGGCGCGCGCTGGATCATACCCAGCGATGCCAGCCCTTCGTCCTCCAGCGCCTCGTCCACGGTCTGGACCACGCCGACCGGCACTCCGGCCTTCTGCAACAGCGGGAACACGTCGGCGCAATCACGCTGAGCGATAGCGGCGGCGATCTTTTCCATCGTGTCGCGGCCTCGGCCCGAAACACCTTCGATGCCGAGTTCCGCCAGCAGTTCGCGCAGGCCCTCGGCCGGGGTCAGCGTCAGGTAGCGGCCGTCCCGCGTGCGATAGCTGCCGCGCCAGTCGTTGTTGTCGGCAAAGGCGCGCGCATCGAATTCCACCGCGTTGACATATTGCGGATACATCCAGGCAACACCGGCGGCGGCCAGCGGCACTTCGACCCGCCGAGGCCCGTGACCCTTGCGGCCGAGCCACGAAAGGCAGCCGATCACCGCATACATCGAAGCGGCATAGTCGAACGTAGGGTAGGCGAAATTGTAGATCGCCTTACCGTTCGCATCGCGCGCATAGTGGAGCGAGCCGGTGATCGCCTGGATTTCCGGGTCATGGGCGCGCGCCATGCGATAGGGGCCGTCACTGCCGAAACCGGTCAGCGAAACGTAGATCAGGTCCGGATTGATCTGCGCAAGCCGGTCGAAACCGACGCCGAGCCTGTCGCACACGCCGGGCCGGAAGCCTTCGACCACGATCCGCGCGTCCCGCGCAAGGTCATGGCACAGCCGCAGGTCGTCAGGATTCTTGAGGTCGAGCGCAACACTGGCCTTGCCGCGGTTATAGGCCTGGAAATAGGCGGGCATCACGTCGCGCTCGCGGTCCCCGTGCGGCGGCGCCTCCACTTTCAGCACGGTCGCGCCGAGGTCGGCGAGAATCTGCGTCGCGAACGGACCGGGCGTGAAAATCGACAAGTCGAGGACGCGCACGCCGTCGAGAGGATAGCACTCGTCCGCTGCACCGATGGCCATGCGCTTTTTCCCGCTCCCGTGATACGATCATGCTTATATAGCGAACGCTATATAAATGGGCAAGGCATTTCCCCGCCACCCCTCATATCCGGCGGCAAGCTGGCTGCTTCCCGGATCAGCCGTTCAGATGAGCACGTCTGGCAGATCGCCTTCGGGGAGCGCGGCCACGGCAACGAGCGTGCCGACAAGGTTCACCGCCTTCGCATCGAGGAAACGGCCCGGCCGGTTCACCCCGATGAGATCGAGCGCCATGGCCTGCACGCCGGACAGAAAGACTTCCGCAAGCCACGCCAGACGGCGCGGCGAAGCATCCGGCAAGGCCTCGCCCATGCGCGCGGCGAGGCTGGCGATGGAGCGCTGACGCTGCTCATGGACGAGATCGCGCAGCTTGCCGGCATCCGGCCCGGCCTCGAACCCCAGCAGCAGGCGCAGGCGCAGACCATCGCGCACTTCCTCGACATGATCGAGGGCCTGCCCCACCAGCGCGCGGCAATTCTCCGAAAACGGACGGGCCGGGTCAATGGCGAGATCGGAACGGAACCAGCTTCCCCGCGCCGCGATCACCGCGCCCAGAAGGTCGCTCTTGTTGCCGAAATGATAATAGAGCACCGGCATGGTGACTCCAGCCTCGCGAACGATCCGCGAGACCGGCGTGCCTTCATAGCCGTGTTCGGTAAACAGCCGCGTGGCGACGGCCAGCAGCCTGTCCCGCGCCGGGATGTCGTCCTTCGCGCTAGCCATTCCGGTCGATCCACCGCCCGAGCAACCAGGCGCAGACCAGCGCCGGTTTCGCTTCGCCTTCGATTTCCATGGAGACGCCGTAACGCAGCACCGTAAGCCCGCCCTTCGAATCTTTCACGCCGTCCAGCGTGAAGTGGGCGCGAATGCGCGCACCGCACCGCACCGGCGTAAGGAAGCGGACATCCTCATAGCCATAGTTCACGCCCATGCGGGTTCCCTTGACGAGAGGAATGGCGGAACGCATCAGCCAGGCAAGCAGCGACAGCAGCAGCAGCCCATGCGCGATGGTCCCGCCAAAGCGGGTTTCCGCCGCCTGTGCCGGATCGACGTGAATGAAAGCATCGTCGCCCGTCACTGCGGCGAAACCGTCCATCATCGCCTGTTCGACAGTCATCCAGACCGACGTGGTGGTCGTGCCCGCCGAGCGGCGCAACTCGTCCAGCGTTACTTCGGCCCGTTCGGGCAGAACCGGCCATCCCACCGTCAACATGCCATCTCCTGAATTTTGCGCCCCGGATTCCGCGCGTCCGATCCTGCAATCACCATTCCCATATCTGCCAAGTTGACAAGACAAAAAGGTTATCTAATTTTCTATCCCTCCCCAACGAAAGTTTATCAGTGGCGAAAACCGGCACCAGCAACGACGATTCCCTCAAGGACGTTTTCAACGAAGACATCAGGCTCCCCAAGCTTTCCCATCTCGTGGCCTCGAAGCTGCGAGAGCAGATCGTTTCGGGCAAGCTGAAACCCGGCAGCCTGCTGCTGCCCGAAACCCAGATGCTCGAACGCTTCAACGTCTCGCGGCCGACGCTGCGCGAGGCCATGCGCATTCTGGAAGCGGAATCCCTCATCACGATCGGGCGGGGCATGCGCCGCGGCGCGATCGTGCGCGGCCCCACGATCGAGAAAGCCGTCGAGTTCACAAGCTTCATGCTCGTTTCCGAAGGCGTCACCATGCGCGACATGCATGAGGCACGCATGTATTTCGAACCCGCCATAATCGAGGGACTGAAAGGCAGCGCCCTGGAAACCGCGGTGGTCGAACTGCGCGATTGCGTTGACCTGATGATCGCCAATCGCAAGAAGCGCAATTACACGGCCGTCGTAGCGGGGACCAACCGCTTCCACGAAACGCTGGTCCGCGCTTCCGGCAACAAGACGATGACGCTGGTTTGCTCGATTCTCCAGTCGATCTCCGACGAGGCCTACAACGTCATCATCGCGTCGGAAGGGAATGTCTCGCGCGCGCTGGATCGCAACATGGAAAAGACGTCGATGGGCTATGCGGCTTTGTGCGACCTTCTGGAAAAAGGAAAGACGCGCGAAGCGGCCAGCTTCTGGCGAACGTACATGGAGCGTTCGCTGGAATTCCTGAAGCGTTCGGGCGTGGGCGACCGGCTGCTGGTGGCGCAGGGAACGGCGGAATAGGCGCGCGCCGCCGCCAGGACTCTTCGCCACCATGCCCCTTCACCACCACGCCGAAGTGTCGAGCGGATGGCCGATGCGCCCGAAGAAGCGCACAACGACGCCGATATCGTAATAGTCCCGCCAGGCGGCAATCCGGCCGTCGCGAAACTCCCAGGCAGCCGCGCAGGGAATTTCCAGCGTTTCGCCGGCAAATCGCAACCGGTCCACGCGCTCGTGCATCAGCCTGTCGCCCTGCTCCATCGCCAGCGTGGTATCATGGTCCGCGCCTTCAAGCGGCAGGGGCAAGCCGAGGTTGGGCACGGCCAGCTTCGCCGCCAGCGCGGCGCGCCCCGTGACCGTGGCTTTGGGCAGCGCGATGTTGACCCATGTGAAATCGTCGGTCACGCAATCCATCACGGTCTGTGCGTCGCCGTGGAAATAGGCGTGAAGAAAACGCTCGGCGCATTCGGCGCGGCTCATGGCTTCTCTCCTCATCGTCCCCGGATCAGATCGGCGGCACGCTCCGCCACCGCGACGGTCGGCGCATGCGTATTGGCCGATGTGATGCGCGGCATGATCGACGCATCGACGATGCGCAGGCCGTCGACGCCATGCACCCGGCACCGCGCGTCGACGACGCTTGTCGCGGCGTCCGTGCCCATCCGGCAGGTACCGACCGGGTGATAGGCGGAAGCGCCCCCGATGCGGGCATAAGCTTCCAGATCCGCGTCGCTCTGCATCGCCTTGCCGGGCGCCACTTCATCGGCGAGATAGTCCGCCAGCGGTTGCTGCGCGATCACTTCGCGGCACAGGCGCAGACCCGCGACAGTGGCCTTCACGTCCTGCTCGTCGGTCAGGTAGTTCAGGACGATCTCCGGCTGGTCCTCCAGCCGGGGGCCGACGATGTGGCAATGCCCCCGGCTGTTCGGACGGCAGACGTTGAGGCCCAGCATCATCGCCGGCCAGGGATTGCGCGTGACGGTTTTCTTCACCGGATCGCGATTGAAGCTGAGCGGCGACCCCATGAACTGGATGCCGACCTTCTCGCCGTCGACGTCGATATCGGTGTGGCCGTTGACCTGGGTGGGCAGCCCGCGCAGGTAGCCGCGATTGAACAGCAGATATTTCACGCCGTTCAGGTATTGCCGCCAGCCCGTGAACTCGATCCCCAGCCCGCCGATCCCGGCAAGGTTCTGGACGACGAAAACCAGGTAATGATCCTGCAGGTGCTCGCCCACGGCGGGCAGGTCCGCGACCGGCGCGATGCCCAGGGATCGCAACCGCGCCGGCTGCCCGAGACCGGACAGTTCCATCAATTGCGG
This sequence comes from uncultured Novosphingobium sp., assembly GCA_964621355.1. Classification (GTDB taxonomy): domain Bacteria; phylum Pseudomonadota; class Alphaproteobacteria; order Sphingomonadales; family Sphingomonadaceae; genus Novosphingobium. The sequence goes on along the minus strand of CAZUOV010000002.1, from coordinate 128,873 downwards.
CGAGCCGATCGCCCCGCCCGAGAGAATCACTTCTCCCCCGGACACTTCGCGTTCGATGCCGCCCTGGTGGAAAAGCACGCCCGTGGCGCGCCGCCCGTCGAACAGCACTTTCAGCACTTCCGCCCCCGTTTCCACCCGCAGGTTCGCCCGCGTCCGCGCCGGGGCCAGATAGGTCTGCGCCGCCCCGCAGCGCCGCCCCGCGCGGTAGAACTGCTGCGACAGGCCGATCCCGGAAGGTTCCGCGCCGTTGTAGTCCTGCGTGCTGCCGACGCTGGAGTTTCCGGCGGCGGCGACGATCATGTCCGACAGCGGGTGATGGTGATCGCCCCGGCTCACCTTGATCGGCCCGCCCCGGCCGCGCGGCCATGGGCTTTCCTCGGGATAGTCCTCCATCGCGCGCAGGTAGGGCTCCATGTCGTTCCAACCCCAGCCGTCCAGCCCCATGGCGGACCATTCGTCATAGTCGCGCCGGAAGCCGCGCACATAGAGCATCGCGTTGATCGAACTGGACCCGCCGAGAATCCGGCCGCGCGGATAAGGCAATGTCCGCCCGGCGATCGATTCTTCCGGCCCGTGCGAAAAGCGCCAGTCGAACCTGGGATTATCGAGCATGTAGGCGAAACCGAACGACAGCCGGGCCCGCCAGTTGTCGGCCTCCCCGCCCGCTTCGATGAGCAGCACCTTGCTCCGCCCGTCCTCGCTCAGCCGATTGGCGAGAACGCAGCCCGCCGAGCCGCCGCCCACGACGATATAATCAAATTGCGGCATCCCGCTCTCCATATAGCGCTCGCTATAACCAAGGAAACTTGTATAGCGACGTTATCGTTTCGCAAGCCCGTTTACAAACCGGGGAGAATACAGGCATGAAAAGCAGCAGTGCTGACGATTTCCATCCGGTGCGGACGTCAGACTGGTGGGCGCTGTTCCTGATCGTCCTCGCCTATAGCTTCTACAACCTCGACAAGAGCCTCGTTTCCGTCCTGATCGAACCGATCAAGGGCGAATTCGACCTGTCGGATTCGCAGATGGGGCTGATGACCGGCCTTGCCACCTCGGTTCCCTTCGCGCTCGCCTGCATTCCCGTCGGCATGCTTGCCGACCGCGTCAACCGGCGCAACCTGCTGGCGGTGCTGGTGGCGGGCTGGAGCGCGGTGACGGGGCTTACCAGCCTTGCCGCGAACGTTACCGCCCTGTTCGCCTCGCGGATCGGAATCGGATTGTTCGAGGCGGGCTTCACGCCGGTCAGCCTGTCATCGCTCAGCGACCGGTTTCCGTTGCGGCTGCGCTCCACCGTCATGGGATTGTTCAGCCTCGGCGCGGCCGCGGGCCTGTTCATGGGAATGGCCATGGGCGGTTTCGTGGCGGATAACTGGGGCTGGCGCGCCGCCTTTCTTATCGCGGGGGTTCCCGGCCTTGCGATTGCCGCTCTCGTGGTATGGACCACGTCCGAACCGCGCCGCGGCCAGGGCGACACGCCCGCCGCCAGCGACGGGAACGCCGGCCTGGCCGCCGGGCTCGCTCACATGATGCGCGATCGCGCGCTGCGCCACATCGCGCTCGGCATGACCTGGGGCGCGGCCATGCTCGCCGTGTTCGCGGTGTGGACACCCAGCCTGCTGCGCCGATCGTTCGAACTGAGCGGAACCAGCGCCGGGCTGCAATCCGGCCTGATCGTCGGGATCGGCGGAGCGCTCGGCGCGGCGGCGGGCGGTGTGATCGCGGACCGGATCGGACGCGGCAGCCTGGCGCGCAAGCTGGTCGTTCCGATGGTGGGTGTCACCGCATCGACGGTCGCGGGCCTTGCCGCGCTGCTCGGCGGCGGCGGCGCGGCGATCGCTGGAGTGCTGCTCGGAATGTCGGCGTTCTTCTGCCAGTTCTACATCGGCACCTGCTATGGCCTTGCCGCGACGCTGGCCGGATCGAACCGGCGCGGAGTCACGCTGTCGGTGCTGCTGGTCTCGTTCAATCTCATTTCCTATTCGCTGGGGTCCGGCCTGGTCGGCAAGGTCAGCGACATGCTCGCGCCTGTCCATGGCACCGATTCGCTGCGGCTGGCCTATGCGGCGGCCTTCGCGTTCTGCCTTGTCGCGCTGTTCCATTTCCAGCGCGCCCATGCCGATCTTTCACGCCGCGAGGGCACCGGGGAAAGGGCGGAAAGCCATCACGTTCCCGCCTCAACATAGATAGTAAAGTTGTATATGTTTCCGCGCTCATCCAGGGTGTTGGCCGGAAAGATCGGGGAGAAGCGAAGATGCCGTCGGAAGATATGTTTTCAGTGGAAGGCAAGGTCTGCATCGTCACGGGCGGAGCCGCCGGGATCGGGCTGGGCATCGTCGAGGCGTTCGACCGGGCCGGCGCCAGGGTGCTTGCCATAGGCCGCCGCGCCAACGGAGCGGATATCATCGCGCCGGTCGCCCCGAACACCCGTTACGTTTCAGCCGATCTCAAGGATCCGTCCTCCGCCGAAACGATCGTCAACGCCGCGGTCGAGGCTTTCGGCACGGTCGACATCCTCATCAACAACGCCGCGCAAGTGGAAAACCATCCCATCGGCGAGTTGACCGTGGAATATCTCGACAGCATGGCGGCCACCAACGTCCGCGCGGTCCTGCTGCTGATCCAGGAATTCACGAAAGTCTGCCGCGGTCAGGGCAAGGGCGGACGGATCGTCAACATCGGCTCCCTCGAAGGGCAGGTCACCTGCATCGAGGAAGGCATGGGCGCCTACGGTGCGACCAAGACGGCGGTCGCCGGGCTGACCGTCTCCCTCTCGCGCGAGCTTGGCCGCTACGGCATCAACGTCAACGGCATCATTCCCGGCTGCATCGTCCACCCCAACATGCTGGCGCGCGGCGAAGACGGCATTGGTCTGCATGAAGGCGAACTTGAGGCGTCGTTCGGCAAGCTTATCGCCCGGACCAACATGAAGCGGCTCGGCCGCCCGGACGATATCGCTCACGTCTGCCGGTTCCTTGCTTCTCCCGCATCGGATTACGTTTCAGGACAGATGATCGCGGTCGATGGCGGCGTGACGATCAATATCGGTTGACGTCACGCGGCCTTCGCCTGCCATTCAGACGCGAAACGCCAGAACGCCTGTGCCGCCTCGCGCGCATCCGGGCGCGGGCATACGAGGCTCAGATCGGACTGGAACGCGTCGCCTTCCAGCAGGTAGCTGCCGTAACCGGGAAAGTGCGAGAACGTGTCGGCGAAAGTATCCACCGTCAACGCCGCCATCCCCCGGTTCACGGCATGAGCGTGGAGCGCAACGAAGTTGTCGTCTGCCATTTCGCGCAGCCGGGCGCCCGCCGCGCGCATCGCCGCATAAATGGGCGCGCAGAGTTCCGGGTGATAGGCTTCTGGCATGACCGCCACTTCGCGGCCGTCGAGTTCCTCCAGCGCAAGCGTTGCACCGCCCTCGCGCTTCCATGCCAGCGGCATCAGGATCACGGCGCGCTGACGGCGCAGCGCGATCGTCCCGCTCCCGGCGAAGGCCGCGGGCATCGGATCGAGCAGAAACCCGAGGTCGAGCCGTCCGCTGCCCAGCCCCTCGACGATCTGGTCGATCGACAGCAGGCGGATGCGGATCGCGACATGGGGATAGCGTTCCCGGAACGCCGCGATCAGGGCATTGCGTTCCTCCACGCCGGAACTGGCGGAGGGGCAGCCGACATGCAGTTCGACCTGCCGGCCGCAGGCGGCAATGGCACGGACGTCTTCCGCGAAGCGCTCAGCCGCGGCGTCGAACCGGCGCGCCGCCGTGACGAACGCCTCTCCTTCCGGCGTCAACGCCAGCAGACGCCGCGAACGGTCGAAAATGTCGAAACCGACTTCGCGCTCAAGATTGCGTATCCGCGTGGAAAGCCACGGCTGGGCCATGTTCAGCGCGTCGGCCGCGCGGCTCATGGATCGCAACTCGGCGACTTTCAGGCACTGCCGCAAGGTCCGGACATCCGTGATCCTCATGACCCGTTTCGTATACGAAAAGTCGTATGATGCAAAAGCCATAGATTATGGATCGCGGGGCCGATGCACGATAGAAATTCTGGCAAATCCATGGGGACGAGGACGACCATGACTGATGCGGTAACTCTGGCCGACCCGATGACACTGACCGACGAGGCCGTATTGCGCGATCCCTTTCCGGCCTACGCCTGGCTGCGCGCCAACGCGCCGGTCTACAAGGATCCCGTCACCGGCGTCTTCATCGTCAGTCGCTACGAGGATATCCAGCGCATCGCCGAAGACCCGGCGACGTTCTCCAACAACACCGGCATGCTGGCCGATCGCGCCTTCCACGCCGACGACGAAGCGGCGCGGATCATGCGCGAACAGGCCTCGCCGCACATCGACACGATCGTGACGGCCGACCCGCCCGTCCACGGCAAGTATCGCAGGATCGTGCAGAGCGCGTTCGGCGCGTCCCGCATCAGCAAGATGCAGCCCTATATCCAGGAAGTCTGCGACCGCCGGATCGAAACATTCGCGGACAAGGGCCGGTTCGAGGTTCTTGCCGATCTGGCCATTCCCATGCCGATGTATATCATCGCCGACCAGCTCGGCGTCCCGCGCGACCGGTATGAGACGTTCAAGCGATGGTCCGATGCGCTGCTGGCGGTCGGCGACATGCGCATCGCGCCCGAAATCCGGGCCGACGCCGCGCGCTCGGTGGTGGAGATGCACGATTTCCTGCGCGAGACGACACATGCCTATCGCCGCGCCCCCGCCGACAACGTACTGTCCGATATCGTCGCTGGCGAGGTCGACGGGCGCAAGCTGACCGACGAGGAAATCATCAGCATCGCCCAGCAGATTCTCGTGGCGGGCAACGAGACCACCACCAACACCCTGGCCATGGGCCTGCACCTGATGATCGAGAACGGGCTGGAAGACGAACTGCGCGCCGATCTTTCCCGAATCCCGCAGTTCGTCGAGGAAGTGCTGCGCCTGACCACTGCCCTGCAAGGTCTGTTCCGCCGCGCCACGCGCGACGTCGACGTGGCGGGCGTGGCGATTCCCGCCAATGCCATTGTCATGCTGCGCTGGGCCGCCGCCAACCGCGACGAACGCAAGTTCGCCAAGCCCGATGGCGTCGACCTTTACCGCAAGGTAGCGATGCAGCACCTCACGTTCGGCATCGGTATCCACTATTGCCTCGGCAACCTGCTGGCCCGCGCCGAACTGCGCACGGCCTTCGCGACGCTGCTCACCCGTTTCAGGAACTTCCGCCTGGCCGACGAGCCGGACGCCGCGCAATGGATCGTCCACTCCTTCGCGCGCGGCATGAGCCGGCTGGCGCTGGAGTTCGATCGAGCCTGATCCGCCGGGAATACCCTGCCCGCGAAGCCGCGCGGCCAAGGACAGGTTCGACGGGATGGACGGCCGGTCCATTCGGGGTAATGTGCCAGTCTTTCACCAGAAGGATGCGCGCATGGCCCCGATTGCCGGACTGCCCGGATATCCCCCTGTCGTCCTGGGCACCATGGGTATCGCGGAAGAAGATACGGTGGGCGCGATCCACGCCGCGATTGCGCTGGGATATCGCGCGTTCGATACCGCGCCGGTCTATTTCAACGAGGCGGCGGTGGGCGAGGCCGTGCGCACGGCGCCGGTCCCGCGCGACGCGCTGTTCCTCACCACCAAGCTGTGGAACTCCTGCCACGGGCATGACGAAGCGCTGGCTGCATTTGACCGCACGATGCAACGGCTGGGGCTGGATTATGTCGACCTCTATCTGATCCATTGGCCCGTGCCGACCGTGGACCGCTTCGTCGAGACATGGCGGGCGCTGGTCCGCCTGCGCGCGGAAGGCCGGGTCAAGGCCATCGGCGTCTCGAACTTCCTGCCCGAACACCTCGACCGGATCATCGATGCGACGGGAGTCGTCCCGGCGGTCAATCAGGTGGAAATGCACCCGGCGTTCCCGCAAGCCGGCCTGCGCGCGGCGCACGAGCGGCTCGGCATCGTCACCCAGGCATGGAGTCCGCTCGGCCACGGCACGGGCCTGGACGATCCGGCGCTGACCGGGATCGCCGCCCGGCATGGCAAAACGCCCGCGCAGGTCATCTTGCGGTGGCTGACACAACGGGGTGTCGTGCCCGTGGTCAAATCGCGCAGCCCCGCGCGCATGGCGGAGAACCTTTCGGCCCACGGCTTCGACCTGTCGCCGGAGGAACTGGCCCGGATCGACGCGATGGATCGCGGAAACAGCCTGTTCGGACTCGACCCGCGCACGTTCGAGACGATGCCGCGCATGGCGGGGCTGACGCCCTGACTTACTCGTATTGCAGGGAAATACCCGCCGCTTCCAGCGGCCTGACGAACTCGGCATCGAACCGCTCGTTCTGTGCGACAGTGAAGTGCTGTTTCCAAGAACCGATGCCCCCGGCACGCCGGGCGACCTCGCCGTTGTAGCGTTTCGCCATGTCGCCTTTCTGCATCGCGGAAAACTCTGTTTCCGCGATCACTCGCTCGATCGCGCCCTTTGCCAGCGGACGGCCGACGAAGCTGGCGATACGCTCCAGCGTTTCGCCCGTATTGCGCCGCATCGTCTCGAATTCGAGGTGCAGAACGCCCTCAGCCTCGCCGAACTGGCGCCAGCGCAAGGTGTGATCGCGCCATGAGCCATAAGGAACCATGCCCGCCATGAAATGATCGAAGAATTCCGGCCAGTCGAGCGTGAACTGCATCTGTTCGCGCATCGTCGAAAACTGGTTGTAATAGGAATCGCAGACGTCCTTGCCGTTGCGGATCACGCAGATCACCTTGGACACCCGGTTTTCGCGAAAGGCGCGCGGCAGCCGGTCGACGCTGCAATGCGCTTTCATGAGGCGCGGCGAGGGGCAATCGACCACGCTTTCAAAGCCGTGGAAGCCGGGACGCGACCCCATGTCGACATGCGGCACGATCCCGCCTGTGCGGCGCAAGGTCTCGAAGTCATCGTCATAGAGCCGGCTGACGATGACCTGGAGCCAGTTGGTGCCGGACTTGGGATAGCCGACGATCGTAAGGTCGGCCGGATCGAGCGGCAGACCCTCGATCGCCTCGAACAGGCTGGCCGACCCGGCGGGCGGATAAGGAACGCCCTCATGCATGTAGGCGATCATCCCGACCGAGGGCTGATAACGGCCCTCGTGCGGATGAAGCAGCATCGAATCGTCGATAAAAGGCTTGGCTTCGGCAGTCATTCGGCAGGCTCCCGCATCTGGTTGAGCGCGCCGGACGGGATGCTCCCGAAAACCCGGCGCGCCGACTTCATCGCTTCCTCGTAGGGATTGACTGTATCGCGCCCCAGAATCGCCATGCCGGGGCGGCAGGCTTCCCGCAGCTTGCGCAACTCATCCTCGGCCAGTTCGGAAACCCGGTCGGGGATCACTTCAGGATCGACTTCGCCGCTGGCCCGCGCGATCCAGCCCTCGTCATCGGGCAGATCGAGGAACTCGGCGATCCGGCCCAGCGTGCCGGGCGTATCGGCGATCATGTCCTCATAAGCCACGTCTATCCAGCGCTCGCGCGGCAGCCGAAGCAGGGCGGAATGGCCGGTCACGACCTGCCAGCTCCAGTATCGTCCGAACCGTTCGAGGCTGGGGATATCCCCGCCCAGCCGCCGCATGACGGGATCGTCGGCACTGCCGGGTTCGCACGTGAAGATCGCTTCCAGTTCGTCGTCCGAAGGCGGATCGAAGAAGAAGCTGGCGTAAAGCACGAAATGGCGAAAGGCGCGGATGCCCAGCGCATTGGTCGGCCCGTCGCGATGCAGGTGGACGATCCTGGCGCCGGGATACCATTGCGCGATGCGACCCGCGATCTCGATCGACACGCCGGATCGCTCGACCCAGGCATCGCGCCTCAGATAGGCGGCGAGGAAATCGAACATCCGCCGCCAATGCGCGGCGAGGCTCTGGCGCGGCTGGCCGCGCACTTGCGCCAGCGTGGCGGCGATCAGTCCCTCGTGATCGTCGGACAGGCCCGCCAGAAAGATCTGGATCGCGGGCAGCCGGTGCGCCTTGAGCGCGAAGGCGCGCGCTTCCTTGCGAATCGAATGGCCGGTGGCACCGGCATCCAGATGCGCCGTACGGCTGATGACGAGATCGTTGAGAAGATTGCTGCGGCACAGGATGTCCGCCGCTTCCGGCCCGGCGAACTGGCCCTGTTGGAACACGCCCTCGCGATCCGGCACGGACCAGAACTCGTTCATGCTGAGCAACCGGCGGTTGTGGCCCAGCATCCGCGACAGCAGCGTGGAGCCGCAGCGCCCGGTGCCGACGATGAAACGTTCCATGATCCCGTTACCTCAGGCGCGGAAGCGGTTTTGCAGGTGGCGGCGGCGCGCGGCGATCTGGTCGCGCCGATCCTCCGGCGTGAACACCGGCGTATCGGCGGGCAGTTCGCGGCGCAGGTCGGCCAGCTTGACGACCCGGCTGACGGGCGCGGGCGAATCGTTCGACCAGATCCAGCGATAGAACACCGAAAGCGTCGGGAAACCGCCGGTATCGAGCCAGTTCTGGATGCCGGGGTCCGCCTTGCTGACCACATAGCGGACCTTGCCGTCGGACGAGACATGGCTTTGCCTGTCGTTCAGCGCCGTCACCCGGTTGGCCGGGTCGATCTGCGAGAACCACGGCATCGTGTAGACGTGGAAACCCCAGTAGGGCGCATCCGGCACGTCGCTTTCCACCAGCAGCGCCTCGTCGTCGGCCAGTTCGACGCGGGCGAGGCCATACTGGATTTCCTGCCCGCCGCCGGGAATGCCGAGCGGTGGGCGCACTTCGTTGGGCGGCGCCTGATCGGCATAGAGCGTCTGGAAGATCGGATAGATGTAGGGCCACGATTCCATCCAGTCGACCACGGCGTCCAGCGCGCCGGACATGACGGGGATCGGCGGCGGGTCCGACTTGTGGTCCGGCTCGTCCAGCCGCTCTATCCACACGTCGGGGCGATGATGCTTTTCCCAGTCGTGGTAATAGACCCGCATCGCCACGCGATAGACATCGGGCAGGCTCCTGATCCAGTTCACGCCGCCCGTTTCCGGCATCGGCTCCGGCCCGACGAAGATGGTCAGCTTGCCGTCGTTGCCGATAGTGAAGTCCTTGAAGGAATAGTCGCCGTCGTTGCGGTATTCCTTGTTGTTCACCTGGATGATGATGTCGTCGATCGTGTTGGTGTCGATCTCTATCCGATAAGTCGCGCCGGGGAATATCCGCGCCTTCCAGTATTCGTTGTCCTGGTTCGGCCCCGGCGGGCCGGAGCCGCTGTCGTCGACCAGATACCAGCGCGGCGACTGGTAGATCGCAAGCTCCGTCTCCCATTCCAGCGCCGTCCGCAGTTCGCGGACGAAGAAGCGCAGCGATTCCGCCTGGAGCATCGGATGCTCCGTCTTGGGCTGGGACAGCAGCAGGTGCCCGGCATGCTTGAGACGGTCGCAGAACTTCGTCCACGCCCGCGCCGCTTCCGAATCCGGTTCCTGCATTTCAGGCCGGATCGGCTGGACGGCCCTGAACGGCTTTCCCGTCTGCTTGTCCGTGGAATCCGTCATGCGCCTGCGTCCTGTCCCAGCGGGTCGATCCGCACCGGCATCCCGTTGAGACGCGGCGTGCCGGAGAAGGGATCGAGCACCAGATTATCCACCAGCCGGTTGCGGATGGCGCCTTTCGCGAAGGCCGTCTTTCCGCTGGCCGGATCGAAAACGCGCGTGCCCCAGCCGTGCTCGACCAGCGCGACGCCGGGCGCCAGTTCGTCGGACAGGCGCAGCGTCAGTTCGAGCCGTCCGGCTCTGGAACTGACCAGCACCCGCTGGCCTTCGACGAGATTGAGGCCGGCGGCGTCGCCGTGGCCCAGCTCGACCACGCCGCACCCTTCGCTATCCTCGGTGAGATCGCCGAGCCATGAGTTCATCGTGCCGTTGCGGCGGCGCGATATGATGCGGAAAGGATAATCCGCGTCCGATGGCGGTCCGGCCAGCAACCGGCCCAGTTCTTCGGCGAACCCGGCGGGGCAGAGGTCAGCCTTGTTGCCTGCTTCCGCAAGATCGGCCCAGAGGCGCCCCATGCGGTGCTCTCCCGCCAGTCCGTGGGGATGCGCGCGCACATCGTCCGCCGTCAGGCCGGCAGGCCGGAGCATCGCGTCGGAAAGCCCATCCGGGCTGCGCACCGCGCCGCCGTAGAGCGGAGTGCCCAGCGCGTCGCCCAGCCGCAACAGGAACTCCCAGTCCGGGATCATCCCTTCCGGCAAGGGCGCCACCGGCCGCGTCGCCTGCACGAAGGGCCGGTCGCTCATCGCGTGCAGATAGACATGAACCTCGTCGCGTTCGAGGAAGTGGGCGGCCGGGATCAGCCAGTCGGCGCAGGCGTGGCTCTCCCGCTGGAGCAGGTCGATCGCCACCAGAAGGTCGAGCTTGCCGAGCGCCCACTCCATCGCGGTGCTGTCCGGCCCGGACGCCACCGGATTGCTCCCGTTCAGGATCAGTGCGCGGACCTGTCCTTCGCCCGGCGTCTCGATCTCTCCGGGCAGTTCGGCCAGCGAATAGCCTCCCGCGACCGGCATCAGCCCGCGCACCCGGCTGGGCCGTGGCGGCGCTTGCGGCGCGGCGGCCCGCGCGGCGGCGGGCATGGACAGCGGCCAGACCTGCATGAACCGCCCGCCGGGCGCCTCGATCCGTCCGGTCACGAGATTGAGGGCCATGCACAGCCATTCGGCGAGCGTGCCCGCCGAGGTCATGGCGCTGCCGGTCCGCACCACGGCGTGGGCGCGCGACGAGGCGGCGAAATCGCGGGCCAGCCGGCGAACCGCATCCGCGTCCATGCCGCAACGCTGCGCCAGCGCCGCCACGTCCTGCGCCAGCGCGAGGCCGCGCAACGCTTCCAGATTGGCGAGCTGATCGGCGTGTTCGATGCGCTCCAGTTCCTCAGCGAAAATCACCGCTATCAGGGCAAGCAGGAACGCCCAGTCCGTTCCCGGCCGGATCGGCAGATAATGCGTGGCTTTCCGCGCCGTTTCCGTGCGGCGCGGGTCGATCACGGCGAGCCGCGCGCCCTGCTTCAGCCGCGCCAGCACCCGCTTCCATCCTTCGGGCGTATGCCCCATCCAGTTCATCTTGCTGACCGCCGGATTGCCGCCGATCAGCAGGAAGAAGTCGCAATTGTCGAGGTCCGGCAGCAGGACATAGCCCGGCCCGCCGAACATCCGCTCCATCGCCACCAGCAGCGCGTTCTGGTCGACCGAGCCGACGCTGAAGCGGGAGCGCGAGCCGATGGCCTGCATCAGCGCCGCCGAAAAGCTGTTGGAGCCGAACGAGAATCCGGCCGGATTCCCGGCGTAAAGCCCCACCGAATCGGGGCCGTGCTGGTCGATGAGCGACCGCAGGCGCCCGGCGATGTCGGCAATCGCCTCGTCATAGCTCGCCGGTTCGTAACGATCCCCCACCCGGCGCATCGGCGCGCGGATACGCAGCGGGTGATCGCGCAAGTCTCCGGCCCGCGCCCCTTTGATGCAGTAATCCCGCCACGAATTGACGTTGGCCTTGTCGGGCCGGATCGCGGCGACGCGGCCGTCGGGAGCGAGATCGACTTCCAGCCCGCAGCATTGCTCGCATATGCTGCAATGCGTGAAGCGGGGCCGGTTGGTCGCCACCGCCGCCGGGGCCATCGCCAAGGTCATTGTCAGTCGAACTCGATCACCGAACACACCGCCTCGCCGCTCTTCATCATGGCGAAACCGCGATCGACATCTTCCAGCTTCAGCCGGTGCGAGACGATCCCGTCGAGCGAATAGTCCCCACCCACGAACATCTCCACGAAACGGGCGACATCCGCCCGTTTCGCGCCGCCCATGCACGAGCCGGTCCAGCACCGCCCGCTCATCAGGTTGAACGGCGGAGTGGAAAGTGCCGCTCCGGCCGGCATGACGCCGACGCAGACGGCGGCTCTGACCTGACGGGGCATCTTCCGGCTCCTCGTTCCTCTCCCGGCGGATATGCCGCCGCCACGAGAACTGACAGGCTCCGTCGATTTCGTCCAGACTAAATTCGCTACCTATGTTATCGGCCCCATCCATGCCGCGCGGACGCTTCGCCGTTCGGGGCGGCACAGACGGAACGGGATGGAGGCGAATTTGGGGAAGCGCGAGAGCCTGAGCGCATGGTTCATGGTGGCTGTCATCATTCTGCTGGTGATCCTGTCCTACATCGACCGGGCGATTCTCTCGCTGCTCGGCGATATGGTCCGCCGCGATCTCGGCATCAACGACCGGCAACTGGGGCTGCTGTTCGGGCTGGGTTTCATCTTGCCGCTCGCTCTGGCGACTCTCGCCATCGGCTGGGCGATCGACCGCTGCAACCGCATCGCTATCCTGCTCGGCGGCCTGCTGTTGTGGAGCGCGATGACGGCCATGTGCGGCATGGCCGAAGGCTTCCTCGGCATGCTGATAGCGCGCGGCGGGATGGGCATTGGCGAAGCCGTGGTCGGCCCGGCCGGTTATGCGCTGGTCGGCGACCGGTTCCCGGCGGAAAGCCGCGGCAAGGCGATCGGCGCCATTGCCGCCGCCGTCAGCGTCGGAGCCGGGCTTGCCTTCATCGTCGGCGGACTGATCCTCGGCTGGATCGGGCCGCAAGACCGCACCGTGCCCATGCTCGGTACGGTGCGGAACTGGCAATTCGCCTTCCTGCTGCTGGGCGCGGCGGCGATCCCCCTCACGCCTCTCGTCCTGATGCTGCGGGACGTGCGGCCGCCCCGCGACGTTTCGACCGCTGCGGCCGCGTCCGGGTTCGCCCGCCATGTCATAGGCCGCCGCCGTATCGTCGGCGCTGTGGTCGCCTGCGGCGTCATCAACGTCGCGGCGGGAACGGCCATGGTCGCCTGGATGCCGCTGCACCTGTCGCGCGCGTTCGGCTGGGCGCCATCGGAAGCCGGCGTATGGCTCGGCACGATGTCGATCATCGGCGGCGTGGTCGGCGCCCCCGCCGCGGCAGCACTGTCGGATCGCTATCTGCGGACAGGCGCGCGGGGCTTGCGCCTGCGGACGCACCCCGTCTGCTTCGCGCTGATGGCGGTCGGCGCGGCATTGATCGCGCTGGCGCCGCATGCGCTTGTCGCCGTCGCCGCGTTCCTGCTGGTTGCGACCATGCTCGCGGCGATCAACGCGGTCGGCTATGTCGCCATACAGGAAGTCTGCGCGCCCGCGTTCCGGGGACGCATCCTTTCGGTCATGCAGTTCGCAACGCTGGCGGTCGGCTACGGCGTAGGGCCCAGCCTGACCACGCTGGGCAGCGGACTGTTCGGAGACGATCCCGGCGCGCTGGGCTACGGCATGCTGATCGGCGCGGCGCCGCTGGCGCTGGCCGGCGCTGTCGTCGCCTTTTCGGCGCGGGACCGCTATCGCGTCGAAAGCTGACCGGCCAGGGCGTTCAGCACGATCCGCGAAAGCAGGGCGGTATCTCCTCGCGCGCGGGCTTCGGCCAGCGGCGCGGCAAACGGCGCCAGCCGCGCCTCGTCACCGGCCTGGCGGTATAGATCGGCCAGCAACTGGACGAACAGGGCAAGGATGCGGTTGCCCGTTGCGCGAGTCATGGCAACACACGCGGAAAGGAAATCCCCTCCGCTCGCCGCATCCGATATGGCCGATGGAGCCGATCCAATCGCTCCGGCAACGGCACCGGCCAGAACTTCGCCGATCGCCCCGGGCCTTGAATCCAGCGCAATCAGCCTGTCCCGCGCGGCGGCAAGCGTGTTGGTGGGGTCGGGCGCCACCACGAAAAGCCCGCTGTGGCGGCCGCTGCGCATCTCGACGATGCCGCTGTGCTCCAGCGCGCGGACGGCTTCGCGGAACACCGTGCGGCTCACGCCGTAATGGGCCAGCAGATCAGCCTCGCCGCCCAAACGCCCCCCCGCCGGCAATCCTTGCGCCACCGCGTCGGCGGCGATCTCGTGCATCAGGAGTTCGGGGCGCTTGTAACGGCGCGTCGTGCCGAGCATCCGCACGGCGCGTTCACGGTTGCCGGCGGGATTCGCCTCACCCCGATCCCGAGCACCCCGGTCCCGAGCGGAGCGGAGCAGCTTGCGCGTCTGGCGTAAGGTGCGGCCTTCCAGCGCGATCGCCCCCGGCAAGTCGCCGCCGATGACGGCCTCGATCTGCGCACGGCGCAGCCTGCGGACCCGGCGCATGGTTTCGTCGAGATCCGCGTCGGACAGGTTCGAACGGAGAATCGCGTTCATTCCCAGTTGTCCGATGGCCTTGACCAGCACGGTCGCCAGCGGATTGCGGGCGGCGGCGAGCAGTGCCTCGAACTGGACGATGCCCGCCTCCATGCCCGCTTCGGGCGATTCGAGGTCGAGGCTGGCGCGCAAGGCCGCGACGTCAGCCAATCGCAATCGCGCGGTCGCCAGGGTGAGCACGATGCGGTCGGCCACGGCGCGGGCTTCCAGAACCTCCTCGTCACTGACCGCGACGAATTCGAGATAAGACCACAGGATGCGGATAGCGGCCTCCGGTCCCGGTTCCGCGACATAGATTCCACCGTTCCGGCCCCGGCGGATTTCCACGCGCCCGTCGCGGGCAAGAAGGCCGAGCGCCTCGCGCAGGGACCAGCGGCTGCAGCCGAGCCGCGAGGTCAGTTCCGGTTCGCTGCCCAGCGCCTTCCCGCGGCCAAGCCCGTCCTCGCGGATGTGCGTCTCGATCCGGCGGGCAAGTTCTTCGGCGAGTTTCATGAGCGCCCCCGTCCATCCGCCTTTTCCAGCCAGCCGTAACGTGGGCTGTCGCCAGACATATATATCATAATACGATCAAAAGGGATCGTACGCGAAAATTCGTCTATGGACAACATCCATAGCGATATATATCATACTTTCATTGTTGCGGCACAACCGGGGATACCTGACATTCCCGCAAGGACGGCGCACGCCGGACGGAAGATAGGGGGTCCAGATGCTCAAACTCGGATACAAGGCCTCGGCGGAACAGTTCGCGCCCGGCGAACTGCTGGACTATGCCATCCACGCCGAAACGGCCGGTCTCGATTCAGTGTGGATCAGCGATCACTTCCAGCCCTGGCGGCATACGGGCGGGCATGCGCCGTTTTCCCTCGCATGGCTGGGCGCACTGGGCGCCCGGACGAGCCGGATCGTGATGGGCACCAGCGTGCTCACGCCCACGTTCCGCTATCATCCCTCGATCGTCGCTCATGCCTTCGGCACGCTGGGCGCGCTCTATCCCGGCCGGGTGGTCCTGGGCATCGGCACCGGCGAATCGCTCAACGAAGTTCCCTCTTCCGGTATCCACTGGCCCGAACAGAAGGAACGGACCGCCCGCTTCCGCGAGGCGATCAGGCTCATCAGGCAGCTCTGGACCGAGGAACGAGTCAACTTCGAGGGCGCGTTCTACAAGACGGAGAACGCCACGATCTATGACCGCCCGGACTCGCCCGTGCCGATCTTCATCGCCGGGGCGGGGCCGTTCATGGCCAAGCTCGCGGGCATGGAAGGCCAGGGTTTCATCTGCACCAGCGGCAAGAAGCCGGAACTGTACACCGAAACGCTGCTGCCGAACCTCGAAATCGGATTGGAACAGGCGGGGCGCAAGAACGATCCATCCTATGACCGGATGATCGAAATGAAGGTGTCCTACGATACCGACCTTGATCGCGCGATGGAGGATACCCGGTTCTGGGGCGCGCTGGCGCTGACGCCCGACGAGAAGATGAACGTCGAGGATCCGCTGGAAATGGAGAAACTGGCCGACGCCCTGCCGGTGGAGCGCGCGGCCTCGCGCTGGATCGTCGGCACCGATCCTGACGATGTGGTCGAACGGATCGGCGCTTATGTGAAGCTCGGCTTCAATCACCTCGTCTTCCACGCCCCGGGGCCCGACCAACGGCGCTTCCTCGATCTCTTCGCCCGCGATATTGCCCCTCGCCTGCGCGAGCGGTTCGCGTAACAGGCAAGGAGAGCAGGCGATGCGGATCGGAATTGTCGGAGCAGGCCGGATGGGCGGCAACATGGCCCTGCGATTGTTGCGGGCGGGCCATGACGTGGTGATCCACGATGTCGATGCGCAGGCGATGGCGCCCATAGTGGCCGAAGGCGGCACGGGCGCGGCTTCGCTGGCCGCGCTGGTAGAGGCGTTGACTGAAACGCCGACAGGGCCGCGCACCGTATGGATCATGGTCCCGCACGGACCGATCACCGACAGCACCGTAGCGGCGCTGGCGGGCCTGCTTGCGCCTAGCGACACGCTGATCGACGGCGGGAACTCGAATTTCCGGGCAACCGTGGAACGCGCGGAAACGCTGGCGGCAAAAGGCATCGACATGATCGACGTCGGCACCAGCGGCGGCGTGCATGGGCTGGAGCGCGGCTATTGCCTGATGGTGGGGGGCGGGAAAGCCGCCGTCGACCGCAATGCCCCGATTTTCGCTGCGCTCGCCCCCGGCATGGGAGACATAGAGCGCACGCCTGCACGCTTGCGCGGGCTCGGCTCGTCGGAAACCGCCGAACAGGGCTGGCTGCATTGCGGCCCGTCCGGCTCCGGGCACTACGTGAAGATGATCCACAACGGCATCGAATACGGCATGATGCAGGCCTTCGCCGAAGGCTTCGCCCTGCTTGCCAGCGCGGGTTCGGACAAACTCCCGGAGAATCGCCGGTTCGATCTGGATTGCGGGGCCATCGCGGAAGTGTGGCGGCGCGGCAGCGTCATCACCTCGTGGCTGCTCGACCTGACGGCGGATTCGCTGGCCGAAACGCCGGACCTCGCGCCCTATGCGGCGCAAGTCGCGGATTCGGGCGAAGGCCGCTGGACGGTGGAAACGGCGGTCGAACAGGCCGTCGCCGCCCCCGTGCTGACCGCGGCGCTCTACGAACGCTTCCGCTCGCGCGCCAGCGAAGGCTTCGGCGACAAGCTGCTTTCGGCCATGCGATACAAGTTCGGCGGGCACACCGCCCCCCAGCCATGACCGCTTGAATCACGAACGGCGGGACGATGGATTTCCAAACCCTTTCGCAACGAGAAGGAATGAGAGGATGGTAAAGCGCACCGCCAAGGCCGGCGTCTACAACATGGCCTGGGAGAACTGGGACGACGCCGTCAGGCTGGGCGTCGAGGCCGAGCAGGCCGGCGACGGCGTCCAGTTCTTCACTGACCTCATGGTTCGCTACCTGTTCAAGGAGCAGGGCGAGAAGATCTTCGGCGTGGAAGAACTGGCGCCCAGCCCCTTCCCCGGCATTAAGTCGAACGGCATCCAGGCGGTGCCCTACGGCCCGCAACTGATGGGCGTGACGGACCCGTTGCTGGTGATGGGCGCGATCGGCGCGCAGACCAGCAAGATGGAAATGCTGCTGGGCGCGATCGACTGCGTGCGCCATGCACCGCAAAAGCTGCTCCAGTCCTTCCTGACGCTCGACCACATCACCAAGGGGCGCGGCATCTATGCGCTCGGCGGTTCCGAGATCAAGCAGCTCACGCCTTACGGGTTCAGCCGCATCGGCTCGGCCAAGAAGCTGGAGGAATCGATCCAGATCATCCGCCTGCTGCTGGAAGCCGAAGGTGGCCCGGTGCATTTCCAGGGCGAGCACTGGAAAATGAAGGGCGGTTCCATGCCGATCCGCCCCTATGGAGACAAGCCGCCGAAGATCATCTGCGCGCCGGGCGTCTCGAACGAGATCATGGGCCGCTATTCGGACGGCATGCTGACGAACACCAAGCGCCACCCCAACGGGCTTGAAGGCTTCAAGCGCGACGTGGAAACGATGAAGGAATCCGCGGTCAAGGCCGGGCGCAACCCGGACGACCTGATCGTCGCGGCCTGCCCGCAGGTCGTGATGCATTCCGATCCGGCCAAGGTGCGCGAACTCGCTTCCTCCCGCCAACTGCGCTTCGTCACCATGATGACCGGCAAGGAACGCGGCTACATGTGGAAGGACTATGGCTTCGAGCATCCGCTGGGCGACGAATTCGGCTATGCCCGCAAGCAACGGCCTGAAGACGCCGATCCCGATGTAATCAACGCCGCAATCGAGAAGGTTCCGGTCGAAGCGGTGATGCAGATCGGCTTCCACACCGGCTCGTGGGAGCAGATCGCCGAGGAACTGCAAGGCTGGGTCGACGCGGGCCTCGATTACCTCGGCATCGTCGATTACGGCCTGTGGGTCGATCATTCCATCGCCGGGGAAGCCGCGAGCAACCATCGCAATCTGGTCGATTCGTTGCAGGGAACACGCTAACATTACGGGACGGGCGGCAGTGTTTCGACGGCCGCCCGTCAACGAACGGCAACCAAGAGCAGACAGGGAGAAGCGCGACGATGGGCCAGCTTGACGGAAAAGTGGCCATCGTGACCGGCGCGAACACCGGCATCGGCCTTGCGATCGCCCGGCGCTTCGCCGGCGAAGGCGCGGCGGTGGTGATGGCGGGGCGCGACGACGAGGCGATCGCGCGAGCAGTGGCGGATGTAGCGGGATCGGGCGGCCACGCTGCCGCGTTCCATTACGACGCCATGGTCGAGGAAGACGCGGACCGGCTGGCCGCTTTCGCGGCGGAGCGTTTCGGCCGCCTCGATATCTGCGTGCCCAACGCGGGCGGCACTTTCGGCACGGGGCCTTTGCCCGAACTGCGCAGCGAGGACTGGCGGCGGACCATGGCGCTCAATGCCGACGCGACCTTCTATCTGTTCCGGGCCGCGAGCCGAGTGATGATACCGCAGGGACACGGCGTGCTCGTCGCGATTTCCAGCATCGCTTCGATCCGCACCTCGGCCTCGCTGCAATATGCCGCGGCAAAGGGCGCGGTGAACGCCATGGTCATGAACCTTTCGGTGCAACTGGCCAGGCACGGCATCCGCATCAACGGCATCCTGCCCGGCCCGACCGACACCCGCGCGATGCGTCAGTTCATGAACACGCCCGAACTGGAAAGGGCAGTGGCGAAATCCATTCCCCGCGGCAGGATCGGATTGCCCGAGGAGATCGCCGCGCTCGCGCTGTTCCTGGCGAGCGACGAGTCTTCGTTCCTTACCGGGCAGCTCATTACCGCCGATGGTGGTATCAGCCAGAAATAGCCGGCTGATCCGCCAGCGCCTCATCTATGGCGCCGAACAGACCCGCGCGGATATCCTCCACCAGCGCCGCATCCGTCGCCGCGCCAGCCGGAACCGTCCCGGCGACGAGATCGATCAGGCTGCTGAGCAGGCCGCGATACCATTCGGTGTGAACTTTCAGCGTGTTGCGGTGATGAGGCACGCTGCCGTAAAGCATGATCGCCACTTCGGCGGGCCGCTCCAGCCACGTCATCACGCAGTAGAGCGCGGTGTCCACCATGTCCGCCTCAAGCCGTTCGCGCTTGCCGAAGCCATGATGCTCGAACGCGGCAAGGGCATCGGGATAACGCTCGTAGAACAGACCCATCGTCGGGCCGGTAAGATCACCGAGCGTTTCCGCCGCGCGCATCAGCACGGCTTCGAGCAGTTCCGCCTTGGCCGGGTCGGGTGTGGTCATCCTGCAATCCTGTCCGCTCTTGCCTGTCTGGTGTGTCTGCGGCGAATTTGCATTATGCACCGCGCGGCTCTTTGATTGCAATCAAAACAAGTATTAATAACTCATGTTTTTTCAGGGTGGCGCTCCGGTCCGTTCCGCCAGCGCCGTCTCGGCGGCGATCATGCCGAACACGGCGGCCATGGCCAGCCCTCCGGCATAGGCGCGATGATAGGTGCCGCCCGCGTCCGCCCCTGCGGCGAGAAGGCCGGGCACGACCCGCCCCGCCTCGTCCAGCACCCGCGACCGCGCATCGGCGCGCAAACCGCCATGCGTAAACGTGATCGCGGGCTGGATATGAATCGCGAGGAACGGCGGCTTCACGACGGGGCGCCGGTTTCCGGCGCGCGGCGGATCGAGCGGGTCGCTGGTCGCCAGCGCGCGGTTGTAGCGTTCCATCCCCGCCGCGATGCCCGAAAAGCCCCAGCCGCCGACTGCTGCCTCCAGCCCGGCGAGCGTGTCCGCCTTCGCCACGTCCGCGCCCTTTCGCCGCGCGAAATCCCAGCGGCAGACGCCGAACTTTTCCGTGTCCTCTTCCCGCAACGCCTCGTCGAACACGATGAGCGCCCGCCCGCCGGGCAGCGTCGCGACCGCCTGGGCATTGAGATAATAGCCCAGCGATTCGTCAGTGAAGCGCCGTCCCTCGCCATCGAGCAGCACAGCGCGCGGCGAAAGGTAGAACTGGGCGAGCGGGATATAGTCCTGCGGATCGAGCGGCGTCGCGACCGGAAACGGGATGGTGTGCCCATACCAGCCGGACATATGCTTGCTCAGCGCCGCCCCGGCGTCCCGGCCCAGCGCGATGCCATGCCCGTCGCTGGCCGGATTGGAGCGCGTGACGAGTGTCTCGCCGCAACCGGGCAGGAACTCGCCGCGCATCCGCGGATTGTTCTGGAAGCCGCCGGTAGCGATGAGGACATGACCAGCCCGCACCGTCACTTCACCATCCGGCGTGTCCACGATCCCGCCCGTGACGCGCCCGGCTTCCCGCGTCAGCCGTGAGACCGACGAGCCGGTGACGACATGCCCGCCCGCCGCCTGCACGCTCGACCGCGCGCGCTTCATCCAGTCGCCGACATCGAGGTGGCGAATCCAGCCGGGAAAGCTCTGCGTTCCTTCATAGACCGTCTTGTCCGTGATCGCGGTGCCCAGCCCCGCCATGAACTCGCCCACCCGGTCGTAACCGTCCATCAGCGCGGCGGCGCGTGCCGCATCGCCCAGCGGATTGATCCGGCGCAGCGTTTCGTAATCGCGCGCGGTCCATACGCCGCCGCCGGAAAGAAGCGCCGACCCGCCCAATCGCGCCTGTTTCTCGACCACCAGCACGGCAAGCCCCTGTTCCGCCGCAAAGGCCGCCGCAGTCATCCCCGCCATGCCCCCGCCGATCACCAGCAGGTCGATATCGAATTGCGCGTCCGGCACGTCCTCTCCTCTTGCTTTTCCCGTCACCGGGCTGTCTATGCAGACCTAGACAACTTCTATAACGATTTTCATGGGAAGGAGGAGGCATTTCGATACCCGGCCGGGCCGGGCGACGTCGAAACGCACCCGCGAGGAGAGACGATCCATGCATTTCACCAACACCGTAGCGCTGGTGACGGGCGGCGGCGGGGGGATCGGAGGCGCGATCGCCGCCGAACTCGCAAGGCGCGGCGCGAAAGTGGCGGTGGCCGACGTGGATCCGGGCCGCGCCACGGCGACCGTCGCGCGCATCGCCGCCGAAACCGGCCAGGACAGCGCTCTTGCGATCCCGCTCGACGTGACCAAGCAGGAAGACTTCGACACCGCGAAAGAAACCCTGGAAAGCGCATTCGGCCCGCTGGACATTCTCGTCAGCAACGCCGGCGTCGGCCACACCGAAGCGCTGGGGGATATCGGCGTGGAAGCGTTCAAGTGGGTGCACGACATCAACCTGAACGCCAGCGTCCGCGCGCTTCACACGTTCCTGCCGGGCATGAAGGCGCGCGGAACGCCCGCGCACATCCTGTTCACCTGCTCCATCACGGCGTTGCGCCCGTTCGCCGCCCAGGCCGCCTATACCAGCGCCAAGGCGGCCTTGCTGAACCTCGCCATGGTTCTGGAAATGGAACTGAAGAGCACCGCGATCGGCGTGTCGGCGCTATGTCCGGGGATCGTCTCAACCCGGCTCAGCGAGAACGCCAGGGCAGTCAAGCCCGACCCCCTGCGCAACGCCGCCGATGCCGATGCCGGCCCATCCGCGCTCGCCGCCGGCATGAAGCCGGAAGCGGTCGGCCACGCCGCCGTCGACGCCATCGCGGCGGGGAAATTCTATGTCTTCCCGCACGGCGATTACCGCGAAACGGTGGCGACCGAACAACGCTTCCTCCTGTCCGCGATGCGCGAGCAGGCCCAGCCAGGATATGCCGAACCCGCCGCATTGACCGCTCCGATCCGCTAACCAGGATGCCGACCAGGACAAGGACGAAATCATGCCCGCCCCCTCCGATCGCTTCAGCCTCGCCAATCCCGACGTCGTGGCCTGCCCCTGGCCTCACTACCGGCGGCTTCAGCACGAAGCACCGGTGTTCCACGATCCGGTGACAGGCCTCTATGAAGTCACCGGCCATGACCTGATCCGGGAAATCGCGGCGCAGCCGCAGCTCTATTCGAACAAGTCGAACCGGCAGGCATCGCGCAGCCCCGATATCGTCGCGGCGATGATGGACCTCTACGGGCGCGAGGGCTTCATGCCGGCACACTCGCTGCTCAACAACGATCCGCCCGATCATCGCGCGGTCCGGTCGCTGGTCGACAAGGCGTTCATGCCCGCGCGCATCAATGCCCTGAAGCCCGCGATCCTCGCCGAAGTGACGGAATTGATCGATGCCGCCAACCGCAAGGGGGAGATCGAGTTCGTATCCGAATTCGCCATCTCGCTGCCGCTCAACATCATCGCCGACCAGCTCGGCGTGCCGCGCGACGAGCGGGAGACGATCAAGCGAGGTTCGGACGCGCTGATCGCGGTGGCGGACCCGTTGACGCCGGACGACATGATGCTGGAAATGACACGGCGCGTGGTGACGATGCAGCAGCTTCTCGCCCGCCGCGTCGCATATGCCCGAAGCCACCCCGACGACACGATCCTCAGCATCGTCGCCAACGGCGAACTGAATGGCGAGCCGGTGCCGATGCCGCTGCTGATCCATCTGTTCCAGTCGATCCTCGTCGCGGGCAACGAAACGACCACCAACGCGCTGGGCAACGGTCTCGTCATGCTGATCGACCGGCCGGAACTTTTCGCGGAACTCGCCGCCAAGCCCGACCGGGTCAAGCCGTTCGTGGAAGAATCGCTGCGACTCCTCTCGCCGCTGCAAGGCTTCTACCGGGTCGCCACGGCGGATGGCGAACTCGCCGGCGTCTTCATTCCCAAGGGCGCCATGCTGATGCTGCGCTGGGGCGCGGCCAACCACGACGAAACTGTCTTTGCCTGCCCGGAACGGCTCGATCTCGACCGGGACAATCTGGCGAAACATAC
The DNA here is from genome assembly GCA_964621355.1 of uncultured Novosphingobium sp. GTDB lineage: Bacteria > Pseudomonadota > Alphaproteobacteria > Sphingomonadales > Sphingomonadaceae > Novosphingobium. The sequence continues at coordinate 105,863 of CAZUOV010000002.1, read as the reverse complement.
CGCCTTCGGATCGGGCATCCATTTTTGCCTCGGCAACCTGCTTGCCCGCACCGAACTTCATACGGCTTTCGGCGAGATCACGCGGAGCTGGCGCAATGTGCGGATCGTCGGCGGACGCGCGGCGGCCGAACCGGCGCACCAGTTCTTCAATCAGGGAATGGCGCGCCTGCCGGTCACGTTCGACTCGGTGCAATAGCATGGCTGGCGGCGACACACGCGATAAGCCTGGCACCTGAGCCGAATCGCCGCTATGAACGCTAAATTAGTTATCGACCTTGGGAGGGTATCGTGTTTCGGGACTATACGGAGTTATTCACCCTCAAGCATCCCGAAGAGTTCTACATCGGGGGGGAATGGGTAAAGCCGCGCGGTTCGGGGCGGTTCGAGATCGTCTACCCGGCAACGGAAAAAGTCGTCGGCTCCTGCCCCGCCGCATCGGTGGAGGACATCGAGCGCGCGGTGGCCGCCGCGCGGGACGCCTTCGACAACGGACCCTGGGTGCGGATGACGTTCGACGAGCGCGCCGACGTGCTGGAGCGCGCGGGACAGATCATGACGGCGAAGGCCGCCGCCTTCGGCGATGCGTGGACCGCCCAGATCGGCTGCGCCAGAAGCCTTTCCGGTCCGGGCGGGCACTCCGCCGGGGCCATTTTCGGCTATTACGCCCAGATGGTGCGCGGCCGCACCTTCGAGGAAGTCCGCCCGCAAAGCCGGAAGGCCGGTGTCGGTATCGTCGTCAAGGAACCGGTCGGCGTGGTCGCGGCGATCACGCCCTGGAACGCGCCAAGCTCGCTACCGTGCAAGATCATCGCCCCGGCGCTGGCCAACGGCTGCGCCGTGATCCACAAGCCCGCCCCGGAAACGCCGCTCGACGCATGGCTGCTCGCCGAATGCCTGGAGGAAGCGGGCCTGCCCGCGGGCATCTTCAACATCGTTCCGGCGGACCGCGAGGTCGGCGATCACCTGGTCCGCCATCCCGGCGTCGACAAGGTCAGCCTGATCGGTTCGGCCGCCGCCGGACGGCATATCGCCTCGGTGGTCGGCGGGCGGCTCGGACGGTTCAGCCTGGAACTGGGCGGCAAGTCTCCCGCCATCATCTTCGACGATATCGACCCGGCGGTGGTCGTGCCCAGGCTGATCCCGCACTTCACCATGAACGCCGGGCAGATGTGCGCCGGGTTGACCCGGATCGTCGTGCCGGAAGAGAGCAAGGACAAATGGGCCGGGGCCATCGCCGCCGGGCTGGAAGCGCTGAAGGTCGGCGATCCGTTCGAGCAGGACACATGGTTCGGCCCCATCGCGATGAAGCGCCAGTATGACCGCGTCATGGGCTATTTTGACGTCGCCCGCGACGAAGGCGCACAAGTCGTCACCGGCGGCGGTCGCCCGAGCGACCTCAATCAAGGCTATTACGTCGCGCCCACTCTGCTGGCGGGCACCAACGACATGCGCGTGGCGCGCGAGGAGATTTTCGGCCCGGTCGCCACGCTCATCACGCATAAGGGCGTCGAGGACGCGATCCGCATCGCCAACGATACCGAATACGGTCTGAACGGAGCCGTCTACACCAGCGACCCCGATCTGGCCTACAAGGTCAGCCGCAGGGTCCGTGCGGGCAACATGACGCACAACGACTGGGTCAACGACATCCAGTTCCCCTTTGGCGGCTTCAAGAACAGCGGCATCGGCCGCGACGGCGGGCCCGAGGGCCTCGCGCTCTATCAGGAAACCAAAGTCGTGTTCATGGACGCCGTGCCCCAATCCGTGCACCCTGTCGCGTGACATCGGGAGAGGAAATCACATGAAGGCCAATCTTTCGCGCGAGGATCTCGCCGAAGCCATGCGGCGGGTGTTCTCGATCCGCCATTTCGAGGATGTCGCGGTCGACCTGCACAAGAACGGCGAGGTTCGCGGCGCGCTGCACACCTCGCACGGGCAGGAAGCGGAAATCGTCGGCGCCTGCATGGCGCTCAGGATCGACGATTACATGGTCGGCAACCACCGCAGCCACGGGCACCCCATCGGCAAGGGCGCGAAGCTGCGCGGCCTGATGGCGGAACTTCTCGGCCGGTCGACGGGCGTGTGCTCGGGCAAGGGCGGGTCGATGCACCTGGCCGATTTCTCGGTCGGCAGCCTCGGCGAAACCAGCATCGTGGGTTCCGGCATCCCCGTGGCGGCGGGCGCGGCGCTGGGCGCGAAGATGCAGGGCAACGACCGCGTTTCCCTCTGCTTCTTCGGCGACGGCGCCTCGCAGGAAGGGACATTCCATGAAGGCATCAACTTCGCCGCGATCTGGACCCTGCCCGCGATCTTCCTGTGCGAGAACAACGGCTATGCCGTGACGACGCCGATCTCGAAGAGCGCCAATGTCGCCAACATCGCCGATCGCGCGGTGGGTTACGGCATTCCCGGCGTGGTCGTCGACGGGCAGGATCTGATCGCGGTGCACGATGCCATGGCGACAGCGGTGCAGCGCGCCCGCGCCGGAGAAGGCCCGACCCTGATCGAAGCCAAGACCTATCGCTACTATGACCATGCCGCCAACATGGGCCGCGACCTCAATTACCGCACCGACGAAGAGATCGAGATGTGGCGCCAGCGCGATCCGGCGAAGCTCTTCGCGCAGCAGCTCGTCGCCGAATACAAGTTCACGCAGGGCGAAGTCGACGGGATCGAGGAAGCCGTCGTGGCCGACGTGGAGGATGCCGTGAAGTTCGCCAAGGACAGCCCCTTCCCCGACGACGCGTCCGCCTGGACCGACGTCTACGCGCCCGTCGCCGCCTGAGGAATCCGCACCATGGCAAAAAAGACATACCTTGAGGCGATTCACGCCGCCCAGTTCGAGGAAATGCAGCGCGACAAGACCGTCTTCATCATGGGCGAGGACGTCGAGGCCAACATGTTCGGCACGACGACCGGCATGAAGGAAGCCTTCGGCGCGGACCGCGTCCGCGATACGCCGATCGCCGAGGCGGGAATGGCCGGAGTCGCCGCGGGCGCCGCCATGGTGGGCATGCGGCCCATCGTGGATTTCACGATCTCGCCGTTCCTTTACCCGGCCTATGACCAGATCATCAGCATCATCGCCAAGTCCCGCTATCTCTATGGCGGGCAGGCGCGCGTGCCCTTGGTGCTGCGGGCCAACATGATCTACGGCAACGGCAACGCGGCCCAGCACTCAGACCGTTCCTATCCCGCGTTCATGAACCAGCCGGGCCTCAAGATCATGGTGCCGTCCAGCGCCTACGAGATGAAGGGCCTGATGAAGACCGCTATCCGCGACGACGATCCGGTAATGAGCTTCGAGGACGCCATGCTGTGGTCGTCAAGCTCGGACATCCCGGACGAGGAATACCTGATCCCCTTCGGCAAGGCGAACATCGCGAGGCCCGGCAAGGACTGCACTGTCGTCGCCATCGGCGCGATGATGCTCCATGCCACGGCAGCGGCGGACGAACTGGCAGGGGACGGCATTTCCTGCGAAGTGATCGACCCACGCACTGTCGCGCCGCTCGATACGGCCACGATCCTGGAAAGCGTCGCGCGCACCGGCCGTCTGGTGATCGTCGACGTCGCCAACGGCAGATGCAGCGCGGCGAGCGAAATCTCCGCCGTGGTTTCCGATGAAGGCTTCTGGGATCTGCGCGCGCCGATCATCAGAGTCACCACGGAAAACACGCATATTCCCTTCAACGCCGCCGAAACCGCCCTTTATCCCAGCAAGGACAAGGTCGTCGCGGCGGTGCGCCGGACATTGAGCTGAGCCATGACCGAGATCAGACTGCCCCAGTTCGGCATGGGGATGACCGACGGCACGATCATCGCCTGGCACAAGGCGGAAGGGGAAACGATCGCCAAGGGCGAGTTGCTGTGCTCGATCGAGGCGGCCAAGACCACGGTCGATTACGAAAGCCCGGTGTCCGGCACGATCGCCAAAATCCTCGTGCCGCTCGACAGGAACGTGCCGGTCAACACGCCGATCGTCGAGATCGACGAGAAAGGCACCGCCGCCGGAGCGATTGCCCCGATCGCCGAAGAGGCAGATGTGCCGTCCGCACAGCCCGGTGCCCCCGGCGATGTGCGCGCGACACCGCTAGCGAAACGGGCGGCCGAGCAGGCGGGCGTCGACCTTGCCACCGTGGAAGGTTCCGGCCCCAACGGGCGCATCCGCCGCGATGACGTGACTGGAGTAGGGGCCGGGTCAGGGGCAGGGGCAGGGTCCACCACGCCCACGGCCCCCGCGCCATCCGTGCAGATCGAACCGCGCGCCCGCAAGGCGGCGCGCGATCTGGGCGTCGACCTTGCCGCCGTGGCCGGGTCCGGTCCCAACGGCCGGATCGTGGTGGAGGACGTGATCGCCTTTGCCGAAGCGAAGAAGGCGCCTGCCGCAGCGGTGGCGCCCCCCGCGCCCGAAGCCCCCCCGGCGGGCGATGCCGGCTTCGTCGAGATCAAGCATTCGATGATGCGCAAGACCATCGCGCGGCGCCTGACGGAATCGAAACAGACCGTCCCGCACTTCTACCTCAAGGCATCCTGCCGGATCGACGCGCTGCTCGCCGCGCGCAAGACGATCAACGTGGAAGGGCAGGAGAAAGTCTCCGTCAACGATCTCGTGATCCGGGCCATCGCCATGGCGCTGCTGGACGTGCCGGACGCGAACGTGACCTGGGATGAAAAGGTGATGCGGCAATACAACCATGTCGACATCGCCGTCGCCGTGGCCACGCCGCGCGGCCTCGTCACGCCGGTCGTCCGCAACGTCGAGGCAAAGACGATCCGCCAGATCGCCGCGGAAGTGAAGGAACTGGCCGGACGGGGCCGCGAAGGCAAGCTGAAGCCGGAAGAATACCAGGGCGGCACCACGTCCGTCTCCAACCTCGGCATGTATGGAGTCGAGGAGTTCTCCGCCATCATCAACCCGCCGCAATCGACCATCTTCGCCATCGGCGCGGGTGAGGAACGGGTCGTGCCGGTGGAGGGCAAGCCCGGCATCGCCACGATGATGACCGTCACCATGTCGGTCGATCACCGCGCCGTCGATGGCGCGGTGGGCGCGCAGCTTCTCGCCGCGTTCAAGGCGATCATCGAAAACCCCGTGAGGATACTCGCATGACGAAGCCTGTCGTCGCCTTCGACCAGCATGGCCCGGAATATGCCGCCGACTGGAAAGGCATCCTTGCCGGCCTGCGCGCCAATTCGCCGGTCGCCTGGACGGAAGCGCACGGCGGCTTCTGGATCGTCACCAGATACGACGACATCGTGCACTGCGAACGCACGCCGCAGATATTTTCCTGCGACAACGACCTCGACGGGACGCGCAACGGCGGGCAGGGCATCCGCATCCCGCGCAATCCTTTCCGCTTCAACCTCAACGAAAGCGATCCGCCGGAGCATACCGCGCTGCGCAAGCTGGAGCAGCCGTTCTTCCCGGTCCAGGCGCTCCAGCAATGGATGGACTATGCCGCCCGGCTGGCCGATGAACATATCGACGCCTTCATCGGCAAGGGCGCGTGCGATCTCATCGAGGAACTGACCATTCCCGTCCCGGCCAAGGTCACGCTGACGCTGGTCGGCATCCCGGCGGACGACTGGCGCGATTACATGAGCGCGACGCTCAACGCCTTCCTGCCGACCGACCATCCCGACTATCCGCTGGCGCAGCGAATGCGAATCGGTCAGCGCATCGCCGAACTGATGGAAGAGCGCCAGCGCGATCCGCGGGACGACATCATCTCCGCCCTCGTCAACGCGGAAATCAACGGCGAGCGCCTGCCTTTCGACGTGGCGAAAGGAATGGTTCAATCGCTTTGCTTCGGCGGGTTCGACACGACCGCGGCGACCAGCGCCAACGCGATCCGCTGGCTGGAGGACAAGCCCGAAATTCGCGAGCGGATGATCGCCGATCCCGATTTCCTGTCGAAAGCCGTGGACGAACTGCTGCGCTATTTCTCGCCGGTCGTCGGCGGCCTTTCCCGCACCGTGGTCGAAGACACCGAACTGCGCGGGCAAACGCTTCGCAAGGGCGAACGCGTGCTGCTGATGTACAACAGCGGCAACTACGACGAGGAACGCTTCCCCGATCCCGACACGTGCGACCTGGCACGCCCCAACGCCAAGCAGCACCTCGCCTTCGGCGCCGGACCGCATCGCTGCATCGGCGCGGTGCTCGGCCATGCGGAAGTGTGCCGGATCGTGCGCGCCTTCATCTCGCGCGTGCCGGATTACCGGATCGACCATGACCGGGAAAAGCGCTTCCCGTCCATGGGGCTCGCCAACGGCTGGCTGTCGATGCCGGTTTCATTCACGCCGCAGGCGGCGCGCACGCGGACGCCAGTCGCGGCCTGAGGCGGCCTCTCTGGCGGGATTCAGCCCGCGCGGGCGCGCAGCAGTCCATCGCGCGCCGGGCCAGAGTTGCGCGGAACGGCCGCGCCGCGCGGAAAAGAAAAGGGGGCGTTTCGGCCCCCTTTCCCGCTCCCCGCATGGGCATTCCCAAACGATCAGAACCTGTAGCCGAGGTTCAGGCCGTATGTGCGCGGCTCGCCCATCACGCCCGGCGTCACGCCGAAGGACGTGGCGAGCGACGTGAAGCCGAGCGGATTGGCCTCGTTGGTCGCATTGCGCACCCAGAGCTGGGCGGAAAAGCCCGATCCGGCGATCTCGTCCCAGGCCAGCGACAGGTTGATGTTGTGCTGGGGCGCCGAGAAGCTCTCCGGTTCCAGATTGGGCAGAGACTGGTCGGTCGTGAAGCGCGAACGGTAGCTGTAGGATGCGTTCAGCGTCACCGAACCGGTTTCGGGGCTGTCGATCGGGGTCAGGGCCACGTTGGCGCCCGCGGTATATTTGCTGGTTGCGAACGGGATGTTCCTGAGCACTGTCGCGGCCGTGCGGAACCATGTGTATTTGCCGTCGACATAGCCGAAGTAGCCGTCGATGCGGAAACCGCGCACCAGAGTCAGCCCCGCTTCCACGGACAGGCCCTTCACTTCTGCCTTGCCGACATTGAACACGCCGGTGGTGGTGGTCGCCCCGGCCGGCGTGGTGGTCGAGGACAATCCCGTCACGATGGTGAGCTGGCGCTGGATGCCGTCATACCAGGCCTTGTAGGCGGCGATGCTGGTGCTCAGCGACGCTTCGCCGCCCAGCGGGATGTCGCCCTTGAAGCCCAGTTCGACGTCGCGCACCCTTTCCGGTCCGAACGGCGGCGTGTTGTCCACCGGGATCACACCGTTGACCGCCGGTCCCGTCGCGACCAGCCCGGCGCGGGCCTGCAGACCGCCCGAACGATAGCCCCGGCGATGCGCGACGTAGAACAGAAGGTCGCTGGTGGGCTTGTAGTCGATGCTGACGGTGTAGGTCGGCTCCTTGTAGGAAACCCGCGTCGAATAGATGCAATCGCCGTCGGTATCGAGCGCGGCCGACAGGTTGCAGGTAAAGTTCTGCGGGCGGACCAGAGTGTCCAGGGCCAGCGCATACGTGATCGGCTTGACATAGCGCACATAGCGCTTGTCCCAAGTGTAGCGGCCCCCGGCCGTCACGCTCAACTGGTCGGTCAGCCTGAACGTGCCCTGGGCGAAGACGGCATAGCTCTTGTTGATGCCCACCACGTCGGTCCGCGTCTCGCTGTAGACGAGTTGAGTCGAGTTCTGGAGGTCATGGCCGCGTTCGCGGAACCACATGCCGCCCACGGTCCAGTCCAGCCTTCCCGTCGTTCCCTGAACCTGCAATTCGTCGGAATACTGCTTCGCCATGGTGTTGTAATAGGTATCGACCAGCTTGGCCGGCGTTCCGTCCAGGTCATTGAGAGCGACAAGCTGGGCCTGGTTGAAACCGAAGATGTTCTTGACGACGATCTCATCCGTCAGATTGATCTCCGTGATGTTCGTCAGCGCATAGTTGCGCGATCTCTCGAACGGATCGGGCGACAGAAGCGCGTCGCTGGTCAAATCCTCCCTGCCGGCAAAGCTCTTGAAAGTGGGGTCAAGCGCGGTCTTCCAGGGGCCGAGCTGCCGGCGCTGCGCCCATGTCGCGGCCACGACCTGCCCGATGGTCCGCGTATCCACCACCGGCACGTCGGGCATCGAGCGAGTCGAGCACGAAGCGGCCGGCGCGGGCGAAGTGGGGCTGGGGCACGGGCGATAGCCGTGGAGGTAGACAAGGCTGCCGCGCTCGTTCGCGCGATAGAGGCTGCCGATCAGGGTGTTGCTGATGCCGTCCGCCGGATCCCACTTCACCGAGACGCGGCCGGACCAGTTGTTCACATTGGCAAGCTTGCGGCCGGTGGACACATTGACACCATAACCGTCCCGCTTCACCCGCTGTCCGGCGACACGCACCGCCAGCGTCTCGCCGAGCGGAACGTTGAGCACGCCGGTCAGTTCCTGGCGGCCGAGATTGCCGAACCCTGCGTTGAGCGAGCCTTCGAAAACATCGGTCGGGCGCTTCGTGTTGATAAGCACGGCGCCGGCGGCGGAATTGCGGCCGAACAGCGTGCCTTGCGGGCCATAGAGCACCTGCACGTTGTCGATGTCGTAGAACGACTGGTTGGTGCCGGTCGCCCGCGCGCGATAGACTTCGTCGACATAGATGCCGACGGGCGCATCCCCGGTAATCAGCGATTCAACGGCACTGATGCCGCGCAGCTCGTATTGCGAGTTGGACCGGCGTCCGGCAGTCGGCCGGAAACCCATCGACGGCACGACTTTCTGCAGGTCGTCCACACGGTCGATGCCTTTCGCCGCAAGGGCTTCCGCGCTGACGGCCGAGACCGCGATCGGCACGTTGAGAGTCGATTCCGCCTTGCGGCGGGCCGTCACGATGATCGCGTTGTCGCTGTAGGCGGATGCCTGCGCCTCGCCGGACCGCGACTCCTGCGCTTGCGCCGTTCCGGGAACCGCAAGCGCAGCGATGATGCCGAAAGTGAGCGTACTCGAACCCAGATAACTGAATTTCATTGTATCCTCCCCCGTTTGCATATCTCCGCCGCAGCCCGCGGCGGCGGGAAAGACATGCTTGCCGGATTGCCTGTCAGTATAGCGTTTACTATATTAACGTCGCTAACGAACTCTGGCAAGAAGCAATGTGGCTTGCGCGGTCCGGCGTCAGTGCATAGAGGCGAGATAAATAAGTTAGCGAGGTTTCCAGCATGGACGGGATGCACACAGAGCAGGCGGGACGCGTGGCGATCGTCACCGGCGCCAGCTACGGCCTCGGGCGCGCAATCACCGAGGAACTGCTGGCGCGCGGCGCCAGCGTGATGCTGACCGACATTTCAGACCGCGTGGCGGACACGGCCGAGGAACTGAAAGCGCAAGGCTTCACCGTCGATCACTGCTTCATCGACGTGACCAGGCGGGATACCGTGCGCGAGGCAGTTGCCAGAACCAACGAACGGTTCGGCAGGCTGGACGTCTTCGTGAACAACGCCGGATGGTCGCAGAAACTCAACTTCATCCGCGACATCACGGCCGAGGAGTGGGATGTCTATATGAACATCAACGTGCGCGGAAACCTCTTCGCCATCCAGGAGGCCGCCGAAGCCTTCATCGCCGCCGGAACGCCGGGACGCATCGTGTGCATTGCCTCCACGGCGGCAGTGAAGCCCTACAAGCGGGCCGCGGCCTACTGCACGTCGAAATCCGCCATCCCGATGCTGGTCAAGGCCGCCGCGCTGGAACTGGGCGAACACGGCATAACCGTGAACTGCGTCGCCCCGGGCCCAACCACGACGGAAACCAACCTTGCCCATTCCAGCGGCGCGATCGACCCGAAGCATGGCGAGGAAAAGCGGCGGCGCGAAGCGATGATCCCGCTGGGCAAGAACGATCCGGTCGACATCGCCACCGCCGTCGCCTGGTTCGCTTCGCCGGAAGCGCGGCGCGTGACCGGCCAGCTCATGGTCGTCGAAGGCGGGGGGCAACTGATCTCGTGAGCGCGATGCTCGATCCCGCCCGGCTCTTTTCGCTGGCCGGAAAAGTCGCGGTCGTCACCGGCGCGGCTTCCGGCATCGGCAAGGCGACGGCGATCCTCTTCGCGAACGCGGGCGCCACGGTCGTCGTCGCGGACAAGGACGGCAACGGAGCGCGGGCCGTCGCGGACATGCTCGGCGCCGGGCACGCAGCGATGGCTTTCGACCTCGCGGACGACGCCGCCATCGTCGCGCTTTTCGCCGAAATCGGACAGCGGTTCGGCCGCTGCGACGTTCTGGTCAACAACGCGGGCATCTATCCCAAGTATCGCTTCGACGACCTGACCGAACCGCAATGGCAGGACATGCAGCGCGTGAACGTCTGGGGCTGCTTCGTCGCGCTGCGCGAAGCGGCGCGCGTGATGCGGGAAAGCGGTCAAGGCGGACGCATCATCATCGTCTCCTCGATCGGGGCCGTGCGCACCGCCGTCGAGCATCAACTGGCCTACAACGCCTCCAAAGCCGCGCTGGATTCGATGACGAAATCCGCCGCGCTGGAACTGGCGAAGGACGGGATTCTGGTGAACTCCGTCTGCCCCGGCGGCGTGATGCCGCTCGATCCCAAACCCCGAGAACCGGGCCACGTCCCGGCAACCGGCCCCTTGATGAATCCGGGGCGGATGCTTACGGGCAGACCCGCCGAACCGCACGAGGTCGCCGGGCCGATCCTGATGCTGGCCAGCGCGGCGGGCGGCAACTTCACCGGGCAATGCCTGGTGATGGACAGCGGTTTCTCGATTTCCTGAAGGGGCAAAACGAATGAGCGTCATCACGCAGCGGCATATCGGCGAACAGGGCGGGACAGTGGCCGAAATCACGCTGGACTGGCCGGACGTGCGCAACGCGCTCGGCCCCGTCGAAGGCCGCGAACTGCGGCTGGCGCTCGAACAGGCGCTGGCCGACGAGAGCGTGGGCGCGATCGTCCTGTCCGCGAACGGCAAGGCGTTCTGCGCGGGCGGCAATCTTCCCGCCATCCTCGAACTGGCCAAGGGCGGGCCGGATGCCGTCAAGGACAAGGTCTATGGCGAATTCCAGGGCATATTCCGCGCCATCACCACGGCGCGCGTGCCGGTCATCACGGCCGTGGAAGGCCCGGCAATCGGCTTCGGCTGCGACCTCGCGCTGGCGGGGAACGCCACGTTCGTCGGCCCATCGGGCTGGCTGGCGCAAGGCTGGATCAAGGCCGGGCTGATCCCCGCCACCGGCGGCACGCGCTACGTCAAGCAGCGCGGCGGGCAGCAGGCCGTCTATCGCATGCTGGAAGCCGATCGCGTCGACGGACCGACGCTGGAGAAGTGGAACCTCGCCATCGCGGCGGACGACGCCCGCGCGGCGGCGCTGGCCATGGCGGCAAAGTTCGCCGGCTATCCCCGCGCCCCGCTAGAAGCCGTGGTCCAGCTTGAACGGATCGACGACCGCGCCGCGCACCTCGAAGCGGCGCTGGACTATCAGGTCGGGTTCATCACGCATCCCGATTTCGCGGCCTTCGCGGCGAAGCTGCTGGGCAAGTAATGCACCTGCGCGATCACTGCCTGACGCTCGACATCGCCGCCTTCCCGTTCCGCAAGGAACTGGAAGGCCGGTTCCGCGATATCGACGCGCGCCGCCACATCAACAACATTGCCATCGCCGAACTGTTCAGCGAAGCGCGGACGCACTTCATCTATTCCTTCTTCGAGACGATCGAACGCCCCGAAGGGCTGTTCTTCGTGGTCGGCCAGCAAGCGGTGTTCTATGCCGGGGAGGCGCACTATCCCGGGCGGATCGAAGTGGGCGTGGGCCTGTTCGAGACCGGCCGCTCCACGCTGCGCATCGGCCAGGCCTTCTTCAACGAGCGGCGCTGCACCGCCATCGCCGAGGCCGTGCTGGTCTGCACCAGCGGCGGGCGCGCCGTGCCTTTCCCCGATGGTTTTGCCCAATGTGCAGCGGGGTTCATGCTGAGCGACGGGATCATGCCGCGCCAGCTTGCGCCGATGCAGTGACCGCGGCGTTGCCCGGCAGCCGATGCGTCAGCCCGCGAGGGCGTTGACGGCGGCGAGTTCCTCCTCGCCCAGCGGCCGTTCCATCAGCGCGACGTTGCGCTCGACGTCCTCCTGCCGTTCCGCCCCGGTGATGACGGCCGAGACCGCCCGGCGCGACAGCACCCAGCCCATCGCCAATTCCTCGGGCCGCCGCCCGAACCGGTCCGCAAGCGCGCCGAGCCGGTCGACCAGATCGAACGTCGCGTCCTTCCAGTAGCGGTCGCGATAAGTCGCGCGAGTCGCCATGCGGCTGCCTTCCTCCGGCCCGCTTTCCCGGCTGTAGCGGCCGGTCAGCATGCCCCCGGCCAGCGTCTGGAAGGCAAGGACGCCGGTGCCCGTCTCTTCCGCCGCCGGAAGCACGTCCGCATCGGCGTCGCGGTGCAGCAGGTTGAAGGGAAGCTGCATCGAGACGAACCGGGCCAGGCCCGCGTCCCGGCTCGCCGCCGCCGCCGCGCAAAGCTGGTCCGCCGCGTATTGCGAGCAGCCGATGTAGCGCACCTTCCCCGCGCGCACGAGATCGTCCAGCGCATCGAGCGTTTCCTCGATGGGCACGTCATGGTCCCAGCGATGAACCTGATAGAGGTCGATCCAGTCCGTGCCCAACCGCCGCAGGCTGGCGTCGACGGCGGGGATGATATGCGCGCGCGACAGCCCGGCATCGTTGGGCGAAATGCCCTGCCGCCAGCGCGCGGCATGATCGTATCCGCCGCGAAAGGCGCTGGCGTGCGCCAGTTCGCTGTCACCCACGCGCAGGCCGACCTTGGTGCAGATCACCGCGCGCTGGCGATCGCGCTTCAGCGCATGGCCCAGCAGTTTCTCGCTTTCGCCAAAGGCATAGGCATCGCCGGTATCGAACGTGGAGATGCCGCGATCGAGCGCGGCGTGGACGATCCGTTCCACGCCCGCCCCATCGACCAGTTCCCCGAACGTCGCGGTGCCGAGAACGAGCTGCGAAATACGCAGGCCCGAAGTGCCGAGACGGACGAACCGCATCAGGCCGCCCTCCGCCCCGGCAATGCCGTCATCAGCGGTTCTTCCAGTTCGGCGGGCGCTTCTGGGCGAAGGCCGTGAGCCCCTCCATCATGTCTTCACTCACCATCAGCGAATCGATGGCGGTGGAATGCAGCATCCGCTTCGCCGCCACGTCGGGCGACGCCGTATCCTCGGCTTCATGGATAAGCTGCATGGTCAACCGCACCGAAGTCGGCGACGCAACGACGATTTCCTCCGCCAGCGCGCGGGCCGCCTCCATCACCTTGCCGGGTTCGGAAACGCGGTTGAGGAGCCCCCATTCACGCGCTTCGGCCACGTCCATATGACGCCCGGTCAGCAGCAGCTCCACGCCGATCTTGCGCGGGATCTGGCGCGGCAGCCGCACCGCACCGCCCGCGCCCGCGATCACGCCGACGCGCACTTCGGTCAGCCCGAACTTCGCGGACGGATCGGCCACGGCAAGGTCGCAGGCCAGAACCGTTTCCAGCCCGCCGCCGAACGCGATGCCGTTGACGGCGGCGATCACCGGCTTCTTCGTCCGGCGGCTGGTCAGCCCCGCGAAGCCGCCTTCGGGCATCGTTCCCGAACTCGCGTTCTTAAGGTCCATCCCGGCGCAGAACGCCTTGTCGCCCGCCCCGGTGATGATCGCCACCCAAAGCTCGGGATCGGCCTCGAACGCATCGAAGATCGCGCTCAGTTCGTGGTGCGCGGGCGACGGCAGGCTGTTGCGCTGATCGGCGCGGTTGATGGTCACTTCCAGCACATGTCCGTCACGCCGCACCAGCGCGTATTCATAGCTTTCGCGAAACGCGGGCGCGTCTTTCGGCAGGGCCGCGATAAGCGCCTTGCGCGTGAAGGCGAAGCGGTTGCCCGCGGGCGTCGCCGTAACGAACAACTCACGGCCCAGCGGGTCTTGCGCCGCCATCTGCGCCAGCGTGTCCGCATCGGCGTTGTTGGCGATGAAGCGTTCGCCGCTGTCCAGCTCGCCAAAGACGATGCCTTGCGCGGGTTCGCCCGCCTTGTAGTTGATGGTGTAGGTCAGCACCTTGCCCCGCCCCTGCGGCGTCTTGCTGACTTCGGGCATCGGCTCCGCGTCGATCTCGGCCTGGATTTCCGCCTTGCGGCAGGGCTTCCACGGCGCGGGCGCGGTGGAGAGCACCATGCCGCCGTATTTGGAGATCATGCCGCCGTTGAGGCCGATCAGCCCGAACTCGCCGGGCCGCGCGCGCAGGCGCGCGCTCATCTCCGCGATGGCGTGCATCGAATAGTTGTTGCCCGGCCCGCCGAAGTAGGGAAGCCCGCCCGTGACCGTCAGCTTGCGCGGATCGTCGGGGGCAAGGCCCAGCCCATCGACGGCGGCGGCGAACACGGGAATCGGGAAGCAACTGTAGAAATCGAACAGTGCCATATCGTCCGTGGTCTTGCCCGCATCGGCCAGCGCCGATTGCAGCGTCAGCCGCGCCGCGCTGGATGCGCCGGGATCGGGGCGGCAGATCATGTCCCGCTCCTCGCCCAGCGCGCTGCCGTGAATGTAGACCAGCTTCGCCTCGTCGATCCCTGCGGCCAGCGCCGCCTTCTTCGACATGATGAGGACGGCCGCGCCCTGGTTGACCTGATCGCGCGACACCATCTTGAGTGTATAGGGATGGGAAATCATGCGGTTGCGCTCGCCCGGCGTGGCGATTTCCTCCGCCGACATCGGCGCCGACTTCGCGCTGGAATAAGGATTGGCGGCGGCCACTTCGCTGAACGGCGCGAACAGGCGGCCCATTTCCGCCATATAGGCTTCGCGGCTCATTCCCAGCCGGGCGCGCCGGGCGTTTTCCAGCAAGCCGTAGGACGATGGCGCACCCTGGATGCCGTGAGTCATGTTGTAGCGCGTGACCAGCCCTTCCAGGCCGCGCCCGTGATCCTCCATCTCGCCGTCGAGCGTTTCCGCCCAGTCGCGCTTCTCGCCGGCCTTGGAGAGATGACGTACGGACGAGATCGCTTCCGAACCGACGATCAGCGCGGCCTCGCTCTTCCCGGCGCGAACTCGTTCGGCCACGTCCGCCAGCAGCGAGAGTGGAGAATTGCCACCCGCCTTTTCCAGAATCGCGGTGTGCGGCGTCAATCCCAGCCGCCTGGCGATGGCCAGCGTATATTTGTCCGGCTTGCCGAACGGCGCGGGCATCGGCGAACTGTCCTCGAACGTGCGGATACCGCCGACAATGCCGATCTTCGGCGCGACCGCCTCAGCCGCGCCGGTATCCGCGATCGCCGCGCGCGCGGCCTCGGCCGCGATATCGGCGGGGGACAGGCCGCGATAGGCCGGATCGTCCAGCCGCTCCACGAACTGGCCCACGCCCACGATCACCGGCACGTCGCTCTCTTCCATCATCTGCTCCCAGGATTGCTGTCGAATCCCGCGTTACCGCGATCCGGCAGGAAATAGAAAGATAGTATTTTTGGCGAACCGCCCGTTCAGGCGCCGGGAACCGCCCGCCGCGGGATCGCGATACAGGCGATGAGCGTGACGAGCGCGCAAGATGCCAGAAACAGATAGGTCAGCCCATAGGCCGCGCCATCGGGCAAGACCTCGCCCGCCGGCCCGGTGACATGCGATGTCGCCAGAAGCACGCCCGCGATCTGCGCGCCCAGCGATACGCCGAACGTGCGCGCGAACGACAGCATGCCCGTCGCCTCGCTCGATCGTTCGAGCGGCGCGATGGCCAGCACGACCGAGGGCATGGCGGCGAGAATCATCGACATGTTCGCGCCCACGAGGATCGAGAACAGCACGACCAGCCAGAGGCTGTCATGCGCGAGGATCATTCCCGCCCAGGCGATCACGCCCAGGCAGCCGCCGATGATCGCGGCGACGCGCGGCGAGCGGCGCCCGCCGATCCACCCCGCGAACGGACCGGCCACGGCGGAAATGAGATTGGACGGCAACTTCAGGAGGCCGGTCATCGCCGCGCCGATGCCGAGGCCGACGCCGGTCCACACCGGCTGCTGGATCATCGCCATGACCACCAGCGGCAATTGCATGGAGCCAAGTCCCATGAACAGGAACGCGACGTTCGCCATCGCCACGCCCCGATGACGCAGCAGCCGCACGTCGATCAGCGGATGGGCGGCGGATGCTTCATGGCGGACCCATGCGACCATGAACCCGGCGGCAGTCGCCAGCACGCCCACACTTGCCCACACCGGCCAGACAAAAACATACGTGACTGTCAGCAGCAGCGCGACCACGCCCGGAACCAGCAGGATCGCGCCCGGCAGATCCAGCGACGGCGGCCGTTCCCCGGGTCTGTCCGCCGGCACCGCAAGCATGACCAGCGGCATGACGAGGACCGGAAGGAACAGCGTGACGTAGAATATCGAATGCCAGCCGAACTGTTCGGTCAGGACGCCGCCCAGCAGGAAACCCGCCGCGCCGCTCGCCGAATAAAGCCCGGCCAGCAGCCCCACCACCACGGAAAGCCGGCTCGGCGCGACGATCTGGCGCGCGATGCCGAAGCACAGCGGCAGCAGCGCGGCCGAAACGCCCTGAAAGGCCCGGCCGACGACGATCATCGTCAGGCTTTCCGAAACGGCGCTCAGGAGCGAGCCGAAGGCCGAAATCGCCAGCACCCATTGCAGCACGCGCCGCCGCCCGAACAGATCGCCCAGACGCGCGCCCAGCGCCACCGTGGTCGCCTGGACCAGAGTGAAGATCGAAACCAGCCAGGCCACGTTGCTCATGCCGCCGAACTGCCGGGCTATGGTCGGCAGCGCAGTGTAGAGCATGCTGGCCTCAAGCGAGCAGAACAGCTCGACAAGCAGCAGGACAAGGATCGCCCGGCGCACGCCGAACCTGGGGGCATCTGCCATGGTCAGCCGGTCATCAGCCCGCCGCCCTCGACCGCGAGAACCTGCCCCGTCACTGTCTTGGCGGCCGGCGACGCGAAGAAGGCGACGGCGTTCGCGATGTCTTCCGGGTCGTTCGGCCCCAGCGGGATGCGGGCCTGCCGGGCGCGCATCTCGTCAGCCGCGGCCTGCCCGGTCGATCCTTCGAGCATCTTCCTGAGGTTCTCGGTCACGGACTGGCCGGGGCAGACGCAGTTGGCGGTGATCCTGTGCCTGGCGAATTCAAGGCCCGCCACTTTGGTAAGCTGGATGACCGCCGCCTTGCTGCTGCAATAGTGCGAACGATCGAGGTAAGGCTTGAGACCGGCGGTGGACGCGATGGTGACGAGCCGCCCGCCTTCACCTTGCGCGATCATCCGTTCCGCCCCGGCGCGCAGCGAAAGCATCGTGCCGCGCACGTTCACGGCGTAGGCCGCGTCCCAGGTATCGGCGTCCATCTCGAGGATCGGAGTCGCCGTGCGCGGCATCGCGGCGTTCGCCACCAGGATGTCGAGCCTGCCAAAAGCATCGGCCGCCGCCTGCACCGAAGCGCGAAGCTGATCGAGATCGCGCACGTCGCAGACCGTGCCGACGGCGCGCAGCCCTTCGCCTCGCAGGTTCTCGGCGGAATCCTCGACGCCAGCGTCGATGTCGCTGATCGCCACGGCCGCGCCGCGCCGCGCCAGTTCGCGCGCGATGGCCAGGCCAAGGCCGTATCGCGCCCCGGTTACGAGCGCCACGCGCCCCGCCAGTTCCTGTGTCTCGTTCATTGCATCCATTCTCCCGCACCGATCCATCGCCGTTCCCGCGCCGAGCGGGCCAGAGCCGAAACAAGGCGCTGCACTTCCGCCGCGCGCGAGAACGAGGGCGCACACTCGCCCTCATTGTCGATAGCCGCCAGCATCGCCGCGAACTGGCGGCCAAGGCTGACGGCCACGGGCGCGGTGGCCTGCGCGGCGGGAAGTCCGCCCGGCACCTCGAAAAAGCGGTCCGCAACCGGCACCGCGATCTCATCCACGCATGTCACCGGAGCGAGCCGCCCCAGCGCCAACCGCACTGTCCCGTCAAGAGGATAGGCGGGCGAACGCGCCGTAAGGCGGGCCTTCGCGCCATAGGCCGTCAGAGTGAAACCTTCGCCGCTGGGAACGGCCCGCCCGGCGCGGATGCCGAACAGCGCGCCGTTGGCCAGCCTGCCTATCACATTGGCCGTATCCGGGACTTCGGGAACGATGTCCTCGCCTGTCTCCAGCGTCCATACTTTCTTCACGATCGCCGCATCGGCAACCAGTTCGCTGACCGGCCCGAACATCTCCCGCACCAGATGCAGCAGGTGGGCGCAGGAATTCTCGAACACGCCCGTCCCATTTTCCGCCTTGCCGGTCCACAGATAGGGATAGTCCGACTGCGGCATGACGAACTGCGCCATGTCGAGGTCGATATTCACTGCGTAAAGCTCGCCCAGTTCTCCCGCATCGATCATCGCGGCCATCGCCGACAGTCCCGGCGTCCAGCGGAAATAGGCGTCGACCGCGCCGGCCAGCCCCGCGTCCCGCTGCCGGGCGGCCATCGCATCGGCCTGCTCCACCGTGACGGCGAAGGGGATGCAGGTATAGACGTGCTTGCCCGCCGCCAGCGCGGCCAGCGTCATGCCCACGCGGGCGGGCGGCGGACCGCCGAGGCTGACGATATCCACGTCGGGATCGGCCAGCATTTCGGCAAACCCCGCATAGGCGCGCGGCAGGCCCAGCCGGTCGGCGGCGGCCCGCGCGGTTTTGGCGCGGCGCGTGGCGATGCCGCGCACGTCCACCCCGCCGGGGAGCATCCGCCAGCCCGGCAGATGGCCGCGCGCCGCCCAGTTGGCGCCGACGATCCCGACGCCCAGACGCTTGCCGGTCATGCCGGATACCTCGTCACGAAAGGTCCGTCGCCTCGTCGGGAAAATCCGCCGGGCCGCGATGAAGCAGTTCGATGCGGACATCGTCCGGCCCCTTGACGAAGGCGATGCGCACATCGGGCCGCAACGTCACCGGCTCCAGCAGGATCTCGACGCCTTTCGCCCGCAGGTCCGCCACGGCCGCGTCCACGTCGTCGACATGGAGGCCCAGGTGCTCCAACCCGGCCAGCGGGCCGAAGTGCGTGCGCCGGTCGCGCGGGCAATCCGCTGGCAGTTCGGCAACGTAAAGCATGATTCCGCCGAGTTCGAGATCGACGCGGGGCCGCCCGTTCGACTGGTGGCGTCTGGTCGCCCGCATCCCGAACTTGTCGCGATACCACCGCGCGGTTTCCTCCACGTCCTCGGTGAACAAGTGAAAATGATCGATGCTGTAGCTGGGCATCCCGGGCTCTCCCCCCCTGTTTCAATCCGCCGGGCGGCTGACGATCCCGGCTTCGTAAAGCGCCTCGATCTCCGCATCGCTGCGGCCGAGCGACCGCAGGATCGTCTGCGCTTCGCTGCCTTGCGGCGTCGAGGCCGCGAGCGGATCGGGCGGCGTCCTGGAAAATCGCGGCTGCGGCGCGGGCTCCATATTTCCTCCCACTCGCGCGAACAAACCGGAGGCGAACGCCTGCGGATGACGACGCGCTTCATCGAGGTCCAGCACCGGCGTGCAGCAGGCTTCCACTTGTGCCGCAAGCCGTGCCCATTCGTCGCGCGTCCGGGTAAGGAACGCCCGCGCGAACCGCTCCGCCGTGGCGGGCCAGGTGGCGCGGTCCATCTGCCCTGCGGGGTCGACTTCGCCGGAAAGCCCCAGCAAGCCGACCAGCGCCGCGTAGAACTGCGGCTCTATCGCGCCCACGGCCATGAACCCGCCGTCCGATGTTTCATAGCAGCGATAAAACGGCGCGCCGCCGTCCATCCAGTTGCTCTCCCGCTCCATCACCCAGTCGCCATGGTCGCGGATCGTGTAAAGCTGGCTCATCAACGCCACCGCGCCGCCCATGATGCTGGCTTCGACGACCTGCCCCTCCCCGGTCGTCCGCGCATGAGTCAACGCGGCGAGCAGCCCGGTCACGAGATAGAGCGCGCCGCCGAAATCGCCGACCACGTTGAGCGGCGGCATCGGCAGGGCGCGCGGACCGATGGCGGCGAGCAGGCCGGACAGTCCGATATAGTTGATGTCGTGCGCCGCCGCGTCGGAAAGCGGCCCGCCCGCGCCCCAGCCCGACATGCGGCCATAGACAAGGCGGGCGTTGAGCGAGAGCGCATCGTCCGGCCCCAGCCCCAGCCGTTCGAGCACGCCGGGGCGGAACCCTTCCATCACGATATCGGCGCGGGCGACGAGATCGCGCGCCACCGCCTGTCCTTCCGCTCCCCGGAAATCCATCGCGATGGTCTGCTTGCCGCGCGCGAGAAGATTGAGCTTGCGGCGGCTTTGCGACAGCGGATCGGCGCCGAGCGGCCGCTCGATCCGCACTACGTCCGCGCCCATGTCCGCGAAATACATCCCGCAGAACGGCACCGGCCCGACACCGCCCAGTTCGACGACGCGCACGCCGGAAAGCGGGCCGCCGCGCCCTGTCCCGCGCCCAATCCCACTTACTGGCCCGCTCACTGGCCCGCTCATGCGCCGGTCCAGCGCGGCACACGCTTTTCGGCGAAGGCGCGCGGCCCTTCCTTCGCGTCCGCCGATGCGAAATTGCGCGCGACGAGCCTGCGGCTCAGTTCCCAGCATTCGCGCTCGTCTAGCAGTGCGGCTTCCTCGACGACCCGGCGCGTCAGGCTGACAGCCAGGGGACCGTTGGCGGCAACCGCTTCGGCCATGGCCACGGCCCGGCCGCGCACCTCGGCGCTGTCCGTCAGTTCGTTGACGAGACCGAGTTGCCAGGCCCGTTCGGCCGAGATCGTGCCGCCGGTAAACAGCATCTGGTTGGCGACATTGCGCGGCAGGCGGCGCGGCAGACGGAACATGCCCCCACCGGAAGCCATGAGGCCCCAGCGCACTTCCGAAAGAGCGAATTTCGCATCGTGCGCCGCGACCACCATGTCGCACGCCAGCACGATTTCCAGCCCACCGCCGAAGGCCGGGCCCTGCACGGCGGCGACCAGCGGCTTGACGTGTGTGCGGCTGACGATCGTCTCGCGCTTCGGCCGATCCGCTCCGGTGGGGTTGCCCGAGGCGTTGACCTGCTTCAGATCGGCGCCGGAACAGAACACCGGCCCGTTCGCCGCGATCACGCCGGCCCGCAAATCGCGGTCGGCGTCGATCGCTTCGAGCGCGTCGAACAGCGCCTGCTCCAGCTCGGCATTGATGGCGTTGCGCGCATCGGGCCGGTTGAGAGTGACGATCCCCACCGCGCCGCGCTTCTCGAACTCGATCATCACATCCTCTGCCCGAATTAATCTTATTGCATTAGCTACTATCGCAAAGACGAAAACGTGCAAGGCAAATGGCGCGAAACGGGGATGCGAACCACCTTCATGACGGGTCATACGCCCCGGCAAGCGCCGCCTGATAGCTGCTCCGCGCCATCAGCAGCAGGATTCCGCCAAGAGCCATGGTCACGCAACCGACCAGCGCCAGCGAGTGCCGCAGCAGCAACGGATCGCCGAACACGTGTTCAGTGACGAGCGCGATAGCCGTCGCCCCGCCCGCGTATCCCACCAGCGCGACGATCATCATGTGAATGGCGAAGACCTGCCCGCGCAGGTTTCCGGGCAGGAGATCCTGCAAGGCCGCCGGGAACGTGCAGGTCATGAAGTTGAAGGCCGTGCCGAACAGGACATAGAGGACGATGGCCAGCGGCAGGCTGCGCGCCTCTGGAAACAGCGCCGCGAAGGGCACGGTCAGGAAACAGCCCAGCGCCACGACATTCAGCTTGCCGCCCGTCGCGCGCGCCAGGCGTGACCGGTCGGCGACCATGCCGGAGAGCGGCCCGCCGATCAGCACCGAACCGATCAGGCACAGCCCGATCCACAATCCGCTGGTGGTGGGCGGGATGCGCCATGTCCGTTCGAAGAACGCCGCCATCCACGCGGTAACGCCCGTCCCGGTGACGGCGCAGAAGCAGTTCGCCGCGACCATCAGGCCCAGCACGCGCATGTTGCGGCGAAGGAAGCGGAACAGATCGCCAAGGCTCGCCGGTGTCGCCGCGCCCACGCCCTTGCGGGCCGGTTCGCGCACGAACAGCAGGCCAAGCCCGGCCAGCAGACCCGGGAACCCGACGATGAGAAACGTCAGCCGCCACGGCTCCAGGAAATCAACGATCCCCTCGGCATGGAGATGGTTCGCCAGCCGCAGCGCCTGCGCGCCCAGAATGAACGAACCGCCACCGCCCAGCACCGCCGCCGTGGTATAGAGCGCCAGCGCGCGGCCATGCCGTTCAGGGCGGAAAGTGTCGATCAGCAGCGACGCCGCCGCCGGTGCGAGGCAGGCCTCGCCAAGCCCCACGCCCAGCCGCGCGGCGAACAGTTCCGGGTAGCCGGGCGCCAGCCCACAGGCGATGGTCAGCGCGCTCCACAGCACCAGTCCGGCGAGCAGGATATTGCGCCGGTTCCAGCGGTCCACCAGCCGTCCGAAGGGAATGCCGCTGACCGCGAAAAGGATGGCGAAGGCCGCGCCTTGCAGCAGGCTGATCTCGGTATCCGACAGCGCCATGTCATGCCGGATCGGTTCCAGCAGCAGGCCGATCAGATAGCGGTCGAGCATCGCCGTGAAGGCCACGATCATGATGACCGCCAGCGTCGCGTTGGCGCGCGAGGCCGCCGGATATGTCGCCGGACAGGACGTCACGCCGCGTCCGCCGCCCTGACGATATCAAGAATGAGGTCCGCCGTTTCGCGCGGGTGGGAGACCATGCAATCGTGCGGCGCCTCGAACGTGACATGCCGCCATGACGGATCGCGCGCGACTTCGGCGGCGCGCGCGGCGATTCCGTCCATCACGGTCGTGTCGCCGCGGCCAGCCGTGCATTCGATGAACCAGCGGGGCAGCCTTGCGTGGTCCGTGACGATGCGCAGCGGTTCCAGCACCGTCCGCGCGCTCTGCGGCGTGACGTGCGCCATGACCCAGGCGATATCGGCGGGATCGGCAAGGCCGAAAGTATAGTCGGGAAACACCGGGATCATGCCGTCCGGCAAGGCGGCATAGTCGATCCTCAGCCCGCTGATGTCCGCCGCGCACTCCCCGTCGCGCGGCGCAAGCGCATCGAGGTAGACCACGGCCACCAGCTTCTCGCCGATGGCTTCGGCCACGCCGGTGATGACCATGCCGCCATAGCTGTGGCCGACCAGAACGAACCTTTCCAGTTCCTCCGCGCGGACCATGGCAAGCACATCCTCGACATGCGTGGACAGCCCCACCTCCCGCCCGCCCAGATGGGCCCGCTCGCCAAGGCCGGTCAGCGTGGGCGTGAAAACGTCATGGCCCGCCGCCGCCAGCAGCGGACGCATCCGCTTCCAGCACCACCCGCCATGCATTCCGCCATGCACGAGCACGATCGGCGGTTTTTCCCGCGCCATATCCCCTCTCCCCATCTCACCGGCCTAGGCCGACCGAGCGAAACCCCACGCCTGTTCGATGAACGCGGGCACGCGCTGTTCCAGCGTGCGGTGCGGCGCATAGTCGTTCTCGCCCCGCAGGACGCGCGCGTATGCCCCTTCCAGAATGATCGCGAGCTTGAACAGGGCCAGCGCGCGGTAATAGGCCAGCGCATCCACCGGCAGGCCCGTCAGTTCGGCATAGCGCGCCGCCATCTCGGCGCGGGTCGGCATCCCGGTGAAGTCCGCGTCACGGAGATAGGTGCGCGTTTCCCCCGGATCGCACCAGCCCGCCAGCAAGTGGCCGAGATCGAGCAGGGGATCGCCCACCGTGCAGCTTTCCCAGTCGACGATCGCCGCCTGCCGCACCGGCAGGTCGCGCGCGATCATCACGTTGGGAAAGCTGTAGTCGCCGTGCATCAGCGATGTGGCCACCTGTTCGGGGCGATTGTCGCGGAGCCAGTCCGCCAGCGCGTCGAGATGGGGAATGTCCCGGCCCCGGTATCGCGCGAGCTGGCCCATCCAGCGATCGACCTGCCGTTCGAGGAACCCTTCGGGCTTGCCGAAACCGTCCAGCCCCGCTGCCTTCCAGTCCACCGCGTGCAGCGTCGCCAGCCCTTCGACCATGGCAAAGCCGATCCGCCGCCGCAGCCCGGGATCGCTTGCGAACGGTTCGGGAAATTGTCCGATCGGCGAGAACCCGTCCACATAGTCCATCACCAGAAACGGCGCGCCGATCACGCCCGCGTCCTCGCATTCCAGCACGAGGCGCGGGTGCGGCACGGCGGTCCGGCCCAGCGCGCGCAGCAGCCTGACCTCGCGCGCCGTGTTGTGCGACGTGGGATCGTATCGTTCCCGCGGCGGGCGGCGCAGCACCCAGACTTGCCCCGCCCGTTCGATACGGAACAGGAGATTGCTGGACCCGCCGGTGATCGGACTGATCGCGAACGGCGCGCCCGCGCCCGGCAGGCGCGAGTCCAGCCACGCGGTGACGCGCGCCTCGTCGAGCAGGCCGCCGTGATCGCCCGTCACCTGCCGCTAGGCCCAGGTCAGCGGCAGATTGTGGACGGTCAGCACCGCGCCGCCCGAGCAGCGGATCTCCTCACCCTCGCTCACCCGGAACGGCGGCAGCGTGCGCAGCCAGACGTCGATCGACGCGACGATTTCCACTTTGGCGAGATGCATCCCGATGCAGATATGCGGCCCGAAGCCGAACGTCAGGTGGCGGCGCGGGCCATGCCGGAAATCGACCGCCCCCGCCCCCGCGAACTCCTCCTCGTCGCGCGAGGCGAGCGTGGTGGGCAGGGAAACGACATCGCCCGCCCGCATGGGAACGCCGTGGAACTCGGTGTCGCGCACGACGCGGCGGGTGAGCGATACGATCGAATAGGCGCGGAACATCTCTTCCACTGCGCGCGGAATCTCGGACGGGTTTTCGCGCAGGAACTGCTGGTCGGCGGGATTTTCGGCCAGGTGGCGGAAGTGCCAGGCCAGCGAGTTGGTCACGGTGTCCAGCCCGGCGATGTAGAGCAGCAGCGCGGTGCCCAACGCTTCATCCTCCGTTCGGCGGCGCCCTTCCACCGGCGTGTTGACCACCAGCGACAGCACATCGTCCGCCGGATTCTCGGCACGGTCGCGGATTTCCCCGCGCAGATAATCCGCCACGGATCGCAGGCCCTTAAGCCGATCCTCGAAACAGGTGGAACCCATGATGAGTTCCTCCCATTCAAGAAATTCCGGCAGGCGTTCATGCGGCAGGCCGACAAGATCGAGGAACATCTCGCTCGGCAGGATCTTGGCGAAGTCCCGCACGAAATCGCATGTGCCCCGCGCGGCGAAGCCTTCGATCAGGGCCGCCGCGCGTTCACGCGCCTTACCGTCGAACCGGCGCACGTTTCGCGGCAGGAAAATGGGGTTGAGCAGGCCGCGCGCGACGCCGTGCTCGGGCGGGTCGGCCTCGATCGGGGCCAGTTTGAAGGTGCCCCCCAGCGCTTCGGGAATGCCCGTGGTGTGTTCGCTGCTGAACGTCGCGGTATCGAGCAGGAGATCGCGCGCTTCCTTCGCGCGCGTCACCATCCAGCAACCATTCGGCGCATAGCCCACGATATGATGGCGCGGCGAATAGACCACGCGGCCGAATGCCTGCGCGCGCGCCAGCGCCTCGTGCGGGCGATCCGCCAGATTGTCCCACGGGTCGAACGGCAGGACCAGTTCGGGCGGAACATGATCTGGGATGACAGGCATCGCGGGTTCGGCGGCAATTCCCATGTCAGGCTTCTCCCTTCGGTCAGGAACGGGCGGCAAGCACCAGTTCCGCCCCCTTTTCGGCAATCATCACAGTCGCGGCATGCGTGTTGGCGGAAACGATCGCCGGCATGATCGACGAATCGATCACGCGCAGACGATCAATTCCCCGGACCCGCAGCGCGGGATCGACAACGGCCCGTTCGTCCGTGCCCATCTTGCAGGTGCCGACGACGTGATAGGACGAACGCCCTTCCCGCGCGGCATAGGCCAGCAGCGACGCGTCGTCGGCAAAGGCGTCGTCCGGGCCCGCCGGGCCGTCCCGGCAGGAATCGAACGCCGGTTGTTCCAGGATACGGCGGACCAGGCGCAGGCCGCGCCGCACAACTTCGCGGTCCGTCTCGCTGTCGAGATAGTTGAAGGCGATCTCCGGCGGCGCCGAGGGATCGGCGGACACGGCATGGACATGGCCGCGGCTTTCCGGCCGGTTCTGGTCGAAGCTGAGAGTGACGCCGGGAAACGGCTCCATTTCCATCCTGTTCTCGCCTTTCGAGCCTTTGACCACGGCGACGGAACCGGGAATGCCCCAAAGCTGGATGTCGGCGGAAGCCGAACCTTCCATCACGTTCGCATAGCCCGTCACTTGCGCGGGCGTGACGGAAAGCAGCCCGGTGCGTGTGAGCAGATAGCGCGCGCCGTGGGCATAGACCCGCCAGCCGCGCATCTGCCTGTTGATGCTGGGCGCGCCCTTGAGCTTCATCTTGACCGCGACGTTAAGGTGATCCTGCATGTTCTCGCCGACGCCGGGAAGCGCGGCGACAGTGGCGATGCCCAGCGCCGTGAGACGGGCAGGATCGCCGATGCCCGAAAGCTCCAGCAGCTTGGGGCTGTTCACGCCGCCCGCGGCCAGGATCACTTCGCCCCTTGCCCGCACGGCAAATTCCCGCCCGTCCCGGCGACAAATGACCCCGTTGGCGCGGCCGTCCGCCACATCGACGCGCAGGACTTCGCAGCCCGTCATGACCGCGAGGTTCGGCCGTTTCATCGCCGGTTCGAGATAGGCCTTGAACGAACTGAAGCGGCGGCCCTTCCATGTGTTCGATTGGGCGGGGCCAAGCCCCAGCGGGTCGCCCGAGTTGTAGTCCGTCCCCGCCGGAAGGCCCGCCTGGGCGCCAGCCTCGATCAGCCGGGCGCTCAAGGGGTGGAGGGGAATTTCCGTGACGTGCATCGGCCCGGTCCGCGAACGGTTTTCCGTGTGGGAGCCGTGGAAGTTCTCGATCCTGGCATAGAGCCGCCGCGCCTCGTCCCACGACCAGCCTTCGTTGCCGAGCTGACGCCAGTGGTCGAAATCGGCGGCATGGCCGCGCACGTAGGCCCCGCCGTTGATGGAACTCGACCCGCCCAGCAGCTTGCCCCTGGGCGTGAATATCCGCCGTCCGTCCAGCCGGGGTTCCGGCGCGCTCATATAGCACCAGTCATAGTCCGGCCGTCCGATCACCTTGCCGTAACCGCTCGGCATCTCGACCAGGAAGTCGCTGCCCTTCGCCCCCGCCTCGATCAACAGAATCCGGTGAGCGGGATTCTCGCTCAGCCGGTTGGCCAGCACGCATCCCGCCGAACCGGCTCCGACCACGATGTAGTCGAACGCGCCATACTCGAACTCTCGGGCCATCGTCAGGCGACCGCCGCCGGAGGGTGGGGCATGTAGATCGTCTTGATCTCGGTATAGGCGTCCAGCCCCCACGGCCCGCCTTCGCGCCCGGTTCCCGAAAGCTTGTAGCCGCCGAAGGGAAACATGCTGTCATGCTCCAGCCCGTTCTGGCTGAAATTGCCGGAGCGGATGCGGCGGGCGATGGCCCAGGCCTTGTCGGCGTCTTGCGTATAGACCGCGCCGTTCAGGCCATAGGGACTGTCGTTGGCAAGGCGGATCGCCTCCGCCTCGTCGTCCCAGGCGATCATGCTGATGACGGGCCCGAACACTTCTTCCCGCGCGATCGCCATTTCGTTTGTCACATCGACGAACAGCGTCGGCTCGACGAAGAAGCCTTTGCCTTCAGGCACGCCCACAAGATGGTCAGGACGGCCGCCGCCCGTGACGATCCGGGCGCCCTGCGCCTTGCCCTGCTCGATATAGCCCATGATCTTGTCGAGCTGGCGCCGCATCGCGACCGGCCCCATCTGCACCGAAGGCTCGAACGCATGGCCGATAACGACTTCGCGCATCTTCGCGGCATAGGCATCGGCCAGTTCGTCGCGGCGCTTGCGCGAAACCAGCACACGCGTGAGGAAAGCGCAGCCCTGCCCGCACATGCGGACGCCGCCGCCGTCGACCAGAGTGGCCACGACTGTCTCCACGGGCATGTCGTCCAGCACGATCGCCGCCGACTTGCCGCCCAGTTCCATGCTGGACCGGGCCATGCGCGACGCGCAGACCGATGCGATATGCGCGCCGGTGGCGGCGCTGCCGGTGAACGACACCTTGTCGATGCCGGGATGGCGGACCAGATGGTCGCTCGCCTCACGGCCGCAGGGGACCATGTTGAACACGCCGGGCGGCAGGCCGATGTCTTCCGCCACTTCGGCATAGAGGAACATGTCCAGCGGCGATTCCGGGGCGGGCTTGCCGACGATGGCGCAGCCCATCGCCATCGCGGGGGCGGCCTTCAGCGCCATGAGATGCGAAGGATGGTTCCAGGGCGTCACCGCCGCCACCACGCCCACCGGCTCGCGCGCCACGATGGCATGGCCGCCGTTATCGCGCCGGTGGACCGTCACCAGGTTCTCCCGCTCGATCAGGTCGGCGTAATAGTCATACATCCGCCCCGGATCGGCCAGACCGTGCGCCGCGATGGTGATCGGAATGCCGGTCTGGAGCGACCACGCGGCGGCGAAGGCATCGGCGCGCGCGCGCAGCCCGGCGGCGAACTTGCGCATGTAGCCCGCACGCTCCGCCGCGCTCATCCTCGGCCATGGCCCCTCATCGAACGCCTGGCGCGCCGCCGCGACGGCCCGGTCCACATCGGCGGCGGTCGCGGCGGCGACGCGCGAATGCACCGCTTCGTCAGAGGGAGAAACGAGATCGGCGGCCGCCGACGCCTCACGCCATTGCCCACCGATATACAGGCCGTCCGGCCGGCGCAGGCGGACACGTTCATGCGATTCGAACAAGGACAACAAACCTCTCCGCCCGTAGAATTAATGTTGTTGAATTAATAGCGCGATGTCGGCAAGTTGCCAAGCGGGAATGGGAATCATGCCGACGATGGCATGGCCATACCGACATAGGGAGAAGATATGCCGCATCCTGCGCCTGACCACGCCGTTTTTTCCTCCGCAGCCATGTGGAT
This sequence comes from uncultured Novosphingobium sp., assembly GCA_964621355.1. GTDB lineage: Bacteria > Pseudomonadota > Alphaproteobacteria > Sphingomonadales > Sphingomonadaceae > Novosphingobium. Next base: position 76,946 of record CAZUOV010000002.1, on the reverse strand, counting down.
CGGCGGAGAGCGAGTCGAATCCGGCTCTCGTGGCGAACTGAGCCATACCAATCCGTCGACAGGCAAGGTGCTGGGCAGCTTTCCCGCGGGCGGCGCCGATGAAGTCGACCGGGCGATCCGCGCCGCCAGGGCGGCCCTCCCGGCATGGAGCGCCCGGCATCCGGTGGAGCGGCGCGATATCCTGCTCCGGGCGGCGCAGTTGATCCGCGAACGTTCGGAAGAGCTGGCGAAAGTCGCGTCGCACGAAACCGGCGGCGTCTACAGCCCGCAGCAGTTCGTCGGCGCGACCGAGCAACTCACCTACTACGCCGGATGGGCGGACAAGATCGAGGGCGGAGTCACGCCCATGGGGCCGGGGGTGTTCAACTATACGACGCATGAACCCTATGGCGTGATCGCCGCGATCACATCGTGGAACGGCCCGGTCATCAGCGCGCTGATGAAACTCGGCCCGGCGCTGGCCGCCGGCAACTGCGTCATCATCAAGCCGCCGGAACTCGGCCCCTTCGCGACTCTCGTCATGGCGCGGATATTCGCCGATGCGGGGCTTCCCAATGGCGTTCTCAACGTGGTGCTCGGCGGCCCCGAAGCGGCGCAGGCGCTGGTGACGGACCCGCGCATCGGCAAGATCAGCTTCACGGGCGGCCTGCCGACCGCCCGGCACATCCTGCGCGCCGCCGCCGACAACGCCACGCCGGTCGTCACCGAACTGGGCGGCAAATCGGCCAATCTCGTCTTCGCGGACGCCGATCTGGATCAGGCGGCGGGCATGGCGGCGATGATGGGCTGCCTCGCCCACGCCGGGCAAGGCTGCCTGTTTCCCACCCGCCTGCTGGTCGAGGATTCCATCTACGACGCGATGGCGGAGAAAGTCCTCGCGATCGTGCGGGCCACGCCGGTCGGCGATCCCTTCACGCCCGGCGTGGTGAGCGGCCCGGTCATCAGCGAGGCGGCGGCCGACCGCATCATGGGCCGGATCGAGGATGCCAGGACAGGGGGCGACGGCAAGCTGCTGACGGGCGGCGAGCGCATGGGCGGCGAACTGGCCGACGGGTTCTTCATCAAACCCACCGTTTTCGGCGAAGTCGACAACAGAAGCCGGCTCGCGCAGGAAGAAGTGTTCGGCCCGGTGCTTTCGATGATCCGCTTCAAGGACGAGGAAGACGCCATCGAAAAGGCCAATGACACGGCCTATGGTCTGGCCGGTTACGTCCACACCACGAACCTCGCGCGCGCGCACCGCGTGGCGGGGCGGCTGGAAGCGGGTTATATCGGCGTCAACGCATTCCCCCCCATGCCGGTGCAGGCGCCGTTCGGCGGCTACAAGCAATCGGGTTCTGGGCGCGAAGGCGGCAGGCCGGGCATCGAGGAATACCTGCGACTCAAGAACGTCTACATGGCATTGTGACGGGATCTCCCATGATGGCGGAGTCTCGCACATGACCGAAGCCTATATCGTCGATGCCGTCCGCACCCCGCGCGGGATCGGCCGCCCCGGCAAGGGCGCGCTGTCACACCTCCACCCGCAGCATCTCGGCGCGACGGTGCTGAAGGCGCTGGTGGAGCGCAACGCCATCGACACGGCATCGGTGGACGACGTGATCTGGTCGACCGCGATCCAGAAATGGAAGCAGGGCAGCGACCTCGGCCGCATGTCCGCGCTGCTCGCCGGTTTCGACGTCAGGGCCAGCGGCGTCACGCTCGACCGGTTCTGCGGCGGCGGCATCACCGCCGTCGCCTTCGCCGCCGGGCAGGTGCGCTCCGGCATGGAGGACGTGGTCATCGCGGGCGGCACCGAAATGATGAGCTATCATCAGGAGATGGCCGCCATCGAGGCCGGCGCGGGGATCAAGCCGCTGGGCACGCATGCCGGGAACCCCGATCTGCTCGCCATGCACCCCTTCTCCGCCGTGGGCGTGGCCGCGGACGCGATCGCGGCGATGGAAGGGATCACGCGCGCCGATACGGACGCGCTCGGCCATGAAAGCCAGCGCCGGGCCGCACGTGCCATCGCCGAAGGCCGCTTCGCGAGGAGCACGGTCCCGGTCCTCAACGGGGACGGCTCGGTCGCGCTGGACCGGGAGGAATATCCGCGCCCCGAAACCACGCTGGAAGGGCTTGCCGCGCTCAAGCCCGCCTTCGCCGCCCTGCGCGATGTGTCGATGGAAGAGGACGGCACGACGCTGGGCCAGATGATCCAGCGCAAGTATCCGGGGCTGGAGTGGGAGCCGATCCATCATGCCGGATCGAGTTCCGGCGTCGTCGACGGTTCGGCGGCGCTGCTCATCGCCTCGGCGGACGCGCTGGCGCGGAACGGCTGGAAACCGCGCGGCCGGATCGTCGCGACCGCCAACATCGGCGATTGCCCCACCCTGATCCTCAACGCACCCGTCCCGGCGGCGCGCAAGGTGCTGGCACGGGCGGGGCTTACCGCCGCCGACATCGACGTGTGGGAAATCAACGAAGCCTTCGCGGTGGTCGCGGAAAAGTTCATCCGCGACCTTGGACTGGACCGGGGGAAAGTGAACATCAACGGCGGCGCCTGCGCGCTGGGGCACCCGATCGGCGCGACGGGCGCGATTCTGATCGGCACCGCGCTCGACGAACTGGAACGCGGCGGCGGGCGCTATGGCCTCGTCACCATGTGCGCGGCGGGCGGCATGGCACCGGCTATCATCGTGGAGCGGCTGGACGCGTGAGCGAAAGCGAGGTTCCGTCCGCAACGGATCGGGCCAAGACAGACCGCGCGCAAACGCCCGTGCCCAAGCTGTCGCACGTCGTCGCGGGGCGGATTCGCGGCCTGATCGGCTCCGGCGCGCTGCCGCGCGGGTCCGACCTGCCGACGGAAACGGCGCTCTTGAAAGAAATCGGCGTCTCGCGTCCCGTGCTGCGCGAAGCTTTCCGCATCCTCGAAGGCGAAGGGCTGATCCGCACCGGGCGGGGTGCCCGCAATCCGGTGGTGCTCGGCCCCTCGATCCGCAAATCGGCGCAGTTCACGAGCTATCTTCTGGCGGAAGACGCCGTGACTCTGGGAGACCTTCACCACGCGCGCCTCTACATCGAGCCGGAAATCATCCGCAACCTGTCGGGCGAGAGCCTGAGCCATGCCGTGCGCGATCTCGCGCGCTGCATGGAACGATGGGGCAGGAGCGAGATCGTCACGGACTTTCACGATGCGATCATGCTGTCCAAGCAATTCCACGAAGTGTTGATGCAATCGGCCGCGAACCCGGTGATGCGCGTGATCTGCCTGACGATCTACGAGATTTCGACCCGGACATACCGCGCGTTCGCCGAAGACGGCCCTGCAAGGCTCGACGCGCTCCGCCTGCATATCCCCGCCCAGATAGCCGCCTATCGCCGGCTCGCGCGATTGCTGGGCAAGGGCGAAACCGCGGCGGCGGCGGCGGCCTGGAACGATTACATCGTGGACGTCGACGGCATGCTCACCAGGAGCACGCTGGGGGAATGGCCGCTCACCGCGCTGACCTGATCCGCCATCCCGCCGCCGATAACCCGGCCGATGCCGCCCCGCGACGGTTCGCCTGCTTGTTTCTCAGGACGCTAAAATGTATAGCGAGGTCTGTCCAGATCGACAGCGGGCGGCGATGATCCGCGATTCGGGAGCGGAGAGGCAAGGATGTCAGTAGCAATCAAGGACCGCCCCATGGTGGAGTTCAACCACCAAAGCCCCGAATTCGCGCGCAACTGGCGGGCGAAGGTGGCGGAAATACACCGTATCGGGCCAGTGGTGTGGACTAATGCCCACGGCGGCCACTGGATCATCGCCGACCGTGAGCTGGTGGAGCAGGCGGCGCAGGACTGGGAAACCTTCTCGTCGCTGAACGTGGTCGACGGATCGCCCGGCGCGCCGCGCGGCATCCTCATCCCCCCGCTGGAACAGCCGCTGACGCTCAACGAGCAGGATCCGCCCGAATCGACCGAGCGCCGGATGCTGGAGGCCAAGTTCTTCGCGCCCGCCTATCTGCGCAAATGGGCCGAATACGCGGAAAAGTATCTCGATCAGGCCATCGACGAGGCCATCGCGAAAGGGGGCGGCGAATTCGTTCACGACATCGGCCTGCGCGTCCCGGCGAAAACGACGCTGACGCTGGTCGGCGTCGATCCCGACGATTGGGAATCCATCGCCATGCCCGCGCACAAGATCACGCGCGTGCCCGCCACCTCGCCGGACTATCCCTATGACGAGCTTGCCCGGATTCACCAGAAGCTGGTCGACCTGATCCTGGAGCGCGGCGAGCGGCCGCGCGACGACATGGCCAGTTCGCTGGCGAAAGCGACGATCGGAGGGCAACCGCTCGATCCGCAGATCGGCGCGGGCATGCTGCTGACGCTGGCGACCGGCGGCTTCGACACCGCGACCGCGATGCTCAGCCACAGCTTCATCTGGCTCGCCGACCACAAGGACCAGTGGCCGCCGCTGCTGGAGGACGATGGGAAGCTGGTCTATGCGATCAACGAACTGTTCCGCGCCTATCCTTCCAACGTCGGCACGGCCCGCAACGTCACGCGCGATGTGGAGTTCGGCGGCCAGTTGCTGCGCAAGGGCGACCGGGTCATGCTCTGCTGGTCGGCGGCGAACTACGATCCCCAGGTGTTTCCCGACCCGGAGCAAATCCGGCTCGACCGGCCCAACTCCCACCGTCACCTGACGTTCGGCGCGGGCGGGCACCGCTGCCTCGGCTCGCCGCTGGCGCGGATCGAGATCAAGGCCGTGTTCAAGGCGATCATGACGCGGATGCCCAATTACCGCGTAGACAAAGCCAGCGTCGAGTATTTCGAGAACATCGGCAACGTCAACGGCATCGCCCGACTGCCTTTTACCGTCGATTGAGCGGCAGGACCAATGGCAGTGCCGCCACAGGACGATGAACAGCGCCTGCGCGACGCCTGGGCCGCGTGGTGCGAGGAACTGAAACAGGCTGGCGAGGACGTGCTGTCCGCGCCCTGCGCGCTGTCCGACAGGGCGGAAGGGCTGCGCTGGGTGACTCGCCTCACGCGCTTCGGGCTGGAAGGCGGCGTGGAGTTTTCCGATCCGCGCTTCCCCGTGTTCTACAAGCCGACGCACGAGACCGTGAAAGTCATGTCGGACAATCCCGACGCGGCCCACTGGATGGCCACGATCCGGCCGGATGCCGAATACGTCCTGCACGGCACGCGCGGCACCGGCCCCCGGATCATGTTCACGACGCTGGCCCGGCGCGAAGGCGGCGGGATGACGCAGCAGTCCGGGCTGGACACCAGCGCCCTGCATGTGCGGCCGGACGGATCGTTCACGATCCACGTCAGCCGCACGGCGTGCGACGGCAACTGGCTGGAACTGAAGGACGGCGCCCAGTCCCTGCTCGTGCGCGCCCTGTTCGCTGACCGCAAGGCGGAAATCGCGCCCACCGTGCGGCTGGAGGAAGTCGGCGGCATGGCGGCCCCGCCGCCGCTCGACGCGGCGGCCATGGCGGCGCGGCTGGACATGGCGCGCATGGTGGGCATCGGCACGACTCGCTCGGTCCGCCGCTATGCCGATGAATTGCGCCGCAACCCGCCCAACACGTTCGCCGACCGGGCGGACGGCTGGGGCGCGGGCGATCCGGGTGTCAGCTATCTCCACGGCGCGTGGAAGCTGGAGCCGGACGAGGCGCTGGTGCTTGACATCGCGCCGGGCGAATGTTCGTTCTGGAACGTCCAGATCAACAACCGCTGGGCCGAATCGCTCGATTATCTGCATCGTCAGGTTCATCTCAACGCCCGGACCGCCGTGGCGCGGCCGGACGGCACGATCCGCGCAATCCTCGCCCATGCCGATCCGGGCCTGTCCAACTGGCTGGACAGCGAAGGCCACGGCGAAGGCACGATGCTGGTGCGCTGCATGGACGCACGCACGCCGCCGCAAGCGACCGCCCGCGCCGTTCCCTTCGCCTCGCTCAAGGATTACGCCTGATGCCGTTCCCGCGCCGCACGCCTATCGACCTCGCCCATCTTCAGGCGACGCAGGATTGCCCGTTCAACGAACGCTACGGCATGCGCGTCCTGTTCCATGACGGCATCGCCTGGGGACCGCCGACCACGGTCGAACTGGTCGAGGCCGTGAAGGACTTCCCGCTCGACAGGTCGGACGTGCTCGTCACCGGCTTTCCCAAGTCCGGCACCAACTGGGTCCAGATCATGCTGGCCAACATGTGGGACGACTGGGGATCGTATCGGCTCACCGGCAGCCGCCGGGTGCCCTCGATCGAGTTCATCGGCGACGGCACCGACGGCTACGACATCGCCGTCAGCAGCGACCCGCCCCGGCTGATGAAGAACCATCTCGATGCCGCGCGAATGCCGCGCAACTGGCGGGAAAGCAGGGCGAAAGTGGTCTATCTCACGCGTAACCCGTTCGACGTCTGCCCTTCGTTCTTCCGCCAGCTCCAGCTTCCCTGGCTGGATTTCGACGCCGACTGGGACAAATGGGTGGATCGCTTCATCCAGGGCGACACGCTCTACGGCGGCTGGGCCAATCATGTGCGAAGCTGGCACGCCCATGGCCCCGCCGGGAACGTCTTTCATGTGTCCTACGAGGCCCTGACCCGCGATCCCTTCGGCGAAATGCGCAAGGTCGTGGATTTCCTGGGCAAGCCGCTCGACGATGCGCGGTTCGAGGATGTCGTCACCAATGCCCTGCGGGAAAACATGGATGCGTCCGGCTTTTCCGAGCAAATTACGGTTCGCGCCGATCACCTCGATCTCTATCGCGGATCGGGCGAGGCGGGGCGCGGCCGGGAAAAGTTCACACCCGCGCAGGCGGAGCGGATGGAACGGGACGTCATCGAACCGTTGCGCGCGGCGGGTATACCGATCGAAGGCTAGGCCGACCGAATCCCAGGCCGATCGCGGGCCAGACTGAAAAGGCTGGGCCACGCGAAGAGAAGAGCCTTGCCTGCCGCCGCCAAGGAGGATAACAATAGTCACCATACGTTGATTTATAATGCGCGGCAATGCCGGCCGTCTGGAGAGGAATGATGGACGTATTCGAGATTCCCAGGATCGAGGATCTGGATAATCGGGAGATCGACGTCTTCGAAATGGAGCGCGCGCAGCGCGGCGACCATATCGATCCCTATCCCTTCATCGAGGAAATGCGGCAGAAAGGCGCGGTCCACCACGTCGAATACCGCAAGCTGTTCACCAAGATGGACGACGCCCAGCTTTCGGTGCTCGATCACTATACCGTGTTCGGCTACGAAGCCTGCAATCAGGTCATCAATGATCCGGTGAATTTCACCAACCGCGAGATTTTCCAGCACAGCCTCGGCAAGTCGTTCGGGCGCACCATCACCGTCATGGACGGCGACGAGCACAAGCTGTTCCGCAAGGTCTTGCAGAAGGCGTTCCTGCCCAACGTCGTGGCGAAATGGGGGGAGACGGTCGTCCAGCCCGTGGTCGACAAGCTGATGGGCCAGTTCATCCACACCGGCAAGGCGGACCTCGTTTCCCAGTATGCCCATCACTTCCCGTTCCAGATCGTCTACAACATGCTGTTGCTCGACGACGAGCAGGCGCCGGTCTTCCACCGCCTCGCCGTGGCCCAGCTACTGGCGGCGCAGGGGCTGCCCGAAGGGCCGGAATCGACCGAGAAACTGGGGCGCTTCTTCGGGAAGTTCCTGGAACAGCGGCGCGCCCTTCCCGGCGACGATCTCGTCAGCCACCTCGCTACCGTCGAAGTGGACGGCGACCGGCTGCCCGACGACGTGCTGATCTCTTTCCTGCGTCAGCTCGTCAACGCGGGCGGCGACACGACCTATCGCGCGACCAGCGTGCTGCTGACCTGCCTGCTCAACCACCCGGACCAGATGGAAGCCGTCCGGCAGGACCGCCGCCTGCTCGGCCCGGCGGCGGAGGAAGCGCTGCGCTGGGACGGCCCCATCCTCACCACGTTCCGTTACTGCAAGAACGACACCGAAGTCTGCGGCACGGTGATCCCGGCGGGTTCGGTGGTGGACGTCTGCTTCGGCTCCGCCAACCGCGACCCCACGGTCTACGACAACCCGACCGCGTTCGACATCTTCCGCGAACGTCAGGCCCGGCACCTCGGCTTCGCGGGCGGGCCGCACATCTGCGTGGGCCAGCACCTCGCGCGCGTGGAGATGACTCGCGCCACCGAGGCAGTGCTGGACCGTTTGCAGAACGTCCGTCTGGACCCCGATTTGCCCGCGCCCGAGATTCGCGGCCACATGATGCGCGTGCCGCGCCATGTGCACGTCAGGTTCGATCCGGCCTAGGCCTGCAGCGGCGCGAGACGGCGACCCGATGCAGCATGCGGCGTCGAAGGCGGGGCCGAGGCCGGGCTGAACTACCCCCGCTCCCGCACGATGCAGCGGAAACCGACATGGCTGGTCGTGCTGTCGATGGGCTGGCCCTGCCGCGCCGCCGGACGATAGCGGCGGCAATAGTTTTCGGCGCAGAGGTGCGAGCCGCCCTTCGTCACCCGGCGCGGAATCTTCAAGTCCGCCAGGCAGGGGTCGAAGCTTTCCATCTTGCGCCCGCCGCGCGGATTGTCGATCGTGCAGCAGGCGTCGGGCTTTTTCTTTTCGGGCGCCTTCGGCTGGGAATACCAGTCGCACGTCCATTCCCACACATTGCCGATCATGTCGTAGAGGCCGAAATCGTTGGCCGGATAGCTGCGCACCGGCGAGGTTCGTTCCCACCCGTCCGCGCACGTGTTGGCAAAAGGGAACAGGCCCTGCCAGTAGTTGCCGAGCATGGCCCCGCCCGGCGCCAGTTCGTCGCCCCAGCCGTATTCGCGGCCCTCGTGCCCACCGCGCGCGGCATATTCCCATTCGGCTTCGGTGGGCAGCGACTTGCCCGCCCATTCGGCATAGGCCAGCGCGTCGGCATAGGCGACATGCACGACGGGATGATCCTCCAGCCCTTCGATCGAACTGCCGGGGCCGGTGGGGTGCCGCCAGTCCGCGCCGAGCGTGAAGGCCCACCACTGGCTCCAGTCGTCGAGCGGCACGGGATGCGGCGTCTTGCGGAACACCAGCGATCCCGGCGCCGCCATGGCCGGGTCCATGCCAGGATAGTCTTTGGGATCGGGCGCGATTTCGGCGAAAGTCCGGTGGCCCGTTTCCTCGATGAAACGCGCAAATTCGCGGTTCGTCACGGGTGCCGCGTCCATCAGGAAGCCATCAACCCGGACCTGCCGCAGCGGCTGTTCCTCGGGATAGAATCGTTCCGAACCCATGGTGAAAACGCCGCCGGGAATCCGCGCCATGCCGGCCAGCAGGTCAGGAGAAGTGATCGTTGCCATCGTGCCCTTGTGGCAGGCAGCCGCGGGAAGAGGCAAGCCCCGTCCCGCGCGCGGACGCATCATACCGGCCATTCGCATGGCCGCGTCCGGGCGGGGATGGGGAAATACCCTGTCGAAAACTGGAGGCCCGAGCCGGAATCGAACCGGCGTATACGGATTTGCAGTCCGCTGCGTCACCACTCCGCCATCGGGCCGATACGCGTGCAAGCGTGGGTCTGGCGCGCCTAGCGAAACATGAGGGCGAGCGCAATCGCGTTGTTGCCATGGCCCTTACCGGCGGGACTCGGCCACCCGCGCGAAAACCAGCCGCCGTTGCACCGGTTCGGCGCTTTCCAGCCGCACGGTGATCCGGTCCCCCGGCAGCGCCCCATCACTCGCAACTCCGCCGCTTTCAACTCCGCCCCCATCCACGCGCGCGACGACCGGAAGATCGCGCAACTGGATGCGCAGGCCGTCCTTTTCCACGTCCGTGACGACCGCGCGGAACGTATCGCCCGTGCTGTTCGCCAGCAGCGCGGCTTCGGCGAGGTCTATCACCGCGCGTTCGATCTGCCCGTCGCGCGATCCGGCGCGCGCCATGATCTTCGGCATGGCGGAAAACGCTTCGGTCACGGCATCGGGAGCCGGCTGTCCGTTGGCGAGCGCGAGGACGCAGCGCAGCACGTGGCGATCGGCCAGCCGCCGCAGCGGCGCGGTGCAATGGGCATAGGGCGCGGCGAGGGCCGCGTGCCACGGCATCTCGTCCGCCCGCCACGGTTCATAGGCCGCGCCGTTGCCCGCGCGCCGGATCGCCATCATGAACGCGGCTTCGCGCGGGTTCACGGGATCGAGCCGCTTTTCGAACTGCGCCAGCGGCATGGCGGCGGGCCAGGCCAGCGCGAAGGCCTGCGCGGTGCGCCGCAGCCGCTCCTCCGCCTTGGCCGGAGGCGGCGGCATGACGCGGAACAGGCCGGTGCGCGCGGCCAGCATCGCATCGGCTACCGCAAGGTTGGCGGCCAGAGACAGCGCCGCGTTGCGCGCTTCGGACGGCAGATAGGGCCGGAAGGCCAGCGCGAAACGCCCTGCCTCGTCGCGTTCCACGACCTGTTCCGGCGGATCGACCCGCGCCGCGCCACGCGCATCGGCGGCGGCGTCCATGCGCCGGGCGATCTCGGCGAAACCGTCCGGCAGTTCATCGTCGCGCACGGTTTCGTAAGCCAGCTTCGCCCGGCTGCGGATCAGAGCGCGTTCCGCCCCATCGAGCCGCACCTTGCCATCCGGCGCGATCCGCACGGTGAGCACCACGGCGGGCCGGTCGCCGTCCGGCAGCAGGCTGGCCGCGCCCTCGCTCAGCACCGGGGGATAGAGGCTGGCCTTGCCGTCGGGCAGGTAAGTCGTGGTCCCCCGCCCGCGCGCTTCGGAGTCCAGTGCATCACCATCGGCCACGAACCACGCCACGTCGGCGATGGCATAGTGCAGCAGCCAATCGCCGCCGTTGCCGCGCTCTATCGCGAAGGCCTGATCGAGATCCGTGGCCGACGCGGGGTCGAGCGTAACGAACGGCATGGCCGTCAGGTCGCGATGCGCGTCCGGCGCCCGCGCCGCCGCCGCTTCGGCCGCGGCCAGCACTTCGGGCGGAAAGCCGTCCGGCACGCGGAACTGGTCGCGAATCGCGCGCAGGCCGTCGCGCAGGAGGTGCTGGGGATCGCGCAGTGCTTTCATCGCCGGTTCGTTAGCATGTCCTTGCGCGGGGCGATAATCCCGGCGCATCGCCTCTTGCCAACCGCGCGGCGAATTCGCAAAGCCGGGAGGCAGGCCAATCGAGAGGAGACCCCGCCATGAAGACACGCGCCGCAGTGGCATTCGAGGCGAAGCAGCCGCTGGAAATCGTGGAAGTCGATCTGGAGGGGCCGAAGGCGGGTGAAGTGCTGATCGAGATCATGGCGACGGGTATCTGCCACACAGATGCCTATACGCTCGACGGGTTCGACAGCGAAGGCATCTTCCCCTCGATCCTCGGCCATGAAGGAGCGGGGATCGTGCGCGAGGTGGGTGCGGGCGTGACGAGCGTGAAGCCGGGCGATCACGTCATCCCGCTCTACACGCCGGAATGCCGCCAGTGCAAAAGCTGCCTTTCGGGCAAGACCAACCTGTGCACCGCGATCCGCGCCACGCAGGGGCAGGGCCTGATGCCGGACGGCACCAGCCGGTTCAGCTACAAGGGGCAAACGCTCTTCCACTACATGGGCTGCTCCACGTTCTCCAACTTCACGGTGCTGCCCGAGATCGCGGTCGCGAAGATCCGCGAGGACGCGCCGTTCCAGACGAGCTGCTACATCGGCTGCGGCGTGACGACCGGCGTGGGCGCGGTGGTCAATACGGCCAGGGTGCAGGTGGGCGACAACGTGGTGGTGTTCGGCCTGGGCGGCATCGGCCTCAACGTGATCCAGGGCGCGAAGCTGGCGGGCGCGGGCCGTATCATCGGCGTGGACATCAACCCGGACCGCGAGGAATGGGGCCGCAAGTTCGGCATGACCGACTTCCTCAACTCCAGGGGCCTGAACCGTGACGAAACCATCGCGAAAGTGCAGGCGCTGACGGACGGCGGCGCGGACTATACGTTCGACTGCACCGGCAACACCGAAGTGATGCGCACCGCGCTGGAGGCGTGCCATCGCGGCTGGGGCACCAGCATCGTGATCGGCGTGGCCGAGGCGGGCAAGGAGATCAGCACGCGGCCCTTCCAACTCGTCACCGGGCGCAACTGGCGCGGCACGGCCTTCGGCGGGGCCAAGGGCCGCACGGACGTGCCGAAGATCGTGGACTGGTATATGAACGGCAAGATCCAGATAGACCCGATGATTACGCATGTCCTCACGCTCGAAGAGATAAACAAGGGCTTCGACCTGATGCACGCCGGCGAATCCATCCGCTCGGTCGTGGTCTATTGATGGAACAGGTTTCCGCCTGGAAAAGCCACGGCGGCGCGCAAGGCGTCTATACGCACCGGAGCGCGGCGACCGGCACGGCGATGACATTCTCGGTCTTCGTGCCCGACCATGCGCCGGACGCGAAGCTGCCGGTGCTGTGGTATCTTTCCGGGCTGACCTGCACGCATGCCAATGTCACGGAAAAAGGCGAATACCGCGCGGCCTGCGCGGAACAGGGCATCGTGTTCGTGGCGCCGGACACATCCCCTCGCGGTGACGGCGTTCCCGATGACGATGCCTACGACTTCGGCCAGGGCGCGGGCTTCTACGTCGATGCGACGCGGGCGCCATGGTCAGCGAACTACCGGATGCGCAGCTATATGGAACAGGAACTGCCCGCCCTGGTCGCGGCGCGGTTCCCGGTCGATATGAACCGGCAGGGCATCACCGGCCATTCCATGGGCGGCCACGGCGCGCTCACGATCGGCTTGCGCAATCCGGGCCGGTTCCGCTCGGTCAGTGCCTTCGCCCCTATCGTCAGCCCGCTGAACTGCCCCTGGGGCGAAAAGGCGCTGACGGGCTATCTGGGCGAGGATCGGGCGGCATGGCGCGAATACGACGCCTGCGCGCTGATCGAGGACGGCGCGCGGTTGCCCGCCCTGCTGGTCGATCAGGGGAAGGCCGACGGTTTCCTGGACGAACAGCTCAGGACGCCTCTTCTTTCCGACGCATGCGCGAAGGCGGGGCAAGCCGCGACGATCCGGTTGCATGAAGGATACGATCATTCCTATTACTTCATCTCGACCTTCATGGCGGAGCACGTCCGCTGGCATGCCGAAAGGTTGAAGGAGGCATGACATGACTGCCCCCGTGATCGCGCTCGACGACGCGCTTGCCGGTATCCTTGTCCGGCATAGGGACCGCGAAGGCCCGTTGCTGCCCATCCTGCATGACGTGCAGGCCGAGTTCGGCTGCGTCAGCGCGCAGGCGGAAGCGGCCATCGCCCATGCCCTGAACCTCACGCGCGCCGAAGTGCACGGCGTCGTCAGTTTCTATCATGACTTCACGGCCCGCCCCGATCCGCGCCCGGAAGTGCAGGTGTGCCGGGCGGAAGCCTGCCAGGCGCGCGGTGTCGAGCGCATGATCGCGGCGGCGGAACGCGCGGCGGGAGAGCGGGTCAGCCTCAGGACCGTCTATTGCCTCGGCCTCTGCTCGGTCGGGCCGAACGCGCGGGTGGGAGACACGCTCCACGCCCGGCTGGACGAAGCGGCGCTGGTCGAACTGGTGCGGACCGCATGAGCCGGACTGTCCGCATATCCGACGATGCGCTGGCGCTGGCCTGCGGCGCCGATGCCGTCGCCGCCGCGTTCGAGCAGGCGGGCTGCGCGGTGGAGCGGGTCTCAAGCTGGGGAATGCACTGGCTGGAACCGCTGGTGGAACTGGGCGGGATCGGCTTCGGTCCGGCAACGCCCGGCGACGTGGCGGCGATCCTCGACGGATCGAGCGAAAAGGGCATCGGCCCCATCGCCGGGCACCCGTTCATCGCGCGCCAGCAGCGCCTGACCTTCGCGCGCGCCGGAAAGACCCGGCCCCTGAGCCTTGAGGACTACGAAACGACCGGCGGCTGGGCGGGCCTGCGCCGCGCCCGGTCGCTGCCACCCGCGCAAGTCGTGGCCGAAGTCACGCAATCGGGCCTGCGCGGGCGCGGCGGCGCGGGGTTTCCGGCGGGAATCAAGTGGAAGACCGTGGCCGATGCTCCCGGCACACGCAAATACGTGGTCTGCAACGCCGATGAAGGCGACAGCGGCACTTTCGCCGACCGGATGGTGATGGAAGGCGATCCGTTCCAGCTTCTGGAAGGCATGGCCGTGGCCGCCCACGCGGTCGGCGCGCAGCAGGGCTATGTCTACGTGCGCAGCGAATATCCGCACGCCATCGCCAGACTGACAGCCGCGATCGGCATCGCCGCGCCTGTCCTCGCGCCGTTCCGGGTGGAAGTGCGCGTGGGCGCGGGCGCCTATGTCTGCGGCGAGGAGACTTCGCTGCTCAACAGCATCGAAGGCAGGCGGGGCGAAGTGCGGGCCAAGCCGCCACTGCCCGCGCTCTCCGGCCTGTTCGGCTGTCCCACGGTGGTCAACAACGTGCTGACGCTGGCCGCCGCGCCGCATATCCTAGCCGAAGGCGGGGCCGGGGAATACGCGCGGCTGGGCATGGAGCGCTCGCGCGGCACCACTGCGGTGCAACTGGCGGGCAACATCCGGCACGGCGGGCTGTTCGAGACGGCGTTCGGCATGACGCTCCACGAACTGGTCCACGACATCGGCGGCGGCACGGCGAGCGGGCGGCCAGTGAAGGCCGTGCAGGTGGGCGGACCGCTGGGCGCCTATATCCACCCCGATCAATTCGACCTGCCGTTCGACTATGAAGCCTTTGCCGCCACGGACGCGCTGATCGGCCACGGCGGCGTGACGGTGTTCGACGAAACGGCGGACATGGGCAGGCTCGCCCGCTTCGCCTTCGCGTTCTGTGCGGCGGAAAGCTGCGGCAAATGCACGCCGTGCCGGATCGGCTCCACGCGCGGGGTGGAACTGGTGGACCGCATCCTTGCGGGCACGGGTGCGCCCGATCCGGTGAACAACCTGCCCCAGATGCACAACGCCCCCAAGCGCGCACGCGGCCGGGACGAGGACGTCGCCCTGCTGCAAGACTTGTGCGAGACGCTGAAGTTCGGCTCCCTCTGCGCGCTGGGCGGCTTCACGCCGTATCCGGTGATGAGCGCGCTCCGGCACTGGCCGGAGGATTTCGAGGCATGATCTTTCAGGCAAGCGAATTCCCTCCCCTTCAGGGGAGGGGAATACAGTGATCCTCGGCGCGGTTCTGGCGGGCGGCAGGTCGTCCCGCTTCGGCAGCGACAAGGCGCTGGCCGAACTCGACGGCCATACCCTGCTGGCGCGCGCCGTCGATACCCTGTCCGGCTGGTGCGAGCACGTCATCGTCGCGGGCCGGGAAACCGCGCCCGCGCCCACCCTGCCGGACTGGCCGGGGCCTGATATGGGGCCGCTCGGCGGAATCGCGGCGGCGCTGCACCATGCGCGCGACGAAGGCTATGACGCGGTGTTGACATGCGGCGTCGATTCGCTCGGCCTGCCGGAAACGCTGCCCGGCCTGCTTGCCCCCGCGCCCGCCTTCCTGGCGGACCAGCCCGTGGTCGGCTTGTGGCCCGCCAGCGCCGTTGAAGCCATCGAGGCGATCCTGACGGGCGAAGGCAGGCGTTCGATGACGGCCTTCGCGCAAGCCATCGGCGCGCGGCCCGTGAAACTCGCCGCCAAACCTGCTAATATCAATACACCAGCGGACCTCGCCGCATTGGAGAAACGCCATGGGTTATGAACCGCAGGCCGATTTCGGCACGCCGGAAGCCCATTCTGAAACGCAAGTGACGCTCCGCATAGATGGCCGTGGCGTCACTGTCCCGCTCGGCACCAGCGTGATGCGCGCCGCTGCTCTTGCGGGCGGCTCCATTCCAAAGCTCTGCGCGACGGACAACGTGGCGGCGTTCGGCTCCTGCCGTCTGTGCCTCGTCGAAGTGGACGGGATACGCGGCACACCGGCAAGCTGCACCACGCCGGTGGCCGAAGGCATGGTCGTCCACACCCAGACACCCCGGCTGGAAAAGCTGCGGCGCGGGGTGATGGAACTCTACATTTCCGATCACCCGCTCGACTGCCTGACGTGCTCCGCCAACAACGACTGCGAATTGCAGGATGCGGCGGCACAAGTGGGCCTGCGCGACGTGCGCTATGGCTATCAAGGTGACAATCACCTCGGCCTGCCCACGGATTCGTCGAACCCCTATTTCGATTTCGACCCGTCGAAGTGCATCGTCTGCTCGCGCTGCGTGCGCGCCTGCGAGGAAGTGCAAGGCACGTTCGCGCTGACCATCGACGGGCGCGGCTTTGCCTCCACGGTCAGCGCGGGCCAGTCCGCCGATGATTTCCTGTCCAGCGAATGCGTGTCCTGCGGCGCCTGCGTGCAGGCCTGCCCCACCGCAACGCTCAGCGAAAAAACGATCAGGGAAATCGGCAAGCCGGAGCGCTCCGTCGTCACGACCTGCGGCTATTGCGGCGTGGGCTGCACGTTCCGCGCGGAAATGCGGGGGGAGCAGCTTGTCCGCATGGTGCCGTGGAAGGACGGCAAGGCCAACCACGGCCATTCCTGCGTCAAGGGCCGGTTCGCCTGGGGCTATGCCAACCACAAGGACCGCATCACCACGCCGATGATCCGCGAGAGCATCGACCAGCCGTGGCGCGAGGTTTCATGGGACGAGGCACTGGCGTTCACGGCGGAAAGGCTGAACGCGATTCGCGCCGAATCGGGTCCAGGCGCGCTCGGCGGCATCACGTCCAGCCGCTGCACCAACGAAGAAACCTTCCTCGTCCAGAAACTGGTGCGCGCCGGCTTCGGATCGAACAACGTCGATACTTGCGCACGCGTCTGCCATTCGCCGACCGGCTATGGCCTCAAGACCACGTTCGGAACCAGCGCGGGAACGCAGGATTTCGACAGCGTCAGGGATGCCGACGTCATTCTCGTGATCGGCGCCAATCCCACCGACGCGCACCCGGTATTCGGCAGCGCCATGAAGCGGCGCATTCGTGAAGGCGCGAAGCTGATCGTCATCGACCCGCGCCGGATCGACCTCGTGCGATCGCCCCATGTCCGGGCCGCGCATCACCTCGCGCTGCAACCCGGCACGAACGTGGCGGTGCTGACCGCCATGGCGCATGTCATCGTTACCGAAGGGCTGGCCGACGAAGCGTTCATCCGCGAACGCTGCGATCTCGACGAATATCAGGACTGGGCGCGGTTCGTGTCCGATCCCCGCCACAGCCCGGAAACGCTGGAAGCCGTCACGCGCGTGCCCGCTGGCGAACTGCGCGCGGCGGCGCGGCTCTATGCGACGGGCGGTAACTCGGCGATCTATTACGGGCTGGGCGTGACGGAACACAGCCAGGGTTCATCCACCGTTATGGCCATCGCCAATCTTGCCATGGCGACGGGCAACATCGGCCGCAGTGGCGTGGGCGTGAATCCGCTGCGCGGGCAGAACAACGTGCAGGGTTCGTGCGACATGGGCAGCTTTCCGCACGAACTTTCCGGGTATCGCCACATTTCGGACACAGCTACCCGCCAGGTATTTGAGAAGGACTGGGGGGTTGTCCTCGATCCCGAACCCGGCTTGCGCATCCCCAACATGCTCGACGCCGCGATCGACGGATCGTTTCGCGCGATTTACATTCAGGGCGAGGATATCCTTCAGTCCGACCCTGATACGAAACACGTCGCGGCGGGCCTCGCCGCCATGGATTGCGTGATCGTCCATGACCTGTTCCTGAACGAAACCGCCAACTACGCGCACGTCTTCCTGCCCGGCTCCACGTTCCTGGAAAAGACCGGCACGTTCACGAATGCCGAGCGCCGTATCCAGATGGTGCGCAAGGTGATGGAACCGGCGAACGGCCCGAACGGACAGGGGATGGCGGACTGGGAAGTCACGCAGGCGCTGGCCAACGCCATGGGGCTGGGCTGGACCTATACGGACACCGGCGAAGTGATGGACGAAATCGCCCGGTTGACGCCTTCGTTCGCGGGCGTCAGCCACGCCCGGCTGGACGCCGATGGATCGCTGCAATGGCCGGTCAACGACGCGGCGCCGAACGGCACGCCCATCGTGCATCAGGACGGTTTCGTGCGCGGCAAGGGCAAGTTCGTCGTCACCGAATATATCCCCACCGACGAAAAGACCGGCCCGCGCTTCCCGCTGCTGCTGACCACGGGCCGCATCCTGTCGCAATACAACGTGGGCGCGCAGACCCGGCGCACGGCCAATACGGTGTGGCATGGCGAGGATGTGCTGGAAATGCATCCCACGGATGCGGAGAATCGCGGGCTGAGCCATGGCGACTGGGTGCGCCTCGCCAGCCGCAAGGGCGAAACCACGCTGCGGCTCGACGTGACGGACCGGGTGGCGCCGGGCGTGGTCTACACCACCTTCCACCACCCGGAAACGCAGGCCAATGTCGTGACGACCGAGTTTTCAGACTGGGCGACGAATTGCCCGGAATACAAGGTTACGGCGGTTCAGGTCACACCGTCCAACGGACCGAGCGACTGGCAGGCCGACTACGCGGAACTGTCCCGCCGTGCCCGCCGCGTGGTTCATGCCGAACCGGCGGCATAGGCCGTGAATATCGACACGCTGCGCTATATGGCGGACCAGATCGCCCGCAATTTCGCCACCATGGAGCAGGGCGACGCCGTTGCCGCCACGGCGGAGCATATCACCCTGTTCTGGGATCCGCGCATGAAGGCGACGATCGTGGCAAGCGACCGGGCGGCCCTCTCGCCCATCGCGGCGGCGGCGGTGGACATGCTGGCCGCTCAACCGGCGCCGGCCGCGCTCCAGCCGTAAGCCAGCGGTGCTTCGCGGAAGGCGAACCTGTCGAGGTGCGAGGCCACCACGTCCTTGAAGCGTTCGACATCCGCGCCTTCCGCCGGATGCAGCGTGAGCGTCAGCGCATCACCGCCCGCCGCCATCTCCAGCCTGCCGAACGGCAGTTCGATCCGGCCCATGGCGGCGTCGAACTCCGTCTCGAACTTGTGGCTCCAGTGCTTGCAAAGCTGCTGGAGATAGCGGCTCGCGCTTGTTGTCGGCACGACCGCCCGGATAATCTGCGCCCCCATCGTCAAAGCCTTTCGATCCTCTGGGCCGCTTCGTCGAGAATGGCGGCGGCCTGAAACACAAGGGCGTCGTCCGCGTCATCCCGGCCCAGCCTGCCGTGAATGGCGGCGCGCAGGTTCATGATCGCGCGGCGGACCGGGCCACCGTCCGTGCGCGCGGCGGTCCGCGCCATGGCCGCCACTCTAGCGAACAGCGCATCGAGCGCTTCGCGGTTCGCGTCCAGGTCCGCCCGGCCGCTTTCCGTCAGGCGGTAGCTGCGCCGATTGCCGCCTTCGCCTTGCGCTTCCTCGACCAGCCCCATGTCCTGAAGCAGAGTGAGCAGCGGATAGAGCACGCCGGGGCTGGGGCGGTAGGCGTCGCCGCTCCGTTCCGCGAAACCGCGAATGAGTTGATAGCCGTGCTGCGGCTCGTCCGCTTCCAGCAGGCCCAGCACCATCAGGCGCAGTTCCTCGCCCGCGAAGCGTTTGCCCCGGCGCCCTTCACGCCGATGGACGCCCGGCCCATGCTCCCGGTGCTCGAAGGCAGTCGAGCCATGCCGGTGGTGGCGTCCGCGGCTTCTTTTCATGTCGTACATGCGTGCAAATCTCCTTGTGCGATGCATTCGAACAGCAAGATAGGCACGTATCCATCCTTATCAAGATATATCTTGTATTATTTTAGATAGGACTGAATACTGGCCGGATAGCCGGCGCGGGCAGCGCGCATTGCGGGTCCAGCCGATAGCCGCCCGCCTCATCGGTGCGGATCACGTCGCACAGCCCGGCAAACTTCAGGTTTTCGCGCAGCCGGTGGACATGAACCTCGAGGCTGTTCGTTTCGGGAATGTGGGACAGGCCCCATACGTCCTTCAGCAGCCGGCGCTTGGACACCCGCTCTCCCGGTGTTTCGGCGAGCCGCCAGAGCAGGCCGAATTCGCGCGGAAACAGCCGCACCGGACAGCCATCGACATAGGCCCGGCGAGACAGAAGATCGAGTTCCAGCCGTCCGACCCGGCGCCGGCGCGGCACCATATCCGCCCGGCCCAGGAGACTGCGCGCACGCGCGTCCAGTTCGGCGATGTCCACGTCGCAACCCAGCACGTCGCCGAATCCGAGCGAGAGATAACGCGCCCGCTCCCGGCCGTTGACCACGCCGTGCAACAGCACCGAACCGCGCTGGCACGCCCCTTGCCCGCCGATCAGGAGCAACCACTGCGCGGCGTCCATGCGGTTGACCGGAGCGAGCGAAACCACCGACCCCGCGACCGGTTCACCGGCGGCGGGCTGAACCAGCCGCCAGCCGCAACGCCGCAAATCGCATTCAGGCGGGATTCCGGCAGCCGCCATCCATCGGAATACGAACAATCCCGCCCCCTGCCCCACGCATCACCATTGGTGCCCCGCACCGAAAGCCGCGACCGCGAATCGCGGCCGCGGCTTTCGGCGGGACATCTTAGCGCATGGTTGGCCGGGGGCTGGCAAGCCGTCCGTCAGGCGGCGGAGGAATTTACCCCCATGGACGCCAGATAGCGCTTCACGTTGCGCGCGGCCTGGCGCAGACGCTGTTCGTTCTCGACCATGGCGATGCGGACGAAGCCTTCGCCGTCCTCGCCATAGCCCACGCCCGGCGCCACGGCGACTTCGGCATGGATCAGCAACTGCTTGGAAAATTCCAGGCTGCCCATGTCCTTCAACGCGGGCGGCAACGGCGCCCACGCGAACATGGAGGCGCGCGGACTGGGTATGTCCCATCCCGCCCGGCCGAACGCCTCGACCATCACGTCGCGGCGCTTCCGGTACAGCTCGCGGTTCTTCTCGACGATGTCCTGCGGCCCGTTGAGCGCGGCGCAGGCGGCCGCCTGGACCGGCGTGAACGCGCCATAATCCAGATAGCTTTTCACGCGGGTCAGCGCCGCGATCAGCTTGCGGTTGCCGACCGCGAAGCCGATGCGCCAGCCCGCCATGGAAAACGTCTTGCTCAACGACGTGAACTCCACCGCCACGTCCTTCGCCCCCGGCACCTGAAGGATCGAGGGCGTCGGATTGCCGTCGAAATACAATTCCGAATAGGCCAGGTCGGACAAGACCCAGACCTTGTTCTCCTTCGCCCAGGCGACCAGCCTTTCGTAAAAGGCCAGATCGACCGTCTCTGCCGTGGGGTTGGACGGATAGTTGACGATCAGCACCGAAGGCCGGGGCACGGTGAAGGCCATGGCCCGGTCCAGCGAGCGCCAGTAATCCTCGTCCGGCGTCGTCGGCACGGAGCGGATCGTTGCGCCCGCGATGATGAAGCCGAAGGTGTGGATCGGATAGCTGGGGTTGGGCGCCAGCACCACGTCGCCCGGCGCGGTGATCGCGGTGGCGAGGCTGGCCAGCCCTTCCTTCGATCCCATGGTGACGACCACTTCGTTCTCGGGATCGAGATCCACGCCGAACCGGCGCGCGTAATAATTCGCCTGCGCCCGGCGCAGACCGGGAATGCCCTTCGACTGCGAATAGCCGTGGGCGCTGGGCTTCTGCGCCACTTCGCACAGCTTGTCGATCACGTGCTGCGGCGGCGGCAGGTCCGGGTTGCCCATGCCGAGGTCGATGATGTCCTTGCCGCTGGCGCGTGCTGCTGCCCGCATCGCGTTGACTTCGGCGATGACGTAGGGCGGCAGTCGCTTGATGCGGTAGAACTCGTCTTCCATGACCTCATTGCAATCCATGTGAACGCGGCGGGAGTGCCGCAAATCCGTCCTTAGTGGATAAACATCTTCTGGCAAATGGGCGTTGTCTTGATAAAGTCGGGCAGAGGCGAGGAAGCGGCTCGCCCCCGCCGTCGTCCGGGGGCATCGTTCAGGAGAACAGAGGCCATGAAAGACAGTGATGGCGACGCCCCGAACACAGGCCCGAACTCCGGCCCCGACTCCTACTCCGACTCCGGCTCCGGGACTGAAATGCCCGATGTCCTGGCCGGTCTGCTGAAGACCCAGGCCGAAATGACGCAGGCCATGATCGGAAAACTGATTCCCACGCTGCCGCTGGAACCGGCGGATGCGGCGCGCTGGTCGCAGGCCATGCGGAAACTGCATGCGACTTGGTGGGAACTGGAATCGCAGACCGCGGAAAAGGCGATGGATACGCTGCAATCGCCGCCGCCCGCCGCGCAGCCTTCCACCTGGCTCGCCGCGATCCGGGCATGGTATGACCAGATTCCGCTCGCCCGGCCCGAAACGCAGAAGCAGCTCTGGCAGGAAGGGCTGGACCTGTGGGAATCCGTGCTCGGCCAATACGGCATCGGACCAAAAGCGGGCACGGCCGGGGAAGACGGCCCGAAACTGCCGCGCAAGGACCGCCGCTTCGCCGATCCGAAGTGGCGGGAACATCCTTATTTCGCCCTGATGCACCAGACCTACCTGATGCTGGCGGAACAGGCGCTCGGCATAGCGGACAGCGCCGAGGGGCTGGACCCCAGGCGCAAGGAACAGCTCCGCTTCGCGACACGCGCGATGATCGACGCGTTCAGCCCGTCGAACTTCGTGATGACCAACCCGGTCGCGCTGGAGCGGGCGCGGCAGACCGGGGGCGAAAGCCTGGTGAAAGGCATCGAGCATGCCCTGGCCGACATCAAGCGCGGACAGCTTACGCATACCGATCCCGATGCCTTCCGGCTGGGCGAGAACATCGCTGCGACGCCGGGCAAGGTGGTCCACGAAACCCCGCTCTACCAGCTTATCCAGTATACGCCCGCCACGGAAAAGGTGCTGGCGACGCCGCTCGTCATCTTTCCGCCGTGGATCAACCGCTTCTACATCCTGGATCTGAATCCGGGGAAAAGCTTCGTGAAATGGGCGGTGGAACAGGGCGTGAGCGTGTTCGTCGTATCGTGGAAATCCGCCGATGCGTCGATGGCCGAGACCACGTGGGACGATTACATCCGTTCCCAGATCGAAGCGATCGACCATGTGCGGGCGCGGCTGAACGTGCCGTCAGTCCATACGATCGGCTATTGCGTGGCGGGCACGACCCTGGCCGCAACGCTGGCGGTGCTGGCACGGCGGGGCGAGGCCGACAAGGTGAAGAGCGCAACCTTCTTCACCGCGCAGGTCGACTTCGAGGAGCCGGGCGACCTCAAGCTCTTCGTCGACGATTCGCAGCTTGAGACGATCCGCCAGCTTTCGCCCGAAGGCTATCTCGACGGACGCTACATGGCAGTAACCTTCAACATGCTGCGCGGACAGGATCTGATCTGGAACTACGTCGTCAACAACTACCTGCTGGGCGAGGACTATCCGGCTTTCGACCTGCTGCACTGGAACAGCGACGTCACCAACCTGCCGACCCAGTGGCATCTCGATTATCTGGGCAATCTCTATCGCGACAACCTGCTGGTCGTGCCCGACCGGCTGAGCGCCGACGGCACGCCGATCGACCTCAGGCGGATCGAAACGCCGTGCTATATCCAGGCGGGCCGCGAGGATCATATCGCCCCGGCGCAAAGCGTGTGGAAGATGATGCGCCATGTGCAGGGCCCGGCCACGTTCCTGCTCGCGGGATCGGGGCACATCGCGGGCGTGGTGAACCCGCCATCGTCCGGCAAGTATCAATACTGGACCAACGGGAAGGACGTCGATTCGCTGGATGCCTTCATCGCCGGGGCGACCGAGCATCCGGGAAGCTGGTGGCCCCACTGGATCGCCTGGCTGCGCGAGCAGGATCCGGCGGAAGTCAAGGCCGCCGGAAAGCGCAAACCCGGCGGGCGCGGCGACAAAACGATCGAGGACGCGCCGGGACGCTACGTCAAAACGCGCTGATCCGGGCTTTTGCCTCGACGACGCCCCGATGACACATCCCCGCACCGGAAAGGCGCGGGGATGGTTGTTGTGCACTGCACAAAAAATCTTGACGGCGGCGCGGAACCGCCTATGTTGCAATGCAGCAAATGCCTTTTGGGGCATGATGGCAAGCAGAGCGCAAGAAGGATAGGCGGGCATGTCGGATCAGATATCCCAGGAAGATTCGCTGGCAGGAAAGGCTGAAGCCTTCGCTGAAAAGGCTTATGCCACCGCGACGGAGGCGATTGTCTCGCCGCCCGTGGCGAAGCCCGCGCCCCAAACCGGGCCGGCGACCGCCAGCCCTGCCGTAAAGACGGCGGATGCGGAAAAGCCAGCCACTCCCGCGGCTGCCAAGGTCAAGGCGGCGCCGAAGAGGGCAAAGCCCGTGAAAGCCCCCGCGAAGGCCGGAGCAGCGACTCCGCCAGCCCCCGCCAAGCTCGACGCCGCCAAGCCGGAGAAACCGGAAACGGCGGCAAAACCGGCCAAAGCCGCTGTGCCCGTCAAGGCCCCCTCTCTTGCCGAGGCTCCGGTCAAGGCAAAGCGCAAGCCCGCTTCGCGAAAGGCGCCGGTGCTTGCAAAGACGCGTGTCAAGCCGGTCCGGGCCGCAAAGCCCCAACCGGCCCGGCGCGCCAAACCGGGCATCGCGAAAGCGTCAAGGAAGCCCGTTACACCCGCAAGCGCCATGCTCCCGAAGAACGCAGGCGCCCTTTCGCTATCGCAGATAAAGGAATCGACAATGGACGTTAGCAGCAAGATCGCCGAAGGCGTGAAATCAGCCGTCGCCGACGCGCAGGACAAGGCCAAGGCCGCCTACGAAAAGGGTTCGGCCGCGTTCGGCACCTACACCGAATTCACCAAGGGCAACCTGGAAGCGATCGTCGAATCGGGCAAGATCCTGGCCACCGGCATCAAGGACATGGGCACCGAATTCGTCGCCGACAGCAAGGATACGGTCGAAACCTTCACGTCGGACGTGAAGCAGATCGCCGCCGTCAAGTCGCCCAGCGAACTGGTCAAGCTCCAGGGCGAAATGATGCGCCGGAACTTCGACCGCGCCGTGGCTTACAACTCGAAGGCCAGCGAAAACATGCTGAAGCTCGCCAACGAAGTGCTGGTGCCGATCTCGGGCCGCATCTCGCTGGCGATGGACAAGATCCGCAAGGCCGCCTGATCCGCGATTGATCCGGCGGGTTCGCCCGCCGGACACCAGCCGGATCGCGCTGGCGCGCGCCATGGCGCCCGAAGGGCCGCCGCCCGGTTTCAGACCGGCGGCGGCCTCTTCGTTGCCGCGTGAGGACAATGCGACGCGCGGACTTGCCGCTGCCCCCCCGCTTGCGATAGTATTCCACGATGCACCGCCGCCGAAATCCATACGATTCCCACGCACTCTTGCGCGTCCGCGCGGCGGATGAAGGCGATTCGGGCAAGAGCGGGGACGGCGCGGATCAACTCGGCCTCGCCACCAAGGCGCGGGCCAGGCCCAAGAAGCCCAGCCAGTTCAAGGTGCTCATGCTGAATGACGATTACACTCCGATGGAGTTCGTCGTCATGGTGCTCAAGCGCTTCTTTCACATGGATCTGGAACAGGCCACTCGCGTGATGCTCCACGTCCACCAGAAGGGCGTGGGGGTGTGCGGCGTGTTCCCCTATGAAATCGCGGAAACCAAGGTCAACCAGGTCATGGATTTCGCGCGGCAGAACCAGCACCCGCTGCAATGCACGCTGGAAAAGGCGTGATTTCCGGCTGATCGCCGGGCGGAGAGGAGCAAGCGCCCGTGCATACCGAAGTCCTTGTCCTCGCCTGGGCCGCCGTCCTCCTGTTCATCCACATCATGGCCGCCGCCCATCTGCGGACGCGGCAATACGGCGCGCGCTGGAACATGGGCGCGCGCGATGAAACGATGCCGCCTCTGGAACCGCTGGCGGGACGCGCGTTGCGCGCGCAGGCCAATTTCCTCGAAACGCTGCCCATCGCCGTGATCGCGCTGACCGGCGTGGTGCTGGCCGGACGCACTTCGGATGCGACGGCGCTCGGCGGCTGGCTGTGGCTGGCCGCGCGCGCGGTCTACCTGCCGGTCTATCTCGCGGGCATTCCGCTGCTGCGCTCGGCGGTCTACGGCGTGTCGGTGATCGGCCTCGCCATGGCGCTCTGGCCCCTGCTCATGCCCTGACTTGCGCGCAATCCGATAAGGGGTTGCCCGTGGCGCGCGGCAGGGGATAAAGCCGGGCCCTCCCGACGCGTGAACAGGCCCGGCATTTGCGTTTCCTCACTGCCCTGGATCGTTACATCTTCCGGCTCGTCGTGATGCCGATGCTGGGAGTGTTCGTCATCGCGGCGTCGCTGCTCGTGCTCGACAAGATGCTGCGCCTGTTCGATTTCGTGGCGGTGCAGGGCGGCCCGGTCAGCGTCGTGTTCAAGATGCTGGCGAACCTGCTGCCGGAATACGCCAGCCTCGCCATCCCGCTGGGCGTCATGCTGGGCATCCTGATCGCCTTCCGCAAGCTGGCCACCAGCAGCGAGCTGGACGTCATGCGCGCCGTGGGGCTGAGCTATTCCCGGCTGCTGCGCGTGCCCTATCTCATCACGATCGCCATGGCCTGCCTCAACTTCGCGATCGTCGGCTATCTCCAGCCGATGGCGCGCTATTACTACGAGCAGCTTGACTTCGAGCTGAAATCGGGTGCGCTCGGCGCGTCGATCAAGGTCGGCGAGTTCACTACGCTCAAGGACCGCATGGCGCTGCGGATAGAACGCAGCGAGGACGAAGGCCGCCGGCTTCAGGGCATCTTCGCCCGCGTATCGGGCAGCAAGGGCGAGGTTCTGGCGATCTCCGCCCGCGAGGGGCGTTTCCTCGCCCTGCGCGACAACCCCGACACCATCGTGCTGCGGCTCGTCGACGGGCGCATCATCCAGAACATGCCCAATGCCTCTCCGCGCGTCCTCAGCTTTTCGCAGCACGACCTGCCGATCGACCTGCCCGCCATCGAGCAGTTCCGCGAACGCGGCGGCAAGAACCGCGAATACATCCTGCCCGAACTGCTGCGCATCGGATGGAGCGACACCCTGCCCCGGTCCGAGCGTGTGAAGGGACAGGCCAACTTCAATTACCGCATGGTCGAAGTGGTGATGATGCTGCTGCTGCCGCTGCTCGCCGTGGCGCTGGCGATCCCGCCCAAGCGATCGAGTTCCGCGCTCGGCCTGTTCATGTCCATCGTTCTGGTCGTCGCCTATCACAAGATCAACGAATACGGGCAGGACGTGGCCGTGCTGGGCCGCGTCGATCCGATCCTGGCCTTGTGGGGGCCGTTCGTGGTGTTCGCGGCGCTGATCGTGTGGATGTACTGGCGCGTCGCCTATGTGCCGGGCGGGCAGGCGATCGGCTGGCTGGAACGGCTGGCCAGCGTGATCGGCAAGCGGCTGGTGGCGCTGCTGCGCAGGCGCGGAATCACGGCGAACCGAGGGACGGGATAGGCCATGCAGCTTGAATTCTTTCCTTCCCGCGTCCTCACGCTCTATCTGGCGCGGCTGTTCATCACGCGCATCCTCGCGGTGCTCGTGATGCTGGTCATGGTGCTCCAGGTGCTGGACCTGCTGGGCGAGAGCGGCGACATCCTCGCCCATGCGGGCAACGGTCAGGCCGAGCTGTGGCATTACGTGACCTTGCGCGCGCCGCAGCTTGTCGCGCGCTTCCTGCCCTATTCCGTCCTGCTGGCGACGATCATAACGCTCGCCACGCTCAACCAGAACAGCGAAGTCATCGCCATGAAAGCCGCCGGGCTTTCGGCGCATCAGGTGCTGGCGCCGCTGTTCCTGACGGCGATTCTCGTTTCGCTTGCCAGCTTCGCCTTCAACGAACGCGTCGTCACGCGCGCCACCGCCACGCTCAAGGCATGGTCGGCGGTCGATTACGGGCCGATCCCGAAAAGTTCGGGCGTGCGCAGTTCCGTCTATCTGCGCGACGGAGACAACATCATCTCGGCCACGACCATCACCGGCGAAGGCGCGGATACCGTGATGGAAGGCGTGACATGGTATCGCCGCGACCGGCAGGGCAACATCGTCGAGCAGGCGCGCAGCCCCCGCGCGACATGGAACGGCGACGGATGGAAGCTTGAGCAGGCAACGCGCTTCGATGTGAATACCGCCGCGACGGCGCAGGCCGCTTCGCTGGTCATCGCCCCGGAACTGGGGCCGGATGAAGTCGCCATCAGCGGCGTCGATGCCGACGCGCAGAACCTGTGGAAGCTGTCGCGTTCCATCGACGCAATGAAAGCGGCGGGGCGGCGCACCGCCGAACTGGAAGGCAAGTGGTGGCACAAGATTTCCGGGCCCCTGGCCTCCGCGCTCATGCCGCTGCTGGGCGCGGTCGCCGCCTTCGGACTGGCGCGGTCGGGCCAGTTGCTGGTGCGCGCCATCGCGGGCATGGCGCTGGGCTTTGCCTATTTCGTGATCGACAACGCGGCGCTGGCGCTGGGCAATTTCGGCGGATACCCGCCCTTCCTCGCGGCGTGGGCGCCGTTCCTGCTGTTCCTGTTCGTCGGCGAAGCGGTGCTGATCCGCACCGAGGAGTGACGGCGGCTCAGCGCGCTTTCATCGTGCTGCGCGCCAGCCGCGCCACCAGCGGAAACAGGCCCGGATAGCTGGCCCGCGTATAAGTCGATCCGGCGCCGAGCCCCGCGGAAAGCCTGCGATGCGCTTCGGGCAGCGCATGATAGGGCATGCTCGGCAGCAAGTGATGCAGCGCATGATAGCGCAGCCCCACGGGCGCCCACAACTCCGCCAGCAGGCCCGGCGGCGGGACGTTGACCGAATCGAGGTATTGCGCCGTCACGCTCATCGCCTCGCCTTCGTTCTCCCACAGGTGGGCGACCAGCGTGCGAATCTGGTTGAGCACGGCGCTGGCCGAAGCCACCGCCACGGCGATCGCCAGCGGCCGCCAGCCGAAAGCCCAGACGCTGCCCAGCAGCGCGAAGGCCCACAACATCCCGCCCAGTTCCTGCCAGAACACCATGCGCGCGAAATCCCCTTCGGGCGGACGGCGGCGGAAGCCGGGATTGATGGACAGGGCGGAAAACCGCTCCCACACCCATGTGCGCACCGGCGGGACCACCGCGCCCAGCGGCACCAGCACGGCAAAGCGCAGGATCAGCGCCACGGGCAGAATCATGGCGATGGCAATGAACAGGGGCAGCGACCATGGCTTCATCAGCGCCAGCGGCAGGTATTCGGGATCGTCCGCCGTGCCGTAACGGGTGCGCGCATGGTGCAGCGTGTGGACGCCTTCATACATGAAGGACGGCATGAGCATCGGAATGCCGGCCAGCACGTTCCACGCGAAGCGGAAGCCCGGCAGCGCATCCTTGTGGATATGCGTCAACTCGTGGATGAACAGCAGCGCGCGATAGAGCGCCAGCGCGGCCACCACGCCGCACAACGCCGCCAGCGCCGAGTCGTCCAGCAGGATCGCGCCCGCGATACCGGCATGGCCCAGCGCGGCGGACAGGAGCATGTCCGGCCAGTAGACCGCCCCGCGCGCGCGCATCAGGTCGCGCGTCAGGTCCACCGCCGCGCGCAGCATCGGCTTGTCGTCCGGCAAACCGGCGGAAACGCGGCGCGCCGGTTCGCCAACCGGCAGGTCTATGGCTTCGAGTGCTGTCATCAATTCGCAGTTTTCCGAAAACGGCCACTTTCTGGATGGCGCACAACCCTTGGCTTGACAAGCCGAAGCCGCCATAGGCACGCCCAGATGAACCTTTCCATAAGGACCAGGGCCGTGTCCGACGCCGAAATAAGCATCACTCCCGTCACCGGCAAGCGCGGCCGCGCCGAATTCGTCCAGATCGCCTATGCCCACTACGCGGACGATCCCAATTGGGTGCCGCCGCTGCGCATGGAAGCGAAGGAACTGATAGACCCGGCGAAGAACCCGTTCTTCGAGCATGCCGAAGTGCAGCTTTTCATTGCGCGCCGGAACGGCCTGCCCGTGGGCAGGATCTCGGCGCATATCGACCGGCAGGCGCTTTCCATGCCGCCCGAACAGGGCATGGGGCCGGGCACCGGCAACTGGGGCCTGTTCGAGGCGGACGACGAGCAGGTGGCCCGCGCCCTGATCCTGGCGGCGGAAAACTGGTTGCGCCAGCGCGGCATGACACGGGTTCTCGCGCCTATCTCGCTGTCGATCTGGGAAGAGCCGGGCCAGCTCGTCAAGGGCCACGATCATCCGCCCACGGTGATGATGGGCCATCACGACGCGCGATACGAGGCATGGTTCAAGGCCATGGGCTATACCGTCGCCAAGTCGCTGCGCACGTTCGAACTGGACATCATCCCGGGGTTTCCGCCGCTGATCCAGCGGATCGTCGCTTCCGGCGAAAAGAACCCGAAGATCCGCGTCCGCGGGGTGGACAAGAAGCGTTTCGACGCCGAAGCCGCGCTGATCCTCGATATCCTGAACGACGCATGGGCCGACAACTGGGGCTTCGTGCCGCTTACGCCCGCCGAAATCGCCCATACCGGCCACAAGCTGAAGCCGCTGGTCCGCGAAGACCTCATCATGATCGCGGAATATGAGGGCGAGCCGGTGGCCTTCATGATGACTCTGCCCGATCTCAACGAAGCGATCCGGCCGATGGGCGGGCGGCTGTTTCCGTTCAATTTCATAAAACTGCTCCGCTGGCTGAAAAATCCGCGTCCGCGCACCATGCGCGTGCCGCTGATGGGCGTGCGCAAGCGGCTGCAATCCTCGCGGCTGGCCAGCCAGCTCGCCTTCATGATGATCGAGTTCATCCGCCGCAACGCCATCAGCCGCTATGGCGCGACGCGCGGCGAGATCGGCTGGATCCTCGACGACAATCAGGGGATGAATGCGATTGCCGAGGCGATCGAAAGCCGGGTCAACAGGCAATACGACATCTACGAAAAGGCGCTCCAGGCACGGTGACGGCGCGGGACGGCTCCTCTTCCGGCGAAAGGCACGACGAAGGCTCACGGACGCTCGCCCCGTTCCGCTATCCCGCGTTCCGCGCGATCTGGATCGCCAACCTCGCCTCCAACCTGGGCACCGCGATCCAGTCGGTCGCGGCGGCCTGGCTGATGACCGAGCTTACCGCGTCGCACCTGCTGATCGCGCTGGTGCAGTCCTCGGCCACGCTGCCGATCCTCATGCTCGGCATGTTCGCGGGGGCGATCGCGGACAACTACGACCGGCGCCGGGTGATGCTGGCGGCGCAGACCGGGATGCTGGCGGTGTCGGCGGGTCTGGCGGTGACGACCGCGCTCGGTCTCATCACGCCGGTCATGCTGCTGATGTTCACGCTGGCGCTGGGGACGGGCACCGCGCTCAACGCGCCGGCGTGGCAGGCGTCGGTCCGGCTCCAGGTCGGCCTCAGGGACGTGCCGCAGGCCATCGCGCTCAATTCCATTGCCTTCAACCTCGCGCGCAGCGTGGGGCCCGCGATCGGCGGGCTGCTGATTTCGCTGACCAGCCCGGCGCTGGCCTTCGCGATCAATTCGGCGAGCTTCGTGGCGATGATCGTGGTGCTGGCCCGCTGGCGCCCCGAAATGCCCCGGCGGGAAAAGCGGCGCATGCTGCCCGCCATCGCCATCGGCATCCGCTATTGCATGCAATCCAGCCCAATCCGGCGCGTCCTGCTGCGCGGGCTGGCGCTGGGCTTCGGCATGGCCGCCTATCAGGCATTGATCCCGTCCATCGTACATGACGGACTGGGCGGCGACGAACTCGACTATGGCCTGATACTGGGCCTGTTCGGCGCGGGCTCGATCTGCGCCGCGCTGGCGCTCGGCGCCGTGCGCCGCCGGTTCGGCGTGGAAAACGTGCTGGCGGGCGGCACGGCGACATTCGTCATGGCGTTGTGGGTGCTCGGCGCCACGCGGGCATTGGCCTGGGCGCTGCCGGTATCGTTCATCGCGGGGCTGGGCTGGGTTTCGATCCTCACATCGCTCAACGTCGCGATGCAGATACGCTCGCCGGAGGAAATCCTCGGCCGGTGCCTTTCACTCTATCAGGCAGTGACGTTCGGCGCCATGGCGCTGGGCGCATGGATCTGGGGCTCGATGGCCGACTGGCGCGGGCTGCCTTTCGCGCTGCACGCCGCATCGGCGTTCCTCGCCCTATCGCTGGGACTGCGCTTCGTCGCCCCGATGCCGCTTCCGGGAGAAGGGCGCCCGGCTTCCGATGCGCGGGAAACGGGGACGGACGATGCAAATACGCCGCCGCCTTAACGGTTAATTCACCACGATGCGCCACAAGGTTCCCCAACAAGGGGACAGTGGGGAAACCACATGGACAGTTTGCGCGGCCAATTTCCTGCAACGGACACCGGCGGCGGCCATGCCGCCGGGGCCGATTTCGATCTGCATGACGATGCCGCGCGCCATGAGCCGCCACCGTCCATCATCGGTCAGGACGAGCGGCGCATGCAAGTGCGCGCCTACAACTTCTGGGCCAGCCTGCTCGACGGGCGCAACCTGCCCTCGATCGAGGATCTCGATCCCGAAACCCTCCCGGATTTCGGCCCCTACAGCGTCCTGCTCGATTTCACCTGCGGCATAGAAGACCCCTCGATCCAGTTCCTCGGCGAACGGCTGGCCGAGGAATGCGGCACTGAGGGACCGATCGAGAACCTCGCGGACGTGCCCGGCCGTTCGCTGCTGTCGCGTATCACCGATCACTACATGCAGATCCTGGCGAACCAGGCGCCGATCGGCTTCGAGGCGGAGTTCGTCAACACGCGCGGCGCGACGATTCTCTATCGCGGCATCCTGCTGCCCTTTTCCAGCGACGACGACACCATTGATTTCGTCTACGGCGTCATCAACTGGAAGGAACTGGCCGACCAGCGCACGGCGGACGAATTGCTGCTTGAAATCGATCAGGCCCTGGAACCGCAGACGAAGATCGCCCGCGACGACGGCCCGATGACCGAGTGGGCGGATGGCCCGGCCGACGGCGGAACGGTGCTCGATCTCGCGACGGCCGGGGCAGGCGCCGAACTTCTTCCCGAACTTCCCGCCCCCGCGTTCGGCGTCGAAGCAGGAACCACCCAAGAGAATACCCCGGACAAGCAGGCCGAAACGGACGGCGGGCCCGAAAGCCTGGCCGACCTGCTCGCTTCGGCCCGCACGCTGGCGCAATCGGCGCGCGGCGCCGACGACCGCTCGCGCCAGGCGCTCTATGCCGCCATTTCACGGGCCTACGATTTCCTGCTGGAAGCGGAAGGCAGGCCCGAGGACTTCGCCGTCCTCCTTGCCGACGCCGGTATCGCGACACGGGACCACGCCCCCTTCACGCCGATCGTGAAACTGGTTTTCGGCGCGGATTACGACAAGACCCGGCTGGCGGAATTCGCCGCCGTCCTCGCGCACGGACGGCGCAACGCCATCGCGCCGGGCATGCTCGCCGAATGGATCGGGCAGGCAACCGGCGGCCTCAAGGGCGTGGTCCAGGCCGAACGCCGGTTGCGCCGGGGCGAAAACCCGAAGCCCGCGCCGCGCAAGGCCCCGCGCGCCACGCTGGCGCGCAAGCTGCGCAAGCTCGGCCACAGGCCGCTCGCCGAAGTGGCCGCCGATGGGGATGAATTCACGCTGCTCGTCGCACGGCGTCTGCCGGACGGCGAGGTGGTCCTGCTGGGCGAAGTGACGGACGACGTGCCCCTGCTGGAAAAGGCCGCGCGCAAGCTCGTCGCCTGATCCGCGGACACCCGCCGCATCTTCATTGCCCGTTCAGGCCCGAACGCGCTACCACTCGCGCGATGCGCCTTCTTGCCCGTCTCGCCCCAGCGGTCGCTTGCGTGGTCGCCAGCGCCGCGCTGATCGTCCAGTCAGCCGCCGCGCAATCCATCCTGCGCGACGCGGAAACCGAAGCCCTGTTCCACGACATGGCCACGCCGCTGGTGAAAGCGGCGGGGCTCGATCCGCGCAACGTGGATGTCGTCCTTGTCGGCGACCGCTCGGTCAACGCCTTCGTGGCGGGCGGGCAAGTGGTCTATGTCAACGCCGGTCTCATCAACATGGCCGATTCGGCGGAGCAGGTGCAGGGCGTCATCGCCCACGAACTGGGCCACATCACCGGCGGCCACATCATCAGCGACAGCGGCGGCAAGGCGGCCAGCAACATCAGCATCCTGTCGCTGCTGCTGGGCGCGGCGGCGGCAGTCGCGGGCGCGGGCGATGCCGCCATGGGCGTGATGATGGCGGGCCAGCAGGCCGCGCTCGGCAAGTATCTGGCGTTCAACCGCGCCCAGGAATCGAGCGCGGACGCGGCGGGCGCGCAATTCCTTTCCGATGCGGGCATGTCCGGGCGTGGATCGCTGGAGTTCTTCAAGAAGCTCCAGAACATGGAATACCGCTACGGCTATACCGTGCGGGGGGACGACGCCTTCTTCACCACGCACCCGGTCACGGCGGATCGCATCGCCACGCTGAGCGACGTCTATGAGAAAGACCCGGCCTGGCTCAAGCCTTCGCCGCCCGAACTGGAAGCGCGCTATCAGCGGGTGAAGGCCAAGCTGTTCGGCTATCTGGCCGATCCGGCGGACACGCTGCGGACTTATCCCGAAACGATGACCGGCGTGCCCGCCCGCTATGCCCGCGCCTATGCCTGGCACAAGGATTCGCGGCTGGACAAGGCGCTGGCCGAAGCCGACGCGCTGCTCGCGACCAACCCGGACGATGCCTATTTCCTGGAACTCAAGGGCCAGATCCTGCTCGAATCGGGCAAGGCGGCCGATGCTCTCGGGCCGTTGCGCCGCGCGACGGAACTGACCGGCAACCAGCCGTTGATCGCCACGCTGTTCGGCCATGCCCTCATCGCCACCGAGGATCGCGCCCATTTCGCCGAAGCCGAACGCGTGCTGAAGGCCTCCGTCGTGCGGGACCGGGGCAACCCCTTCGCCTGGTATCAGTTGGGCATGATCTATGCGGCGCAGGGAGACCTGCCGCGCGCGCGGCTGGCCAGCGCGGAACAGCAGGTGCTTTCCGGCAACATGAACGCCGCGCTGCGCAGCGCCGAAGCCGCCGAGGCGGCGCTGCCCACGGGGTCGGCGGACTGGCTGAGGGCACAGGATATTGCCTTTCAGGCGCGCGCGGCGATTGAACGGGCCCGCAAACGCAAGTAACTCCGCTGCCGATGCGTGACGATATGGACGAACGCCGCCGCTGGCCGGCCCTGATATTGATCGGCCTTGCGCTGACGCTGCTCGGCGGGCTGGCGGGATGGTCGTGGCATTCCATGGCGGGCCGCGCCGCATCCGGTATCGCCGATACGGACCGGGCGGCGATCGAGGACGTGGTGCGCCAGTATATCCTCGATCACCCCGAAATTCTGCCGCAAGCCATGGAAAACCTGCAACGCCGCGAGAACGCGAAGCGGCTTTCCGCCATTCGCGGCGACCTGGAACGGCCCTTCCCCGGCGCGGTGCTGGGCAATCCGGCGGGCAAGGTCACTCTGGTCGAATTCACGGATTTCGCCTGCGGTTATTGCAAGCAGAGCGTCGCCGATGTGGAAGCGCTGGTGAAAAAGCACCCTGACCTGCGCGTGGTGGTGCGCGAACTGCCGATCCTCAGCCCGCAAAGCGCCGAAGCCGCGCGCATGGCGCTGGCCGCCGCCGAACAGGGCAGGTTCGCCGCGTTCCACCGCCTGATGTTCTCGGCCGGACGGCCCGACACCGGAAGCATCGAGGCCGCCGCGAAGGCCGCCGGGCTGGATATGGCGCGTGCCCGCAAGGTCTCCGTCAGCCCGGCGGTGGAAGCGGAAATCAACGCGAACCTGGAAATGGCGCGCCAGCTCGGCTTTGCCGGAACCCCCACCTGGGTGATCGGCGACAGCGTGCTGGCCGGCGCCGTGGGGCTCGACCGGCTGGACGCGGCGATCCGGGACGCGCGCGACTGATGGCCCCGCTCCCGCTTTCGCGGCGCCGATTCCCGTGGCCGGGGATTTCCGCTAAAACGCCGGCCATGGCCGTCCTGCCGTTCCGCCCGACACCGTTCTTCGCCAACAAGAACCAGGCGTTCTGGCGCCTCCAGCTCGCGGGGTGGAGCGGCGCGATGCTGTTGCGCACGATGTCGAGCCTTGCCAACGCGCAGCCGCTCTCGTTCCTCGTGCTGGTGCTGATCGCGACGATCACGGGCTTTTCGATCTCGCTGGTGCTGGCCGTCATCTATCGCCAGCTCATCACGAAGCGCCCGCTGGTGACATGGGGCCTGACCGCGCTGGTCCTGCCTTTCGCGGTGGCGCTGCATGCCTTTATCGACGCCTGGGTGATCGGCCTCTACCGTTCGGACAGCGAGGCCGGCTTCGCCCAGTTGTTCATCGGCGTGTTCTATCTCGACGCCACGCTGCTGGGCGCGTGGACCGCGCTCTACTATGCCGTCAATTTCTTCCTCCAGGTGGAAGAGCAGAACGACCGGCTGATCCGGCTGGAAACGCAGGCGACCAGCGCGCAACTGGCCATGCTGCGCTATCAGCTCAATCCGCATTTCCTGTTCAACACGCTCAATTCGATTTCCACGCTGGTGCTGCTCAAGCAGACGGAGCCGGCCAACGCGATGTTGAGCCGCCTGTCCTCGTTCCTGCGCTACACGCTCATCAACGAGCCGAGCGGGCGCGTGACCGTCGCCAAGGAAATCGAGACGCTGAAGCTCTATCTCGATATCGAGCGGATGCGCTTCGAGGACCGGCTGCGCACCACATTCCGCGTCGATCCGGCCACGGAGGCGCTGCTGCTGCCTTCGCTGCTGCTGCAACCGCTGGTGGAAAACGCCATCAAATACGCCGTCAGCCCGCAGGAATCGGGCGCGGAGATCACCATTGCCACGCAACTCGTCGGGCAGATGCTTCGCATCACCGTCTCCGACACCGGGCCGGGCTTGCAAACGTCGTCCGCCGACAACAGGCTGTCCGGCGTGACTTTCGATGGCGGGGAACCTGTTTCGACCGGGGTCGGCCTTGCGAACATTCGCGACAGGCTGGCACAAGCCTATGGAGACGAGCATCGCTTCGAGACGGTCGATCCGCCGGAAGACGGCTTTGCCGTAGTGATCGAAATTCCGGCCGAGCGGGCGGTGGAGCCGCCCGCCCCGGCCCCCGTGCCGGTGCCCGCCACCGGCTGAACCTTCGCGCGCGGGAACAATGCCGCGTTTGGCTGATTACTTGAGATCGAGAACCGACCATGACCATTCGCACCATCCTTGTCGATGACGAGAAACTGGCGATCCAGGGCCTGCAACTGCGCCTGGAAAAGTTTCCCGACGTCGAGATCATCGACACCTGCGCCAACGGGCGCGAAGCGATCCGCAAGATCAAGACGGAAAAGCCGGACCTCGTGTTCCTCGATATCCAGATGCCGGGTTTCGACGGGTTCAGCGTGGTCAAGGGCGTGATGGAGATCGAGCCGCCGCTGTTCGTGTTCGTCACGGCCTATCAGGAACATGCCGTCCGCGCCTTCGAGGCCAATGCCATCAACTACCTGATGAAGCCGGTGGACGAGGACAAGCTGGCCGATACGCTGGACCGGGTCCGCACCCGCATCGCCGAGAAACGCTCCGCCGAGGAAGCCGAAAAGCTCAAGAACGTGCTGGCCGAAGTGGCGCCCGACGCCATCGAGGCCATGCCGGAGGAAACGGAAGCGAACGCCGACCGCTATGAAAAGCTCATCAACATCAAGGATCGCGGCCAGATTTTCCGCATCGACGTCGACAGCATCGAGCATATCGAGGCGGCGGGCGACTATATGTGTATCCGCACCGCCGACAATTCGCTGATCCTGCGCGAAACGATGAAGGATCTGGAACGCAGGCTCGACCCCCGCGTGTTCCAGCGTGTCCACCGCTCGACCATCGTGAACCTGAATCAGGTGCGGCAGGTCAAGCCCCACACCAACGGCGAATGCTTCCTCGTGCTCGATTCCGGCGCGCAAGTGAAAGTCAGCCGCTCCTATCGCGACGTGGTGGCGCGCTTCGTGCATTGATTCGGTTCGTGCATTGATTCGGGCGGCCGCTCCCGGCAAGGGTTGCGGCATGAGCGACTTTTCCCTGACTGGCTTCGACCTTCCCGCCTTCGTGCGCGCCATTCTGGCCGAGGATCTGGGCGAAGGGCTGCCCGGCGGCGGGCATGACGTCACCAGCGAAAGCGTGATTCCAGCGGACATGCGCTTTTCCGGCGTGATGGACAGCCGCGACGCCATCGTCGTCGCGGGGCTTCCCGTCGCCGCCGCGTTTTTCCGCGCGCTCGACCCGGCAATGGCAATCGAACTGCTGGCGGACGAGGGGCAGCAAGTTCCCCCCGGCACGCAGATCATGCGGCTTTCCGGCAACGCCCGCGCCATGCTGACGGCGGAGCGCAGCGCCTTGAACACCGTGCAGCACCTGTCGGGCATCGCCACGATGACGCGCCGGTATGTCGACG
This sequence comes from uncultured Novosphingobium sp., assembly GCA_964621355.1. Classification (GTDB taxonomy): domain Bacteria; phylum Pseudomonadota; class Alphaproteobacteria; order Sphingomonadales; family Sphingomonadaceae; genus Novosphingobium. Next base: position 38,767 of record CAZUOV010000002.1, on the reverse strand, counting down.
CCATGCATGGCAAGGCCGTGCTGCTCGATACGCGCAAGACCATCCCCGGCCTCAGGCATCTGGAGAAATACGCCACGCGCATGGGCGGCGCGCGCAATCACCGCATGGGCCTGTGGGACGCGGCGATGATAAAAGACAACCATGTCCTCGTCGCGGGCGGCGTGGCGGAAGCGGTGCGCCGCGCACGGGCGGCGGGAGTCGCGAACATTATCTGCGAAACGGATCACATCGACCAGATCGAACCGGCGCTGGCCGCGGGCGCCAGCCACTTGCTGCTCGACAACATGGGCTGCGAGACCTTGCGCGAGGCCGTGGCGCTCGTCGCCGGGCGCGTGCCCACCGAAGCATCGGGCGGCGTGCGGCTCGACACCATCGGCGCAATCGCGGCGACGGGCGTGACTTACGTTTCGGTCGGCCGGTTGACGCAAAGCGCGCCCGCCGCCGACATCGGGCTGGATTTCACGCGCCTATGAAAGCGCGGCTCGCGGCTCTCCTGTTCGCCGCCCTGCCCGGCATGGCGCACGCGCAAGCCTATCAGTGCCGCGTGCCCGAACGCATCGGCTCCGTCCCCGCGCCCAGCCCGGACGGGCCGACCCGCCACGCGCGGGTCGACGGCTATACGCTGGCGGCAAGCTGGTCGCCGGAATATTGCCGCATGACGCGCGACACGACTTCGATGCAGTGTTCGGGGCGGCAGGGGCGCTTCGGCTTCATCCTGCACGGTCTCTGGCCCGAGGCGCGCGGCGGCGCGCCGCCGCAATGGTGCGCCCCGACCCCCGCGCCTCCGCCGGACCTCGTGCGGCGCAACCTCTGCATGACGCCCGCGCCCGGCCTGCTGGCGCGCGAATGGGCCAAGCACGGCACCTGCATGGTGAAAACCCCGCAAGCCTATTTCAAGGTGAGCGGCATCCTGTGGAACTCGATCCGCTGGCCGGACGCGGATCGCCTGTCGCGCAACCGCGATCTGACGGCGGGCGATTTTCGTCGCGCCTTCGTGGAAGCCAACCCGGACTGGAAAGCAAGCCAGGTGGGCATCGTCGCCAGCCGCACCGGATGGCTGCGCGAAGTCTATCTCTGCTATGGGCGGAACTTCATGCCCACGGCCTGCACCCGCAGGGCTTACGGCCCGGCCGATTCGGCGCAGTTGAAGATCTGGCGCGGGCTTTAGGATCGCCGCTCGCGGAAAAAACCGCGCATCAGTTCCGCCGCCTCGCTCTCCCCCACGCCCGCATAGACTTCGGGCCGGTGCAGGCACTGCGGATGCTCGAACACCCGCGCGCCATGCTCCACTCCCCCGCCTTTCGGATCAGACGCGGCGTAATAGACGCGGGCCAGGCGCGCATGGGCGATGGCGCCCGCGCACATCGGGCAGGGCTCCAGCGTCACCCACAAGTCGCAACCGTCCAGCCGTTCGTTGCCCAGCTTGCGCGCCGCTTCGCGAATCGCCAGCAGTTCGGCATGGGCCGTGGGATCAGCCATGGCGCGGGTAAGGTTATGGGCGCTCGCCAGAACTGCCCCCTCCCTGACGATCACCGCGCCGATCGGCACTTCGCCCGCCCGCGCCGCCGCGCGCGCCTCGTCCAGCGCGCGCGCCATCGGATCGGGAAGCGGCCAACGGGTCACGGGGCGGGTCATGGGGGGCGGGATGGCCCGCGCGCCTTGACCTTTCAAGGGTGAATCGGTAAGGGCGCGCCTTCCCGTGCGAACGGCAACGAACTTTTTGAAGCGAGAAAGCTCATGTCCCGGATTTGCGAACTGACCGGCAAGGGCCGCCAGGTCGGCCACAACGTCAGCCACGCCAACAACAAGACCAAGCGCGTGTTCCTGCCCAACCTGCAGAACGTCACGCTCATGTCCGACGGGCTGGAGCGCAGCTTCCGCTTCCGCGTCTCCACGCACGGCCTGCGTTCGGTCGAGCATGTCGGCGGCCTCGACAACTGGCTGCTCAAGACGGCGGACGGCAAGCTCAGCCCGCGCGCGCTCAAGGTGAAGCGCGATCTCGCCAAAAAGGCGAAGGCCGCGGCCTGATCCCGCTGCGCCGGCGGGGCTTCGGTCCCGCCTTGCAGGAAAAAGGGCGTGCGTATCCCGCGCGCCTTTTTTCGTGCCTTCGTCATTGCGAGGAGCGCAAGCGACGAAGCAATCCAGAGCGGTTGCGCGAGGCCCTGGATTGCTTTGCGCAGTTTATCCTGAGCGGCTGTTGCAAACAGCCAGCCGACGGGCTCGCAATGACGAAGTGTGCACCCCCTACTGCGGCGGCCCGGTGAACAGCAGCGGATCGAGCCGCGCGTCCCGCCACTTGATGCTCCAGTGGAGATGTGGCCCCGTCGCCCGGCCCGTCGCGCCGATGCGGCCGATGGGCTGGCCCTGGCGCACATGGTCACCTTCCTTCACCAGCAGTTCCGAACAGTGCAGGAACGCGCTGTTCAGCCCCATGCCGTGATCCATCATCAGCAGGTTGCCTTCCAGCGTGAACGGCGTTTCGGCGGCGAGGATCACCACGCCATCGGCGGGCGCGACGAACACCGTACCGCTCGTGCCGGTCGCGATGTCCATGCCGGAATGATAGCTGCCGGGCGTGCCGCGATAGATGCGCTGCGACCCGAACAGGCCGGAAAGCCGCCCCTTGGCGGGCCAGATGAAGGACTGGCGCCAGCCTTCGGCACCTGTGACTTTTGCCCGCGCGGCGTTGATCCGCGCCAGTTCGGCCGCACGGCGGCGCTTGAACTCCTCGCTCGGCATCGCGCCGGGACGCGGACCGACCGCGACGTGCTCGATCTTCCACTCGCGCGGGCTGACTTCGATGTCGCGCGTCAGCGTGTTGCCGTCCGCCAGTGTCGCCACCAGCCGCGCCTGCGTTCCCGCATCGCGATCGAACGCGATCAGGAACGCGCCGTCTGCGGCGACGGGCACGGCCCGGCCATTGAACAGCAACTGCCGCGTTTCAGCCGGCGCCTTGCCTTTCATCCAGCCGCCCTGCGTACGTTCCCCGCTCAAGGTCAGTTCAGCGGGCATCACAGGCCGGGCGGGGGCAGGTTTCGCGGCGGCGGGCGTTGCTTGCTCCGGGGCGGGCTGGGCGGCCGCCCGCGTGGCGGGCGCGGGATCGGACGGCTCGACGCAACCGGCGGCGAATACCGGCAACGCGCACAGGAACGCCCTCCACACCTTCATGCCTGCCCCAGCAGGCGTTTCGCGGCCACGTCCGCGCCGGCATAAGGCTCCTGCCGCTCCACGCTCCAGTATCGCAGCACTTCCAGCGGAATCTTCTCGCCTGTGACGGCGCAGACGACATGCGCGCCGGGGGCAAGCACGCGAAAACCGTTGGGGCCGTATTGCAACGAGGCGGGGCGATCTTTCGATGACATCAACATGAACATGAACCTAGCCAATGCGCCGTTTCAAAGCAATTTCCCCTGTTCGGGGGCATCCGGCGCGATCTTGCGCGGCGCGGGCTTCGCGCCCGCCGGAGCCACGGCCAGTTCGCCGTCGCGGAACACCAGCGTCAGCCGCGTTTCCCTCGCCGCATCGTCCCGGCTCACCAGCGTCCGCCCGCCTGCCGCCGTCACGCGGACATAGCCGCGCTGCAGCGCCTTGTCCGGGTGGAGCGAGACCATCAGCCGCGCCGTCGCACCCAGCCGCTCGCGCGCGGCGGCGATGCGCGCCGTCACCAGCGCGGGGGTGAGGCGCTGCGCCGCCAGCCGGTCCTGCGCGCGGTGGAGCCGGGCCGCCAGCATGGGCGCGGACAGCCGCCCCGCCGCCTGACCCAGCCGCCGCTCGCCCAGCAAGGCCCGGTCCGCCAGCGCGCGGCGCAGCCGCTCGCCAAGGTCGTCCAGCCGCTGCGTCGGCGCGGCCAGCAAGGCTTCGGCGCGCGGCAGCCGCCCGGCGCGCGCGTCCAGCCGCTCCCGCCCCAGCGACACCGGCCGCAATGCGCAGCGGCGCTTGCGCAGCGCCAGTTCGGCCAGTTGCGCCAGCAGGTCTTCCCGCACCGGCACGGCCAGTTCAGCAGCGGCGGTCGGCGTCGGCGCGCGCAGGTCGGCCGCGAAATCGGCCAGCGTGGTGTCCGTCTCGTGCCCCACGGCGGAAATGACCGGAATGGTGGACGTGGCAATCGCGCGCACCACCGTTTCCTCGTTGAAAGACCACAAGTCCTCTATCGAGCCGCCGCCACGCGCCACGATCACTACGTCCGGGCGCGGCACCGGGCCATCGGGCGCAAGGCCCGAAAAGCCGCGCACCGCCGCCGCCACCTGCTCCGCCGCGCCCTGCCCCTGCACCAGCACCGGCCAGACGACGACATGGCTGGGGAAGCGGTCCGCCAGCCGGTGCAGAATGTCGCGAATCACCGCGCCTGTTGGGGACGTGACGACCCCGATCGTGCGCGGCAGGAACGGCAGGGGGCGCTTGCGGGCCGAATCGAACAACCCTTCCGCCTCAAGCCGGGCGCGCGTTTTTGCCAGCAGGGCCAGCAGCGCGCCTTCGCCCGCAATCTCCATGCGGTCTATCACGATCTGATAGGTCGAGCGGCCCGGATAGGTCGTGATCTTGCCCGTGGCGATCACTTCGGTTCCATCCTCCGGCATGAAGGCCAGCCGCTGCGCGTTGCCGCGCCACATCACGCCGTCGATCCGGGCGTTCTCGTCCTTCAGGGAAAGATAGAGATGCCCCGAAGCCGCCCGCTTCACGCCCGACAGTTCGCCGCGCAGGCGCACGAAGCCGAAGCGATCCTCCACCGTGCGCTTCAGAAGCGCGGAAATCTCGCTCACCGAAAGCGGGGCGGCGTTGTCCCCGGCGCTTTGCTTCGCTACCAGCCCGGCTTTGTCGTCATCGGAATCGGAATAGGGCAAGTCCATGAACATCCTGCTGCTGGGTTCGGGCGGGCGAGAACATGCGCTGGCATGGAAGCTGGCGCAATCCCGATTGGTCACCGCGACGGGAGGCAGGCTCTATGCCGCGCCGGGCAATCCCGGCATCGCCGAACACGCCGAACCCGTAAAGCTCGACGTGACGGATCACGCCGCTGTCACTGTGTTCTGCGAAACGCATCGTATCGGGCTCGTCGTCGTGGGACCGGAAGCGCCGCTGGTCGACGGCTTGGCCGATTCGCTGCGGGCGGCGGGCTTCGCCGTGTTCGGGCCGGGCCGGGCCGCCGCGCAACTGGAAGGCAGCAAGGGCTTCACCAAGGATCTGTGCGAGCGCGCGGGCATTCCCACCGCCGGTTACGTGCGCGTCGCCAGCGAAGCGGAGGGGCTGGCGGCGCTGGCCCGTTTCGGCGCACCGGTCGTCATCAAGGCCGACGGCCTCGCGGCGGGTAAGGGCGTGACCGTCGCCATGACCATGGACGAAGCCGAAGCAGCCGTGCGCGAGATCTTCGGCGGGCGGTTCGGATCGGCGGGCGCCGAAGCGGTCATCGAGGAATATCTGGAAGGCGAGGAAGCCAGCTTCTTCGCGCTGACGGACGGCACCACCATCGTCCCCTTCGGCACCGCGCAGGATCACAAGCGCGTGGGCGACGGGGATACCGGGCCGAACACCGGCGGCATGGGCGCCTACAGCCCCGCGCCGGTGCTTTCCCCGCTGCTGGTGGGCGAAGTGATCAAGCGCATCGTCGCCCCAACGGTGCGGACCATGGCGGACGAAGGCACGCCCTATTCCGGCGTGCTCTATGCCGGGCTGATGCTGACCGCCGATGGGCCGAAGCTGATCGAATACAACTGCCGTTTCGGCGATCCGGAATGCCAGGTGCTGATGATGCGGCTGGAAAGCGATCTGGGAGAACTTCTGCTGGCCTGCGCGACCGACAGCCTCGCCGCCTGCCCTCGCCCGCAATTCGCGCCCGATACCGCGCTGACCGTGGTGATGGCGGCTAACGGCTATCCCGGCACGCCGGAAAAGGGCGGGCGGATCGACGGCATCCCGGCCGCCGAAGCGGACGGAGCCAAGGTTTTTCACGCCGGGACGGCGCTGGGCGCGGACGGCGTGCTGCGCGCGGACGGCGGACGCGTGCTCAACGTGACCGCGCGGGGGGTGACTGTCGGGGAAGCGCAGGCACGCGCCTATGGGGCCGTCGATGCCATCCGTTTCGATACCGGATTCTGCCGCCGCGATATCGGCTGGCGCGAAATCGCGCGCGAGTCCGCAAAGTAAAATAGGGTCAATCCCGACGCTTCGCGCTATAGCGCGGCCAGCACACGAAAGAGGGGTCAACGCCATGTCCTACCGTTCCTGGCTTTTCGTTCCGGGCGACAGTGAAAAGAAGCTGGGCAAGGCCACCGGCAGCGGCGCGGACGTCATCATCGTCGATCTGGAGGATTCCGTCACGCTTGCGGCCAAGCCCGCCGCCCGTCAGATGGCGGCGCAATGGCTCGCCGCGCACCGCGAGCAGGTCGTCGAGCATCCGCCGAAGCGCTGGGTGCGGATCAACGCGTTCGACAGCGGATTGTGGCGCGACGATCTCATGGCGGTGATGCCGTCCGCGCCCGACGGGATCATGCTGCCCAAGAGCGAAGGCCCGGACGCCGTGCGCACTTTTGCCGCCGAACTCTATGAGCTGGAGCAGCGCAACCACATCGCGTCGGGCGCCACGCGCATTCTCCCGCTGGTCAGCGAAACGTCACACGCCGCGCTGACCATTCCATCCTATGCATCGGAACGCCATCAGCGGCTGATCGGGCTGACATGGGGCGCGGAAGACCTGTCCGCCGTGCTCGGCGCGGCCCGCAAGCGCGACGCGAACGGCGGCTGGACCGACGTGTTCCGCTTCGTCCGCGCGCAGACACTGCTGACGGCCAACGCCTGCGACACTCTGGCCATAGATACGCTGCACGCCGATTTTTCCGACATCGAGGGGCTGAAAGCGGCGGCGGACGCTTCGGCGGCGGACGGTTTTGCCGGAATGCTCGCCATTCACCCCAATCAGGTGCCGGTCATCAACGCCGCCTTCACGCCAAGCGAGGAAGCCTTGGCCGAAGCCCGCGCCATCGTGGATGCCTTCGCGGCCAATCCCGGCGCGGGAGCCTTGCAGATCGACGGCCGCATGGTCGATCAGCCGCACCTCAAGCTGGCGCAACGGCTGCTGGGGCTGGGCGGCGCCGGTGCGGACGCGCCGGAAACGCCCCGCGGGCCTATTCTGCGGCCCGCGTAGCGGCGGCGGGAGAGGGAGGCGGCCCGGCGTTCCCGGCGGCGTCCTCCGCGCCGGCGGCTTCATCACCGCCGGCATCGCCCTTGCCGTCCCCTTCCTCCTTGCTGCCCGCCCGCCCGGTCTTTTCGACGCGCGGCGCCAGCGGCGGTTGCGACCGCACGCTGTCCAGCGGCAGCATCGCGTCGCTGATGGAGCCTTCCATCACGTCGCTGGCGGCAGGCGCCCTGGCTTCGCTTCCGCCCGGCTTGTCGCAGGCCGCAAGGCCCGCCAGCGGCAGCGTCAGAAGCGGGATGGCCAGGAATCGAATAGCGGTCATGCGGCAGTCTCCGGCGAAGGGCAGGGTTTGTCCAGCGCGGCCAGAAAATCGCCCGCGCGCGCGATCAAGGCCCGGTCCCATGTTTCCCGGTCCACGTCCACGCCCAGCCGGGCAAGGCTGGTGACGCCGAACTCCTCGATCCCGCAGGGCACTATCCCCGCGAAATGCGACAGGTCGGGCGAAAGGTTCACCGCGAAGCCATGCATCGTCACCCAGCGGCGGATGCGCACGCCGATGGCGCCGATCTTCGCTTCGCGCCCGTCGACGTCGACGGTCCAGATGCCGATGCGGCCTTCGCGGCGGAAGCTTTCCACGCCGAAGTGGGCCAGCGTGCCGATCACCCAGCCTTCCAGCGCATGGACGAAGCCGCGCGCGTCGCGCGCGCGCTTGCGCAAGTCGAGCAGCACATAGCCGACGCGCTGCCCCGGCCCGTGATAGGTATAGCGCCCGCCGCGTCCGGCCACGACCACCTCGAATCGCGGATCGAGCAGTTCGTCCGCCGCCGCGCTGGTTCCGGCGGTGTAGACCGGCGGATGCTCCAGCAGCCAGACCAGTTCGCGCGCGGAACCTTCGACAATGGCGGCATTGCGCGCCGTCATGTCATCCAGCGCACCGCGATAAGGCACTTGCGCCGTTTCGCGGCGCAGCTCGATATTTCCGGGCAGTTCGGCAAGGGTCGTCACGCGCATTGCGTGGCCGCAAATGCTGCTGTTATCAAGGGGGTGTATCGGCCAGGGCGCACCGCCCGGCCCAGCGAGGACGCCCGCCATGACATTCGACAGCAACCGCGCCTGGAAAGAGGCGACCGCCGCCGTTGCGGCCAACAGGGACGTGTTGTGGGCTCTGGCTGGCGTATTCTTCCTGCTCCCCAGCCTGGCCTTCGGCCTGTTCCTGCCCCAGCCCGAACCGGCGGCGGGCACGGATCAGAACGCGATGATGGCCCTCGTCAGCGAATATTATGCGAAAGCCTGGCCGTTCATGCTCGCGGTCGGCGTGCTGCAAGCCATCGGCACGCTGGCGCTGCTCACGCTGCTGACCGACAAGGCGAGGCCGACGGTGGGGGAGGCCATCCGCAAGGGCGCGGCGGCGCTGCTGCCGCTGATCGGCGCGCAAATGCTGCTGGCGCTTGCCCTGGGCGTGGTGGGCGGCCTCGTCATCGGCGCGGCGGCGGCCAGCGGTTCCGGCCCCGTCACGGCCGTCGCCGTGATCGTCGTGCTGGCGGCCATGATCGTCATCGCGGTCAGGACGTCGCTGGTGGCGCCAGTCGTCGCGGTGGAAGACGAACGCAATCCCGTGCGCGCCCTGCAACGATCCTGGTGGCTGACCAGGGGCAACGGCGCGCGGCTCGGCGTGTTCTACCTGCTGATCGTGATCGGCTTCGTCATCCTCGTTTCGCTGGCCATCGTGCTGGTCGGCATGGTCGTGCTGCTGGGCGCGGGGGCGGAAACCGCGAAAGTCGTCGAAGCGGTGGTATCCGCCGCGCTGGGAGCGGCGGGCACGGTCTATTTCGTGGCGATCCTGGCCGCCGCGCACCGGCAACTGGCCGGGCCTTCGGGCGAGGCGATCGGCTCCATCTTCGAGTGAGACTGGCGGCTTCGAGTGAGACTGGCGGGCGGAAGGTGGGCCGCCCCGCCGCTCAGCTATCGCCCGGTTCGTCCTTCCAGCCCCAGAACAGGCGGCAGGGCGGAATGTTGAGCGCCTCGAACCCGTTGTCGATCCGCTTGAAGTGGCGCGCCATGAAATCGCGCGCCCTGGCGGAGAACTGATAGACGAGGAAACAGCCGCCCGGCCGCAGCACACGATGCGTCGCCGCCGCGATCTCCGGCCCCACACCCTCGGGCAGCGTGGAAAAGGGCAGGCCCGACAGGACGTAATCGGCATGGTCGTGGCCATGCGCCCGCACGATGGCCTCTACATCGGCCGCCGAACCCAGCACCGCCGTGAACCGGCTGTCCGTGATCGTGGTGCGCAGATAGTCGATGAACAGCGGATTGGTGTCGATCACGATCAGCGTCCCATCGCGGCGCAGCCGGTCGAGCACCGGGCGGCAGAACGTGCCGACGCCAGGGCCGTATTCCACGAAAAGGCGGCAATCATCCCAGTTCACGGGGGCCAGCATCTTGTCGATGGTGAAGCGCGATGACGGGATGATCGAACCGACCATGACCGGATGCTTGAGGAAGCCCTCGAAAAAGACTGCCCAGGGCCCCATGTGCCGCTTGATCCGGCGCATGAGTTTGCGGGACATCGTCTCGCGGGCAAGCTCAGTGCTGGTCATGCGGGGGAGAGCCTTGTTCTGTGGGCATCGGCATTGGTCGGGCGTTTGCAAATTTGCCGCCGCGATGCAAGCAGTTAACCATCCGCGATTCAGAGGATTTCATACACCTTGTCCTGCGGACGGCACAGCCGGGCACCCTTGTCCGTTTCCACGATGGGGCGTTCGATCAGTCGGGAGTCCGCCGCCATGGCCGCCAGCACCGTTGCGTCGTCGGCCTGCGGCAGCCCGCGTTCCTCGGCGTCAGTGCCGCGCAGGCGCAGGCCCTGCCGGGGCGTGATCCCGGCATCGCGATAGAGCTGCGCCAGCTTTTCGGCGGCGGGCGGCTCTTTCAGGTATTCGATGACAGTGACGTCGACGCCCGGCGTCTCTTCCAGAATGGCCAGCGTCTTGCGCGAAGTGCCGCAGGCGGGATTGTGCCAGATGGTCGCTTTCATGGGATCGCTCTCGTTTCGCTCAGGTGATGGAAAGGGTTTCCTGCGCCGCAGGATCGGCCCGGCGCATGGCATCGCCCGCGCGCCGCACGGCGCGGACAAGCCGGGGATAGACGCCGCACCGGCACAAGTTGGGGATCGCGGCCCTGATCTCGTCCTCGCCGGGATCGGCGTTGCGGGACAGCAGCGCGATGGCGCTCATCACGATGCCCGGCGTGCAGAAACCGCACTGGATGGCCTGCTCGGCGATCATGGCGTGCTGCACGGGATGGCGCCGCTCGCCCGTATAGGTTTCGATGGTGCGCACGACGCGGCCTTCGGCTTCGGCGAGGGAAATCTGGCAGGAGCGCTGCGCTTCCCCGTCCACCAGCACCATGCAGGCCCCGCAATCGCCCGCGCCGCAACCGTATTTGGTGCCCGTCAGGTTGGCCGCGTCGCGCAAGGCCCAGAGCAGCGGCGTCTGCGGGTCCATGCGGAACTCGACCGGGCGGTCGTTGACGGTCAGGCGCGGCATGGCGCTACGATAGCCGCAACGGCGTGGCGAAGTCGAGCGTTCAACGCGAAGTGAAGCGCAATCCGGCCCAGATCGTGCGCGGCGCGCCCAGATCGAGCGAACCGCCCTGATTGCGCGTCACGATCCGCGCATTGCCGAGGTTCTCGCCGCGCAGGATCACGCTGACGCCGCGCGCCAGCGGCACTTCGGCATAGCCATCGAGCGTGGAAAAGGCGGGGAGGCTGTCGGTCTCCAGATCGTCCTCGAACTGCATGCCCGTGTGCCGCACGGTCATGGTCAGCCGCGCATCGGGCGCGGGGGTCCAGCTTATCCGCGCCGACGCGGCCAGCGCCGGGGTTTGCGCCGGGCGCATGCCATGGAGCATGGCTGAAACGCCCCCGGCGCGCATCCGCGCCCGCGTCCAGGCCAGCGACGCGTCGAACGCCCATGCTCCCGCCCGCAGTTCCGCGTCCGCTTCCACGCCCCGGGCCGCGACGGCCCGGATATTGCGCCGTTCGCGCAAGGCCGGCCCGATGGTGACATTGGCGATGGCGTGGCGCACCCGGTTGTCGAACCCGGTGAGCGAAAACCGCACCGCATCCGATGGCCGGAAGTCCACGCCCGCTTCGTAACCGGCAAGCCGCTCGGCGCGAAGGCCGGCATTGGCCTGCGTCGTCACCGGAAAGACCACGAAGGGCCGGTAGAGTTCGTTGAGCGTGGGCAGGCGCAGCCCGCCATAGGCCGCCGCGCGCAGGGAAACGCCGCCCGGTCCGCGCCACAGCAATCCGCCCCGCCACGATGTTTCCCAGCCCGAACGGGCAGGAAAACGCAGGTCCGCCGTCACGGCCCCGGCGGGCGTCACCTCGCGGTAACGGCCGTTCCGAAATGTCCAGCGGTCGGCCCGCACGCCTCCGGTCAACACCAGCGCGCCCAGTTCCCAATCGTCTTCCAGATAGAGCCCGATATCGGCGTTCCTGCCACCCGCGCGGCGCCGGGCCGTCTCCAGCCCGGTTACGGCGCTGTAGGGTTCTTCCTGAAGCTCGCCGCTGGCAAGCCGCCAGTCGCCGCCCGCGCGCAGCACATGGCCGCCGCCCACCGGCGGACGCAGTTCCAGCTTGCCGCCCAATCCCGTGGACGGCGTGCGCCGCTGGTCGAGCGTCTTGCGGAACGATGTCGCGCTGACCACCACGTTGGAAAAATCGCGCGCCTGCACATAGGCCAGCGCCTCGAACTGCCACGGCCCCCGCCCGACGAGCCGCAGGCTGGCGTCCTGTCCGCTCGACCCGGAATCAGCGCCCGCGAAGCGCAGCACGCGCCGGTCGTCGAACGCGGCGACGCGCGCCTGAAGCTCCACATCATCGGCCAACCGCGCCACGCCGCGCAGGGAGAGCGACCACGCCTCGTATCGCGCCCGCGCGCTGGCGGCGGACCGTTGGCTGGCGGGCGTGGTCCAGAATCCGCGCCCGCGTTCCCACCGGCCGGACAGCACGGCGAAGCCCTGCCCGGCCTGCCCCGCGATGCTGCCCCACAGTTCGCTTTCCCCGCGCTGGTTCCCGGCCAGACCGGCCGAGAGCGGCCCCAGCGCGGCGGCATCGGCGCTGGTCAGTTCGATGGCCCCGGCGATGGCGCCCGCGCCGAACGATCCCGTGCCGCCGCCGCGCGTCACGCGGACCCGCGCCAGCCGTTCCGGCGCCAGGGCGGACAGCGGCACATAGCCGAAGAACGGATCGCTCATCGGCACGCCGTCAAGCAGCACCAGCGCGCGGCTCGTCGCGTTACCGCCCAGCGCGCGCAGAGTCACGCCCTGCGCGGAAGGGTTGGCGGAACGGCTGTCCGACCGGCGGAACTGCTGAAATCCCGCAACGGACAGCAGCACGTCCTCGATCCGGCCCGACGCGGCGGCGCGCAAGTCGTCCCGGTCCAGCTCGACATGGCTGTAGGCGGGCGCAGCCGGAGGAGCGGCAAGGCCCGTCCCGGTCACAACGATGGCGCCGGCTTCCTCGGCCCGCGCCACCTGAAAAGCCGCGAGAGCCACAACAAGCGCCAGCGCCATCGCCGCCCGGCGCGGGTTTCCGTTCAGGTCATGCAGTTTCGCCATGACGCCGCCATAGGCCACGGCGCGGTGCTGGCAATATCGGATGCCGCATTCCAGGGCGATCCGGCGACGCGTCAGCCAACGTCAGTTGATCTCGCTCTGCCTGACGTAGTGTTTATGCTCAACCGCATCGAACCACACCGGCCACAGACCGGAGACCGGCCATTCGGCATCGCGATACAGCGTGTGCAGGGAGCGCATGAACTGGCGCAGCCAGGTTTCGTCGGCGGGCAGGAACACGGCTTCCTCGCCCCAACTGAAATGCAGGAAATACGTGTCCTTGTGCTGCCGCAGCCGCAGCCCGTCCACCAGCACTTCAGGCGTCGATTCGCGCGGCGGGGGCACCGGCCTTTGCGGGACGCGGGACAGATCGGCCCGGGCCTGCTCCCAGAAATGGGCCGCGACGCGCCGTTCGCGAACCGGCTGCGCGGCGGCCTGCGCCGCGGGCGGCGTTTCCGGCACGGCAAGCGTGTTGTCGAACAGCTCGACCAGGCCCTTGACCAGCCTGCTGGTGAGCTTCTGCGTCAGCCACATGACCAGACCGTCGCCGTCCTTGAGCAGAGTCGTGGCGCGAAGCCGGTCCTCACGCAGGGAATAGTCGATCGTCAGCTTTCTGATCTGGCGCATCGTGAAACAGGGTCCATCGGTTGATCGTCCGCCACCGGTATCACGAGTCGCGGGCCGTTGCGATACGCGCGGCGACAGGGCGGTCCCGTTGCGGGGACGGATTGCGCCGGGGGCATGGTTCGCCCGGAAAGTGGCGTCCCCGAATTGTCGGCTCGATGCGTAGCATCGCAGCCCTGCAACCTTGCTTCGGGGCGGGACGGTTCAGCTATGCCAACATTGGCACCGTCGCAGAGACGGTCCGGCTCCCGTTACCTTGGGAAAGGCGAGCAATGGCTTGGGCAAATGGCTGCGTCACCCCGCTACGCGATACTTGTAGCAGCTCGTTCAGACCGTTGGAACTGGTGAGATAGATACTCTCATAGCGACATACCGGTATCTGATAGTTGTTCACGAAGCGCCGGTCTGGACCACCGCTTTTATTTGGGTGCTTCCAAGTGTGCCGGAGGATTACCGTATCACCCGGCACGGCCCCCTCTTCGATGAAGTTGGCAGGCTCCCAACGAATGGAAAGATTATCATAGGCAACCGCTCCAACGTTGTCGCTTTCCACGACCATCAAGAAGTCAGGAAAGAAATAGAGCGTTTCTTTGCCGCTCTTTATCGCTGGGGGCGTCACGTTGCTTTTGGCCACTCGTGGTAGCGAATAATCGAAAACGGTTGGTCGCTTGTCCAGTATATGACTTGCGCCCGCATTGCGCTTCCAAGTGTGGACGTCCTGGACGGACCCACCTGCGTCTATGTGCCATTTCCCGGCGCAAGCCAGCATGGCATCGAAGCTCGCGGTCACCGCTTCGTAAGCGGCTTGGGTTTCGTCGTCTAAATCATACATCAGAACAGATGACCGCTGAAAGCTATCCAGCCACGCTCCAACGATCAAGACGATCACCGTTGCTAATAGGCCGAAAATGAAACCGTTAACGCCAGCGGAAATCATAGCAAAAAGGGTGATTACACCGCCGCCCCATCCCAGCATCTTTGCCATAGACAGCGAGTTTTGCTTCTTGGTTAGGTCCGCCAGAACATCAGAAAAGCGAGCATCCTCCATTTGCAGGACATCGGAAGAGGACACTCGCACCATGTCCACGTTAGGCTCCGCATAGGCGGGAGGTATTTGCGGGGACGGTTGCTGCGGCTGGGAAGGTAACGACCGTGTTTTCCCGCCCCCGCTTGGGATGCTTGACCTGTAATAGAGGCCGCCGCGTCCCGCATGAATGTAATGGCCGCGTGGTCCCGTCCCGATACGAAGACCCCTAATGCCCGCCGAAACGCCTATGCCGCTCTTCGATAGGTTGAAGCGGAACGGCCATACACTAACCGACTTCCGAATAGAATGGCATAATTTCCCCTCACACACGAACCTTAACGCCAGCTATCCTCATCACCAAGCGGGGAAAAGTTCAGATGGCTTCGCGATCAGGAAACGGCGCAATCTCCACGCCGTTGTGTAGCCCTTCCAGAAGTCACTCCACCATTGCGCCATTTCGACGCGCTCGTTCCAGTGCGCGCCGCGATGATAGGCCGCGCGCACCTTGTTGCTGTCGCCGTGAGCCAAAGCGCGCTCGATGGCATCGGGGTGCCACTTGCCGCTTTCGTTCAGCAGCGTGGATGCCATCGCCCCGAAACCATGCGCCATCATTTCGTCGGCTGGCATAGCCCAGCCGACGCAGACCTGCATTAATGGTGTTATCGCTCGTCGGGCAGGCACTGAGGTTGTGAGAAGGAAAGTGGAGCGGGTAGCGGGAATCGAACCCGCATAACCAGCTTGGAAGGCTGGGGCTTTACCACTAAGCTATACCCGCGTTCCCGGATGTCCGGCGCGCGCATGGCGTTTTGCCGCCATGCGGTGCAAGCGCTTGCCACGATCCGCCGATGCTCGTCAACGCCTGTCTTGCCTTCGATGCCCGTGCCGCGTCCGGGATGCCGGGCAGGCCCACCGGGAACCGCGACGGCTTGCGTCATGATCCTGTCACGCTGCCTTGCAAGTTTTCGCTGCAATGCAATATTATGCCGGTCGCAACAGAAACACGCGCAGCCGATAAACACGCACAAGGAGCTTGCCCATGGCCCGCACGGCCCGGATCGAAGACAAGACGACCGCCGCGCCCATCAAACGGCGCAACGCTTTCGACATGGTGCTGTCCTCGCCGCTGGGCAAGCTGCTGGGGCGCATCGGCATCGTGGCGCGCAAGTCGAACGCGGAAAGCCTGCTGGACCTTGCCAGCGCGATGCTGTCGCTGCGCGGCCGCGCGTCCGGCCCGGCGCTGGCATCGACGTTCTTCGACCTCTATGAAGCCAGTTCCCCCGATGACCGACAGGCGTTTCTCGCGCAGGTCCACGATCGCCATCCCGCCGACGCCGACGCGATCGACAAGGCCGTGGCGGGCTGGCAGGCCAGCCGGAACGAAGCCGCCGCCCATGCGCTCAACCTCGCGAGCGAGCCGCCCAGCCAGAAGCTGATCCGCACGCTCAACCTCGCGCCGCAGGGGACGCAACGGCTGATCGCGATGCGCTCCGACCTGCTTGCCGCGCCGAAGCAGACCACCGGGCTGAAGGCGCTCGACCGCGAACTGGAAGACGCCTTCTCCGCATGGTTCAACGCGGGCTTCCTCGAACTGAAACGGATCGGCTGGGATTCGCCCGCCGCCCTGCTCGAACGGATCATCCGCTATGAGGCCGTCCATTCCATCGACGGCTGGGACGACCTGCGCCGCCGCGTGGAGCCGGCGGACCGGCGCTGCTACGGTTTCTTCCACCCCCAGATGGAAGACGATCCGCTGATCTTCGTGGAAGTGGCGCTGACCAGCGAACTGCCCGGCGCGATCGGCCAGGTCATCGCCAAGGACCGCGCGATCATCGACCCGCGCGGCGCGACTACCGCGATCTTCTATTCGATCTCCAACTGCCAGGAAGGCCTGCGCGGCATTCCTTTCGGCAACTATCTCATCAAGCGCGTGGTCGGGCTGCTCCAGGCCGAACTGCCGCAGCTCAAATGCTTCGCCACTCTTTCGCCCGTGCCGAAGTTCGCGAAATGGCTGGCGGAAGAAAGAGGCGCCGACGCCGCCGTTCCCGGCGACGAGGAACTGCGCGCACAGGCGGCCCGCTATCTCACCACGGCGCGTTCGCCGTCCGGCCAGCCGCTCGATCCGGTGGCGCGCTTCCATCTCGGCAACGGGGCGCGGCTCGAAGCGATCCACGCCAACGCGGACCTGTCCGCCAACGGCAAGCGGCAGTCGCACGGCGTGATGGTCAATTACGTCTACGATCTCGACGAAATCGAAGCCAATCACTTCGCGCTGACCGAAATGGGCACCGTGGCGGCGTCGAAAGCCGTCATGGCGCTGACCGATGAACCGGCCCCCGCGCGCGACGCGAAGAAGCGGAAAAAGGCACCGGTTACGGCCTGATCCGCCAGCGTGCCCTTTTCCCGGTCAGTGGCCGGGAAAAGCGATCAGCGCCTCGACGATAGCCGCTTCGCTGCGCAGGCGATCCGCCCCGCCAAGATCGGGCAGGTCGATCACGAACACGGCATGGTCGACCCGCGCGCCCGCGCGGCGGAGCAATCGCGTGGCGGCCAGCGCGGTTCCGCCAGTGGCGATCAGGTCATCCACCACGGCGACGCGCATGCCCTGCGCCACGGCGCCGGGATCCAGTTCCAACCGGTCCGTGCCGTATTCCAGTGCATAGTTGATGCCCACGGAGGGCACCGGCAGCTTGCCCGGCTTGCGGATCGGCAGGAACGGCTTGCCCAGCGAAGCCGCCAGCGCCGCGCCGAAGATGAAGCCCCGCGCCTCGATCCCCGCCACGGCATCGACATCTGCACGGTCCAGCCTTTCGGCCAGCAGGCGCACCGCGGCGGCAAAGCCCGCGCCATGGCCGATCAGCGTCGTGATATCGCGAAACAGGATGCCGGGCCGGGGAAAGTCCGGCACGGTGCGCACTAGCGCCTTGAGATCGTCCGGCGTCATGTCGCCCCGCGCCGCTGCGATGCGCCGTTTCCCCGGCCTGCGCGGCGAAACGCCCCTGCCATCGCGGAGATGGAGGGGCGCTCGTTATCCGTCATGCGGCGGAACGTCAGTGCTTCTTGCCGGCCCAGACGTTGCGGTAAGCCAGATAGGCCAGCACCGAGGCGAAGAGCAGGAAGCCCAGCACGGGCCAGCCTGTCTGCCTGCGCTTGTCGAGCTTGGGTTCCGCCGTCCAGACGAGGAACGCGGAAACGTCCTTCGCCATCTGGTCGACCGACGCCTTGGTGCCGTCGCTGTATGTCACCTGGCCTTCGCCCGTGAGCGGCGGCGCCATCGCCAGGTTGAGGTTGGCGAAGTAGGGGTTGTAGTGCAGCCCTTCCGGTGTCCTGGCATCGGGGAACTTCCTGAGCAGTTCGGCGGGCTGGTCCTGATAACCGGTCAGCAGCGAATAGGTATAGGCGGCGCCGTCGTGCCGCGCCTTCGCGATGAGCGAAAGATCGGGCGGGCTGCCCATGCCGGCATAGGGCACCGGCGGGAAGCGGTCCGTCGGCAGGCCGGGATGGCTGGCGACTTCGCCCGTGTGCTTGTCGTAGACCGGAATCTCGAAACCGGCGGCGATCGCCTTCACTTCGTCTTCGTTGTAGCCAAGCTGGGCCAGGTCGCGGAAGGCGACGAGGTTCAGCGAGTGGCAGGCCGCGCAGACTTCCTTGTAGACCTGAAAGCCGCGCTGGAGCTGCTGGCGGTCGAACCGGCCGAACGCGCCGTCGCTGGCAAGGCGCAATGCCTTCGGATGCTTGTGGAAGTCGTGCTCGGCGGTCGGCGCCTTGAACTGGCCCTCGCTCATCACGGTGACGGCGCCGGTGCCGAACGACCACAGCAGCGCCAGCGAGAAGAACAGTCCGACGAGGATGGACAAGATGCGGATCATGGTTCGTGTCTTTCCGTCTCGCTGGAGGTCACGCCGCGGAGGGCTCGGTCTGGCCGAGCGCGGACTTCTCGTCCTGGCCGAGGACAGCCTCGGTGATCGAGAACGGCAGCGGATCGGGGCGTTCGATCGAGGATACGATCGGGATGATGAGGAGGAAGTGCGCGAAGTAATAGAGCGCGGCGAGCTGGCTCAGCATCACGTAGGGTTCTTCGGCCGGGGCGCCGCCGCACCAGAACAGCACGAGCATGGCCGGGATCAGGCCGAACCAGAAGAACTTGCGGTAAAGCGGACGATAATGGCCCGAACGCACCGGCGACTTGTCCAGCCACGGCAGGAAGAACCACACCAGGATCGCGCCGAACATCGCAAGCACGCCCATCAGCTTGGCGGGGATGAAGAAGATATCCACCGTGAAGGCGCGCAGGATCGCGTAGAACGGCCAGAAATACCATTCGGGAACGATGTGCGCCGGAGTCTGCATCGGGTTGGCCGGGATGTAGTTGTCCGGGTGGCCGAGCATGTTGGGCGCGAAGAACAGCACCGCGCAATAGAGCAGCAGGAACACGGCGAGGCCGAAGCCGTCCTTGGCCGTGTAATAGGGGTGGAACGGAACGGTGTCGCTCTCGCTCTTCACTTCGACGCCGGTGGGGTTCGACGAACCCGGAATGTGCAGCGCCCAGATGTGCAGCACGACGACCGCCGCGATCACGAAGGGCAGCAGGTAGTGCAGCGAGAAGAAGCGGTTCAACGCGGCGTTGCCGGGCGCGAAGCCGCCGAGCAGCCAGTGCTGGAGCGGTTCGCCCACCAGCGGGATCGCGCCGAACAGGCCGGTGATGACCTGCGCGCCCCAGAAGCTCATCTGGCCCCAGGGAAGCACGTAGCCCATGAAGGCCGTCGCCATCATCAGCAGGAAGATCACGACGCCGAGCAGCCAGACCATTTCGCGCGGCGCCTTGTAGGAGCCGAAATAGAAACCGCGGAAGATGTGGATGTAGATCACCACGAAGAACGCGCTGGCGCCGTTGGCGTGCGCATAGCGCATCAGCCAGCCCCAGTTCACGTCGCGCATGATGTGCTCGACCGAATTGAAGGCCACTGACTCGTGGGCGGCATAGTGCATCGCGAGCACGATACCGGTGACGATCTGGAGCACGAGGCAGAAACCGGCGAGAACGCCGAAATTCCACATGTAGTTGAGGTTGCGCGGCACGGGATAGCCCGCGCCGATCGCGTTGTAGACCAGCCGCGGCAACGGCAGCTTCTGGTCCATCCACTGCATGAGGGGATGGCTCGGCTTGTATTCATTGGCCCAGGGAAAGCTCATCGTCCGTTTCCTCAGCCTACCTTGATGACAGTGTCTGTCGTGAATGCATATTCCGGCACATCGAGGTTCCGGGGCGCCGGGCCTTTGCGGATGCGCGCGGCCGTATCGTAGTGCGAGCCGTGGCAGGGGCAGAAATAGCCGCCGTATTCACCGCGGTTCTGATCGCTGGTGATGCCCAGCGGCACGCAGCCCAGGTGCGTGCAGACGCCCATGGTAACGAGCCACTGCTGCTTGCCTTCCTTGGTGCGGTCGGCCAGCGTCTGCGGATCGCGCAGCGAGCCGACGGACACCGCGTTGGCTTCGGAGATTTCCCGGGCCGTCAGGTGCCGGACGAAGAGCGGCTGCGAACGGAACACCGCCGTGATGCCGGAACCTTCCTCGATCTGCGAAAGATCGACTTCGGTGGAGCTTGCCGCCAGCACGTCCGCCGAAGCCGACATCTGGCTGATAAGCGGAATCAGCGTCGTCACCGCGCCTACGCCCGCCGCGCTCACTGCCGCGATATTGATGAAATCGCGGCGCCGCACGCCTTCCCCGGCCACGAGTTCCGGAGCCGCAGTGCCTGCATCTTGTGCCATGGTTGACCTTGCCCTGCCCTTACCGGCCCTTTGCCGGATGACCGGCAAGAACCTCTAAACATTACTCAAAGTTCGCCTGGTATCCCCCCGGCTTCGATGTGCCGCGCACGCTTCGGGCACGGCCGAAACGCCAGCGGACACCGACTTGGGCGGCCTGATAGACTCGAAAGCCCCCTATGCCAACCGCAATTTTTTGAGGTTTTCGGCAACTCTTCGGACAGACATTCAGGCGGGTGGGCAAGCAGATGGGCAGGCGGGCAGGCCGATCAGCGATATCTGCCGCCCGTAGGCCGCTTCACCATGATGGGTCGCGCGCCGGAACGAGTAGAACCGGCGCGGCGCGGCATATGTGTCGAGGCCGAGCGGCTCGATCCGGTCCACTCCGGCGGCGCGCAGCCGCGCGGCGACATAGCCTTCGAGATCGAATTGCCAATGCCCGGTCCGGCCCGGCGCGAAGAAGCGCGCATTGCCCGATTCGGTGTCGAGGAACCTGTCGCGAAACGCCTGGTCCACTTCATAGCTGGCCTGCGCGATGCAGGGGCCGATCGCGGCGGCGATGCGCTCCCGCCGCGCGCCCAGCGCTTCCATCGCGGCGATGGTATTATCCGTGACTCCGCCCAGCGCGCCTTTCCACCCCGCATGGGCCGCGCCCACGACACCGGCATCCCTGTCCGCCAAGAGCACCGGCGCGCAATCCGCCGTGACGATGGCGAGCAGCACGCCGGGACGATCCGTCACCAGCGCGTCGGCCCGCGGACGGGCATCATCGCCCCACGGCTCCACTACTGTCACGCAATCGGCGGAATGAACCTGATAGACCCCGACGAGCGGCGCGCCGGGCAGCACGGCATCGGCGGCCCCGCGCCGGTTGGCGCGCACGGTTGCCTCATCGTCGCCGGAGCCGAGCCCCGCGTTCAGCCCCGCCACCGCGCCTTGCGAATCGCCGCCGCCCCGCCCGAAGAAGCCGTGCGGCACGCCCGCCAGCGCCTTGGTGCGAAACAGATCCAGCGATTCAGCCAAGGCTTTTCGTCGCCTGCTCGAAGGTGTCGCGCGACAGGCCGGGCGCGGCCGCGATGCGTTCGAGCTGCGCTTTCATCATGGCCGAGCGCACCGGCTCGATTCGCCGCCAGCGACCCAGCGGCGGCACGAAGCGGGCCGCCGTCTGCGCGTTGACCGGATCGAGCGCGAGAATGAGGTCCGCGATCATGCGATAACCTTCGCCACTGGCAGCGTGGAAAGCGTGCGCGTTGGCCGCCATCGCCATGTAGAGCGCGCGCGCCCGGTTGGGGTTTGCCAGAGTGAAGTCCGGGTGCTCGGCCAGCGCCGCGACATGCGCCAGAACCTTCGGGTGCAGCGATCCCGCCTGAAGCGAGAACCACTTGTCGACCACCAGCGCATTGTCCCGGTAGCGCGCGTGGAAATCGGCGAGCCGCGCCTCGCGCTCCGGCCCGTCCAGCCCGCACAGCGCCATGAGCGCGCCCTGGCGGTCAGTCATGTTGTCCGCCGCGTCGTATTGCGCGGCGGCGCGTTGTCGCGCGACCTGCGGCGCGCCAGCCGCCAGATAGACCAGCGCCTGCGTCTTGAGCTTGCGCGCGCCGCGCGCCCTGGCGTCCCGGCCATAGGGCACGGCGCTGGCCCGATCATGCAGCGCTTCCAGTTCACCGCGCAGGGTTTCGCCCAGCCATGCCTTGAGTGCCTCCCGTTCGGTATGGATCGCGCCGGGATCGGCGACGAGAAACTGCTCCGCCAGATAGCTTTCGGCAGGCAGGATCATCAGTTCGCCGCGCATCAGGCCGTCCAGTGCCGGATCGGCGAGCACGGCAGCGAACGCCCCGCCGATGGCCTTGCGTCCTTCCTCGCGCGCCGCATCGCCCAGTCCACCACCCGCCGCCGCGACGAGATGCCGCACGACAAGGCTCTGCATCGCTTCGTAGCGGGCGAAAGGATCGTCGTCATGCGCGGCGAGGAACACGAGATCGTCCACGCTCGCGTCGGCGTCGACGGCGACCGGCGCGGAAAAGCCGCGATTGACGGAAAGCACGGGCCGCGCCGCGAAACCGTCGAAACGCAGGTCCATGCTGTCCTTGTCGAGGACGACAAGCTGCTCGCCGGAGTGCTTTCCGGTGGCGGAGTCGAACAGGGCGAGGCGCAAGGGAACCGGCACCGGCTGCTTGTCCGGCTGGCCGGGCGTCGGCGGCACGGCCTGTTCCAGACGCAGCGTCGCGGTCTGCCCCTCATGGGAAAGCCGCGCCTTCACTTGCGGTGTGCCCGCTTGCGAATACCACAGGCGGAACTGGCTCAGGTCCAGCCCCGCGCCCTCCTCGATGGCGCGGATGAAATCCTCACAGGTCGCGGCTTCGCCGTCGTGCCGCGCGAAATAGAGGTCGCAGCCCTTTCGGAACCGTTCCGGCCCGGCCATGGTCCGCATCATGCGGATCACTTCGGCGCCCTTGTTATAGACGGTTGCCGTGTAGAAATTGGAGATTTCCTGATAGCTGTCCGGCCGGATCGGATGGGCGAGCGGCCCGGAATCCTCGGGGAACTGGGCGGAGCGCAGCACGCGCACGTCCTCTATCCGCTTCACCGCCTCGCTGCCCATGTCCTGGCTGAACAACTGGTCGCGCAGCACCGTGAAGCCTTCCTTCAGCGATAGCTGGAACCAGTCGCGGCAAGTGACGCGGTTGCCGGACCAGTTGTGGAAATATTCGTGCGCGATGACGCCTTCCACGCCATCATAGTCGGCATCCGTCGCGGTGTCGGGGTCCGCCAGCACATAGCGCGTGTTGAACACATTGAGGCCCTTGTTCTCCATGGCCCCCATGTTGAAGTCGGACACCGCGACGATGTTGAACAGGTCGAGATCGTATTCGCGGCCGAACGTCTCTTCGTCCCACTTCATCGAGCGGATCAGCGAATCCATCGCATGGCCGGTGCGGCCCTCGTCGCCCGGCCGCACCCAGATGGCGAGATCGACCTTGCGCCCGCCCGTCGTCGTGAACGTGGCGCGATTGGCGACAAGCTGTCCGGCCACCAGCGCGAAGAGATAGCTCGGCTTGGGCCAGGGATCGTGCCATTCGGCCCAGTGCGTGCCATTTTCACCTTCGCCTTGCGCCGTGCAATTGCCGTTGGACAGCAGCACCGGAAACGCCGCCTTGTCGCCGCTCATGCGCACGCGATAAGTGGACAGCACGTCCGGCCGGTCCGGGAAGAAGGCGATGCGGCGGAACCCTTCGGCCTCGCACTGCGTGCAGAGCATCCCGTTCGAGGCGTAGAGCCCCATGAGCTGGGTGTTCGCCGCCGGGTTGAGCGCGGTTTCCACGGCAATGTCATGCGCCTCGCCGGGCAGGTCGATCAGCAGGTCCGGCCCGTCCATGCGCCAGGCATTCACTGCCTCGCCGTCCACTTCGACGGACAACGGGGCAAGGCCATCGCCATTGAGGCGAATCACCGTATCGCCCGATCCCGCCGTATTGCGCCGCACCGAAAGCGTCGCGCGCACCCGCGTTGCGTCCAGCCCCAGCGCGAAATCGAGCGCCACTTGCGGCACCAGCCATTCGGGCGGGCGATAATCCTCCCGCCGGATGACCGTTGGCGCGGCGGGTGGCGGCGCGGCATCCGCCACTTGAGGATTGGTCACGGGCTCGGAAGGTCTGCTGGCGATATCCATGAGCCGACATTTAGGGCTTCCGCTTCCGATTGCCAGCGCCGGAGGCTAGGGATTCGTCCCATGAAACGAATGGTCATCTTCGGGCTGGGCTATGCCGCCAGCCGCATCGCCGCCCTGCTGGCGCGCGAGGGGTGGGAAATCGTCTCCACCGGGCGCGACGGCACGCTGCGCTTCGATGACACCGGCACCGTGCGGCTGGCGCTGGCCGATGCGGGCTATGTGCTATCGTCCGTGCCGCCCTCGGGCGAAGGCGGCGATCCGGTGCTGGATACCTATGGCGACGCGCTTGCGGGTGAAGGGGGGGCGGGCAAATGGCTCGGCTATCTCTCCTCCACCGGCGTCTATGGCGACACCGGCGGCGCTTGGGTCGATGAAAGCGCGCCCACGGGCGCCGGACGGCGCACCGCCCGCGCGCAAGCCGATGCCCGCTGGCTGGGCATCGGCGCCCGCGTGTTCCGCCTGCCCGGCATCTACGGGCCGGGGCGCAGCGCGCTGGAGCGCGTAGCGGCAGGCCGCGTCCATCGCATCGCCATGGCGGGGCAAGTGTTCAGCCGCGTGCATGTGGACGACATCGCAACCGGCGTGCGCGCCGGGCTGGACGCGCCGCCGGGCGCCTACAACCTTGCCGACGATTGTCCCGCCAGCCAGAACGCCGTGATCGAGGAAGCCTGCCGCCTGCTGGGCATGGAACCGCCACCGCTGCTGCCGCTGGACGAGGCCGGGCTTTCCCCCATGGCGCGCGCTTTCTATGCGGAGAACCGGCGCGTCGCGAACGGCAAGGCGAAGCGCGTGCTGGGCTGGCGGCCGCGCTATCCCGACTATGTCACCGGATTGCGCGCCCTCAGCGCGATGACCAGCCCGGCCAGGGCCAGCACCGCGCCCGCGACGGCCAGCGCCGACCAGCGATAGCCCTCGAACACAGTGGACAGGATCATCGCCACCACCAGCACCATGATCCCGTTGTAGGCCGCCCGGCCCGCGCCCAATTCACGGATCAGCCGGTAATACATCGGGAACGTCACGACCGAACCGAAAATCGCGAGCCAGGCCGTGCCCAGCCAGTATCCCGGCCTGTCCGGCAGGACCGGCGGGCCGGACATCGCCCAGGCCAGCGTCCCATCGCAGATGGCGCCATAGAGCATCGACCAGGCGATCAGCGTCGTCATCGGCATGGCCCGCCCCGTCTCGTTCGCCTGCATGACGTTCGATACCGACGCCGCGATCATGCCGCCCAGCGCCAGCGCGATGCCCAGCGGCACGTTGCCGCCCGGCGGCGCGGCGCGCGATTCGTGCAGCAGGAGCAAGGCGATGCCCGCAATGGCGATCGCGCTGCCGACGTAGAAGCGGGGAGTCGCCTTCTGGCCGAGGATCAGCCGCGCCAGCAGCGTGTTTGGCACCAGCAGCAGCGAAATCATCACCGCGACGATGCCGGAGGTCAGATACTGCTCGGCGCGATAGACGAAGTTGTAGTTGCCGCAGAACTGCGTCACGCCCACGAACAGCGCCAGCGCGTGGCCCTTGCCGCTCATCCGCAAGCCGTCGCCGGACAGCAGCGCGACGAGGAACATCGCGGGCGTGGCCAGCACGAACCGCCACGCGACCGACCAGCCCGGCGGCACGCCTTCGAGCTGGTCGCGGATGACCAGCCAGGTCGATCCCCAGATCAGCCCGACGATGACGAAGGGAATCGCGATCCTCGGCCGCAACAAGGCATGAGGCCGGTCCAGGGGCTGGCCCGGAGACTGGACGGGAGCCGCATTGTCGGGGAAAAGCCGCATGATGCAACGCCATGCCGGGACAGGCGTTGCGTATCAAGTTGCGTATCGAGGAGCGGACATGACCAACGAAGTGACGATCACCAGTCTCAATCAGGGCGGCGCGGGCGAATATCATGCCGCCGTCGCCGGAAACGACGCCGTGGGCCGGCTGACATGGGTGGCGCGCGGCGAGGCCGTGCGCGCGGCGGAACACACCATCGTGCCGCCCGAGATCGGCGGGCGCGGCGTGGCGGGCAAGCTGGTGCAGGCCATGATCGCCGACGCGCGCGAGCACGGCTTCCGCATCGCGCCGGTGTGCAGCTATGTCGTCGCGGCGTTCGAGAAGCACCCGGAATGGGCGGACGTAAGGGCCTGAGGCTGCGCAGGCTGTGTAGTGATTCTCCCCTCCCCTTCAGGGGAGGGGCCGGGGGTGGGGAATCGCGTCAACGCCCCACTACCGCGAGAATCCCCCCACCCAACCCTCCCCCCTGAAGGGGTGAGGGCTATCTCTCAACCCAGCGCGATATCCGGCGCGTCTTCCTGCTTCATGCCGACGGTGTGATATCCGGCGTCGACGTGGTGCGTCTCACCCGTCACGCCCGACGACAGGTCCGACAGCAGATAGAGCCCGGCCCCGCCCACGTCCTCTATCGTGACGTTGCGGCGCAGCGGCGCGTTCAGTTCGTTCCACTTGAGGATATAGCGGAAATCGCCGATCCCGCTGGCGGCAAGCGTCTTGATCGGCCCGGCGGAAAGGGCGTTCACTCTGATGTTGCGCGGCCCCAGGTCGTTCGCCAGATACATGACGCTGGTTTCCAGCGCCGCCTTGGCCACGCCCATGACGTTGTAATGCGGCACGACCTTTTCCGCGCCGTAATAGGTCAACGTCAGGATGGAGCCGCCGTCCGACATCATTTCCGCCGCCCGCTGCGTCACGGCGACGAGGCTGTAGGCGGAAATGTTCATCGTCATCAGGAAATTGTCGAGCGTGGTGTCGCAATAGCGGCCACGAAGCTGGTTCTTGTCGGAATAACCGATGGCGTGGACCACGAAATCCAGCGTGTCCCAGCGGGATTTCAGCGTGGCGAAGGCCGCGTCCAATGCCTCCATGCTGGACACGTCGCAATCGAACAGGAAATCGCTGCCCAGGCTCTCTGCCAGCGGTCGCACCCGCTTTTCCAAGGCTTCCCCCTGATAGGAGAACGCCATTTCGGCGCCATGCTCGCGCAGTCTCTTCGCGATGCCCCAGGCCAGCGACTTGTCGTTCGCCAGCCCCATGATAAGGCCGCGTTTTCCCTGCATGAGTGCCGTCATTCGTCGTTTCCCGTTCCTGACCTGTCCTTGCCCGAGGAGCGGTCCTGCCTGCCCGCCCGGCCGATCATCGCCCGTTCCTCGGGCGTTTCGGCCAGCGCGGCGTTCAGCTCGGCTCCCACTACCATCCCTAGGCCAACCAGCCAGAAAAAGAAAAGCGCGATCATCACGCCCGCCAGGCTGCCGTAAGTGAGGTCGTAGCGGAAAAACACCCGCAGCACGTCGGGCAGGAACACCGTGACGGCCACCCACCATACCGTGACGAGCAGCGCGCCCGGCCACTTGGGATAGGCATCGCCGCGATAGGCGGAGGGCGTAAGCGACAGGAACAGCGCGAAGATCGACAGGAACAGCACCACGGCCGGAATGAGGCGGGACGTCGCCAGCGCCACCACCCAGCCGTCGAGCCGGGGAAACCAGGCCGCGATCATTTCCTGCGCCGCCGAGATGGCGACTTGCGCGAAAAGCGCGACCAGCAGCATCACGACCGCGCCGACGATGAACGCCGTGGACAGCAGCCGGTATCGCCAGAACGCCTGTGTCGCGGGCGTGCCGTAGGCGCGATGCAGGATGTCGCGGATCGTCTCGATCAGGCTGGTGACGGTCCACAGCCCGACCAGCGCGCCGACCCACAGCAGCCATCCCGACCGCGCCTGAAGCACGTCGTGCGCCACGGGTTCCAGCACGCGGCCGACGACGGGCGGCACGGCGCTGAGGAAAGCGTCGATGGATGCCTCGCTTTCGCTGCCGGAACCGAGCAGCGAGAAGATGCCCGCCACGACGATGAAGAACGGGAACACGGCCAGGATCGCCATGTATGCGAGGTTCCCGGCATGGATGGAACCGTCGTTATAGGCCCCGTGCCATACCCGCGACAGCACGCGGATCACGCGGCTGCCGGGGCCGAGATGACGCTGGATGCGGGCCTGCACGCTTCTGCGCCGCTCGTCCTTCCGGCTGGATTCCCGCTGGTGTTCCTCCTGTTGCCATCCCTCCCGGTGTCGCCCCTCTTGTTGCCGCCCCTCTTGTTGTCGCAGGGCCTCGCGCCGCCGGGCTTCCGGCGAATAATCCGCCTGCGCCGCCGGATCGTCGAGCGGCCGCTCCTCGACGCCGATGGGCTCCGTCACACGCCCAGCTTCGCGCGCAGGGCCCGCGTATCGCGCCAGCCTTCCAGCCGCCGGGCAAGGTCGGCATCGTCGGTGGGCAACGCGATTTCCAGCGAGACGAGCTGGTCGCCGCGCGTCCCGTCCTTGCGCGTGAAGCCCTTGCCCTTGAGACGCAGCGTTTTGCCCGAACTGCTGCCGGGCGCGACTGTCAGCATCACCGCGCCGTCCACGGTGGGCACTTTCACTTTCGCGCCCGCCACCGCTTCATCGAGGCTGACGGGCAGGTCCAGCCGGATATTGTCGCCATCGCGTTTGAAGAAGGCGTGCGGCTGGATCTGGATGGTGACGAGCGCGTCGCCCGCGCCGCCCGGCCCCGGTTCGCCCTTGCCGGCAAGACGCATCTGCGTGCCGTCCTCGACGCCCTGGGGCAGCTTGAGGTCGATGGTCTTGCCATCGGCCAGAGTGATGCGCTGGGGGGCGAGTGTGGCGGCATCGGCGAAGGACACGTTGAGCCGGTATTGCACGTTCGCGCCCTTCGGCGCCGCGCGGCCGCGCGGTCCGCCCCCGAAGCCGCCGCCCTGTGTGCCACTGCCTGGCCCCCGTCCGCCACGGCCGCCGCCGAACAGGCCCTCGAAGATGTCGCCGAGGTCGATGCCTTCGTCGGCCCCGCCGAACCCTTCGGTGCGAAAGCCGCGATGCGCGCCGCCCTGGCCCCCGAAACCCCCGCCGAAGCCGCCCCCACCGAAGCCCATCGGGTTGCCGTCGATGTCGATCTCGCCGCGATCGAACTGCGCCCGCTTGTCCTTGTCGGAAAGCAGGTCGTAGGCGCGCGTCACTTCGCTGAAGCGCTCCGCCGCCCTGGGGTTATCCTTGTTGCGATCCGGGTGAAGCTCCTTCGCCAGCTTGCGGTAGGCGGACTTGATGTCCTTCTCTCCCGCCGAGCGCGAAACGCCGAGGATCTGATACGGGTCTGCTGCCATGGCCCCTAGCTAGGTTTATGCGCGGCATCAGACAAGTTTTGACCTGCAACAAGGCGCGCTTTCCCCCATTGTGCTGTCAGGCTAGAGTGCCCGCATGACCAAGGAACCACACCCGTGAACCGCGACGACCTTGCCGAACTGGTGCCCGATGGCGATCCCTTCGCTCTGTTCGACGCTTGGTATGCCGAGGCGCGTCGCACCGAGCCGAACGATTCGAACGCCATGGCGCTCGCCACCGCGACGCCGGACGGCGCGCCTTCGGTCCGCATGGTGCTGCTGAAGGGGCATGGGCCGGACGGCTTCGTGTTCTATACCAACAGCCATAGCCGCAAGGGCCGGGAAATCCTCGCCAACCCGCAGGCCGCGCTACTGTTCCACTGGAAATCGCTGCGCCGCCAGATCCGCATCGAAGGCGTGCTGGAGCGCGTGCACGACGAACTGGCGGACGCCTATTTCGCCAGCCGGGCCCGCGATTCGCAACTGGGCGCGGTGGCGTCCGACCAGTCGGCCCCGCTCGATGCGCGCGGCACGTTCCTGGCCCGCTACGAGGAAGCGAAGAACAGCTTCGCGGCGCGCGAAGTGGAACGGCCCGCGCACTGGACCGGCTTCCGGCTGGTGCCCCACGCCATCGAGTTCTGGCACGACCGCCCGTTCCGCCTGCACGAACGCCGCCGCTTCACGCGAGCGGAAGAAGCGGGCGGCACGGACGCATGGTCCAGCACGCTGCTCTATCCCTGAAAACGGCCCTGATGCCGGATCCGACGGAGCAACGCGACAGCCACGCGGCCCTGAACCGGAGCGCCGCCCTCGCCAGCATGGCGGTCGCGGCGCTGCTGGTCTGCCTGAAGGGCTGGGCGGCATGGTCGACCGGGTCGTCGGCCATGCTGGGCAGTCTCGCCGATACCGCGCTGGACCTCGTCGCCAGCCTCGCCACGCTGGCGGGCGTGTGGATCGCGGCGCAACCGGAGGATTCGGGGCATCGCTTCGGGCACGGCAAGGCGGAAGCCATGGCCGCGATGTTCCAGGTCACGCTCATCAGCATTTCCGCGTTTTGGCTGGCCGCTCACGCCGTCCAGCAATTCGCGGCCGGCACACGGACGCAAGCGGCGGAAAGCGGCATCGGCGTCTCGCTGATCGCCATGGCCGCGACTCTCGCCCTGCTCGCGTGGCAACGCCGCGTCCTGCGCCGCACCGGCAACCTCGCCATCGCGGCCGACCACTTGCACTACCAGTCGGACCTGCTGCTCAACCTTGCCGTGATCGCGGCGCTGGCGCTCGATCGGTTCGGCGGCTTCGCACTGGCGGACCCGCTCTTCGCGCTGGCCATCGCGGCATGGCTGGCAAGGGGGGCATGGCTGGCTTCGCAAAAGGCCACGGCCCAGCTCATGGACGCCGAATGGCCGGAAGAGAAGCGCCGCCGCTTCCTGGCCGTGATCGCCCGGCACCCGCGGTTGCGCGGCGTCCACGACTTGCGCACGCGCACGTCGGGCGACAGGGATTTCGCGCAGTTCCACGTCTGGGTCGATCCCGACATGACAGTGCGGGACGCGCACCGGGTGATGGACGAAATCGAGCAGGCGCTGAAAGCCGGGTTTCCCGGCGTCGAGACGATCATCCACACCGACCCCGAAGGCCACAGGGACGCAGGCATGGCGGAGCGGGACTTGCTGGCCGATCCCTGAACGGCTTAGTCTGAACGGCTCACTTCCACTCGGGGAAAAGCGCGATGATCCGGGCGAGACGCGCGCGCGCCGCCGCCCGTTCCTTGTCCGTGCTGTGCCCCAGCCGGACGAGCGTCACTTTCTGATCGGGCGAGACGATCACATACTGGCCGAGATGGCCCACCGCCCCGAACACATTGGCCGGAGCCTTGCCGGGAAAGAGCGCGTCCTTTCCCGTCGATGACGGGCGGTTGAGCCAGAGCTGTGCGCCATAGGCGGGATTGCGCGGACTGGGCCGCCGCATGAAGTCGATCCAGCCGCGCGGCACCAGTTGTGCGCCTTTCACCGAGCCGCTGTTGCGCAGGAACTCGCCCAGCTTCGCCCAGTCGCGCGCCGTGCCGTAGAGCATGCTGGAGCCGACGAACGTCCCGGCGGCATCGAACTCGGGCACCATGCTGGTCATCCCGGCGGGCACGAAGAAGCGGTTGTGGAGATAATCGGCCACGGCGCGCCGGCGCGCGGCGGGGTCCGTCAGGTCGGTCAGCGCGCGCGCGGCGATGTCGGCCAGGATGACGCTGGTGGCGGAGGAATATTCGAAGCGCCTGCCCGGCTCCGCTTCCAGCGGCTGGGCTTCGGCATAGGCGGCCATGTTGTCGCGCCCGTCGAGGAACAGCATCCGCACTTCGTCCGATTCGTAGACGGGATCGCCGCCCTCGACATGGCGCAGGCCGGAGCGCATCTGGAGAAGCTGCCGCACCGTGATCTCGCCGCGCGGATCGCCCGAACGCTGCCAGGCGGGCACCGGCGCGGTCTCGTCCATCCGCAGCCTGCCGTCCGACACCAGCATGCCGATCATCACGCCGGTGACCGTCTTGGCCATGGACCAGCCGATCAGCGGCGTGTCTTTGGTGAAGCCTTCGCCGTAGCGTTCGGCCACGATCCTGCCGCCGCGCATGATGACGAGGGCGCGCGTTTCCCCCGCCGTCTCGTCCGCGAACAGCGCGTCGATCTCACGCGCGAGGCGTTCGCGCGCAACGCCGGGCTTCTCCGCGACCGCCCGCAGCGCCGCCGGATCGAGCGGCGGCGGCCCCCCGGCGTCTTTCGCGCCGCAACCGGCAAGGGCTAACCCAAGCACTAGCACCGCCGCCAGCGGCGCGATAAGGGAACATAAAGCGGGGCGGCGCGTCGGCATGACGCGCGTTGATGGGCAAGCCGGGGCACAATGGCAACAACAATGGCGAAAACCGGGCCAAGAGCCGAAGCGAAAGCCGGACGGCGAAGTAGTTATCCGCCCCGGCGGTGGAAGCGCAAGGCGCTGGCCCTTGCGCTGCTCTGCGCGCTGGCCGCGCTGGCGTGGTTCTGGAAGCCGCTGACCGGCCACGCGGCGGCGGCCGCCGCCTACGGCGCGCATCAGGGGTGCGCCTGCCGCCATATCTCGGGGCGCGAGCCTGGCGCCTGCCGCGCGGATTTCGAACCGGGCATGCGCCTCGTCACTCTGTCCGAGGATGAAGATGCGCGAAGCGTGACGGCCCGGTTCCTTGTTCTTGCGCGGGAAACGTCGACTTACCGGCCGGGGCAGGGCTGCGTCGCCGAACCCTGGCGTCGATAGGGGACGGCGATAGGCGCTCAGGCAGGTTCGGTCGAATCGATCCAGCCGCCGCCCACGACCCGGTCGCCCGCATAGATCACGGCCGCCTGGCCCGGCGCGACGCCGTATTCCGGCTGGACGAAACGGATCGTGGCCGCCGCGCCATCGCCCAGCGGCCCTTCGAGCGTGACCGGCACGGGCTTGGCCAGCGAGCGCACTTTGGCGTGGAGAGGCGCATCGGGCAGAGGCCCGATGCGGTTCGTCTCCACGATCCGGGCGGAACCCACCGCCAGCATGGCGCGCGGGCCGACCAGCACGCGGGCGCGGGCGGCGTCGATTCCCGTCACATAGACAGGCTCGGCCAGTCCGCCGATTTCCAGCCCGCGCCGCTGGCCCACGGTATAATGGATCACGCCCCGGTGCGCGCCCAGCACCGCGCCGGTGCGCGCATCCACGATATCGCCCGGCGCATCGCCTTCGGGCCGGACGGAGCGGACGACTTTCGCATAGTCGCCATCGGGCACGAAGCAGATGTCCTGGCTGTCCGGCTTGGCGGCGACGCGCAGGCCCTCGCCCTGCGCGATGCGGCGCACGTCCTGCTTGGGCAGCCCGCCCAGCGGGAAACGCAGGAAGGCAAGCTGCTCTTCCGTCGTGGCGTAGAGGAAATAGCTCTGATCCCGCGCGGGATCGGCCGCCCTGTATAAAAGGGGGTGCAGTTCCTGCCCCGCCTGCCCCATTTCCCGGCGGACATAGTGCCCGGTCGCCAGGCAATCGGCGCCCAGTTCGCGCGCCATGGTCAGCAGGTCAGTGAACTTCGGCCCCATGTTGCAGCGGATGCAGGGGATCGGCGTGCGCCCGGCGAGGTAATCCTCGGCGAAGCGTTCCACCACGTCCTCGCGGAAGCGGCTTTCGTGATCGAATACATAGTGGGCGATGCCCAGCCGGTCGGCCACGGCGCGCGCGTCGCGGATGTCGTCGCCCGCGCAGCAGGCGCCCTTGCGGCCGGTGGCCGCGCCGTAATCGTAAAGCTGGAGCGTGATGCCGATGGTTTCCGCGCCCGTCGAGGCGGCCAGCGCGGCGACAACCGAACTGTCCACGCCGCCCGACATGGCCACGACGATCCGTCTCGCAGCCATCGGGCCGTCGAGCTGGAACAGCGCGCCCGCCTGTTCAGGAGACAGGCGCGTGTCGGAAAGAGTGCCGGGCGAGGCCATGCCGGGCCCATACAGCCGCCGCGCCCGGTTGGAAACCGCCTCCCGTGCGGCGTGCGTTTTCCGCGTGTGCGGCGGGCGTTTTCCGGGGTGAAAGGGACGTTCACACTTCTCAACAGCAGGTAAAGACGCTCTTTACCTCGCCTTGACCAACGGCGGCCTATAGCGCTCGCCATGGTTATCGAGTTCGACAAGCAAAGCTGGATGCGCGACCACGGCGGAAGCGCCGGAGGTGAGCATCCCGACTGGCACGCGCTGCGCGGCAGGCTATGCGCGGCCTATGCGGCCCATCGGGTTGTTTCCGGCGATTCGGCACCGCGCCGCCACGCCGCGTTAACCGGCAGTTTCGACCGCGAAGGCGCTGCGCTGCTTGCCGGATTCGGGTCATCGTTAACATCGGTTAACCTCGATCCTTCAGAACATGGAAAGCGCGCGGAGGGGAAGGATGATCCAGCCGCCGGCGAACAATCCTTCGGCGGCAGAGGGTAAAGATGATCGAGAACCAGAAGATTCGTCCCGCGCAGGTCATCGGGCCGCTGGGAGAACCGCTGACGCTGGCTTCGCTGCCGCCGCCGAACACAAGCCGCTGGGTCGTGCGCCGCAAGGCCGAAGTCGTCGCCGCCGTCAACGGCGGCCTTCTGACCATCGACGAGGCCTGCGAACGCTATCAGCTTACCCTTGAGGAGTTCGCGTCGTGGCAGCGCGCGGTCGACCGGTCGGGAATGCAGGGCCTGCGCGTCACGCGCATCCAGCATTACCGCGACCTTTACGAACGCCAGCAGAAATACTGAAGGCGCCGGGAACGCTCCGGTCCCGCGCCCGGACGTTTTTTAACAGCGACATAGCGCGAAGTTTGCGTTAGCCTGCCCGCTTCCTTGCCCATGCGCGACCATGCGCGGGGCGTTACACAGGAGGATGGTATGGGCTGGATCATTGCGCTTATCGTGGGGGGCGTCGCCGGCTGGCTGGCCAGCATGGTGATGAACCGGGACGCGTCCATGGGCATTTTCTGGAACATCGTCGTCGGCTGCGTGGGTTCGATCATCGGCAATCTTGTCGCGAACCAGTTCGGTTTCGCCGGATCGGTCAAGGAATTCTCGATCCAGGGGCTCATTATCGCTTTCATCGGCGCGGTGATCCTGCTGGCCATCGCCAACCTCATCCAGCGCGGCCGCGTGCGCTGAAACAGGTATGCTGAACGGGCCGTCGGGCCCAGCGGGCGGTGCCTGATCGCGACACGCATCGCGATGCCGCCCGCGTCGGTTTCACGCATCAGTCCCGCATTGCCACCCACCGCCGACAAGGCTATGTCGGCGGGGATGTGGCAAGCGGGCCTTTTGTCGTGCGAATCCGCGACGAGAGAAGCGTCTCGCGACAATGGACATGGCGGCGCCCGCAGGCAGGCCGCGCAGCCGGACGACAAACCTGTATGAATTACGACGCCAAGATCGAAACCGGCGAAACGGCGCTTCCCGTTTCCGATGACCCGCTGGCCGTGGACGGCGAGGATTCGCGCCGTTCGCGCAAGCGCGCATGGATATTCGCGATTGCCGCGGCGATCGTCCTGATCGGCCTGTTCCTGCTGATGCACCGCAAGGAGCCGGCGGGTCTTTCGGCCGAAGACGCCAGCCAGACCCCGATCGTAACGGTCATCTCGCCCGGCCGCGTCACTATTCCCGGCCGCATCAACGCCACCGGCACGCTGGCCGCGCGGCGCGAGGAGCCGGTCGGCGTCCAGGGCGAAGGCGGCAAGGTCGTGCGCGTTCTGGTCGAACCCGGCCAATGGGTCGGCGCGGGCCAGGTGCTCGCCGTGATCGACCGTTCGGTGCAGGCGGAGCAGACGTCCGCGCTCGCGGCCCAGATCCAGGTGGCGCAGGCCGACGCGCGGCTGGCGCAAGCCAACCTCGACCGCGCGCTCAAGCTCGTGGATCGCGGCTTCATCTCCAAGGCGGACGTGGACCGGCTCACCGCCACCCGCGACGGCGCCAATGCCCGCGTCCGCGTCGCACAGGCCCAGCTCGGGGAAATGCAGGCGCGCGTGCGCCAGCTCAATGTGGTGGCGCCCTCCGCCGGGCTCGTCCTCGAACGCAATGTCGAGCCGGGACAAGTCGTCAGCGCGGGCAGCGGCGTGCTGTTCCGGCTGGCCAAAGGCGGCGAGATGGAACTGCTCGCGCAATTGAGCGAAGAGGATCTGGCGCGGGCCGGAACGGGCACCGCGGCGCGGGTCACGCCGGTCGGAACCGACAAGAGCTTCACGGGCGAGGTCTGGCAGGTTTCTCCGGTGATCGACCCGCAGAACCGCCAGGGCACGGCCCGCGTCGCTCTCAGCTATGCGCCCGAACTGCGGCCCGGCGGCTTCGCTTCCGCCGAAATCGTCGCGGGAACGCTCGTCGCGCCGCTCCTGCCGGAATCGGCGGTGCTGGCCGACGCCCGGGGCAGCTATGTCTATATCGTCGACGGGAACAACAAGGTGGTGCGCCGCCCCATCAGGACCGGCGCCATCACGGACAGCGGCATCGTCGTGACCGAGGGGCTGAGCGGCGGGGAGCGCATCGTGCGGCGCGCGGGCGCCTTCCTGTCCGAAGGCGAGACGGTAAGGCCGAAGGCCGGCACCGCGCCGGGACGCTGAATCTTGGGCCTGCGCAACATCTCTGCATGGTCGATCAGGAACCCCATCGTTCCGATCGTGATCTTCATGGGCCTCATGATAATGGGGATCGTGGCGTTCATGCGCATGGACGTGCAGCAGGATCCCGATGTCGAATTTCCGGTGGTGATCGTCCAGATCAGCCAGCCCGGCGCCTCGCCCACCGAAATCGAGAACCAGATCTCGCAACGCATCGAATCGGCGGTGCGCACCATCAACGGCGTCTCCACCATCAGTTCGACGGCCTCCGAAGGCAGCAGCCAGACCGCCATCGAGTTCGAGATCGGGGAGGACATCAACGAGGCCGTCAACGAGGTCAAGAACGCCGTTGACCAGGTTCGCGGCGAACTGCCGGACGGCATCCTCGAACCGCAGGTGTTCAAGGTCGCCAGTTCGTCCGATCCCATCGCCTTCTTCGCCGTCCAGGCCGATGACATGACGCTGGAACAGCTTTCGTGGTTCATCGACGATACCGTGGCCAAGCGCCTGCTCGGCGTGGAAGGCGTGGCCGAAGTGTCGCGCATCGGCGGAGTCGACCGCGAGATCCTCGTCACACTCGATCCCGCGCGGATGCAATCGCTGGGCGTCACGGCTTCGCAGGTCAACCTGGCCCTGCGCGCGGCGAACCTCAACGCGGCGGGCGGCAAGGCCGAAGTCGGCGGCGTGCGCCAGTCGGTGCGCGTGCTGGGCAACGCGCCCGATGCCTATGCGCTGTCGCAGACGGAGATTCCGCTGTCCGGCGGCCGGCGCGTCAAGCTGGCCGATATCGCCTCGGTCTCTGACGCCTATGACGAAGTCACGTCCATTTCCAGGTTCAACGGCCGCCCCGTCGTCTCGTTCTCGCTGTCGCGCGCGCGCGGCGCGTCGGACGTGACCGCCTATGACGGCGCCGTCGAGCAGATGAAGAAGATTCAGGAGGAAAATCCCGGCGTGCGCTTCGTGCGCATGTTCAATTCGGTGGACTACACCAAGGGGCAATACGAGTCCTCGATCGCCGCGATGGTGGAAGGCGCGATCCTCGCAGTCATCGTGGTGTTCTTCTTCCTGCGCGACTGGCGGGCGACGATGATCGCCGCCATCGCCATTCCGCTCTCGGCCATACCGACGTTCTGGATCATCCAGAGCTGGTTCGGCTTTACGCTCAACCAGCTTTCGCTGCTGGCGCTCAGCCTCGTCGCGGGCGTTCTCGTCGATGACGCGATCGTCGAGATCGAGAACATCGTGCGCCACATGCGCATGGGCAAGAGCGCCTATCAGGCCGCCATCGACGCCGCCGACGAAATCGGGCTGGCGGTGGTGGCGACGACGTTCTCGATCGTCGCGGTGTTCTTTCCGGTCGGGCTGATGCCCGGCGTATCCGGGCAGTTCTTCAAGAACTTCGGCCTCACGGTGGTCGTCGCGGTGCTGATGAGCCTTGCCGTGGCGCGCCTCATCACACCGATGGTCGCCGCCTATTTCCTCAAGTCGCACGGCCATGCCGAACATGCCGGCGGCCCGTGGATGGATCGCTATCTGCGCATCCTGCACTGGTCGCTCGACACGTCGAAGGCACAGGCGTTGCGCGAAAGCGCGCGCGGCGTGGACGGGCGCATTCCCTGGGGCAAGCGCATCGCCGCCCGGCTGCGCGGCGATCACCGGGTGTGGATGATGGGCATAGGCGCCGCCGCGCTGGCGCTCACGCTGCTGATCGGTTCACGGATGCCGAGCGAGTTCTTTCCCTCGCAGGACAGCGATTTCAGCCGGGTCACGGTCGAAATGCCGCCGGGGACTACTCTCGCCGATACCGAACGGATATCGGCCGAAGTCGCCGCCATCGTCCGCAAGCAGCCGGAAGTGAGCGGCGTTCTGGAACGCATCAGCGAAGGCACCAGCCGCGTGATGATTATGTTCGCCGCCGATCGCGAACGCACCAGTACGCAAGTGGAACAGGCGATGACGCCGCTGTTCCAGCAGTTCGCCGACGCGCGCGTGACGGTCTCCTCGTTCCAGAACGCACAGACCGGCACCGGCCGTCCGATCTCCGTGATGCTGACGGGTTCCGATCCGACGGTGCTGGACGAAACCGCCGCCAAACTAGTCGAACAGATGAAGGCCCTGCCGCAAGTCGTCGCGCCGCGCATCAGCGCCGACCTGCGCCGCCCCGAACTCATCATCACGCCCCGGCTCGACCTCGCCGCGTCGCTGGGCGTATCGACCGCCGATCTCAGCCAGGCGATCCGCATCGCCACGATGGGCGAGATCGACCAGAACGCGGCCAAGTTCTCGCTGTCGGACCGGCAGGTGCCGATCCGCGTACGCATGTCGGAAAACGCGCGACGCGATATTGCAAACATCGCCAACCTGCCGATCCCGACACAGGCCGGCGGTTCCGTCCCGCTTTCCCGCGTGGCCGAAATCACGTTCGGCTCCGGTCCCACGTCCATCCAGCGCTATAATCAGCAACGCCGCATCTTCGTCGGCGCCGACCTGGCGCCCGGCATGGTGAAGAGCGACGCGGACAAGGCCATCGCCGCGCTGCCGGTCATGAAGGATCTGCCGAGCGGCGTCAGCAACGAAGCTTACGGCTCCGACGCCTGGCAGCAGGAAATGGGCGAGAACTTCGTGGCGGCGCTGGCGGCGGGCATCCTGCTGGTCTTTTCGGTGCTGGTGCTGCTCTATCACCGGATCATTTC
>CAZUOV010000001.1:0-216812 GCA_964621355.1 uncultured Novosphingobium sp. | reverse complement strand
CAAGGGCGGCAAGGCCTCGCTGCGTATCTATGATTCGCTGAAGCCGGTGATCGGCGCGATCAACGGTCCGGCGGTCGGCATCGGCATCACGCTCACGCTGCCGATGGATATCCGTCTCGTGGCGGAAGGCGCCAAGATCGGCTTCGTGTTCGCGCGGCGCGGCATCGTGCCCGAGGCGGCGTCGAGCTGGTTCCTGCCGCGCCTCGTCGGCATCAGCCGCGCGGTCGAATGGTGCGCGACGGGCCGGGTGTTCTCCGCCGAGGAAGGGCTGGCCGCCGGTCTGTTCCGTTCCATGCACGCGCCTGACGACCTGCTGCCCGCCGCGCGCGCGCTGGCGGCGGAAATCGCGGAATCCGCGCCTGTATCGGTGGCGCTGTCGCGCAAGATGATGTGGCAGGGCCTTTCGATGCAGGTGCCGATGGAAGCGCATCGTATCGACAGCCGGGGCGTCTATGCCCGTGGCGGCAGCGCCGATGCGAAAGAAGGCGTGGTGAGCTTCCTCGAAAAGCGTGCGCCGGACTATACCGACCGGGTGTCGACCGGGATGCCCGAATGGTTCCCGTGGTGGGAGAAAGCCGAGTGGAAATGACCCGGTTCGCGCGCTGAGGCGGCGGGAAAGGACCGCGGATCATGCCGGACCGGATCGCCATTTCGGTGAGCGGGCATGTCACCACGATCGTGCTCAACCGGCCCGATGTGATGAATGCCATAGACCCGCGCATGCACGCCGAACTCGAAGCGGCGTTCGATGCCTATGCCGCCGCCCCGGACCAGCGCGTCTGCGTCGTCACCGGGGCGGGGGACCGGGCGTTCTGCGCCGGGTCCGACCTCAAGGCGGCGCATGGAGGCGACTATAGCGAGAAGGACTATCCGGCGCATGGCTATGCCGGGCTTGTCGAGCGCTTCGACCTCGACAAGCCGGTGATCGCGGCGGTCAACGGCGTTGCGCTGGGTGGCGGCTTTGAACTGGCGCTGGCCTGCGACATCATCCTTGCCGCCGAGAACGCCAGCTTCGGCCTGCCCGAGCCGCGCGTCGGCGCGGTGGCGCTGGGCGGCGGCATCCATCGGCTTGCCCGGCAGATCGGGCAGAAGCAGGCGATGGGGATGCTGCTGGCGTCGCGCCGGGTCAGCGCGGCCGAAGGCCTGCGGCTGGGTTTCGTCAATGCCGTCGCCACGCCGGGCGGGTTGCAGGCGTTGGTTGACGAGTGGGTCGCGGATATCCTCGCGGGCGCGCCGCTTGCCGTGCAGGCCACCAAGCAGGCCATGCTGAAAGGGCTGGAAGAGCCGGGCCTCGCCGCCGCGATGAAGGCGCAGGCGAATTACCCCGCCTGGCGCCGCTGGCGGACCAGCGAGGACGGCAAGGAAGGCGTCGCCGCGTTCGTCGAAAAACGCCCGCCTGTGTGGCAGGGGCGCTGAGGCCCCGCCCGTCCGCCCGTCAGAAGTCCGTGCCGCCGTCGATGTTGATGAGCGCGCCGGTCATGAACCCGGCAGCATCGGAGAGCAGGAACGCGATCAGTTCGCCGATTTCGGAGGGCAGGCCGACCCGGTTCATCGCCACTTTCATACCCCAGTCCTCGACCATGAAGCGGTTGAGCGCGGCCATCGGCTCCATGTCGGGATAGAGTTCCGCCGCCTGCGCGCGCGCCGAATCCAGCGCTTCGCTGGCCACCGCGCCCGGCGCGATGCAGTTGGCGCGAATATGATCGGCGGCGTGGAACTTGGCGATGTTCTTGGTGAGGCTGACAACCGCCGATTTCATCGCCGCATAGTGCGGCAGCCTTTGCTTGGCCGCGCGCGTCGAATAGGCCGCCGTCGTCACCACGGTGCCCCCGCCACTGGCGGCGAGCAGCGGAATGGCCGCGCGCACGGCCCGCATGGTCAGCAGGAAGATCGTCTCGAAACTTTCCTGCCAGTCGGCGTCGGTCAGTTCCAGCACACCGCCATGGCTGTTGATCGGCCCGGCGGTGACGGCGATCCCGTCCAGCCCGCCCATGGCCCGCGCGCAACGCTCCACGGCGGCGGCGACACCGCCGTCCGCCGCGCCGTCGCCCACATGGTCCGCCCCGAGCAGCGCTGCCTTATCCCGCGCCCGTCCGGCGTCCTGCCCGATCAGGGCAACACGCCCGCCCGCCCCGGCAAGAACCTGCGCGGCGGCAAAGCCCATGCCGGCGGTGCCGCCCACGATCACATAGCGCTTGCCCGCGTGCCGTCCTGCGGTGCCCATGGTTCAGAAGCTCTTCGGCAGGCCCAGCACATGCGTCGCCACATGACTGAGGATGAGGTTGGTGGAGATCGGCGCGACCTGATAGAGCCGCGTCTCGCGGAACTTGCGCTCGATATCGTATTCCTCGGCAAAGCCGAAACCGCCGTGCGTTTGCAGGCACTGGTCGGCCGCATACCAGCTTGCCTCGGACGCCAGCATCTTGGCCATGTTGGCCTCGGTGCCGCAGGGCAGGCCCGCGTCGAACATCGCCGCGGCCTTGTCCACCATCAGCGCGGCCGCCGAAAGCTGGACATGCGCGCGCGCGATGGGGAACTGGATGCCCTGATTGGCGCCGATCTGGCGGCCGAATACTTCGCGTTCCTTGGCATAGGCCGCCGCGCGGTCGATGAAGAAATGCCCGTCGCCGATGCATTCGGCCGCGATCAGGATGCGCTCGGCGTTCATGCCGTCGAGCACATATTTGAAGCCCTTGCCTTCCTCGCCCAGCCGGTTGGCCACGGGCACGCGTACGTCGTCGAAGAACAGT
This sequence comes from uncultured Novosphingobium sp., assembly GCA_964621355.1. GTDB lineage: Bacteria > Pseudomonadota > Alphaproteobacteria > Sphingomonadales > Sphingomonadaceae > Novosphingobium. Next base: position 214,062 of record CAZUOV010000001.1, on the reverse strand, counting down.
GCGGTCGTCGCATGGTTGAGCATGGTGCGGATCGGCTGGATCGACAGGCCGTTCGCTTTCGCGTCAGCCAGATCGACCAGCAGCAGGCTCATGCCGTCGGACGGCCTTGCGCATTCCTCGCGCGGAGTGGTGCGGCACAGCAGCAGCAGCAGGTCGGAATGCTCGGCCCGGCTGATCCAGATCTTCTGGCCCGAAACCACATAGTGATCGCCGTCGCGCCGGGCGCGCGTGGTGATGCGCGTGGTGTCGGTCCCCGCGCCCGGCTCGGTCACGCCGAAGGCCTGCATGCGCAAGGCGCCGCTGGCGATGCCGGGCAGGGTGCGCGCCTTCTGTTCGTCCGATCCGTGGCGGAGGATCGCGCCCATTGTATACATCTGCGCATGGGCCGCGCCGCCGTTGGCCCCGGCGCGGTGGATTTCCTCAAGCACCGCGCAGGCGGCGGAGACGCCCAGTCCCGATCCGCCGAATTCCTCGGGAATCAGGATGGCAAGATAGCCCGCATCGGTCAGCGCCTGCACGAATTCGGCGGGATAGGAGCGGTCCCTGTCCTTTTCGCGCCAGTATTCGCCGGGAAACCCGGCCACGAGGCGCCGCACTCCTTCGCGGATGTCGGCGTATGTCTGTTCTGCCTGCGTCATGGCTTTTCGCCCTAAAGCGGACAGGACAAAGTGCAAGACAGTTATCCAACGTGGTTGGCTTTGTCGTTGCGGCGCCCTAACCATGCCGTGCAGGAAAGGAAGCCGGGGATGAGCATGGATTTTGATGTTGCGGGGCGGAGTTTGTGCGCGGCGTTGGCTGGGGGTGCGCAGGCGCATCCTGATGGGCGAGTGGTGGTGGTGTCGGAGCAGCGCCCGGCGGATGTGACGCCGGCGCAGATTGCGGATGCGGGGCAGCGCTTCGGCGCGCACCTGCGGCGTATCGGAGTGGGTCCGGGCGATGTCGTGGCGGTGCAGTTGCCGGCGTGGCACGAATGGATGGTGGCGGTGTGGGGCATCGCGCATGCGGGCGCGGTGATCCTGCCGGTCGTGGCGATCTACGGCGCGAAGGAACTGGCCTTCATTCTGGCCGAGGCGGGGGCAAAGGCGATCGTCACGCCAGATGCCTGGCGCAAGGTGGACTATGCACAAGTGATCCGGGAGGCGCGATCGGCCGATGGCGGGCTTCCCGGCCTGGCGCATCATATCGTGATCGGGGAGGCGCGGCCCGGAACGTTGGCCTGGGACGACATGCTGGCCCCCATCGCCGTGCCCCCCATGGCGGAGCGCGCGCCGGACGACCTGGCCATGCTGGTCTATACGTCGGGCACTACGTCCGTGCCCAAGGGGGTGCAGCACACGTCGCGCACGCTGCTGTCGGAGATCGCGAGCCAGACGCGCGCGCGCGGCGGCGACGATAGCATCGAGGGCGGGCCGGAGCGGGTTCTGTCGCCCTGGCCGCCGGGCCATGTCGCGGGGGCCCTCGCCATGCTGCGCGCGCTGGTCGACGGGCTGACGCTAGTGCTGATGGACCAGTGGTCGCCGCAGGAAGCGGCGCGGCTGGTGGCCGAGCACCGCATCACCAGCATGTCGACGACGCCGTTCCACCTTGCCGGCCTGCTCGACGGGGCACAAACAGGCGGATACGACCTGTCCAGCCTGCGCGACGTGCTGACGGGCGCGGCGCCGGTGCCGCCGGCGCTGATCGCGCGCAGCGAGGCGGCGGGGCTGCACCCGTTCCGCTGCTACGGGTCGAGCGAGATGCCCACCGTGACGAAGGGCGAACCGTCCGACCCGCTGGACAAGCGCCTGACGACCGAGGGGCGGCTGATGCCGGGGGCGGAAATCCGCTTCGTGGACGAGGACGGCAACGACGTGGAGGAAGGGCAGGACGGAGAGCTTGCGCTGCGCGGGCCGGAACTGTTCATCGGCTATCGCGATCCGGCGCTCAACGCCAGGGCGTTCCTGCCCGGAGGCTGGTTCCTGAGCGGGGACATCGGGCGGCTGGATGCGGACGGCTATCTGCTCATCACCGACCGCAAGAAGGACATCATCATCCGGGGCGGAGAGAACATCTCCTCGCGCGAGGTGGAGGAACTGCTCTTCGCCCATCCCGACATCCTGGAAGCCGCGGTGGTTGCCGCGCCGGACGAGCGCATGGGCGAGATCGTCTGTGCCTACGCCGTTCCCCGGCCCGGCCGCGCGCCGACGCTGGAGAGCATCGGGGAACAGTTCGCCGCCGCCGGCATCGCCAGGCAGAAAACCCCCGAACGCCTCGTCCTCCTCCCCGAACTCCCCCGCAACTCCACGGGCAAAGTCCTCAAACATCAACTCAGGGCAATGGCCTGGGAAGAATCGAAAGGCAGGCAGGCCGTATCATGACCACGCAACTGATTACCGTCGAACGCGACGGCGGCACTGCCGTCGTCACGCTGAACCGTCCCGAAGCGATGAACGCGCTGTCGAAGGCGCTCCGTTCCGAATTGTATCGCACGATGGTGGCGCTCGATGCGGACGATGCGGTCCGGGCCGTGATCCTGACGGGCGCGGGCGATCGTGCGTTCACTGCCGGACTCGATCTCAAGGAACTGGGCTCGGAACCGGGCGCGCTGGGCGCCGCCAATGCCGAGGGCGCGGACGAGAACCCGGTCAAGGCCATCGAGGCTTGCCGCAAGCCGGTGATCGGCGCGATCAACGGCGTCGCCATTACCGGCGGGTTCGAAGTGGCGCTGGCCTGCGACATCCTGATCGCGTCGGAAAAGGCGCGCTTCGCCGATACGCATGCGCGCGTCGGCGTGATGCCAGGGTGGGGCCTTTCGCAGAAGCTTTCGCGGATCATCGGCATTTCCCGCGCCAAGGAACTGTCGCTGACCGGCAATTTCCTCGACGCGCAAACGGCCTGCGCCTGGGGCCTCGTCAACCGCGTCGTGCCCGCCGACGAACTGCTGAGTCATGCCCGCGCGCTGGCCCGTGACATCGAGACGGCCGATCCCGCCTTCATCCGCACCTACAAATCGCTGATCGACGATGGCTATGCGCTCCCGTTCGGCGAAGCGATGGCGCTGGAACACCGCGTTTCCTCCGCGCTCAACGCGCAAGTGACGCCGGAAGCCGTGGAGCAGCGGCGCGGGCAGGTTCTGGCGCGGGGTCGCACTCAATAAACCGCTCACATATATTGACACGTTCATGTCGTTATCGCATGATCGTGACATATAGTGTGAGAAAGGTGCCTGATGGATCAGCATGAGCGACTGGTGCGATTGGTGCCCCTTGCGGCATTGACGGCGTGGCTGGACGCGCATGTGCCGGAACTGGGCGACGGCCCGCTCAGGACGGAACTGGTCAGCGGCGGCACGTCGAACGTGATCGTCTCGGTGGACCGAGGCGGGCCGCGCGCGGTGCTGCGCCGTCCGCCCGAAGTGCCGCCGCCGGGCAGCGCGAAGTCGGTGCTGCGCGAGGCGCGGGTGCTCACTGCATTGAACGGCACGGCGGTGCCGCATCCGCATTGTTATGCCGCCTGTGACGATCCGGCGGTGATCGGCGCGCCGTTCTACGTGATGGAGCGGGTGGAAGGCTGGGCGGCGCAGTTGCGCGGCGACAACATCCACGACCTGCCGCCGTTCGACACGATGCCCAGCCAGTATGGCGTGGCCTATGCCATGGTCGACGGGCTGGTGGCGCTGGCCAACGTCGATTACAAGGCCGTGGGGCTTGAGGACTTCGGCCGGGCGGACGGCTATCTGGAACGGCAGGTGGATCGCTGGGAAAGCCAGCTCCGCTCCTATCCCGAGCTTTACGGCTATACCTATCGCGACGTGCCGGGCTTCACTTATGCGCGCGACTGGCTGCGCGATAACATCCCGGACGACTTCCGCCCCGGCATCATCCATGGCGATGTCGGCACGCCCAACGCGCTGTTCGCCTTCGACCGGCCCGCCCGGCTGACGGCGCTGATCGACTGGGAGCTTTCGACCATCGGCGATCCGCTGATCGACCTGGCGTGGTTCACCAACAAGCTGCGCGACGAGACGAAGCCTGACGTGATCCCCGAAGCCGCGCTCTACAACGTCGTCAATTATCCCACCTGGCAGGAAATGGCGCGCTATTACGCCGCCGGGACGGGCCGCGACTTGTCCAACTTCGATTATTACCGGGTGCTGGCGCTCTACAAGGGCGGCTGCATCCTCGAATACAAGGTCGCGCAGAGCGCGGCGGGCATCCTGCCGCCCGAGACGGGGCGGTTCTTCGACAAGCTGGTGCGCGGCAATTTCGCCAAGGCCGAAGCGATCTGCCGCCGCAAGGCGGCCTGAGGAGATATCTGATGTGGGGTTTCGAGACCGAGCCGGAGTTTCAGGAAAAGCTGGACTGGATCGCGGGGTTCGTCCGCGATGAGATCGAGCCGCTGGACTGGCTCTATCCGGGGCACGGCGCGGTTTACGACACGTCGCTGAAGGAGGCGCGCGACTTCATCAAGCCCTTGCAGGACGAAGTGAAGAAGCGCGGGCTGTGGGCCTGCCATCTGGGGCCGCACCTGGGCGGGCCGGGCTATGGCCAGGTCAAGCTGGCGCTGATGAACGAGATCCTGGGCCGCGCGTTCTGGGCGCCGACCGTGTTCGGCACGGCCGCGCCCGACACCGGCAACGCCGAGATCCTCGCCATGTTCGGCACCGACGAGCAGAAGGCGCGCTATCTCCAGCCGCTGATGGACGGCGATATCGTCTCGTGCTTCTCGATGACCGAGCCGCAGGCGGGTGCCGATCCCAAGGAGTTCGCGTGCCGGGCGTGGCGGGAAGGCGACGAATGGGTGATCGAGGGCGAGAAGTGGTTCTCGTCCAACGCGCGCTTCGCCGCGTTCCTCATCGTCATGGTGGTGACGGAGCCGGAGGCGCGCCCGCACGAGCGGATGAGCATGTTCATTGTGCCTGTCGAAACACCGGGCGTGGAGTTCATCCGCCACGTCCAGACCATGGGCGACAGCAAGGGCGAGGATGACGGCACGCACGCCTATATCCGTTATAACAAGGTGCGGGTGCCGCTCGATGCCATGCTGGGCGGGCCGGGCGAGGGCTTCAAGGTGGCGCAGGCGCGCCTTGGCGGCGGGCGCGTGCATCACGCGATGCGCACGGTCGGCAAGTGCCAGCGCGCGCTCGACATGATGCTGGAACGCGCGGTGTCGCGCCGCTCGCAGGGCAAGCTGCTGTCCGAGCACCAGTTCGTGCAGGGCATGATCGCGGACAGCGCCATCGAGCTGGAGCAGTTCCGCCTCTTGGTGATGAAAACCGCCTGGGTGATCGACGAAGTGGAGCATGGGCGGCGCCCGCACTCGGAATCGCGCCAGTTGATCGCGATGTGCAAGGTGCAGATGGCCAAGGTCTATCATGACATCGTACAGCGGGCGATGCAGCTCCACGGCAGTCTTGGCGTGACGCTGGAAACGCCGATCGCCGACATGTGGATGGGCCTGCCCAGCATGGCACTGGCCGACGGGCCGACCGAAGTGCACAAGGTGCAGGTCGCCAAGGGCCTGCTGCGCAACGCCACGCCCTCCGAAGGGCTGTTCCCCAGCGAACACATCCCCACTCGCCTCGCACAATACAAGGCCCGCAAAGGACTGGCGTGAGCGCTTTCGCCATCAAGGGTGCCACGGCCTTCGTGACCGGCGGCGCCAGCGGCATTGGCCTCGCCATCGCGCGGGCGCTGGCTGGCGAAGGCGCGCGCGTGGCGATCGCCGATATCCATGCCGACTGGCTGGACGCGGCGCTTGGCGACGCGAGTGGCCCGGAAATCGGAACAGTGCTCGACGTGACGGACCGGGCCGGCTGGGCCCGGGCGCGCGATCAGGTTGAGGCGCGGCTGGGTCCGGTCGATATCCTTGTCAACAACGCGGGGATCGGCCCGGACCTGAATCCTCTGGCGGACATGCCGCCCGAGCATTTCGACCGGCTGGTAGCGATCAAGCTGACCGGCACCTTCAACGGCATCCACACGTTCGTGCCCGGCATGCGCGAGCGAAGGCGGGGCCATGTCGTCAACACCGCGTCCATGGCGGGGCTGATGGCCAGCGCGCGGCTCGGCGCCTATACGGCGTCGAAGTTCGCCGTCGTCGGCCTGTCGGAAGTGCTGCGCGCGGAACTGGAGCCGCACGGCGTCGGCGTGTCGGTACTGTGTCCCGGCCTCACCGCGACGCGGCTCGCCGAAACCAGCGCCCGCGCCGGAGTGAGCAAGGTATCGGCCGGACCCTCGCCCGCGCGAGCAGCCCTTGATCCGGCGATCGTCGGCGATCTTGTGGTCGAGGGCATTCGCCACAACCACTTGCATATCGTCACGCATGGGGAATACCGTCCGCATGTGGAACGGCGCATGGCGCGCGTGCTGGATGCGTTCGATCGCGTGCCGGTGCGCAACCCAGACGGCATTCCCACGCGGCAAGTGCAAGAAACGGAAGAGGAAAATCCTGAATGACCCCCGATCCCCTGTTCGACTTCACTGGAAAGATCGCGCTCGTCACCGGCGGATCGCGCGGGTTGGGCTATGAAATGGTGAAAGCGTTCGCGCAGCGCGGGGCGGATGTGATCGTCGCCAGCCGCAAGCTCGACAATTGCGAGCAAGTGGCGGAGGAATGCCGCGCACTGGGCCGCCGCGCGCTGGCGCATTCGGTGCACTGCGGGCGCTGGGACGAGATCGACGCGCTGATCGAGGCGGCCTATGCCGCATTCGGCCGCATCGACATCCTCGTCAACAACGCCGGCATGTCGCCCGCCTGCCCCAGCGATCAGGTGAGCGAGCAGCTTTTCGATTCGGTGCTCAACCTGAACTACAAGGGGCCGTTCCGCCTCGCGACGCAAGTGGCGAAGCGCATGGCCGACGGGGACGGCGGCGTCATCATCAACGTCAGCTCCACGGCGGGCGTCATGGCGACGCCCGCCATCGTGCCCTACGGCAGCGCCAAGGCCGCGCTCAACGCCATGTCGGTCAGTCTGTCGAAGGAATACGCGCCGAAAGTGCGCGTCAACACGCTGGCGCCGGGTCCGTTCCTGACGGACATCGCCAAGGCATGGGAGCCGAAGAAGCGCGAAAAGGCCACCAACGCGCAAGGCCGCCCCGGAGAGCCGGGCGAGATCGTGACGGCGGCGCTGGCGCTCGCTTCGCCCGCGTCGAGCTACACCACCGGCGCCCACTTCGCGGTGGATGGCGGCATGCGGGGATAACCGTCGCGTATCCGCGCGCGGGAAACGCCATGCTGACCGTGGTCGGAATGGGGAGCCCGAACGTCCTCAAGGTGCTGCTGTTCCTTGAGGAAGCCGGGCTGCCATACCGTTTCGAGCGTTGCGACGTGATTCTCGGAGAGCAGCATTTCCCCGGATTCACTGCGTTCAACCCCAATCGCAAGGTGCCGGTACTGGTCGACGACGAGGGCGACGAGCCGCTGGTCATCGCCGAATCCGGCGCGATCCTCGTCTATCTGGCGGAAAGGACAGGCGCGTTCCTGCCGCGTTCCGGCGCCGCGCGCTATGCCGTGTTGCAATGGCTGATGTTCCAGATGTCGGGCATCGGGCCGGTGTTCGGCCATACGATCCACCTGACGTCCTTTGCCGCCGGGGAAACCTATGCCGTCCGCCGCTTCACGCGGGAACTGGCCCGCCTCGTCACCGTGATGGAAGAGCGGCTGTCCTCGCGGGAGTATCTCGCTGGCGACGATTATTCCATCGCCGATATCGCGGCATGGCCCTGGATGCGGACGGGCAAGCGCTTTTTCCCGGACGGATTTTCCTCGCCCGCGCTGGCGCGCTGGATGGAAGCCATCGCCGCGCGCCCCGCCGCGACCCGTATGGAACAAATCGCGGATGACCTCGCCGCGCGGGATCGCGAAAGCTTCAAGGCCGCGACGCCGGAGCAACTCGACCGCTATTTCGGACGATGAACCGGTTACGAAGCGCGCCGCGTCACGCCACGCGCCTGTCGCGCCCCTGCCAGTAACGGTCCCGGATTTCGCGCTTGTAGAGCTTTCCGGTATCGTGCCGGGGCAGTTCCGCTTCGAAATCCACGCTGCGCGGGCATTTGACCGGACTGAGATGGGCCCGGCAATAGGCGATGAGTTCGGCTTCCAGTTCCGGCCCCGCAGAGGCCGGGTCGCGCGGCTCGACCACGGCCTTCACTTCCTCGCCCATTTCCTCGCTCGGCACGCCGATGACCGCGACGTCCGCCACTTTGGGGTGCACGATCAGCAGGTTCTCGATTTCCTGCGGATAGATGTTCACGCCGCCTGAAATGATCATGAAGCTCTTGCGGTCGGTCAGGAACAGATAGCCGTCCTCGTCGACATAACCGATATCGCCCAGCGCCGACCATCCCGGATGCTGCGGGTGGCGGGAATCGCGCGTCTTTTCCGCGTCGTTGAGATATTCGAAATCCCAGCCGCCCTCGAAATAGACGATGCCCGGTTCACCCGGCGGTAACTCGCGGCCCTCCTCGTCGCAGATGTGGAGCGTGCCCCATTCCGCCCGGCCGACCGAGCCTTTCTTGCGCAGCCACTCCTCCGAGGTGATGTAGGTCGATCCGTTGCCTTCGGACCCGCCGTAGTATTCGACGACGATCGGGCCGAGCCACTCGATCATCTGTTCCTTGACCTCGATCGGGCAGGGCGCGGCGGCATGGATCACGAAAACGAGCGACGACAGGTCGTAACTCTCACGCTGCGCCCTGGGCAGGCGCAGGAGGCGCAGGAACATCGTCGGCACCATCTGCACCACGGTGACGCGATATTTCTGGATCGCGTCCAGCGCACCTTCGGGCGTGAACTTGCGCATCATGACGACAGTGCCGCCCAGGCGCTGGGTCGATGTTGTGGCCGCCAGCGGCGCGGTGTGATAGACCGGCGCGGGCGAGAGATAGATCGTATCCGGCCCCATTCCGTATCGCGTCTCATAGCGTTCGGTCAGCGAATGCGGCTCGGTCGCCGGGCCGCCGGTGAGCGGCAGGCGCACGCCCTTGGGGCGCCCCGTGGTGCCGGAGGAATAGACCATGTGGAAGCCCGCGCTTTCGTCTGCGATGGGGGTTTGCGGGAAAGGCGCGATGGTATCTTCCCACCGGGGCAGGCCTGCGACAGTGACGCCGGCGGTCAACACTTCGCCAAGGCCGGGCGCATCGTTGCGCGCGCCGGCGAGGAAGGCATCGAGTTGCCCCGTTTCCGGGCTCGTCACCAATGCGCGGGCGCCGGAATCCGCGAGGATATAGGCCGCTTCCTCCGCCGTCAGGCGCGTGGAGATAGGCGTGATGTAAAGTCCCGCGCGCTGCGCCGCCCAGTAGACCACGAAATATTCAAGGATGTTGGGCAGCCAGATCGCGATGGTCTGCCCGGCCTCTATGCCGAGGCTGCGAAAGAAATGAGCCCCCTGGTTCGCGCGTTCCTCAAGCTCGCCGTAAGTCAGCGTTTCGCCGGTTTCAGCCAGAATCGCCGCGGGCTTGCCCGGTTCGGCCGCGACATGGATACGAGGGTGCATGAAGACTCCGTTGCAGGACGCGGCCGTCGCGGCGGGGAAACCGCGACGGCCGGAACGTCAGAACTTGTAGCTGGCCGAAACACCGTAAGTGACCGGCTGCGCCCACGCAATGGCGTCGCGCGCCGAGGATTCGGAGCGCGAGGTGGCGTATTTGGCATCCGTCAGGTTCCTGCCCCAGACCGACAGGCGCAACTTGTCGTCCGGCGACCATGAGACATCGGCATCCAGCGTGAAGTAGGACGGCTGGCTGATCCGCTCCTGGAACGAATAGTTGACCTTGCTGGACCAGTAGGGCCGCAGGCCGAAGCCGATCTCTCCGCCATTGGCGAGTTGCAGCCGGTAGTTGGCCGCGAGACTGACGGTAAGGTCCGGTGCGCGCAGCATGCGGTTGCCGCTGGCGTCGTAGTTGACTTGCGCGTTGCCGCAGTTGAGATCGGGGCAGGGTGTGCCGTTGGTGTAGGTCGTGCGCGGATAGAACGCCGGGGCGCCGGGGAAGCTGCGGAACCGGGCATGGGTCCACGCCACGCCCGCGCGCAGGTCGAACCCGTCCGCCGGACGCAGGGTCGCGTCGGCCTCGATGCCGTATACCCGCGCCTTCGCCGCGTTGAACAGGCGGCTCACGCCCGAGGTATAGTCATAGGCGGTGACCTGGATGTCCTTGTAATTATAGAGATAGCCCGCGAGATTCAGGTCGAATGCGGGGCTGGCCGTCTTGAAACCGGCTTCGTAGGCCGTGATCTTTTCGGGCTTCACCGGCGTGGTGCTGGGCGAGGACAGGTTGTAGGTGCCGCTCTTGAAGCCCTGGCTGAACGTCGCATAGACGTTGCTGCGCGGCCCCACGTCCACGCGGATGCCGGCGCGCGGCGTCCAGCTTGAGAATGTGGCGGTGGTGTCCACGGTATAGGCGCCCGCCACCGCGCCGCGCTTGAAGCCGCGCTTCTCGTGGCTGTAGCGCAGGCCCGCGATCAGCGAGATCGGGCCGAAATCGTATGTGCCGTCGGCAAACCCCGATATGCTGTCTGACGTGATCCGCGCCTTGTAGAACGGATTGCCGTTGAGCTTCCAGTTGCGCGATCCGGCCGCGTTCCAGTAGTAATAGACGCCCGCCACCCACGAGAAATCGCTGCCGGGCTGTGACGTCAGGTTGACTTCCTGGCTGAAGCTCTTGTTGAACTGGTCATATTCGGCGAACGACGCGGGCGCGTAGCTCGAATCCAGATCGGTGTTGATATAGTCCTTCTCGTCGATGTAGCCGCTGATCGTGTTCAGCGTGGCGAAGCCCACATCGAACGCGCCGTTCAGCGAGACGGTGTTGACCCTCGCTTCGATCGCCGTCTTCACTTCCTGCGACGATGTGCCGCGCTTCACCGCGACCGGCCCGTAATCCGCGAAGTTACGGCCCGACGTGTTGCCGTTCTTGGTCGTGTAAGTGAGGCCGGAGGGATCCTTGGTCTCGTTGTGCGAGGCCGCCAGCACCAGTTTCACTCCGTCACTCGGCTGGAACAGCAGCTTGGAACGCACGTCGAAACTCGATTGCTCGTTGCGCTTGCCGCCGGTCCGCAAGTCGCGGATGAAGCCGTCGGTGTGGCGGTAATAGACGGACAGGTCGGCGGCCAGCGTGTCGCTGAGCGGCATGGTGGCATAGCCGTTCAGCTTGTATTCGTTGTAGCGGCCGAAACTGGCGAAGAGCTTGCCGCCCGGCGTGAAGGACGGCGTCAGCGTCGTCAGCAGCAGTGCGCCGCCCGTGGCGTTGCGGCCGAACAGCGTGCCTTGCGGTCCCTTGAGAATCTGCACCGATTCGAGATTGGCGAGGTCGAACATCGCGCCGGTCTGGCTGGGCACGTAGACGCCGTCGACATAGATCGCGACGTTCGATTCCGCGCCGCCGCCCTGCACGCTGGCGCCGATGCCGCGGATCGTCGGCTGGGTATAGGCGCCGGTGGTGTTGATGATGACGCCGGGCGCCTGCCGGGTGAGATCGGCGATGCCGTTCGTCCCCGCCTGGGCCAGCGCCTCACCGCTGATCGCGACGACCGAGGCCGGAACGTCGACCAGCCGCTCGGAGCGGCGCTGGGCCGTGACGATGATGTCTCCGCCTTCGGCGGTTTCCGCCCCCTGGGCCAGGGGGCCGGACACACTGTCCTGCGCGAGTCTTTCCATGGCCTGTGCCGCGGTGGTTGCGCTGGCGGCGGTGGCAAAAGCCAGAATGGATGCCGCGCACATGGCGCGGTGGTGCGCTTTCCTCATAATCCCATCCCCTTTGTCGCGTCGGTAGGCCGACGATCCCAACAATCGCGCGCCGGAATAAAATGTCAAGCGGATAATTTTATATCATCAGCGATTTAACGCCAATTGTCAGGGTCGAGTGCCGCGCCTATGCAAGCCGCATGCTTTCAGGTTCGATATCGGCGCAAACGGACGACAAGGCCGCGCAGGGCACAGTGGCGGAGCGTGTCGCCGCCGCGTTGCGCGATGAGATCGCCGCGGGGCAGTGGCCGATCGACGCGATGCTTCCCGCCGAGCACCAGCTCATGACGCGTTTCGAGGTGTCGCGGCCGTCCTGCCGGGAGGCCCTGCGCATCCTCCAGTCCGAAGGGCTGGTGCGGGTGGAGCGCGGCAGCCGGGGCGGCGCTCGCGTCCTGCCGCCCGACGCGTCCCGCATCGCGACCTATTCCACGGTGTTCCTCCAGATGCGGAACGCGACGATTGCCGAAGTGTTCGAGACCCGCGTCGTCATCGAATCGGCGGCGGCGGCCGCCTTCACTTCGCGCGCGACACCGGCGCTGCTGTCCGAACTGGCGCAGAACACGGCGTCGGAGCGCTATCTCGTGCATGACCGCCCGGCGTTCTACGCGCGGGGACGCAAGTTCCGCCAGATCCTCGTGGAAAACTGCGGCAGCGAATCGCTGCGGCTGATGGGGCTTGTGATCGGCGGCATCGCGGATCGCCAGCTCTCGCTGCTGTCCGTGGCGATGCCCGACGATCCCGGCCAGGCGGACCGGTTCCTGAAGTCGATCCGCCTGAAGGACGAGATGATCGAGGCCATCGAACGCGGCGACGCCGAGACGGCCGCCGAACTCTGGCGGACCTACCTGCGCCGCTATCTTGCCGATCTCTATGAATATCTCCCGGAAAACCTCCGTAATCTCAAACCTTTTCCATTGGGCTAGAATCTCTTGGCGATTTCGGCCATATAGCTAATTATATGTGCCGCGATCACTGATCCGCGGAGGCCCAATGAAGGCGTGCCGGGAAGTCGGGGGAGGATGGGAACGATGCAATCCGGCACCGGCGAGGACAGGGATGCCGAAGTGGTTCCCGGCATAACGGAAGACACGCATCCCGCCGCGTTCAAGGCATGGACCAGCCTGGCCCTGATGACGCTGCTGTTCGCCATGGCCTATCTCGACCGCCAGATCGTTTCACTCATGGTCGCGCCGCTCAGTGCCGAGTTCGGGGTGGGCGATTTCGAGATCAGCCTGCTCCAGGGTTTCGCCTTCGCGCTGCTCTATGCGGTCTGCGGGCTTCCCTTCGGGCAGGCGGCGGACCGGTATTCGAGGCGCCGCATCATATTGGCCGGTGTTCTCATCTGGTCGGTGGCGCAGGTGTGCTGCGGCCTTGCCCAGACGTTCAACCAGTTGCTGCTGTCGCGCGTCATGGTCGGCGCGGGAGAGGCCGCGCTTGCCCCCGCCTGCTATTCGCTGCTGGCCGACCTGTTCCCCCGCCGCAAGCTGACGTTCGCGCTGGCGGTGTTCATGACCGGGGCGCTGCTCGGCGCAGAGCTTTCGCTGGCCCTGGGCGGCACGATCCTCGAAGCGGCGAAGGACGGCGTGGTCTGGCCCGTGCTGGGCGAGATACCCGCATGGCGCGTGGCCTTCCTCGTGACCGGCGCCCCCGGCATAGCCATCGCGTTCCTGGCGCTGCTCATCCACGAACCGGCGCGCGCGGTCGCCACGGGAGCCGACCGGCAGCGGTGGAGCGACGTGTTCGCCTTCATGGCTTCGCGCAAGCTGTTCTTCTTCGTCCAGCTTGTCGGGTTCGCGCTGGTGATGGCGCTGGTTTACGCGCGGCTGGCGTGGACCCCCACTTTCATGATGCGCGGCTTCGGCTGGAGCGTGGCCCAGGTCAGCTACGCGCTGGCCACCTACGGCTTCCTCATGGGCGGCTTCGCGCTGCTGTTCGGCGGCAAGCTGGTCGATTTCCTGTTCCAGCGGGGCATGAGCGACGCGCATTTCCGCTATTATGCGATAGGCGGCGTGCTGCTTTCGGTATTCGGCGCGCTGGCCTATCTCGCGCCCGATCCGGCGATGTATTTCGTGGCCATGGCGCTGCCTTCGCTGCCGCTGGGCATGGGCGCGATCGGGGCGTCGGCCATCCAGCTCGTCACGCCGCCCGAACTGCGCGGGCGGGTTTCGGCGGTCTACCTTCTGGCCGTGGCCCTTATCGGCATGTCGACCGGTCCGGCGATCGTGGGCGCGATGACCGATCATGTGTTCGCCGACCCCAACGCGATCGGCACGGCCCTGGCGCTGACTTTCGGCAGCGTCGGCCTTGTGATCTCAGCGCTGTTCCTGACCGGCATGCCCGCGATGCGGCGCGCCGTGGGCCTTGCGGGCGGGAACGCGCCGGGAAAACTTGATAGTTGACGATCCGCCAATGATATTCGATGGGAACCGTGAAGAAACAAGCTTGCCGTGAAACGGCGGCATTCATGTCCAAAAAGGGAGGACAACCATGAAGTATAGAGCAAGCATATTGAGCACGGCGGCGATTGCCGTGCTGTTGACGGCCCAGCCCGTTCATGCGCAGGAAGCCGGAAGCGAAACGCAGGTTCAGGAAAGCTATCTGGGCGAAATCGTCGTTCTCGCCCGCAAGCGTGCGGAGCGGCTTCAGGATGTGCCTATCGCCGTGACCGCGATGTCGGGCGACGCGTTGACCAACCAGTCGGTGCAGAGCTTCCGCGACATCCAGGAGCAAACGCCGTCGCTGTCGATCAATCCGATCTCGGGCGACCGCAACGCCACCGCGATCTCGCTGCGGGGCCAGAGCCAGACCGACGCGCTGCTGACCGTCGACCCGGCGGTGGGCATCTACCTTGACGGCGTCAACATCTCCAAGACCATCTCGACCGAGATGTCGAACCTCGTCGATATCGACCGGGTGGAAGTCCTCAAGGGCCCCCAGGGCACGCTGTTCGGCCGCAACACCACGGGCGGCGCGATCAACATCTTCTACAAGCAGCCGACCGATCGCTTCGAGGGCAAGCTGATCGTGCGCACGGACGAATACCGCCGAGCGGGCGGCGCGCTCATCCTCAACGTGCCGCTGGCGAGCACGCTCGCCCTGCGTGTGGTGGGCCAGTATGACAAGCGCGACGGTTACGGCATCAACCGCTTCGACGGCAGGCAGGTCGGCGGCGACCTGAACGGCGGCAGCCTGCGCGGCACGCTGCGCTGGGCCCCCACCGACGACGTGGAAGTCCTGATCCGGGGCGACTACAACAAGTCGGACACCTCGACTCTGCCGTGGCATGTGATCGGCATTCGCAATCCTTCCGCGATCCTGTCGATCATCGGCACGCAGGGCGGCAATGCCGCTTCCATCCTGGCGCAGAGCAGCGATTATCGCGACATCAACCATAACTGGCGCAATCGCAGCCGGATCGAATCCTGGGGCACCTCGGCCACTGTCTCGATCCGCCTGAACGACGCTGTCGAATTCAAGTCGATCACGTCCTGGCGCGAGCTTGACCGGCTGACCCAGCACGATCTGGACGCGACGGCCTACAACCTCATCCACGTCCGCCAGCCGACTCATCAGGAAGTGTTCACACAGGAAGGGCAGCTTTCCGGCGTTGCGCTGGACGATCGCCTGAACTGGATCGTCGGTGCGTTCTATTCGCGCGAGACGGGAACCGACGGCACCCGCACGGTCAATTTCAACGCAACGACCAACGTGGACGGCCGGACAGTCAACGTCACGGACGGATCGGTCAAGAACACCAGCATCGCCGGGTTCGCGCAGGCGACGTTCAAGTTCACGGACCAGTTCAGCCTGACGGGCGGCCTGCGCTATACCAAGGATACCAAGGTTCTGGTTTCGCGCAACCATGTCGACCGGCCGCTGGGCACGTTCCTGAGCTGCAACCTGCCGGTCGCGCTCGTCGGCACGGCGACCACGGCGGAAGCCTGCACCGCGCATCTGAAGGACAGCTATGACGACCTGTCCTATATGGCCACGGTCGACTTCAAGCCGCGCGACGGCCTGCTCGTCTACCTGCGCACCGCGCGCGGCTACAAGGCGGGCGGTTTCAACCTGCGCGGCGGCGCCGATCCGCTGACGTTCCAGCCGTTCGATCCCGAGACCGTGACCGACTATGAAATCGGCCTCAAGTCCGACTGGTTCGACCGCCGTCTCCGCGTCAATCTCGCGGGCTACATCTCGAAGTATGACGGCATCCAGCGCACGGTCATCGTCGGCAGCACCCTGCCGCCGCCGGCACCGCCGACGCTGACGGTCGTCCGCAACGCCGCCAAGGGCACCATCAAGGGCGTCGAGGCGGAAGTCACGGCCGTGCCGGTGGATGGCCTCACGCTGCGCGGTTCGGCCGGCTATGTCCACGCCCGCTACGACAGCTACATGAGCAACGGCGTCGACCGTTCGTTCGAGCGTTTCCCCTATCAGCCGACATGGAACTGGTCGGTTTCGTCGGCCTATGAGCACCGGATGGCGTCGGGGCCGATGCGGTTCCAGGTCGATTACGCCTACAAGGGCGGGCAGGACGGCGCGCCGAGCAGCCTGACCGACCCCGTCACCAAGGGCTGGGTGAACATCAAGGGTTACGGGCTGACCAACGCGCGTATTTCCAAGGCGTTCGACAGGGAAGGCGTGGACGTGGCGTTCTTCGTGAAGAACCTGTTCAACAAGAAGTATCGCACCACGATCCTCGATTTCTCGGGCAGCCTCGGTTACGTGCTGGATGCCAAGGGCGATCCCCGGATCATCGGCGCGGAAGCCAGCCTGAGCTTCTGAGGCCGGAACTTCCGGAATTTGACGTGATTTCGAGCCGGGTGGGAACATCCGGCTCGAAACGTTTTCAGGGCAACATCTTCGCCAGAGCGGCGACGGCGCCTTCCACGTCTTCCGGCTGCTCGACATAAGGCAGCATCAGGCACAGCCTGTCCACGCCCGCGTCCTCATAACGCCGGATGTCGTCGCGCGTGACTTCGCCGTGCAGAATCGCGGTGATGGGCACTTGCTTCATGTCGCGGCCGATTTCTCCGGCGATCCGCAGGATCTCGCCGCGCCCGCGCACGATGCGCTCGTGCCCTTCGGCGATGGCGTCCTGCGTGGCGTAGGCGGGCATCCACCCGTCGCCATATTCCGCGACGCGGCGCAGCGCGCTGTCGGAGGTCGCGCCGATCAGCACGGGCGGGCCGCCGGGGCGGGCAGGCAGGGGAAAGAGCCGCACCGGCTCAAGGTCCAGGAAATCGCTGTGGTGCTCCACGCGATCATCGGTCCACAGCTTGCGCCACAGGCCCACATAATCGCGCGTCTGGCCCCAGCGGCGGTCATGCCTTCCGCCCAGCGATTCCGTCTCGACCCGGTTCCAGCCGGTCCCGACACCGACGATCAGCCTGCCGCCGCTGTAGTGATCCAGCCCGGCCAACTGCTTGGCGAGGCGAACAGGCTGATGCTGCGGCACGAGACAGACACCGAAGCCGAACGTGAGGCGTGTCGTCACGGCCGAGACGCGGGCGAGGGCGACTACGGTTTCCTGAAAGAACGGCACGCGCCCATGGACGTAGTTCGTCTCGTCGTCGTCAAGCGGCGTGATGGGGTGTTCGCCATAGAGCAGGCATTCGAACCCAGCGGCTTCGGCATGGCGCGCGACGAGCGCCGCGTCGACATCAGCGACAGGGGGGTGGGACGCCATCGGGCGGCTGATTCCGATATGCATGGGCTCTCCCGGTCTATCCCTCACGCAGCATCCTGCGTGCGCCGTTGACGGGTGTCAACGCCGGATCAGGCGAAAGCAAGTTCCCCCTGACGCGAGGGCCGCGCGGGCATCGGTGCGGCGCGGCCGAGCAGGCACCGCGCCTGCCCCACCAGCGTATAGACGACATGGCGCTGCCCGCCGCGATTGTGATGGTAGACCCGATAACCCGCATAGTGCCGCAGCAACAGCCCGGCTTTTACCAGTTCCGACACCGCGCGGCTGAGATTGGTCTTCGCCGAGGCCCGCACCCGGTCCCGCACTTCACGGTCAATGACGGCGCGGGCTTCGTCCGCGCCGGGAGGAAGTGTGCCCGCGCGCGTCAGTTCGTCGCGAACCCGTTCCGCCAGCGCCAGCCGCCGGGGGTCGCGGTTTCCCATGGGCGCCAGGCTATCGCCCAGCCAGTCGCGCAAGCTCTCGCTCCTATTGCCCTGCCGGACAAACGGCCCGGCCTTGCCCTGGCTATCGGCCACTTCCGCGATCAGGTTGAGCAGCATGAAGGCATAGCGCGGCCGGCTGCTCGCCTGGGCGAGGCATTCCAGCAACATGGCCATATCGCTGGCGCCGTGTGCCCGGCTGAAAGTGGGGGCGTGAAACATAACAGGATTCAAAGGAGCACAAAGTATGACTCTTGTGAATCCCCTTTGATGCGGTTCGGCTTCTTCCGCCTACTTTTGTCGTGGGTGACACTTTACCCGTTGGTAAAGTGTCACAGGTGGCTCTCGGTAACGCCCGGAACGATTGGGCGATGAGGAAATCACTCCGGCGAATGCAGATTATTTAACATAACAAGTATTATCGTATTTGAAGGTGGGGAAAACCTTGAGTCCCGACACAGGGACGATACCGTAAAGCGGCGTCCCGCGCTGTCACTCTCTCATTTGAGAACGCCGGCACCTTCGAGTTCGGAGATCCGGGCATCGTCATAGCCAAGGATGTCCCTGAGTATCGTGCCCGTGTCGCGGCCGAAATGCGGCGCGCCTCGCTCATAGGCCGCAGGCGTTTCCGACAGGCGATAACGGCTTGCGTCGAACACGCTTTCGCCACCGATCTCACGCGGCAGGCGCACGAAATGCCCGCGCGCCGCCAGTTGCGGATCGCTTACCATGTCCGCCGTCGTCGCGGCCTTGTGCGCGGGCACGCCCTGCCGTTGCAGGGCCGCTTCGATGCTTTCCGCGCTCTGCCGCGCCGTCCAGCTTTCGACCAGCGCTTCGAGCCGGTCCTCCGCCGCCTTGCGCCCGGCGAGCGTCGCGAACTCCGGCGCGAGCGCCTCTTCGCCGATCAGGTCCGCGAGCCTTGCCCATTCGGCGTCGTCGCGCGCGACCACGGCGACCCATTCGTCCTCACCCGCGCAGCGGAACACGCCGTGCGGCGCGAATTGCGGATCGCGATTACCTTCCGCCCCGGCGATCACGCCAGTCGCCGCGCACCGGGCCACTTCCGGGCCAAGGAACTGGATTCCGGCTTCGGCTTGCGAAATGTCGAGCCAGCACCCCTCGCCCGTGCGGCGGCGGTGATCGAGCGCGGCCAGCAGCGCGACGAGGCCGAAGCGCGGCCCGACGTAATCGGTATAGGGCCCGAACGGCCCGATCGGGAACTGCCCCTTGTGCCCGACGATACCCTGAAAGCCCGCGACCGCCGCACCGATATTGCCGTATCCCGCGAAAGAAGCGTAAGGCCCGGTCTGCCCCATCAGCGACGTGCTGACGCCGATCAGGCCGGGATTGTCGGCGCGCAGCCGTTCGGACGTCAGGCCCCACCGCGCCATCTGCCCCGGCGCGAAGCTTTCCACCAGGACGTCCGCCCAGCGCGCGAGATCGGTCACGACGGCGCGGCCCGCTTCGCTGCCGAGATCCAGCGCCAGACCCAGCTTTCCGGCGTTGTAAGTGTCGTAGAGCGCCGAACGCTGCGGGTCCATCTTGCCATCGGGAAACGGCCCCATGAACCGGGCCGTCTCGATCCGCACCGATGATTCGACGCGCACCACGGTCGCCCCGTGATCGGCCAGCGACCGGCCGATGGCCGGCCCGGCGACGACCCAGGCCAGATCGAGCACTTTCAGCCCGGCGAGCGCCCTCTCCTTCACCTCGGACTCCGCCATTTCAGATCACTCCCCGCGCGTGAAGGCCAGCCATCTCTTCCAGCCCGACGCCCGGCAATTCGCCGTAGACGGCGGCGTTGTCCGCGCCGAGACCGGGCGCGGCGCGCGGGGCGGCGAACATGCCCGGCGCTCCGCAGGCGAAGGCGCCCGGCAAAGTGCGCTCCGCGCCGCCTTCGTCGACCGTGACGAAGAAATCCCGCGCCCTGAGGTGGTCGCTCGCCAGCAAGTCGCCCACATCATTGACCGGCGCGAGCGAGAGCTTGCGGGTGTAAGCCTGCTCCTGCAATTCGGCCTTGTCGTATCGGGCGAGGAAACCGGCAACATGGTCGCGCGCTTCGTCGATATCGTCCTCGCTCAGTTCGTCGGCCTGCAACTGCTCGGGCAGCGTCCGCCAGTCCCAGTCCTGCATCCGTTCCGGCAGGGCGCCTTCCTCGCGCATCCACGCGAAGAAATTGTTGGTCTTGTCGCCTGCCGCGAATCCCATGCCGAGATGCATTTCGACGAGGCCGTCACGCACCGCCCATTTCGACCGGCGCGTGCGCGCACCGCTGCCGGAAAGGTCGAGCGGCTTCTTGCCGGGCTTCGCTTCGGGCTTGGGGATGAACGAGTAATCGTCGTGCCCCACCGCCGCCGCGAGATGGCTGCCGAGCGTGGCCTGCGTCACGCTCTGCTGCACGGAAATGTCCACATGCTGGCCGCGTCCTGTCCGCAGCCGCGCGAAATGCGCGATCAGCGCGCCCGCCGCCGCATCGGCCGCGCCGTGCAGCCAGGCTTGCGGCACACTGACGCGCAGCGGCGGACCATCGGCGTCACGGCTCGGGTGCAAGGGCCCGCCCGCCGCCCAGAGGACCAGTTCGGCATCGGCATAATCGCGCTTCGGACCGTCCGAGCCGAACGGTGTGATCGAAACGTGGATCAGCTTCGGGTTGCGCGCGCGCAGCGTTGCAAAGTCCAGCCCCTTCGCCGCCAGTGCGCCGGGCGCTTCGTTCTCGAACAGGAAATCGGCCGTTTCGACCAGTTTCAGGAACAGTTCGCGGCCCTCCGCGCTGTCGAGGTCGAGCGTAACGCTGCGTTTTCCGGCGGCATAGGCCGACCAGGCGAACGAACCGCCCCGGTCATCGAGCGGAGCGGCCCGGCGTGCACGCGACCCCTCCGGCGGCTCGATCTGGATGACGTCCATGCCCAGCTTCGCCAGCATCTGCCCCGCCAGCAGGCCGCGCTCGTCCGTGAGATCGAGCGCCCGGTAGCCTTCGAGCCATCCGCTCATGCCCCGGCGGTCTCCAGCGGCAGCGTGATCGTCGCCAGCCCCGGCCCGACCGAGATCTTGCCCTTGTTTTCCGACCACATCCGCACTTCGGCAAAGCCGGTATCGCCTTCCCGCCAGACGCGGACGACTTCGCCTTTCACGACCACGGTGTCTCCCGCGCAGTTGAAGCTGTTCATGCGAAAGCCGGAAATCTTCCGCAAAGTTCCCGCAAGGCCCATGTAGTTGCGCAGCGCCCGCTCCCACATGCCCTGAAGGAACAAGGTGTTGGCATACATGTCGGGCGCGCCGCTCGCCCGGGCGAACTCGCTGTTATGGTGGATCGAATTGAAATCGCGGTTCGAGGCGGCCGCGACGACCAGCCGGTAGACCGGCAGCGGAAATTCGAGCGGGCCGAGCGTGTCGCCGGGACGGGCTTCGGCCCACGTTCTTTGCTTCCGGGTCGTCATGGTCATGCCTCCGCCGCCGGGTGCGGCTCATAGAGGAACAGAGTCGCGCGCATCCGGGCCACGACTTCGCCCTGTTCGTCGACGGTATCGGACTCGAACGTCACGAAAGCGCCCCGGCCCACGCTGGTTTCCTTGGGCGTGCAGGCCACAAGCCGGTTGCCGCGCCGCCCCAGCCGCTCCCCGGCCAGGACCGGGCGCAGGTATTCGGTCTCGACGTCGGTGGCGAAATAGCCCGTGACTGGCGGCGCGCCGTCCGGAAAACGGGGCTTGACCGAAACGCGCGCGGGCTGCGCGTCGCGGTCGGCGCTGGTGAACAGCACTTCGCCCGGACTCCACACCGGCGGCATCGCGAACGTCGCGGCGGCGGTATAGGGCACAGTCACTTGCGCGAACCCGTGGGCGCGCGCCACGTCGATGTCATAATGCAGCGGGCAATCGAATTCGAGCGGTTCGAGATAGCGGCGGATCAGCGCCGGTTCGGCCCGGTCGACTCCGTAATGAACCTCGCCGTCGCTCATGTCCGCGCCGATCCGGTCGATCACCGGCTGCCATGCCGCCATCCAGTCGGCGCCGTGCTCCGCGCTTTCACCGCTCATCTCTCTCTCCCTTTTCGGCCCATCGCCTGTCGGGGCATTAGGCGAACGCGGCCCGATGCCGTAAAGTTCTTCCCATGCCGCGAACAGATAACAGACCGATTCGGTCTGTAAATATCGAAAATGCCGATTCTCCCACTCGCCCCGATTCACCGGAAGCGGGATCGCACCGCCGTGGACGGCCCCGCGATCCGGGCCTTGAGGCGCGCGTCCATGACGCGGCGATCGCGCTCTATGCGCAAGGCGGCTGGAAGGAGCTGACATTCGGCGCGGTCGCCCGCTCGGCGGGCGTCGGGAAGGCCGCTCTTTACAAGCGATGGCCCCGGCGGATCGACCTGCTGCGCGAAACGCTGGAGGCCCGGTGGTATCCGGTCTCCGCCATCGACACGGGATCGCTGCGCGGCGACCTCGTGGCACTGGCGGGGCTGGGATTCGATACGCTGGCCGGCCCGCATGGCGGCGTGACGTGGCGGCTCAGGGCGGACCTTCACGCTCACCCCGAAGTGCGTGAGACGACGCGCACCTTCGTTCAGGGCCTTGCGCGGGACACGCGCGCGATCGTGCGCCGCGCCATCGGCCGGGGGGAATTGCCCGCAGACACCAGCCCCGCCCTCATTGCCGACCTGATCGTCGGCGCGGTGTCGAACCGCGTGGGCGCCACTCCGCCCGAACTTCTCGCGACCGTGCTGGCGCGGCGCGACAGGATCATCGCCGATCTGGTCGATCTGGTCCTGCGCGGAGTCGGGGCGGACACGGCCACCGGCCCCGGCCCGAAAGCCTGATGCCTCTCCGATGGCTCCCGTCCGGCCCAATTCTCCCTTGTGCCGTGGGAGAGGCACAGTAGACGAGATGGGGAAACGAATAACGATGAAACGGGGGAACTTCATGCGCAGGGTGAAACGGCAAGCATTTCTCGGCCTGGCATTGTCCATGGCGCTGGCGTCCCCGGCATTGGCGGCTCCGGGTGATGCAGCTTCGGCGTCCGCGCGGATCGAGGCTGTTCTGAACAAGTCCTATCCGGCGCTGGACCGGCTCTACAAGGATCTGCACGCCCATCCCGAAGTCGCCTTTCAGGAAACGCGCTCGTCGGGCATCCTCGCGGAGCGGATGCGCAAGCTCGGCTTCACCGTGACGCAGGGCGTCGGCAAGACGGGAGTGGTCGCGATCCTCAGGAACGGCGAAGGGCCGACGGTCCTCGTCCGCGCCGACATGGACGCGCTGCCGATGGAGGAAAAGACCGGGCTGCCTTACGCCAGCCGGGCCAGGCAGGTGGTCGGCGGAAAGGAAACGTTCGTGATGCACGGCTGCGGCCACGATGTGCACATGACATGGTGGATCGGCGCGGCCGAAGCGCTGCTCGCCCTGCGTGACGGCTGGAGCGGCACGTTGATGTTCATCGCCCAACCAGCAGAAGAAGTGGTGGGCGGCGCGAAGGCCATGCTGGAGGACGGCCTGTTCACGCGGTTTCCCAAACCCGACTACGCCTTTGCCGCGCATGTCAGCAATTTGCCCGCCGGGCAGGTGTTCCTGAAAGCCGGAACATCGTCCGCCGCGTCCGATTCGCTGGAAATCACGTTCCACGGGCGAGGCGCCCACGGCTCGATGCCCGCCGCCTCGATCGACCCCATCGTGATCGGCGCGCACTTCGTGTCGGACGTGCAGACCGTCATCAGCCGCCAGAAGGATCCGGCCGCATTCGGCGTCCTGACCGTGGGCGCGTTCCAGGCGGGATCGGCCGCCAATATCATTCCCGACCAGTCAGTGGTGAGAGTGAACCTGCGTTCGCACGCGCCCGATGTCCGCAAGCTGTTGCTGGACGGCGTCGAGCGGACCGCGAAGGCATCGTCCCAAATGGCCGAAGCGCCCGCCCCGACACTGACGTATCTGGGCGGCACCGCCAGCGTCATCAACGATCCCGCGCTGACGCAGCGCATCGCCGAAGCGTTCAGGCCCGTGTTCGGCGAGCGGCTGACCGTCGTGCCCGCCTCCGTGCCGCCCGCGTCCGCGAGCGAGGACTTTTCCGAGTTCGGGGCGGCGGGCGTGCCCGCGCTCATGATCGGCATCGGCGGCTTCTCGTCGGAGACGATCGCGGACTACAAGGCGCGGAACGAGCCGCTGCCGGTCAACCATTCGCCATTCTTCGCCCCGCAGCCCGAACCGTCGATCCGCACCGGCGCCACGGCGCTGGCGCTGGCCGTTCTGGAAGTGGCCGGAAAGAAATAGACTCAGCGAAAAACCGGAGAAAACAGAATGATCGGTGGCCCGAGGATCAAACGGATCGAGGACTGCGACTGGCAGGAAATGTCGCGCTTTCAATATAAGGACGGCCGTACGGCCTCGATCTGGGAATGCTGGGTCGAACATTCGCCCCGTTTCCTGGCGTTCTACAATCGCTGGGATCCTGGCGCGCTTTCGCCGCTGCACGGCCATCATGGCGATCATACCAATCTCATCGTCAAGGGATCGCTGACCGGCCCCGCCGGTACCGTGCGGGCGGGCGATCACATCATGCTGGAATACGGCGACCTGTTCGGGCCGTGGGAAGCAGGACCGGAAGGGTGCGAACTCTATGGCGTGGTGGCGGGCGAAGGCTCCGCCTATATGGGCGACCGCAAGGTGTGGGAGGATTTCCTGGCGGAACGCGGCGCGGTTTCCGTGCCCGTGCCAATGCCGCGCGTTCCGCCATGGTGGGCGGATCGCGTGCGCCAGTCCACCGTGGTCAACTGGATCGAGGAGTGAGCCGAACGGGCGCTATCCGCCCGGCATCCAGTCATCCGGCCGGATAGCCGATGGCCTTGATCTCGGTATATTCGTTGAAGCCTTCCTCGCCCCATTCGCGGCCGAGGCCCGACCGCTTGTAGCCGCCGAAAGGCATGTCCGGGTGGAAGCCGCCCGGCCCGCCGTTTATCGAGACCTGGCCGGTGCGGATCTTCATCGCCATCTTCATCGCCGTGCCCGCATCGCGCGAGATGATGGCGCCGCCCAGCCCGTATTCGGACTGGTTGGCGAGGCGGACGGCTTCCTCGTCGGTGTCATAGCCGACGACGGCCGCGATCGGGCCGAACACTTCGTTCTGGCCGAGGTGGCTTTCGTTCGCCACATCGTCGAAGATCGTCGGCTCGAAGAAGAAACCCTTTTCCAGCCCTTCGGGGCGCTTGCCGCCCAGCACCAGCTTCGCCCCTTCCTCCAGCGCGCGGGCGCAGAACCCGGCGGTGCGTTCGCGCGCCGCCTCGCGGATCAGCGGCCCCATGAACGTATCGGGCGCGAAGGGATCGCCCACCTTGAGGGCACGGACCGCGTCCGCCAGCGCCGCCACGAAATCGACGCGGATGCGGTTGTCCACCAGCATGCGCGTCGTCATCGAACAGCCCTGCCCGGCCTGGTGCACGAAGCCGAAAATCCCCGAGCCGACCGCGATTGCCATGTCCGCGTCGTGCCGGATGACCAGCGGCGACTTGCCGCCCAGTTCGAGGTGGCATTTCTTGAGCGTGGGCGCGGCCTGCACCATGATCTGCGAGCCGACCCTGTCCGATCCGGTGAAGCTCACCATGTCGACGCGCGGGTCGGAGCCGAGCAACTGGCCCACGTCCACGCCGCCCGTCACGACGTTGAACACGCCCGATGGCAGGTCCAGCTCCGCGACCATTTCCGCGATCATCAAGGTCTGTAGCGGCGTGAACGGCGACGGCTTCACGATCACGCTGTTGCCCGCCGCCATGGCCGGAACCGCCTTGAGCAGGGTCAGCAGGAAGCCCGCGTTGTAGGGCGTGATCGCCAGCACCACGCCGATGGGATCGCGCGTGACGAGCGCGCCGCCCAGGGCGTTGGTGCCGTCCGGGCGCGGCGTGACGAGCAGCGGCAGGGTCCGCGTGGGATCGCGCCGCGCCACTTCGATCGCCTTGACGACCTGCGTTTCAGCGAGGCGGAACTGGAAATCGGCCTGAAGCTGCGTATAGCCCATCTCCACCATCATCAACGTCAGGGCCTCGTCGCGGCGGGCGCGAACCTTGTCGAGCAGGCGCTGCATCGCATCGGCGCGCGCGTTGCGGTCAAGCTGTGGCCACGGCCCTTCATCGAAGGCGCGGCGCGCGGCGGCCAGCGCGGCCAGCGCTTCCACCTCCCCGCCCACCGGAGCGGTGCCGAAGCCCTCGCCCGTGGCGGGATTGATGACGGCTTCCGTTCCCCCAGTGGCGGGGACGAACCGGCCGTTGATGAACAGCGCATCGTGGTCGACGCGGATTTCAGACAGTGCATTCATTATTTCGGCCCTCTCAGTTATCCCAGCACAGGCGCAGTTCCGTGACGCCGAACACACCGCCCGCATGGACTTTAGGCGGCGCTGCGAGGCGGAACTGCGGCAGGGCGGCGAACGCTTCCTGAAATACGATATCGAGTTCGTTGCGGGCAAGGTGCATGCCCAGGCACAGGTGCGGCCCGGCGCCGAACGTCATGTGCGGATTGAGTTTCACGGAAATGTCGCTTTCCCCGCCGCGCGGCACGCGCTGCGTATCGCGGTTGCCGAAAGCGGCGGAGCACAGCACCCGGTCGCCCTTCTTCATCGCCACGCCGCGAAACTCGCAGTCCTCGAACACCGTGCGGCCGCTGGAGACGATGCCGTGCAGCCGCAGGATCTCCTCCATCCCGCGCGCCCGCGCCTCATCGCCGCCGCGCATGGCCCGCTGATCGTCCTGACGCATCGCGAGGTGCCGGAACGCCCAGCCGAGCATGGCCTGCACGGTGTCCAGCCCGGCGATATAGAGCATGAAGCCGAGGCTCTTCAGTTCATCCTCGTCCAGCAGCCGCCCGTCGAGTTCGCCGTGGACGACGACATCGGTCAGGTCGTCGCGGCGCGGGGCGGACCGGCGCGACAGGAAATGGTCGGCCACGAAATGCTCGATGGCCTGCATCCCCGCAAAGCGGTCTTCCGGGGTTTCGCCGTGCAGCAGCGCCCGCTCCCAGCCCATGAGCGTCTCGAAGCGGTCTTCCGGCAGGCCCAGCAGCGCCATGAACACGCGGTTGGGCAGGTAGCGCGCGAATTCGGAAATGAACTCGCATTCCCCGCGCGCCGCGAAGGCAGCGAACAGGTCGCGGCTGATCTCGCGGATGCGCGGGTTCCACTTTTCCATTTCCTGCCGCGTCAGCGCCGGTTCCAGCATACGGCGGAACGGCTTGTGCTCCGGCGGGTCGGACTGGAGCGGGCGCAGCTTGTAGGGCATCACGGCGGCGGGAACGCCGATCTGCGCCGAGGAGAACCGTGTGTTGTCGCGATAGACGTCGAACACGTCCTGAAAGCGCGTCACCACCCAGAAACCGCCGAGCAGCGGCGACCAGAAGACCGGCGGCGCGTCCCGCGCCACCCGGTCGAACACCGCGAAGGGATCGTCGGCATAGGCCGGATCGGCGTAGTGCTCGAAATCATGGATCAGATGTTCCGGCACATGGTCCGGCACATGCCGGGGCAAATCGCCGAACTGCGAAGGATGCGCGGGCGCGGCTGTTTCGGTCTGCATGTTCAAAGCCTCTTGATAAGGCCGCCGTCGACGATGATCGTCTGGCCGGTGACCCAGCTCGACGCCGGGGATACGAGGAAGCGGAGCGCATTCACCATGTCGTCGACAGTGCCCGCCCGCGCGACGGGAGTGTTGGCGATCAGCATGGCCATGAGATCGTCCGAGACATGGCCCTTCATCGCTTCGGTCGGTACCGGGCCCGGCGCGATGCCGTTCACGGTGATGCCTTCGGACGCGAGGTCCGATGCCAGCCCGACCGTGAGGGCGGACACCGTGGTCTTGCAGATCGAATAGGGGTCGCTGCCGCCCATATAGGCGCCCGACGAGCTTTGGTTGACGATCCGCCCGCCGCCGCTGTCGCGCATCAGCGGACGCAGCGCCTGGGTGACATTCAGCGTCCCTTCCACGTTCACCCGGAACAGCTTGCGCCAGTAATCGAGGTCGGCGTCGATCGCCTTGACCAGCTTGATGCCGTTGAAGAACGCCGCGTTGTTGACGAGGATATCCAGACGGCCGAACTCCTCCCGCACGAACGCCGCGAGCGCCGCCGCGCTTTCCGGCTCGGCTATATCGGTCCGCCATGCGCGGGCCTCACCGCCCGCCTTGCGGATCGAGGCGGCGGTTTCCTCCGCGCCGTCGAGGTTGATGTCGGCCACGACGACGGCGTGGCCATCGGCGGCCAGCGCTTCGGCATAGCCACGCCCGATCCCCCCGGCCGCGCCGGTTACAACTGCAACGCTGGTCATCTTTATCGCCTCTCCCCTTCCCGTCTGTTGACGGCCAGTGCTTTTAACTGTTTAAACAGTTTACCGACTCGGAGTCGATAACAAAAATCTTTTGGGGACAGGATTGCCGATGAGCCAGCTCAGCGCCGAACGGACGATCGCCGCGGCCGAACAGATGACGCAGCTTTCCGACTGGGGCGACCCCGAAGGAGGATTCCGCGAGGGGCTGGAACGTCTTTACGCCGCGATCATGGCGGAATCGGGGATTGCGCCGGACCATTACGCGAAGATCGAGGGCGGGCTGGCGTTCGTGCTCGGCAACCGCCTGAAAATCGTCGAGGATCGCAAGCGGTTCCCCGCCATCGCGGACGAGACAATCGAAAAGCCGGTCTTTGTCATGGGCATGCCCCGTTCGGGCACCACGCTGTTGCAGGCGCTGCTCACTGCCCCGCCCGCCGCGCGGGGCACTCTCCACTGGGAACTGCTGAACCCCTCGCCGCCGCCGGAAACGGCCACCTATGAAACGGACCCGCGCATCGCCACCGCCGAACAGCAGGTCGCGGGCATGTCCAAGGATCTGCTCAGGATTCATCCGTTCGACGCCCTGCTGCCCGAGGAATGCGGCCGCCTGTTCGACATGGAAGTGATGAACCAGGGCACGTTCGGCACCTATCATGTGCCGTCCTACCTGCACTGGCTGCTGGCGCACGATTTCCGTCATGCCTATACATGGCACAAGAAATGCCTCCAGCACTTCCAGCATCGCCACAAGGGCGGCCACTGGGTCTGCAAGTCGAACAAGCACATGTTCACCATGGAGCGCCTGTTCGAGACATACCCGGACCTGCGGCTCGTCTGGATTCACCGCGATCCTGCGACGACCATGGCCAGCCTGAGCAGCTTCATCTACAATATCCGCCAGAACCTGCGCCCCGACACTGATCCCCACGCGCTCGGCCGTGAGTGGGCTTCGTTGCAGGAACTGGCCTTGCAGCGCGCCATGCTGTTCCGCGAACGCCTGCCCGATCAGGGCCAGATTTGCGACGTCCACTATGACGATCTGATGGCCGATCCGCTGCGCGAGATCACGCGCATCTACCGGCATTTCGGCATGGATTTCGACGAAGCCTCGCGCGACGCCGTCGCCGGGTGGCTCGCCGCCAATCCGCAGGACAAGCATGGGCGCCATGCCTACACTCCCGGGATGTTCGGGCTGGACGCGCAAGTGCTGCGTGAGCGGTTCGCGCCCTATATCGAGCGTTTCGACGTCAGGATTCCGGCCTGAGAGAGCGAGAAAGAGAGGATATGGCCATGGAAATGAACGACATGGTGCTGGTCAGCGTGGACGATCACGTCATCGAACCGCGCGACATGTATGAAGGGCGCATGCCCGCCCGCTTCAAGGACCGCGCGCCGCGCGTGGTGCGCACGAGTACGGGCCGCGACTACTGGGAGATCGACGGCACGCCCGTGCCGATGATCGGCATGAATGCGGTCGCGGGCCGGGAAAAGCACGAATACGGCATGGAAGCCGGCTCCTACGACGAGATGCGCGAGGCGGCGTGGAACGTCGACAGGCGAGTCGAAGACATGAACGCCAACGGCGTGCTCGGATCGCTGTGCTTTCCCAGCTTCCCCACGTTCGCGGGCAACGTGTTCCTCAGGCTGGAGGACAAGGATCTCGCCCTTGCCTGCATTCAGGGCTACAACGACTGGCATCTTGAAAGCTGGTGCGGCGCCCATCCCGACCGGCTGATCCCGCTGGCCGTCCTGCCGCTGTGGGATGCGGAGCTTTCGGCCGCCGAAGTCCGCCGGATTCACGCCAAGGGAACGAACACCGTTTCCATCCCCGACAATCCGGCCCAGCTCGGCCTGCCCAGCATCCACGCCGAATCGTGGGAGCCGCTGTGGAAGGCCATTGCCGATACGGACGTGATGATGACGGCGCACATGGGCACCGGCAACGCCGCCCCCCATGCCTCCACGGAAACGCCGATCGATTCGTGGATTCTCTCCATGCCGATCTCCATCGCCAACGCGGCGTCGGACTGGATTCACATGCGCATCTGGCAGCGCTATCCCAACATGCGCCTGACGCTGGCCGAAGGCGGCATCGGCTGGATTCCCTATTTCCTCGAACGCGCCGACATCACCCACGAGAGGCACCACGCCTGGACGCAGGCGGACTTCGGCGGGAAGCTGCCCAGCGAGGTGTTCCACAAGCATTTCATGACCTGCTTCATCGACGAGACGTTCGGGATCAGGAACATCGACAGCCTGAACGAGGACATGGTGACATGGGAATGCGACTATCCCCATGCCGACACGACCTGGCCGGAAGCGCCCGAGTTCCTGTGGCGGGCGGTGAAAGACCTGCCTGACGCGACGATCGACAAGATCACGCATCGCAACGCCATGCGCGAATACAAGTTCGATCCCTTCGCGACTCGCGCCCGGTCGGACTGCACGGTCGGCGCGCTGCGCGCCAGGGCAACGCACGTCGACACGCGCCCGCGCGCCATGGGCGGCGTCACGCCGGGCGAGCCGGGCCACCGCGTCACGTCCGGCGACGTCACCCGGATGCTGGCGGCGTCGATGAAGGAAACCGCGTAACCATGCTGGCCGGCAAGCGCATCCTTGTCACCGGCGTCACCGGCGTCGGCCCGTGGCCCATCGCCCGCAAGCTGGCGCGCGACAACGAAGTCTGGGGCGTGGCGCGCTTTCAGGACGAGGCGAAGCGCCGCGAAGTGGAAGCGGCGGGCATCCGCGCCGTGCCGGTCGATCTCGCTGCGGGAGACTTGTCCGCGCTGCCGGAGAACTTCGACCATGTGCTGCACTTCGCATGGTGGCGCGGGCCGTTGGACCGGCTGGACGAAGCCATCCGCATCAATGTGGAAGCCACCGGCTTCGTGCTCCAACACTGCCGCCGGGCCAGAAGCGCGCTCGTCATCTCCGGCATGGGTGTCTACACCTGCAACGACGATCCGTGGCATCTCTATACCGAAAACGACCCCCTGGGGCGCGGCGCCACGGCCTATGCGGAGACCAGCCCCACCTGCAAGGTCGGCATGGAAGCAGTCGCCCGCTATTGCGCCCGTTCGTTCGGCCTGCCCGTCACCATCGCCCGGCTCAACACCGTGTTCGGCCTGCCCGGCGCCTACCATGGCGGGATGATCGGCCGCGCGCTGAGGGGCGCGTCGATGATCGCGCCCTGCGATCCCAATCCGCACAGCCCGATCCATACGGACGACATGGCCGATCAGGTGGAAGCGTTGCTCGATGCGGCGGGCGTCCCCGCGCTCATCACCAACTGGTGCGGCGACGAGCGCGTGACCACGCAGGACGCGGCCGCGCAGATCGAGCGGCTGACCGGAAAGCCGCTGCCCGTCGAAGTGCGGTCCTATCCCGGCGCGCCCGCCGGGACCGGTGCCGATCCGGCGCGGCGGCTGTCCATCACCGGCCCGTGCAAAGTGAAGTTCGCGCCCGCGCTGGAACGGCTCGCACGGGAAATGACGGGCACCGCATGATTTCGGCCTTCGGGCCTCACAAAACGGAGTTCGATTGATGCTCAAAGGCAAGAGAATCGCCATCACCGGCTTGACCGGCCAGATCGGCGGCGCGGTGGTCAACCTGCTGGCCCCCGACAACGAGATCATCGGTCTCGCCCGCTACAGCCGCGAAGGCTCGCGCGAGGAAGCGGAGAAGCTGGGCGTCCAGGCCGTGCGGTGCGATTATACGACCGGCGATTTCGAGGGCGTGCCCGACGACGTCGATTACGTGATCCATATCGCGGCAGACGTCTATCCCGCCGATTTCGACACCGGCGTTCATCAGAACGCGGTCGGCGCCGGGCTGCTGTTCAACCATTTCCGCAAGGCGAAGGCGTGGATCTACGTCTCCACCACCGGCGTCTACTGGGATCATCCCGATCCGTGGCATCGCTACAAGGAGACGGACCGGCTGGGCGGCAGCACCCGCATCACGTCGCGCTTCCCCTATGGACCCACAAAGTTCGCGGGCGAGGCCGTGGCCCGCACGATGTCGGAAATCCACCGCGTTCCCGTGACAATTCCGCGCATGAACTGGTCCTACGGCGATCAGAAGCACGGCCATGGCGGATTGCCCGGCAACCTCGTCGCCAGCATTTATGAAGGCAGGCCGGTCAACATCAACCCGGACTGGGAGAACGTCGGCGGCCCGATCCACGAGGACGATTTCACCAACCAGCTCGAAGGCTTCCTCGAACACGCGGCTATCGGCGGCAATATCGTCAACTGGGCGGGCGACGATCCGATCTCGGTCGAGCGGCTGGTGCCGTGGATCGCGCAGGTCATGGGCAAGGACTACACCTTCAACGAAACCCGCGAGGCGACGTCCTATCCCCGCGCCACCGACAACACGAAACGCATCGCGCAAGTCGGCAAGTGCGCCGTTTCATGGCAGGAGGGCATCCGGCGCATGATCCGACATCGCTATCCCGACCTGCGACTGCACGACGCGCCCGATCCGCAAACGCCATTGAGCTGAGGCGTCCGGGACCACAGGCGTGACTCCCGCAGAACGGTCAGAGTATCATCCGCAGCGGCGTGCTGTTCGCCATGACACGCGCGTGATAGGCAACCAGTTCGCGCATCCGCTGCTGCATCAGTTCTTCCGCGCGCGGGCCGTCGCCGCTGGCCATGGCGTCGAGAACCTTGCCGAACCGCTCCCACGACGGGGCGATCTCGGCGGCGTTCTCGGGCGGCAGTTCCGCTGTTTCGGCGGGGACTTCCTCGATCTGCAATTCGATGATTTCCGCCATCATCCTGCTGACGAAGGCAATCGCCTCGTTCCCGCACAGTTCGCAGACGGCGGCGTCGAACTGGCGGATCAGGCGCGTCAGTTCACGCGGACGGTCCCGGCATCCGGCCATCAGCCCGTGCAGCCGGAACAGTTCGCCGAAGTCTGGCTTCGGGTCCATCTCGGCCGCCATCCGCACTGCCGGCGGCACCAGGATGCTGGCCAGGACGAACACGTCCATCATGCTCGCGCCGCGCAGGCGCAAGGCAAGGCTCGCCTGCCTCGCCGCCTGCCGCGCGCTGGGATGGTGGATGCGGTGGCCCTTGTTCCCGCCGCGCGCGGTGGTCAGCAGCCCTTCGGTTTCGAGGATGCGGATCGCCTCGCGCAAGGTCGGGCGCGAAACCCCGAAGCGTTCGATCAGTTCCGCTTCCGGCGGCAGCGCATCGTTGTCGGCAATCGTGCCCATGCCGATTTCATAGCGAAGCGCATCGGCGACGACCTGGGACGCCTTGCGGAATCGGTCTTCAGGCCGCGCGGCGGCAGTAGGAGATGGGAACTTTCCGTCGCGCATTCGCCTCACCAGCACAGAGCATCAATGGGGCGGCGTAGCCTGTCGGCACCCGATTTTCACCCTGAATTTTAAGCCTGACAACAGGAGGACTGCCTTGAACACGACACCCGGCACCGCCGACCTTGCCTCGATGATGAGTCCGTTCGACCACGTCCGCGCGCAACTCGCCCGCCAGAAATGGGCCGTGGACCGCAGGGATCATGAAAGGCTGCCGGACATCTACACGGCGGATTGCACGTTGATCCTCAAGCAGAAGGGCGAAACCGTCCTGCGGGAAGTGACGGGACGCGACGCCGTCATCGCTCATATACGCAGCGGTTGGGCAGGCGACACGGGCTGGACGCCCGGTTCCATGGTCCATCACATCGGCACGATCCTGATCGAACCCGCGCCCGACGGTCTTATCCGTTCAAACTCCTATGCGACGTACGTGCATGTCGTGGCGCCGAACCGGACGGAAATTCACGGCTACGGCAAATATCATGACCTCTGGGCGCCCGAGGATGGGCAATGGCGGCTCAAGCGCCGGGAAGTCCATCTCTTCGGCCTGGAACTGCGCAACATCTGAAGCGTGGTTCAAGCTTCCCAGTGTTCCAGCGGCAGGGATCGCTCGATCATGCCGTAGGCGCTTTCGCCGCCCATGGTGTAAAGCGCGTCGCCCTGATGGAACGGCAGGGGCACCCCGTGCGGGCCGCCGCCGTAATTCCAGTCCCAGAACAACGGCACGCCTTTCGCGACGAAAGTCGCGTTATGCGTGCAGCCGCCGATGCGCACCTGCTCGCCATCGTCCATTTCAAGCAGGAGGTCGCAGGCGCCGCCGTGCGGTTCGAACCGGGTCAGCCACGGGGCCTCGACGACTCTGCCATAACGCTTGGCCGCGCCATCGAACAGGAACGCCTCCGAATAGGCGGGTGTGCCG
The DNA here is from genome assembly GCA_964621355.1 of uncultured Novosphingobium sp. Lineage (GTDB taxonomy): Bacteria > Pseudomonadota > Alphaproteobacteria > Sphingomonadales > Sphingomonadaceae > Novosphingobium. Next base: position 179,680 of record CAZUOV010000001.1, on the reverse strand, counting down.
TCCGCGCGCGGCGGAAAGGCCAGGATGCCGAACGCCTTGCCGCTGGGAAACAGGGCCGACATCCAGCAATGGCCGGGAAATTCACCCACGTCGCGCTCGCCCGTGCGGCGGATCCTGAGGCCGGTGCCTTCGAAGCGGCGCTCCTCCTCGCCTTCGACCGCGAAACGGCCGGAACAGCGGAACAATTGCTCGTGGCGGTGCCCGCCGACCGCGCCCACGGCCTTTGCCGTCGCCGCGTCGCCGGATTGCGCCGCCTTTTCGCCCGGCGTCCACGGCGGGGCCGCCATCACTGCGTCGAGTTCGATCAGAACCTTGCGGCGCGGGCCGTCGGCCAGCCCCCGCGCCTGATCGGCGACCGTCAATTCGCAGGCGGCCCCGTCATAGGTCATGCGCCAGCGGCGCAGCGGTTCGACCACCTCGAACGTGACGGGCCCGGCGTTGAGCGTGACGGCCCGGCCGTCCACTCGCTTTTCCGGCGCCACACCATAGCCGCCCGCGCCGATCAGCACCCGGCCGTCGGGAAAGGCGATGTTGGCCTGCACGCCGCGATTGTCCCATTCCCCGGCGACGGCTTCGATGCAGATGCGCGGAAAGCCGAAGTTTCCGGCATTGTCCGAAATCCACATCGACACACTGTCGCGCAACTCGGGGTTATCGGGCCGTTCGGCCAGCGGATAGTCGAATGCGGGGTCATAGCCGCCGGTCATATCGAAGGGCATGGTGGTCTTTCCTTGTTCAGACGAGCGCGGGAAGATGCGCGGCGAGATAGGCCCCGAACCGTTCGCGCACGGCCTCGCGGGTCAGGCCGGCCTCGGCCAGCGTGTAGCGATGCGCGCCGTGCTTGTCCTTGGGCTTGTCGGCGAGGAAAGCCCGTATCGCCCGCTCCGCATCCGGCGTCAGCATCATGCCGAAGCGGCTGTAGATCGCTTCCACCGTTTCCATGGGCCGCGCCACCAGTGCATCGTAGGATACGTCCACGAAGCGGTCGGCGTAGGGGGAGTCCGCCCGGAACGCCAGCGCGCGTTCCAGCGCGACGGCCCACGTTTCCATCTGCCAGCGCCCGATCGCCGCCTGGTCCACATCGGCATAGGTCCAGCGGCGGATCGAGGCGACAAGGCTGGCCAGCGAGGGAATGGTGTCGGCCGGATCGCGGTGCGGGAATACGATCCGCGCGTCGGGATAGGTCGCGAACAGCGCATCCATGTGATACATGTGCGGCGGCGCCTTGAGCACCCAGCGGCCCCCGCCGGTGAAAGCCTGAAGATGCTGGAGCGTGTGGCGGTGCGTCTGGTAGGCCGGGCGCGCGTCGGCCTCCATGAACCAGCGCAGATAGGACGCCACGTCCAGCCCCGCGTCGAAATTGGGGCTGACAAAACCCATCGTGGTGATGGCGTTGCATTCCTCCGGCAGTTTGGCGCCGACCATGTGCATGCGCTTGAAATCGTCAGGCAGTTGCGCCAGCGCCGCTGCGACCGCCGCGATGCGCGGATCGGTATCGAGGCTCTCTCGCCGAGGCGGCGGCGACAGGTTGGAAAGCTGCCAGGAAAGCGGGCTGCGCGTGCCGGGATCGCGCGACAGCAGCGCATGCAGGAAAGTCGTCCCCGAACGCGGCAGCCCGATCACCACCAGCGGCGCAGTGATCGCCTGCGCGGGGATTTCGCGATGGCGGCGGCGGTCGGCATAGAGCCGCAACCGCTGGACAAGCGGCCCGATCAGCTTTTCCGTGACCCCCGCGCGCCGGTCCTCCGCCAGCCGGCCGTCTTCCGCGATGGAAGCGATCAGTGCATTCAGCCCGTCGAGAAACGCCGGTTCGCCGAAATCGTCATGGCCGGCGCGACGAACGGCTTCATCGAGCACATACTGACGCGAAATGCGCATGCCGGGCCTCTCCTGTCCTCCTTGTTATGGCGAAAGACTGGCCCGATTTGAGTATTCGGTCAAGGGCGGCGCAAGCGATGGCGCCGCCCTTTTTCCTGCCCCCTACCGTTACCGCATCGCCATGCGGATCGCGCCGTCGAGACGCACGGATTCGCCGTTGAAATAGGGGTTCTCGATCATCTGGAGCGCCAGCATCGCATATTCAGGCGGCCTGCCGAGGCGCGACGGATTGGGGACCGAGGCGCTCAGCGAATCGAGCACGTTCTGCGGCATGCCCATCAGCAGCGGCGTCTCGAACAGGCCGGGCATGATCGTGTTCACGCGGATGAGGTCCGCCGCCAGATCGCGCGCCACCGGCAGCGTCAGGCCGAGCACGCCGCCCTTCGACGCCGAATAGGCCGCCTGCCCCATCTGCCCGTCCGTCGCCGCGACGCTCGCAGTGTTCACGATGGCGCCGCGCTCTCCCGATTCGAGTGCATCGAGCATCAGCATCCCGGCCGCCGACTTGGCGATGCAGCGGAACGTGCCCACCAGATTGACCTGGATGACCGTGTTGAACACGTCGAGCGGGAAGTGGCTGATGGTGCCGTCCTTCCTGGAGCGGCCCGCCGTCTTGAATGCGGGGCCGATCCCCGCGCAGTTCACCAGGATGCGCTCCTGTCCGTTCGCCGCACGCGCCTTGGCGAAACCAGCATCGACGGATTCGTCCGACGTCACGTCCACCTTGCAGAACACACCGCCCACGTCCTTCGCGATCGCCTCGCCCAGCTCTTCGTTGAGGTCGAAGATCGCGACTTTCGCGCCCCTGGCCGCCAGCGCGCGCACTGTCGCCGCGCCAAGCCCCGAAGCGCCGCCCGTAACGACCGCGGACAATCCGTTCACATCCATTTGCATTTCCCTTTCGTGATCGAAAAGAGCGCCCTCCGGCGCCCGTCATGAATTCAGTCGATCGGCAGGCCCGCCACGTCGCCCAGCGTCGAGCCGCCGTCCACGCACAGGGTCTGGCCGGTCGCATAGGCTGCGTCGTCCGACGCGAAATAAAGGAAGGCCGCCGCTATTTCCTCCGGGCGGCCGGGCCGAGGGATCGGGATCGCCGATCCCATCGCCGCGATCTGGTCCTCGGTCGCGCTGCTTTCCAGCGCATGGGTGCGAGTCAGCCCCGGCTCGACCGCGTTGACCGTGACTCCCTTGCGCGCCAGTTCCAGCGCGGCCCCGCGCACGAACCCGGTGACGGCCATCTTGGCCGAGCCATAGGCGACTCGCGTCGGCAGCGACTTGCGGTTGCCCGCGATGGAGGAGGTGACGAGAATGCGCGCCGCCGGGCTTTTCTCCAGCCAGGGCAGCGCGTCCTTGGTCAGCCAGAAGCACGCCTTCACGCCCACGTCGAACATCGCATCGAGCGCTTCATCGGGCATGTCCGCTAGCGGATAGGCTTCGAGATAGGCGGCGTTGTGCAGCACGATGTCGATGCGGCCATACGCCTTTGCCGCGGCCGCCACCATCGCGCGCACGTCCTCGCGCCTGCCCATGTCGAGCGCGACGAGCATGGCCTCGCCGCCCGCCGCCGTGATCTCGTCGACCACGGCCTGCCCTGGCTCCGGCGTCCGCGTCGCGACCACCACTTTCGCGCCCTCGCGCGCGAACAGCAGGGCAGTCGCCCGGCCGATGCCGCGCCCGCCGCCCGTGACAATGGCCACGCGTCCATCCAGCTTGCCCATCCTGTCCTCCATCGTTTCCCACAATTCGCGGCCCGCGCTGCTGTGGCCATTGCCGCATGTCAACCGCCGAACGTCTCGCGGGCTCCGAATTTTGCCAGTGACGGACTTTGCATATGGACGGACAGGGGCGGTTCACCTAGCCCGAGGGGATGACGGAAACCGACATCACCGATTACGTGCTGCGCGACGATGCCGAAGGAGTCGCGACGCTCACTCTCAACCGCCCGGACAAGCGCAACGCGCTCAACGTCGACGTGTTTCGCGCGCTGGACCGCCATCTGGCCGATCTGGAAGCCGCGCCCGAGGCCGTCGGCACGGTCGTGCTGCGGGCCAACGGCCCGGTGTTCTCCGCCGGAGCGGACCTCGGCAAACAGCAGAAGCCGCCTGTCCGGCATTTTCAGGCCAAAACGATAGACCGGCTCGCTCGCCTGCCGCAGCCGGTGATCGCGGCCGTGCATGCCCCCTGCTTCACGGGCGGGCTGGAACTGGTGCTGGCGGCGGACATCATCCTGTGCGCCGAATCGGCACGCTTTGCCGATACGCACGGCAAATGGGCGCTGGTCCCGGCCTGGGGCATGTCGGCGCGCCTGCCGCGCCGGGTCGGGCAGGCCAAGGCGCGCGAGATGATGTTCACCGCGCGCCAGTATGACGGGCGGCAGGCCGAAGCGATGGGCCTAGCCAATATCTGCGTGCCCGACGCGGATTTCGAGCAGGCGCTGGCGGAACTGGTGCGCGATATCACGGCGCAGTCCTGGCACAGCCATCGCGGCAACAAGGCGATACTGAACGCCAGCGAAGGCATGTCCCTGCCCGCCGCGATCGCGCATGAAATCTTCGCCAGCCCCGGCGTCGGCCCCGATTTCGCGGATCGCATCGGCGGCCGCTTCGGCAAACGCTGAATGGCGAATTGGCCCTAGCGCCGTTCGTTGCTGAGCGCCGTGGCGCTGATGTAGCCCAGCGGGCCGTCCTCGTCATAGAAGCGGCAATTGCCCACCGCGATCGCCTGCGATGCCTCATGCCCGGTGCTTTCCAGCCCCAGCCATTCGCCACGCGGCAGCCGGTGAAGCTGCACCACGATGTCGGTATTGATATATTTGATGCCCGCGTCGCCCGAATGAATCCACGGACTGCCGAAATCGGCACCGACCGCCACGCGCGCGAACGGCGTGAGCGGCACGCCCTCGACGATATCGAAGAACTCCCGCGTCCATATCCGGCGCTGGCCACAGGTGCCCATTTCTCCCGAAATAGGGCGCCATTCGGCCAGCCGCATGCGCTTGGGATCGTCGAGGGGGGCAAGTTCGGCGGGCGGAGACACCCCCCAGGGTTCGGGCGACCAGACGCGGCCTTCCGGCGCTTCGCCCGTGCGGAGGAACTGGCATTGCGCGCGCGCAACTTCCAGGCCGTCCTGCGTCAGTGCGGCTTCGATCAGGCGCAGCCTTCCCCCGTCGCGGATGGAACGGGTTTCGACTTTCAGCGGACGGAACTTCGCCAGCCGGTGCATGTCGACGTTGAAGCGCGCGGGAATCCATCCCGCCTGGCCATGCCGCCGCTCTATTTCCTGCCCCAGAAGGCCGACGAGCGAGCGCCCGTGAATCGAATCGTCGCGCCAGTATCCGCGCGAATATTCGTTCGGAGCGAAAGCCCCGCCTTCTTCGCGCAGGAACGCTTCCCGTGCCATCAAGCCCCCTTCGATGGATTGCCGCCTGCTCCTTATCGCGGAGCAGGCAGGCTCCTAGCGGAATACTTGCACAGGTGACCATACCTTATTACGCGAACGGGCAAACGCCACGCAGACCCATCGCAGGGTCGGAACAACAGGAGAGTATTCATGGCCCAGGAAGACGCGGTTCTGGTCGAACGCCGCGGCAACGTGATGATCGTCACGCTCAACCGCCCGGAAGCCCGCAACGCCTGCAACGAGGCCGTGTGGATCGGCGGCGGCAAGGCGCTTGCCGAAGCTGAGCGGGACGTGGAAGTGCGCGCCGTGATCGTCACCGGCGCGGGCGACCAGAGCTTTTGCGCGGGCGCCGACCTCAAGGCTATCTCGCGCGGCGAGCGGATCGTGCCTGAAGACCCGGAGCAGGCAAGCTGGGGCTTTGCCGGGATCGTCAGCCACTACATCTCCAAGCCGGTGATCGCGGCCGTCAACGGCACGGCGCTGGGCGGCGGCACCGAACTGGCGCTTTCCTGCGACCTCATCGTCGCCGCCGACACGGCCACTTTCGGGCTGCCCGAAGTGAAGCGCGGGCTGCTGGCGGGCGCGGGCGGCGCGTTCCGCATGGTGCGGCAGGTGCCCAGGAAGATCGGCATGGAACTGCTGCTGACGGGCGATGCGATCAGCGCGGCGCGGGCGCAGGAACTGGGATTCGTCAACCGTGTCGTCCCGCGGGAAAAGCTGATGGAGGAAGCGCTGGCGCTGGCGGAAAAGATCGCGGCCAACGCGCCGCTTTCCGTGCAGGCGAGCAAGCGCGTGGCGCTGGGCATCCACGGCGGAACACTGCCCGAGGAAGAGCCGCTCTGGGCGCATACGCGCGAGGAATCGGGCAGGGTCATGACGTCGGAGGACGCGCGCGAAGGGCCGCGCGCCTTCGCCGAGAAGCGCGCGCCGCAATGGAAGGGCCGGTAAAACGATGGCGGGCGATCCCGAGCGCATTCCCGTCATCGTCGGCGTGGGCCAGGTCAACGACCGGCCCGCCGATCCCTTCGCCGGTCTCGATTCTGCGGGCCTGATGGCCGCCGCGCTGCGCGAGGCGGAAAAGGACGCGGGCGGAAGCTGGCTCGCCGATCTCGATTCGCTGGCGGTGGTGGACCAGATCTCGTTCCGCGAACTGAACCCCATCGCGCCGGGCCTCGCCGAGACGCTGGGCGCGAAGCCGTCCCATGTCGAACAGACCGCGATGGCCAGCGGCGACAGCCCGATCCTGCTGCTCAACGAAGCGGCCAACCGCATCGGCGCGGGCGAGATCGGGATCGCCGCCGTCGTCGGGGGCGAGGCGCTGCGCACCGCCGCGCACCGCGCGGCCGCCAGGGCAAAGACCGATGTTTCCGCGCAGAACGCATCGCGCCTTATGTCATCGAAAAGCGCGCCCGATTTTCGCGGGCGATACGGGCTGGTCGCGCCGGTCGACGTCTATCCGCTCTACGAGAACGCCGGTCGCGCCGCCTACGGGCAGTCGTTGGCCGAAGCACAGCGGGAAACGGGCGAAATCTGGTCGCGCTTTTCGCAAGTGGCCGACGAGAACCCGGGCGGCTGGATCCACAAGCCGCGCACACCCGATGAAGTGATGACGCCGAGCGCCGACAACCGGCCCATCGCGCATCCCTATACCAAGCTGATGGTGGCCAACAGTTCGGTCAACCAGGGCGCGGGCTTCATCGTCGCCAGCCTGGCCGAAGCCCGGCGGCGCGGCGTGGCCGAGGACCGGCTGATTTACGTCGGCATGGGCGCCGCCGCGCACGAAGTGCACGATCCGCTCAGCCGCGACCGTTACGACCGTTCGCCCAGCATGGGCGTGTCGATCGAAAAGACGCTGGAACTCAATGGCCTTGCCACCGGCGACCTCGATTTCGTCGAGTTGTATTCCTGCTTCCCTTGCGTGCCCAAGATGGCGCGCCGCGTGTTCGGATGGCCGGTGGAAAAGCCCGCGACGGTGTTCGGCGGGCTGACGTTCGGCGGCGGCCCGATCGGCAATTACATGAGCCACGCGGTGGTCGGCATGGTGTTGAAGCTGCGCGAAAACGGGCGCTATGGCCTGCTTTTCGCCAACGGCGGGTTCGCGACGCACAATCACACCATCGTGCTCGGCAAGCAGCCGGTCGCGGCGGCAAGTTTCCCCCAGGACTTCGACTATCAGGCCGTGGCCGACGCCGCGCGCGAGCCGGTGCCGCCGACAGTCGAGGACTATGAGGGACCGGCAACGATCGAAACCTACACCGTGCTCTACGAACGCGACGGCTCGGCGCGCTGGGGCGTTATCGTGGCCCGCACGGCGGACGGGCGGCGCACTCTGGCGAAGGTTCCGGCGGCCGACGCGGCGGGCATCGGCTTCCTGACGGACGGCGCGGCGGAACCGGTGGGAACGGACGGCACCATCGTTCGCGACGCGGACGGCGACCAGATCTGGCGGCGCGGCTGACGCGCGAACCTGGAGAGGAAGGACCATGGCGACATTCGTTCTGGTGCCCGGCGCGTGGCACGGGGCCTGGTGCTGGGAGCGCGTGACTCCGCTGCTCGAAGCGGCGGGCCATCGCGTCCTGACGCCGGAACTGCTGGGCATGGGCGAGGACCGCGCCCGCGCCCCGGCGGGCGGGCTTGCCGTCTGGGCCGATCAAGTGGCAGGCCTGATCGCGGAACAGGACGCGCCGGTGATCCTCGCGGGGCACAGCCGGGGCGGCGCCGTCATCAGCGAGGTGGCCGAACGTGTGCCTGACGCCATTGCATCGCTAGTCTATATCGCGGCCCTGCTGTTGCCCGACGGCACATCGATCCGCGATTTCCTCAACGCCACCGATGATCGCGCGGAAACCGTCATCGCACCCGCCGATGACGGCACGTGTTCAGTCGCGCCGGAGGAAGTCGGCCCGGTGTTCTACACCACAACCGATCCCGAATGGGCGGCGCGCGCGACATCCCTCGTCGGACCGGAACCGATGGCCAGCCTCGCCACGCCGATCCATGTCACGGCAGAGCGATTCGGCCGCGTGCCGCGTGCCTATATCGAATGCACGCAGGATCTCGCGGTGCCGCTGGCGGCGCAGCAGCGAATGCGGGCGCAATGGCCGTGCGACCCTGTCGTCACGCTCGATTGCGATCATTCGCCGTTCTATTCGATGCCGGAGCGGCTGGCCGAAGCGCTGATGCGCATCGCGGCGGGATCAAACGCTTCAGTCTAGCACGTCGAGCAGCCGGTCCTGGTCTTCCTTGGGCACCCAGCTCCGGTTCGCGTTGACGAGATGGAGTTGCCAGTGCGCCGATGCACCCGCGGCGTCGCCCGCCCGGATCAGCGCGATCAGCTTGTCGAACGAACGCAGGCCGGACAAGGCGCGCTTGCGCTGCGTGTCCTCGTCCAGCGGGCGGCGCTTGAACAGCTCCACCTGATGATCCGCCAGCACGTCATGCAACATGTCGGTGATGAGCAGCAGAGTCCGGTTCCCGGCCTGCGCGACCAGCATGCGGTGAAACTCCACCAGCCCGATCATGAAATCTATATAGCGCTTGTCGTCGACCAGCAGCTTGAGGCGATCGGCTTCGGCCTGAAGCGCATCCGCGGCGCCGGCGTTGCGGGCCTTAGCGAGCCGCCAGGCGCAGAACGGTTCGATCCCCAGGCGGGAATCATAGATATCCCTGACGGTGGTCCCCTGGGACTGGAGCACGAAACCGGCATATCGGGAAACGGCCTTGGCCGTCGGCGCATGCACGCGCGCGCCGGTGCGCGAGCCGCGCACCACGCTGATGAGCTTTTCCGCCTCAAGGATACGGTAGGCTTCGCGCAGGGTCGGCCGCGAAATGCCGAGCGTGGATTTCAGTTCCCCTTCCAGCGGCAGATAATCGCCTTCCCGAAGCTCGCCCCGCACGATCCGCTTGCGGATATCGTCGGCCACCAGTTCCGCCGTCTTGGGGAAACGGACCGGCGCCCGGAAACCGTCGTCGCGATCCGGCATCGAGGCGCCGGTGCCTTCATCTTGCATGCCCAAGTCCTCCAACTGTCAACCGGAGTGCAAACGGAATTGACTGTGCGTCATTCACCGGTTGCGAACAGCATCCCTTCCGGTCTATGACGCTGTATAACTTGGTTAGAGAGGTATGTCGTGGATTTTGAAACAATTCTTGTCGAAAAGACGGATCATATCGCCACCGTCACCATCAATCGGCCGGAATCCTTCAACACATTCAACCGGCGGATGCTCGATGAGTTCGCGTATCTATGGAAGGATATCTCGGAAGACAACGATATTCACTGCGTCGTGCTGCGCGCGGCCAAGGGGCGGGCCTTCTCCACCGGCGCCGACGTCAAGGCCACGTCGGCGGAAGGCGGCGCGCTGTTCCATGACAATCTCTGGACGGCGAAAGACCCCGGCGAAGCGCTGGGCCCCAAGCACAACCGCTGCTGGAAGCCGGTGATCTGCGCCGTCCACGGACTGGCCGCGGGCGGCGCGTTCTACTGGATCAACGAAAGCGATATCGTGATCTGCTCGGAAGACGCGGCGTTCTTCGATCCGCACGTCACTTATGGCATGACCGCCGCGCTGGAGCCCATCGGCGCGACTTACCGCATGCCGCTGGGCGACGTGCTGCGCATGACTCTGCTCGGCAACGACGAACGGATCACGGCCTATACCGCGCTGCGCATCGGTCTCGTCACTGAAGTGGTGGAAAACGACAAGCTGTGGGAGCGGGCGCAGGAACTCGCCGAAAAGGTCGCCGCCAAGCCGCCCGCCGCGACGCAGGGCTCGGTCCGCGCGATCTGGGAATCGCTGGATCAGCCGCGCAGCATCGCGCTTCAGACAGGGCTGGCCTACTGCTTCCTCGGCAACCCCATCGGCACCGCGCAGGTCGACCGCTGGTCGCTGATGGGCAAGGGCAAGATCCAGTTCGAATCCCGCTGAGCACCCGGAAGTGTCCGGCGAAATGACGGGACGCGTCCAGGGCAAGAAAGCGCTCGTCACCGGCGCGGCGCAAGGGCTGGGCGCGGCCATCGCCGCGATGCTGGCGCGCGAAGGCGCGACTGTCGTGCTGGCGGACATCAACCGGGACGGCGCCGATGCGGCAGCGGCCGCGATCAATGAAACCCTTGGCGAAGGACGCGCCTCGGCGCTGACCCTCGACGTGTCCGACGCCGGCGCATGGTCCGCCGCGATCGACGAAGCGGCACGGGCGATGGGCGGCCTGTCCGTCCTCGTCAACAACGCGGGGATCGCGCCTGTCGGCAATGTCGAAAGCATCGACCCCGCCGTCTGGGACCGGACGATGGCGATCAACGTCGACAGCGTGTTCCACGGCTGCCGCGCCGCGCTGCCCGTGATGCGCGAATGCGGCCCCGGCTCCATCGTCAACATCTCGTCCATCGCGGGGCTGATCGCCAGCCATGCCTTCGTCGCCTACAACGCATCGAAAGCGGCGGTGTGGATGCTGACCAAGTCGATCGCGCTGCACTGCGCCCGCGAAGGCTATGACATCCGCTGCAACTCGGTGCATCCCACGTTCGTGCGCACGCCGTTGCTGCGCGAGCTGGCGCGCGGCACGGACGAGGAGCGCGAAGCAAAGCTGGCCCGGCAGGTTCCCATCGGCCGGATCGCGGAGCCTGACGACGTGGCCTTCGCCGTGCTCTATCTGGCCAGCGACGAAAGCCGGATGATGACGGCGGCCGAAATCAAGCTGGACGGCGGCATTTCCGCGATGTGACAAGAAGGGTGTGCGCAATCGCGCCGCCTGCAAGGAGAATGAGGATGCCGGACAACACCATCGAAGTCGTGGCTGAGGGCCTTGTCTTTCCCGAAGGGCCCGTCGCCATGGCGGACGGCTCGGCGCTGGTCGTGGAACTGGGCGCGGGCCGCGTCACGCGCTGCTGGAACGGCAGGACGGAAGTGGTGGCCGAACCGGGCGGTGGCCCCAACGGCGCGGCGATCGGGCCGGACGGCGCGCTCTACGTCTGCAATTCGGGCGGACTGGACCTCGTGAAGTTCGGCAACCGCACCGGCCCCGGCGCCGAAGGACGGATCGAGCGGATCGACCTTTCCACCGGCAAGGTGGAGCGAGTCTTCGAGGCATGCGACGGCGTTCCGCTCAGCGCGCCCAACGATCTCGTGTTCGCTGCTGACGGCACGCTCTGGTTCACGGACCTCGGCAAGCGGTATGACCGGATCACCGAAACCGGCGGCCTCTATTGCTGCCAGCCGGACGGCTCGGCGATCACCGCGATCTTCCCGCACGCGCTCTCGTTCAACGGGGTGGGCCTGTCGCCGGACGGCGGCACGGTCTATGTCGCCGACACGTTCACGGCCCGCGTCTATGCCTTCAAGGCCGAGGCGAAGGCGCAAAGGCCCCGGCTGGTGGGCACCGTGCCCGGCCTGCTCGATCTCGACAGCCTGGCGATCACGCAGGCGGGCAACATCTGCATCGGCACCTTGCACCGGGGCGGCATCACCACGATGACTCCGCAGGGCGACAGCGCACACCGGGCATTCGACGATCCCTACGTCACCAATATCGCCTTCGGCGGCGCGGACATGCGCGACGCCTTCGTCACTCTGTCGCGCACCGGGCGGCTGGTCCGCGCGCGCTGGGACGAGCCGGGCCTGAAGCTGCCCTTCAACGCCTGACACCGGAAAGACATGCCATGACGGAACAACCCATCACGCGTGACACGCCGTTCGTGCCCGAGGACGACACGTATCACCGGCAGGATGCCGATCCGCTCAACCTCGAAACCAACTGGTGGGCGATCAATATCCCGGAACGCCGCATCGGCGCATGGATTCACTCCGCCTATTACCCCAACACCGGCAAGGTGCGCTGGCGCGTGTTCGCATGGGATCCGCGCGGGGCCGATCCGGCCCGGCTGGCTTACTACCGCAACGTCGAGACCGAGATGCCGGGCGACCATCACGACATGCGCGATATCGTCTACCCGGACGGCGGCTATTGCCTGAAGATGCGCCGCCCGCTGATGGAATACGAACTGGCCTATGCCGATGCGGAACGCCGGTTCGGCTTCGAACTGGAATTCGTCGCGGCGCATCCGCCGCACCGCTTCACGCCGGGCGAGGCGCCCTGCGTCAACAACCCACACTTGGACCAGCTCGGCCGGTTCCGCGGCACGCTGACCCTGGATGGCGAAAAAATCCCGGTCGATTGCTGGTCGGTGCGCGATCGCACCTGGGGCCCGCGCGAAGGGGCGCACGCATCGAGCCGCAAATATGCCGGCGGCCAGCGCCCGCCCGCCGTGCTGCATCCCGGCGGGCCGCGCTGGCGCGAAATCGAGCGGGAACGCGGGCAGGGCCGTATCCAGTATATCTTCGGCCACACCGACGACCGGACCGGCTTCCTCAGCTTCGTGCGCCCGCAGGACGGCGACGCGCGGGGGCGCTCCCCGCTCAACATGGGCTGGCTGCTCAAGGACGGGCGCTTCACGCGGCTCGACAAGAGCAGGAGCTGGATGCGCAACTGGCGCGACAGCGAGACCGGCTGGAGCCAGCACATGGACGTCATGCTGGTGGACGAGGAAGGCCGCTCCATGGAGGCCGAAGGCTTCGCCGTCAGCCATATGTGCGAACACGGCAACGGCTCCAACGCGCTGATGCGCTGGGAATACGACGGCAAGACCGGCTGGGGCGAGGATCAGGACAGCTGGAAGATCCCGCACTTCACGCGCATGGTGCAGGCCCTGCGCGCCGTCCGGTAAGCGGCCTCAGCGCGCTCCGGCGCGCTCCGCCTGTTCCCACGCGATGCGGATCAGCTTGGGCAGCACTTCCACCCGCTGGCGCGCCTGCGCGTTGGCGGCGGTGCCCCGGATGACCCGGCCCTTGATGCCATAGAAGATCGCGGCGAGCCGGAAAAAGTTGAACGCGATGGCGAAGTCATAGCCCGGCAGGCTGTCGCGCCCGGTGCGGCGGGCATAGGCCGCGACGTATTCCTCTTCGCTCGGGATGCCCAGCGCCTGAAGGTCCGCCCCGGCCAGCCCGGCCACGATATCGGGCGATACGCGATACATCATGGCGTGATAGGCGAAATCGGCCAGCGGATGGCCCAGCGTCGAAAGCTCCCAGTCGAGCACCGCCAGGACGCGCGGCTCGGTGGGATGGAAGATCATGTTGTCGCAGCGGAAATCGCCATGGACGACGGCGCTTTCCTCGCCTTCCGGGATATTGTCCGGCAGCCATTCGATCAGCCGGTCCATCAGCGGGTCGCGGCCCGCGTCGGTATCGTCCACGTATTGCCGCGACCAGCGCGAGATCTGCCGCGCGAAATAGCTGCCGGGCTTGCCGTAGTCGCCCAGCCCGATCGCCTCCGGGTCATAGCCGTGAAGCTGCGCGATCGTGGCGTTCATGGCGTCAAAATAGGCTGCCCGGTCCTCGCGCGCGACTTCAGGGAACGTGGCGTCCCAGAAGATGCGGCCTTCCACCATGTCCATCACGTAGAACCATGTGCCGATGACCGATTCGTCGGTGCACAGGCCGTGGACCCGGGCCACCGGAAACCCCGCGCCGTGCAGCGCCGTCAGCACTCGCGCCTCCCGGTCGACCGCGTGCGCGCCTTTCAGCAGTTCGCCCGGCGGCTTGCGCCGCAGGACATAGGCGCGGCCCGGCGTCACCAGCTTGTAGGTGGGGTTGGACTGGCCGCCCTTGAACTGCTCGACGGTCAGCGGCCCGGCATAGCCTTCGACATGGCCTTCCAGCCACCGGGCCAGCGCCGCCTCGTCGAAACGATGCGCCTCGCGCACCGGCGTGGTTCCCGAATTGGCTTCGGCAATGGATGACATCTCAACGTCCCTCGAATTGCGGCCCCGGCGGATCGCTCCGCATCCGGCTTCTCTCCAGATCCCGCCCATAGGGCCGGGGCGCCGAGGCCGCAAGATCGTCGGACGGTTCGGAAGTCAGCTTTCCCGGCGCAGCAGCATCGCGCCGCCGAGACTGCCGCCGCCCGCGCCGACAGCGGAGACGTTCACTGCCTTTTTCGCCTGCCGCGCGCCCGCCTGACCGCGTAATTGCAGCACGGCCTCGTGCACGAAGCCCAGCCCGTGCATCCGGCCTTCGGACAGTTGCCCGCCGTTGGGATTGAGCGGCAGCTCGCCGTCGAGCGAAATGCGCTGGCCGCCTTCGATGAACGCGCCCGATTCGCCCTCGCCGCAGAAGCCGAAGGCTTCCATCCACACCATCGTCAGCCAGGTGAACCCGTCATAGAGATGCGCGGTGTCCACGTCCGAAGGCTTGAGATCGGTGCGGTTCCACATCCGCTTGGTGGCGTCATGCAAGGCCATGTGCGGATAGTCGGGCCGGGCGAGCCAGGTTTCCATCCGCTCCTGCCCGCCCGCCGCGATCGCCTCGATCACGATAGGCGGGTTCGGCAGGTCGCGCGCGGCATCGGCGCGCGAGACGATGACGGCCGTGGTCCCGTCGCAGGGAATATCGCAATCGAGCAGCGAGAACGGCGTGGAAATCATCCGCGCCTGGAGATATTCCTCGATGGTGAAGGGATGGCGATAGATCGCCTGGGGGTTCAGCCCGGCGTTGCGGCGCTGCACCACCGGAATCCAGCCCATCTGCTCGCGCGTGATGCCATAATGCGTCATGTGGGTGCTGGCGTGGCAGGCGATCCAGTTGGCCGCGCTCGGCGCCCGGTAGGGGATCATGAATTCATAGCCCGCGACCGGGGCGGGATGATTGCCCTCACCCGCCGCGCCGCCATCGGCGGGAATCCACCGCTGCCCGACCGCGCGGAAACACAGCACATGCGTCGCATAACCGGCCGCGATGGCCGCGACTGCTTCCATGATCGGCGAGATCTGCGCGGCCACGCTGGCTTCGCTCCACCATGCGGGCCTGATGCCCAGGCTCTGGCAGACATCGGGGATGCTGGCCGCGCCGAAGCCATAGGCGGTTCCGGCGGGCGTCATCGGCCAGCAGGCCACGCCGTCGATATCGGCGGCGGTCAGCCCGGCGTCGGCGATCGCCCGCTCGCAGGCCCGCAGCGCCAGTTCGAACGGCAGAACCTGCGGCTTGCGGAAGATTTCCGACTGGCCGACGCCCGAGATCGCGCAATCTTTTTCAGCGTATTTTGCCATGGCCTCATGCCTTCTCGAAAAGCGGAACGAAGACGCCGCCCGGCGCCGGTTCGAAACAGACCTTCACCGGCAGACCGATATGCACGTCCTCGATGGGAATCGTGGGAAGGTTGGTCATCAGGCGCAGGTCGGCCCGCTCTTCCAGTTCCACGATGGCAATGACATAGGGAACGGGAACACCCGGAATCCACGGCTGATGGTTGACCGTGAACCCCGCGACAGTGGCGCGGCCCGAAACCGGCTCGGGCGCCAGATCGGCGCCGCCACAGCTCGGGCAGCGGCCCGCGTAAGGGTGAATCCAGTATCGGCAGTCCTCGCCCTGACAGCGCAGGATATGCAGCCGCCCGTCGGCGCCGCCTTTCCAGAAATAGTTGTTCATTTCCGTGATCGCCGGCAGGTTGCGCGGCGGCAGGGCTGTTTCCATCGTCATTCCCTCCATTCCCTCCGGCCCTCCATTTCCTCTGGCGGGCGGAGGACGGTGTCAGAGCGGCCTTTCGGCCAATATTCCCCGGATCGAGGCTTCGCCCGCGGCCAGCATGTCCGTGTGCCGGGGCGCCCAGCCGAACTCCTGCCGGGTGCGCGGACTGCGCGAGCGGCTGGAGACGCCGAACACGATCAGCGCGGCGAATTTGCCCCACAAGGCAATGCCCTCGTCCATGGTGATCGAGCGCGTGGGCGCACCCGTGACGCGCGACACCATCTCGGCGATCCAGCGGTTGGGCACTTCGCCCGCGACCGCGTGATAGACGGCCCCGTCCTTGCCCGATTCGGCGACATGGCGGAACACTTCGCCCAGATCCTCGGCATGGATGTGCGAATACATGTTGAGGCCCGCGCCGATGTGGCAGACCGTCCCCGTTTCCCGCACGGCGTCTAGCACGCCCGTCACCAGCATGTGCGGATTGTCGTGCGACCACACCGCCGGCGGGCGCACCACGATGCCGCGCCCCAGCCCGCGCGCGGAAGCGGCCCGCACCCGCTTTTCAAGCTGCACGCGGGAATCGAGCGCGCGCGACGGCACGAATTCGTCCCATTCGGCAAACGTGTTCTCGCTCCACTCGCCCGCCGTCCGCTCTCCCAGGACACCAGTGCCCGAACAGAAGATCAGCGTCTTTCCCGATCCCGCCATGGCGTCGATCATCCAGTCGACAAGCACCGTTTCCGCATCGCCCAGCGCCGCGACGAACACCACCGTTTCGGCCCCGGCGATGCCGCGGGCGATCGCTTCACGGTCTTCCGCGTCGCCGCGCAGCGACGCGACGCCCCACGACGCCAGTTTCGCTTCCGCCGCGGCCGAGCGGGCAAGGCTCGTCACGTCATGGCCCGCCGCCACCATGGCGCGAGCCGCGTGGCCGCCGATGAAGCCGGTTCCGCCGATCAGGAATATCTTCATCGCCCGTTTTCCTCACCCTTCTCGCGGTCTATTGCGAGGTTGACCCGGCAGCGTCAACCGGAGATATCTGACTTAGTGCGATAGCAGCGCCCAATTTGCGGCTCAGGAGAAAACGATGACCCAGACCAGCGACCTTGCCTTCCGGCCGGAGGACGATTGCTATCATGCGCTGTCCGACGATCCTTACGAGACGGAAACCAACTGGTGGTCGTTCAACGTGCCCGAGCGCAGGATCGCGGGCTGGATCCACACGCCCTACTATCCCAACCGCAAGACCGTGACCTGGCGCATCTTCGTCTGGGACACGGACGGGATCGAACCGGGCCGCCTCGCCTATTACCGGAAGGTGGAGGAAGCGCCAATGCCGGACAACCCGGACTTGCGCGACATCACATTCCCGATGGGCGGCTACAGCCTGAAGATGCTGGAACCGGGCATGAAGTATCACTTGTCCTATGCCGACCCGGAACGGAACTTCGCGCTGGATTTCACGCATACCGGCGTCCATATGCCGCACCGCTTCCGCCCCGGCGAGCCGCCGTTCATGCAGACCCCGCACTATGACCAGCTCGGCCATGTCGAAGGCTGGCTGACGCTGCGCGGCGAGAAGATCCGTCTGGACGGCGTGGGCGTGCGCGATCGCACATGGGGTCCGCGCGGCGGGCCTTACACCGCCAGCCGCAAGACATACGCCAGCGACGCCGACCGGGTGAAGCAGCCCGGCGGCCCGCTGTGGCGGCAGATCGAGCGCGAGCGCGGGCGCGGCCGCATCGACTATATCTATGGCCATTCGCCCGACTTCACGACCGGCTTCCTGGGCTTCGTGCGGATGCAGGACGCGGACGCGAGCGGCTGGGCGCCGATGAACGTGGGCTGGCTGCTCAAGGACGGCAAATTCGGCGAGATCGACAAGGCGAAATCGCGCATGCTCAACTTCCGCGATCCCGTCGCGGGCTGGAACAGCCACATGTTGGTCGACCTCCATGACGAAGATGGCCGCCACATGGAGGCGGAAGGGTTTTCCGTCAGCCGGATGAGCGAGAGCGGCTACGGCCTCAACCAGATGATGCGCTGGGAGATGGACGGCAAGGTCGGCTGGGGCGAGGATCAGGACGTGTGGACCGGCAACCACTTCACGCGGATGCTCGATGCGCTGAGGTCCGCACGATGAGCGAAAGCCCGCACAGCCTGCTGCCCGAAGGCCTCGGCGCGCGCGTCGAGGCGGAAACCGGCGCGCGGATCGCGACGGTGCGCCCGCGCGGCGGCGGCGGCGCTTCGCGCGAAGGGGCGGAACTGACGCTCGACTGGCCGGACGGGCGCCGCCTCGAATGCTACATGAACTATGACGTCAACAAGGCGGGCGCCGGAGACGACGCGGCGTTCCTCAAGGAAGCGGCGATCCTGCGCGAACTGTCCGGCCCGCTGGCCGATTCGGGCGTGCGCACGGCCCCGTTCGTGACGGCGATCCCGGAACTGCGCGCGCTCGTGACCGGCAGGGTGGCGGGCGAATCCCGCTTCGTGCTGGCCGGGGATGCCGACGCCCAGATGGCCGTGGCGCGCGACTTCATGGCGCAACTGGCCAGGCTCCACGCTATCGACATTTCCCGCGTCGAGGGCCTCGGCGCGGCGCGCCCGCTGCGCGAGGAAGCGCTGGCCCGGATCGCCCGCACGCGCGGCTTCGCCCGGCGCAATGGCAACGATCCGCTGATCCATCTGGCGCTGGACTGGCTGGAAGAGAACGTGCCCGCCGAACCGGAGCGGCAAGTGATCGTCCACGGCGACGCAGGCCCTTCCAACTTCATGTTCGCGGACGGCGAAGTGACGGCGCTGCTCGACTGGGAACTGGTCCATTTCGGCGATCCCATGGCCGATCTGGCGATGATCTGCCTGCGCTGCCTGTTCCAGTCGTTCGTGCCGCTGCCCGACGCGTTCGCGGCCTACGAGGAAGCGGGCGGCGCGCCTGTCGACCTTGGCCGCGTGCGCTACTGGCGGCTGCTGTTCCAGTCAGGTTTCGCCGGACGGATGAGCCTCGATGATCCCGACGCGCCGCCGCCGCCCAACCTCGGCATGAACATGGTCTACAAGATGGTGCACCGCAAGGTTCTGGCCGAAGCGCTGGCCGAGGCAATGAGCATGGACCTGCCGCCCGTTTCCCTGCCGGACGCGCCCGAAACCCCGCACGCGCGCTCCTTCGCCATCGCGCTCGACGACCTGCGCGACGTGATCGTGCCGCGCCTTCCCGACCAGCAGGCCTCGGTCAAGGCCAAGGGGCTGGCGCGGCTGGTCAAGTGGTGGCGCGATCTCGACCGCTACGGCCCGGCCTTCGACACAGCCGAACTGGCGGAGATATCGCACGCGCTCGGAACGCCCTTCGCCACGGTGGGAGAAGCCCGCGCCGCGCTGGCGGACGCCGTTGCCGGGCGCCGCATCGACCGCACCGTGGCGCTCCGCCTCGTCCACGCGCAAGTGACGCGCGAGACCCGGATCATGGCCGACGCCATGGGCTCGCTCGCCCGTACGGCTTTCCTGCCGCTTGCCTGAGTCTGCCGGAGGATAAAGCGGGCGGCCCCGGCCGTCCGCTCCCTCGCCGCCCCCAAAGCTGCCACGCCGTCAATTATTTTACCCGTGTTTGACTCGCGTCAATTGCGGGGAAGTCCTGTTACGCAAAACATGCGCCTGTCCGCTGGACACAGGGAGAGACAGGCAAACATGACTCATATCACCGTGATAAGCCGCGACGGCGGCGAGCATCGACTGGATGCCCCCGATGGCGAAAGCGTGATGAGCGCGATCCGCGACGCAGGGCTCGACGAATTGCTGGCGCTGTGCGGCGGCTCGTGTTCCTGCGCCACCTGCCACTGCATCGTCGACGCGGCGTGGACCGGCCGGATCGGCCCGGCCGACGGCGACGAGGCCGACCTGCTCGAAGGCTCGTCCAGCAACAGCCCGGCTTCGCGGCTGTCCTGCCAGATCACTGTCTCGCCGGACCTTGACGGCCTGCGAGTCACCATCGCTCCCGAAGATTGAGGAGACAACGCCCATGTCCGCACTCGCTCAGCCCGTCGCCGCCGTTCCGGTGCCCGCCCACGTTCCGCCCGAACTCGTCGGCTCTTTCGACACCTTCCACAGCCCCGAAGCGCAGGCCGACCCTTACGTCTTCACGACCCGGTCGCACGACGGGCCGGGCATCTTCTGGTCGCCCGACACCAACCGCACCCACGGCCAGGGAAGCTGGATCATCACCCGCGCCGAGGACATGCGGCATATCCTGTCCAATCCGCAGCTTTTCACGTCGCAGGGACAGGCGGGATTCGCGCAGATGCTGGGCGAAAGCTGGGCCATGCTGCCGCTCGAAATCGATCCGCCGATGCACGGCAAGTTCCGCGAGATCCTCAACCCCATCCTCTACCCGCGCGTCGTCAGCAAGATGGCCGAAGGCGTGCGCCAGCGCGCGAACGATCTCATCGACCAGTTCGCCGACCAAGGCGGCTGTGAGTTCATGAAATCGTTCGGAACCCCCTTCCCTATCTCGATCTTCATGCAGCTCATGGGATTGCCGCAGGAGCACATGGCGACGTTCCTCGTCTGGGAGGAAGATCTCCTGCGCGGCACGTCGCGCGAACGGCGGACCGCCGCCGCGAAGTCGATCCGGCTCTATCTGGACACGCTCGCCGCCGAACGCCGCAAGAACCCCACGGACGACCTTGCCAGCCTCGTCGTCACGTCGCAGATCGACGGCCGCCCCTGGACCGACGATGAAGTGATCGGCGCGCTGTTCCTGTTCTTCGTGGGCGGGCTGGACACTGTCGCGTCCTCGCTCGGCTTCTTCTTCGAATATCTCGCGACTCACCCGGAACAGCAGCAATGGCTGCGCGAAAATCCGGGCGAAATCCCACATGCCGTGGAAGAACTGCTGCGCCGCTTCTCGGTCGTCACCGTGAACCGCCGCTGCGCCGAGGACACCGTAGTGAACGGCGTCCAGATGAAGAAGGGAGACTGGATTTCGCTGACCCAGGCCCACGGCAGCCTCGACCCGCGTGAATTCGACAATCCGCTGGAAGTGGATTTCACGCGCAAGCAGAACCGCCATTTCGCGTTCTCGTTCGGCCCGCATTTCTGCATCGGCTCCCACCTTGCGCGGCGCGAGATGGCCATCGCCCTGCAACAGTGGCTGGCGCGCATCCCGCCGTTCCGGGTGAAGGAAGGGACGACGCCGGTACGCCATGCGGGCGGCGTGTTCGGCGTGGAGCGGCTGGAACTGGAATGGTGAGCGGCGAGCGGGAGGCGGACGGGATCCGCCGTGGCAAGACGTCGGAAAGGGAAAGGAACTGAACCCATGGGCAACGAAACGATCGAGGCACCGGCCGGTGTGCCCGCTGAACGCATCGTGGATTTCGACATCTATGATTTTCCGGTCGACGGGCTGGACTATCAAGGCTCGATGCGGAAAATCCTCGCGTCCCGGCCCGGCGCCGTGCTCTGGAGTCCGCACAACGGCGGACACTGGATTGTCCGCACCAGCGATACAGTCGCCAAGGTGCTCTCGGACCACGAGCACTTCTCATCCCGCCGCATTCAGGTGGAAAGCGCCCCGAGCGAGCGAGCGGCGCTGGTCCCCCTTCAGCTCGACCCGCCCGCGCACGCGCCTTATCGGGCGCTGCTGCAACATGCGCTGTCGCCCAAGGCCGTCGGCCAGCTCGGCATACGCGCCCGCGAACTGACCATCGAACTGATCGAGGGATTCAAGGCGGACGGATACTGCGAGTTCATCGGCCAGTTCGCCCAGCACCTGCCCATCGCCATCTTCATGGAAATCGTCGGCCTTCCCGCCGATGACCGGCTTTACCTGACGAGCATCGCCGAGATCGCCATGCGCGGTGAAACCGATGCGGAACGTCAGGAGGCGATCGGCAAGCTGATGGCCTACGGCATGGGCAAGGTGGCCGAACGGCGCGCGAATCCGGGCACCGACCTGATCAGCCGCGTGGTCGGCACGGACGTGGATGGCAAACCCATCGACGACGCGGCGCTGTCCGGGCTGACTCTCCTGCTCCTGCTCGGCGGGCTGGACACCGTCGCATCGACTCTCGGCTTCTATGCGCAGTTCCTGGCGACGCATCCCGAACATCGCAAGCGGCTTCAGGACGATCCCGACCTGATCGTCAACGCCAACGAGGAATTGCTGCGCCGATTCCCCATCGCGGTCCTCGCCCGTGAAGTGAAGGCCGATGTGGAACTGGACGGCGTTCTGTTGAAGGCAGGCGAGATGGTGCTGGTGCCGACGCAGATGGACGGCCTGGACGAACGCAAGTTCGCCGATCCGCTCACCGTGGATTTCCATCGCGAAAAGCCGGGAGCCAACTCCACTTTCGGCGGCGGCGTGCATCGCTGCGTCGGCTCGATGCTGGCGCGCACCGAACTGCGCATCTTCCTGGAGGAATGGCTGAAGCGAATACCCGATTTCGCGATCAAGCCCCGAACCAGCCCCCGTGTGAGCGCGCGTTCGGTCGCCACCATCACGCGCCTCGAACTGGTCTGGCCCGCCCCGTGACCGCGCCTGGAACCCGCCGCTACCTGTGTTTCTATTGCGGCCATGTCTATGACGAGGCACTGGGCGCACCGGACGACGGGATTCCCCCCGGAACGCTGTGGGAAGACGTGCCGGAAGACTGGGTATGCCCCGAATGTGCCGCGGCCAAGGCCGATTTCGCGCTGGAAGGGGAGTTCTGACCATAACCCCGGACGGGAACGCTGTCTCCCGTCCGGCTTGGCCCCTCCGATCCGGCCTATCCGATCTGGCCCGTCCGGTCAGGCGGCGCCCTTGCGAACACGCGCGCGAAGCGGCCCGTTGAATGACGGCTAACCTATTTACATAGGTCACGCCCGGACTATATGGGCGCAATTGACGGACCGTCGATTTTTGCGATTCCCTTGCCTTCGCGGCCGGTGAATCTAGAATCGCGGCCGGATTCCCGGCCCAGCGGCCTGGCCCAATGTAGCGGAGAGCGAACAGATGACGAGAGTGATGGAAGGCGTAAGAGTTCTGGAAATCGCCCAGTTCACGTTTGTCCCCATGGCCGGCGGCGTGCTGGCCGACTGGGGCGCCGACGTCATCAAGATCGAGCATCCCGTGCGCGGCGACGCGCAGCGCGGCATCCAGATGCTGCAACGCCTGGCCGTCAACCCGCAACGCTCCTCGTTGATGCAGCACCCCAATCGCGGCAAGCGCTCGGTCGGCATCGACGTGTCCACCGAAGCGGGGCAGCAGCTCATCTACGATCTCGCCAAGGAATGCGACGTGTTCCTGACGAACTACCTGCCGCAACAGCGCCAAAAGCTGAAAATCGACCTTGAGCATATCCGCGCGGCGAACCCGAACATCATCTATGTGCGCGGCTCCGCGTTCGGCGACAAGGGCCCGGAGCGTGAGAAAGGCGGCTTCGATTCGACCGCGTTCTGGGCGCGCGGCGGCTCGGCCAAGCTGGTCGCGCCCAAGCAGCTCGGCAGCCCGCTGCTCCAGCCCGGTCCCGCCTATGGCGACACGATCGGCGGCATGAACATCGCGGGCGGCATCGCGGCGGCGCTGTTCCACCGCGAACGCACCGGCCAGACGACCGAAGTGGACGTCTCGCTGCTGTCCTCCGGCATCTGGGCGACGGCGTGCAGCATCGACGTGGCGATGGAACTGGACTGCGATCCGTTCGAGGCGGCGATGCCGGGACAGGCGCAGGTCAGCACCAACCCGCTGATCGGCATGTTCGAGACGCAGGACGGCGGCCACATCAGCCTTTCGGTGCTGACACCCGGCCCTTACATCCGCGATACTTTCGAGCATCTCGGCATCGCCGAACACGCGGACGATCCACGCTTCGCAACCGACATCGAACTGATGAAGGAAGAAAACACCGCCGCCGCCCAGCAGTTCATCATCGCGGCGTTCAAGCAGAAGCCGTTCAAATACTGGACGGAAAAGCTCAAGACCATGAAGGGCCAATGGGCGGCCTACCAATCCGTCCACGATGTCGGCAGCGACGAGCAGGTTCTGGCCAACGACCTGATCTTCGAAGTGGAAAGCGCCGATGGCGGCCCGCCGATCCGGCTGGTTGCAAATCCCGTCCAGTTCGACCATGCGAAAGTGGAAACCACTCGCGCGCCCGAAGCATCCGAACACACCGAACTGGTGCTGATGGAACTGGGCATCGACTGGGACCGGATCGAAGAACTGAAGCAGATGGGCGCGGTCGCCTGATCGCTTCGGCATAATCGCTTTGGTCCCATCGTTTCGGAAGGAGAAGGAAGAGCATGCAGGTCAAGCCCGGTTCGCGCTGGAAAAGCGCGGTCGACACCACTGAAGTCGTCATCGTCCGTCCGCCCAAGGGCGACGTGTCGCTGGAATGCGGCGGCCACCCGATGGTCGCCGCTGGTGACGAAGCGCCGGCGGGGCTGGTCCTGTCTGCCGACTTCTCGGCCGGCACATCGGTCGGCAAGCGCTATGTCGACGAGGAAAGCGGGATCGAGCTGCTCGGCGCCAAGGCGGGGCAATCCTCGCTCGCGGTGGACGGCCGCCCGGTCACGCTGAAGGATGCCAAACCGCTTCCCGCTTCGGATTGACGCAAAACCGGCGTATAATCCCAGACACGAACAACCACGCACGCCCGTCACGGGACCGGCGAGAGGGTAGCCACGCAAAATGCAGACCCAGCTCCTTTTGGAATTGTCGGCGGAAGCCATCGGCGAACGCCAGGCCTACAAGACCGTCGAAGGCGGGTTGAGCTATGCGCAGGCCTATCAGCGGGCGAAAGCCGGGGCCGCCTATTTCCACAAGCGTCAGGGCGATACGGTGGTGTTCCTCGGACACAATGGCCCGGCGTTCCCGCTGGCGCTGTTCGCCGCGGGCCTTGCGGGCAAGCCCTTCGCGCCGCTGAATTATCGCCTGGCCGATACCGACCTGCGCAAGCTGGTGGCACGCACCGCGCCGTCCATCGTCGTCGCCGACGGCGACATGGCGTCGCGGGTCCATGGCGTGGAAGGCGTGACGATCATCACGCGCGAAGCGTTCGAGGCCGCCTGCGAGGACGAGGACAACCGCGACGCGACCCTGCCCGAAGCCGAGCAGGACATCGCCGTGCTGCTGTTCACCAGCGGCACGACCGGCGACCCGAAGGCCGCCGTGCTGCGGCACGGCAACCTCACGTCCTACGTCATCTCCACGGTGGAATTCATGGCCGCAGGCGAGGACGAGTGCGCGCTGGTCAGCGTGCCGCCCTATCACATCGCGGGCATTTCGGCCGTGCTGACCGGCACCTATTCCGGCCGCCGCATCGCCTATCTGCACAGCTTCGCCCCCGATGCCTGGGTGCTTCTCGCCCATGCGGAGAAAGTCACGCACGCCATGGTGGTGCCCACCATGCTGAGCCGCATCCTCGACGCGATGGAAGCGCTGGACGTGGAACTGCCGCACTTGCGGGCTCTGTCCTACGGCGGCGGCCGCATGCCGCAATCGGTGATAGAACGGGCGATGAGGAAGCTGCCCAACGTCGATTTCGTCAACGCCTACGGCCTCACCGAAACCAGTTCGACCATTGCCGTGCTGGGGCCGGACGATCACCGCGCCGCCTTTTCCTCCGACGATCCGAATGTCCGCGCCCGGCTCGGTTCGGTCGGCAGGCCGCTGCCGACGCTGGAACTGGAAATCCGCGCGCCCGACGGCAAGACCGTGCTCGGTGCGCGCGAATCCGGCGAGATTTATGTGCGCGGCGATCAGGTCGCGGGCGAATACCTGCACAAGAAGATGCTGAGCGACGACGGCTGGTTCGCCACGAACGACGCGGGCTGGGTGGACGAGGAAGGCTATCTCTTCGTGGAAGGCCGCCTCGACGACGTGATCGTGCGCGGCGGTGAGAACATCTCGCCGGGCGAAGTCGAGGACGTGCTGCGGCTGCATCCGCAAGTCCGGGACGTCGCTGTCTATGGCCTGCCCGACGACGGCTGGGGCGAGAAAGTCGCCTGCTCGCTGGTGTGCGAGGGCGCGCCTTGCACCGATGAACTGGCGGAGTGGGTGAAGGCGCGACTGCGCTCTACCAAGACGCCGGAAGCATGGGATTTCCGCGACGAACTGCCCTACAACGAAACGGGCAAGCTGTTGCGCCGCGTCCTCAAGGACGAAATGAGCAAGACGGTTGCCGCCATCTGACACGCACTCTTCCGGCTCCCGGTTCCCCGCCAAATGGGACGGGGGCGGGGGAGACGGGACCGGGCGGACGATCGACACGCTGGAAGCCGAAGCGTTCGGCCCGCTGGGTGAAGCGCCGCTTTGCCTCGTCGATCTGAACGAGCCCGGCGCGGTAGAACGCGCCGCGCATCTCTCCGCCATGACGCAGGCCGTGGTCGTCGGCATAGACCCGCAGGGCAAGCTGCCCCGCATCGACTCCGCGCCGTTCGATGCGCTGTTCACGGCCGCCCCGGAGGCGTCGCGCCCGTGGGTGAGCATCGAGCCGGGCCGGTGGGACGCGCGACTTGCCGCAATTGCGGATACCGTCCGCGCCGCGCCTGCCGCCTCCTCCATCGCGATGCGCGTGTTGCGCATCGGCGAGAATCTGGCGTTCGAGGACGCGCTCCAGCTTGAATCGCTGGCCTATTCCACTCTGCTCGGCGGGGGGGAGTTCCGCCGCTGGCGCGCGGAGCGGGCCGCCTCGGACACGCTGACTATTCCCGCCGATCCCGTCGAAATCATGCGCGAGGGCGACACTGTCACTATTGCGCTCGCCAGCCCCGAAACGCGCAACGCGATGAGCGCCGCGATGCGCGACGCGCTGTTTACGGCGCTGGCCGCCGTGCTGGACGATCCCACCGCGCCGCACATGCGCCTGACCGGGCAAGGTGCCTGCTTTTCCACAGGCGGCGACCTGCCGGAATTCGGGACGGCGGGCGATCTCGCCCTCGCCCACGCGATCCGCTCGGCCCGGTCCTGCGCCGCGCTGCTGCACCGTCTGGGCGACCGCGCGAAAGCCGTGCTGCACGGCGCCTGCATCGGATCGGGGATCGAGATTCCCGCCGCCGCCGCGCGCCGTATCGGGCGGCGGGGCGCGTTCTTCCAGTTGCCCGAACTCACCATGGGCCTGATCCCCGGCGCTGGCGGCACTGTCACTCTGCCCCGTGCCATCGGGCGGCACCGCACCGCGGCCATGATCCTGACGGCAAAGCGAGTCGACGCGAAAACGGCGCTCGACTGGGGCCTGCTGACCGGGCTGGAGCCGTGACGGCAGGCCGCGATGCGGCCCTGCGCGCCGCGAAACGGCTGACGGAGACCATCGCCGCGTTGACCGCGCGCGGGCCGGAGCCGGTGCGGCTCGACGCAGGCACGGTTCTGGACCGTTCGGACGCCGCGCCGCTCGGCCCGCCCGGTGGCCCCGTCTCGCCCAACGGATCGTGCCGCTTGCTCCGCGCCGCCGACCACTGGATCGCGGTCAACCTGCCGCGCGAGGACGACGCCGACCTCGTCCCCGCATGGACCGGCTGCGCCTTCGGCGAGCCCGTCTGGCCCGCCATAGAGGCCGCCGCGATGAGCGAACCCGCCGACGCCTTCGTCGCGCGCGGCGCGGAACTGGGGCTTGCCGTCGCCCGGCTCGGCGAAACGCGGCCCGAAGGGCGGCACGGGATTCTCGTCCAGCCCCTATCGGACACCGCGCCGCCCGGCACGCATACCCGGCGCGTGCTCGATCTTTCCGCGCTCTGGGCCGGGCCGCTCTGCGCGGGCGTGCTCGCGGCGGCGGGACACCGGGTCGTCAAGGCGCAAAGCACCGCGCGGCCCGATCCCGTCGCGGTGTCCGCCCCGGCGCATGACGCGCGGCTCAACGGCCGCAAGCAGCGCCTTTCCCTGGATTTCACTCGCGAAGCGCTGCTGCCGCTGGTGGCGGAGGCGGACGTCATCGTCACCAGCGCCCGTCCGCGCGCCTTCGCGGCGCTCGGTCTCATGCCGGAAAGCCTGTTCGCGACGAACCCGCGCCTGATCTGGATCGCCGTCACTGCCCACGGCTGGACCGGCCCCGGCGCGATGCGGACCGGGTTCGGGGACGACGCCGCCGTCGCGGGCGGTCTGGTGGACTGGCGGGACGGCAAGCCGGTGTTCGCGGGCGATGCGCTCGCCGATCCCCTCACGGGCCTTGCCGCCGCCGCCGCCGCGCTGGAAGCGATCGAGCGCGGCACCGGCGCCTTCATCGACGCCGCGCTGGCCCGCGTTGCCGCAAGCGCGTCCGCTGCCGCATGACCCGCGCCCTCATCCGCAACGCCGAACTGGACGGCCGCATCGTCGATATCGCCATCGCGAACGGACAGATCGCGCAAATCGGCACGGGCCTGCGCGGCGAGGAACTGCTCGACGCGCGCGGCGGCGCGGCGATTCCCGGCCTGCACGATCACCACATCCACTTGCTGGCGGCGGCGGCGCGGCGTGCCTCGGTCCCTTTGGAAACCTGCGCGAACGAGGCTGACGTCATTCGCTGCCTGCGCGATGCGGCGGCGGCCGCGCCCCAAGGCGCGTGGCTGCGGGCCACCGGCTATCACGAACAGATCGCCGGGCCGCTGGACCGCCATGCGCTCGACCGGATCGTCCCCGGCACGCCGCTGCGCGTCCAGCATCAGACCGGCGGCTTGTGGATGCTGAACAGCGCCGCACTGGCCCTGCTGCCCGACGGCCCGTGGCCCGATGGCGCGGAACTGGATGGCGCCGGGCAACCCACCGGCCGCTTCTTTCGCTGCGACGCATGGCTGAGCAATCGGATCGGTCGCACGGAACCGGACCTTGCCGCACTGGGGCGCGAACTGGCATCCTTCGGCATTACCGGCATGACCGACGCGAGCGTCAGCACCGATGCCGACAGCGCAGAAACGCTGGCCCGCGCATCGCGCGACGGGCGGCTGCCCTTTCGCCTTACCCTGATGTCGGGCGGACCGCTGACGCCGCCGGGCGACGGCGCGTGGACGGCGGGGCCGGTCAAGATCCTGCTGGACGACGACCGGCTGCCGCCACTCGACACCATCGCGGACATCATCGCCGACGCGCGGGAATGGAACCGCCCGGTCGCCGCGCACTGCGTCACGGCGGGCGAACTGGCGATCATGCTCGCCGCGTTCCAGCTTGCCGGCAGCGCGCCCGGCGACCGCATCGAACACGGCGGCGTGATTCCCGCCGAAGCCATTCCCGTCCTGCGCGAACTGGAACTGACGGTCGTCACGCAGCCGGGCTTCATCGCCACGCGCGGCGAACGCTATCGCGCGCTGGTCGATCCCGCCGAACAGGGCGATCTCTATCGCTGCGCCAGCCTGATCGCGGCGGGCGTGCCGGTCGGCGGCAGTTCCGACGCGCCCTACGGCGATACCGACCCCTGGGCGGGCATGGCGGCGGCGATCTCCCGCCGCACGCGGGACGGCAACCTGCTGGGTGGGACGGAAAGGATATCGCCGCGCCGCGCGCTGAACCTTTACCTTGCGCCACCCGGCGATCCGGGCGGCACGCCGCGCGCGATCCGGCCCGGCCACCCGGCGGATCTGTGCCTGCTGCGCGAGCCGCTGGCGCGCGCCCTCGCCCGGCCCGACAGGAATTGCGTCGCCGCCACACTGCTGGCGGGGGCCGTCACCTATCGCGCACATTGACAGAGGCGGCGCGGGTCTGCCCGGCCAGTTCGCCAACCTGGTTGAATATCTGGAAAAATCACCCTGCCGGGACCACGAAAGCAGAGTCTAAAACAGTGAGGCATCGTCATTTCTGACGGGAAAGCGTGTTCATTTGGCAACAGGTGCCGCGAATTTTCGCGCGCAACGCGTCGCTAATTGACGCACCGTCACCCCATCTTTATTGCGAAGATCCTCAAGTTTCATGACATGGTTATACTTCACAGGGAGGGATTGCATGACCATTACCCACAACCGGATTCTGTTGTCGTCCTGCGCTTTCGCGGCGCTGGCCTTCGGCAGCGGCTCCGCCATGGCCCAATCAGGCGGCGCCGACGCTTCGAGCGATGATATCGTCGTCACCGCACGGCGCGTTTCGGAAAGCCTGCAAAGCGTTCCCGTCGCGATCACGGCGTTCAGCCAGGACACGCTGAAAGAGCGCGCGATCTCGAACTCCTATGATCTTGCGAAGTCGGTTCCCGGCCTCGTCACTAACGCGGACTCGGGCAACAGCTCGCTTCCCTCGTTCTCCATTCGTGGACGCGGCCAGGTGTTCGGCGCGGCTTCGGGTTCGGTCGAAACCTATTTCGCCGACGTGCCGTTGAGCCCACCGTTCCAGATGCCCACGCTGCCCCCCCAGTATTTCGACCTCGCCTCCGCGCAGGTGCTGAAAGGCCCGCAGGGCACGCTGTTCGGCCGTAACACCACGGGCGGCGCCGTTCTCTTCGTGCCTCAGGCGCCGACCGACCAGTTCGAGGGCTATGTCCGAGCCCAGCTCGGCGATTACAGCAACCGTCAGCTTGAAGCGGCAGTGAACTTCCCGCTCGGCGAGATCGGCGCGCTGCGCCTCGCGGGCTTCATGTGGAAGCGCGACGGCTATGCCAAGACTGTCGGGGGACGGCAGGACGCGGGCGCTTCGGCCAACAACGGCGCGGTCTTCAACCCGGCGACGGGAGAATATTCGGGCCCCGGCGTCGTTACCATGCCCTCAATCGACATCTACAACCAGGACGTGCTCGAATTCCGCGGCTCGCTGCTGCTGCGGCCGACCGAAAGCATCGAGAACACCACGATCGTCACCTGGCACGGCAGCAAGAACCGCGGCTCGATCCAGCTTGAAAAGCTGCGCGCGGGAGCGGCGCTGGCAGGGGCCATCGGCGCCTATTATCCCAATCTCCTGCCGAACAACCCGCGCATCGCGGACGTCAACGTGGATCTGCGCCGGCCCCGCTCCAATGTCTGGGCGTTCATCAACACCACGCTGTGGGATCTTTCCGACGCGCTGCGCGTGAAGAACATCATCAGCTATATCGACGCGGAAGGCTATGGCAACAATCCGTCGGACGTCGACGGTTCGCCCTTCCCCGCGGTCAATCTCTTCCGTCCGGGCCGCCCGCTCAGGAACAAGCAGTTCTATGAAGAACTCCAGTTGCAGGGCAAGCTGGGCATGGTCGACTTCATCGTCGGCGGCAGTATCGACAAGACGCGCCAGCCCAAGGCGCTGGACAAGATGAACATGCCCACGATCACGTTCGATACGGGCGGGTTCGACATCCAGTTCCGCGAATCGCGCTTCGATTCCCAGGCATTGTTCGGCTCGCTCACGTTCCATGCGACGGACGCGCTCACGCTGACGGCCGCCGCCCGCCACACCTGGGACAAGGTCTATGACCGGTCGACCCAGCTCAACAACAGCCCGACCTACGTGATGACCTCGCCCGGCTCGCTGACGGACCCGGCGTGCTCGGCCCACCCCACCACGACCTGCCTTCTCCTGGTCGGCCAGCGCAAGTTCAAGGGCTGGACCTATAACGCCGGCGTCGACTACAAGGTCACTGACGATGTGATGGTCTACGGCGGCTATCGCCACGGTTACAAGCGCGGCGGCTTCAACGGCCGCGGCGGCGACCTGGCCGATTTCGGACCGGAAAAAGTCGACGACTTCTTCGTCGGCCTGAAGACCGCGTTCTACATCGGCGATCGCAAGTCCACCTTCAACATCGAAGGCTTCTGGGATATCTACAAGGGCGCGCAGCGCTCCTATCTCGACCTTTCGGGCGGCGCGCTGGTCACGACCATCCAGAACGTGCCGAAGCAGCGCTATCGCGGCTTCGACACCGACATGGTGCTCAACCTCACCGACTGGTTCCGGCTTGCGGCCAACTACACTTACGTGGACGCCAAATACACCAAGTATCCCGATGTGACGGTGGCCGGGGCTATCGCCATGTTGCAGGCCACGGGCGCGCCTCAGGCGTTCATCGACGCCTTCGCCGCCCGCAATCCGGTGGTCAACAACAGCCTTACCGTGAACAAACCCGGCCTGAACAGCAAGCATAAGTTCAACATCCAGGGCAAGTTCCACCGCACGCTGGACAACGGTGTGGAGATCGCGCTGCTGCCGTCGATGACGTATCAGAGCAAGTTCTACATCAACGACGGCAGCTTCAGGATTCCCGCCATCGCGGAAGTGCTGTTCAACGGTGCCCAGCCGGTGAACGCGGCCGCCGACGGCGCCAACACCGTATGGGGATACAAGACGTACGACATGCGGCTGGAATTCAACAACATCGCCGACCGGCTCGACGTCTCGTTCAACGCCACGAACCTCACCAACAAGACTTACGCCATCGGCGGTGCGGGCATCTGGCAGTTCGGCGTCAACACGCTGTCCTATGGTGCGCCGCGCATGTTCTTCGCCGAAGCGCGCCTGCGCTTCTGACGAACAGCCGGAAAGGCCTGTTTCAAGAGGGGTCGCGCATCGCGCGGCCCCTTTTTTCTTGGGGATTGCATAGATTGCAAACGCATGGTTCTCCCCTCCCCTGAAAGGGAGGGGAGATAAAGACGATCCCGCGCGATGAAAGCGGCCGGAAACCATTTTCCTACCCGGCGAAATCTGTCCTAACCTGCCGGACCCCCGCAAGCGCGGCGAAGCCGCCTGCAAACCGCGCGCAGGGCGTCAACTGTCGGTTTCGTCAATTTCGGCGCCGCCGCTTCACTCTCGCATTTCAATTGATACAACCGCCTTTTCTTTTCCGCGCAACACCTTACCAGACTGCCCAACTTCGACACGAGAGTAACGCCTCCCGATGCCCATGTCCGCTTCATCGAACGATTGCCCGCCTGCCCCGCTCTCCCAATGGCTGGAGGCGGCATGGTCCCATCCGGCGACGATCCGTCCGGTCGAAGTCGAAGGCGCCACGATACGCTATCGTGACTGGGGAACACCGCCGGCAGATCGGGCGCCCGCCGGCCCCGCGCCCGGTCTCGTCTTCGTGCACGGGTTCCTCGCCCATGCACGCTGGTGGGATCACATCGCGCCGCATTTCGCGGACCGCTATCATGTGATCGCGCCGGACTTCTCCGGCATGGGCGACAGTGACCGGCGGCCGCAATATTCGCGCCGCCAGTATGCGCGCGAAACGCTGGCCGCGATGCGGGATGCCGGCATGGCGGGGGCGACGATCGTGTGCCACAGCTTCGGCGCGGTGTCCTCGCTCCTCGCGGCGAAGCTGGCGCCCGATATGGTCCACCGGGTGATCGTGCTCGACGCTTTCGTGTTCCGTGCCGATGGATCGGAGCCGCTCAACAATGCCGTGGAGCCGGAAAAGCGCTATGCCACGCGCGAGGACGCGCTTGCCCGCTATCGCCTCAAACCGCCGGGCCAATGGCCGATCAGACAGATCGTTGATTACCTCGCCGCCCACTCGCTGCGGGAAACGGATGGCCAGTGGGGATGGAAGTTCGACCCGCAGACGTTCGCCTGCGTCCATAGCGAAGGTCTGCGCGACGAACTGCGCGGCATTGCCACGCCGGTGGATTTCGTCCGCGCCGCCAACAGCGACATCATCGACGATGCCGCATTGGCGTCCTTCGTCGCGAACACGGCCAATTGCGGCGCGCCGGTAACAGTGCCGCTCAGCCACCATCACCTGATGATCGAGCAACCCGTCGCCCTCGTCTCGGCGCTGGACGGGCTGCTCGCCCATCCGCGCTGAGACGAGGAAACGCTGGCTCAGGCCGGTTGCGCGGCGCTCGCCAGCAGGGCCTGCATGTCGATTTCACCCGTGACCACGCCACCCCAGAAACCATGGTCGACCGGCAGCACCACGCCGCTGATGAACCCGGCGGCGGCGCTGTTGAGGTAGACCAGCGGATTGCCCTGATCGGCCGGATCGCAGAAGCGGCCGGTCGGCGCGGTGAAGGCGTTCAGCACGCCGTCGCCCGCGACTTGCTGGAAATCCTTGAACATCGGCGTCTTGACTGGGCTGGGCATGGTGCAATTGACCCGGATGCCCTGCGTGGCCAGCCGCGCCGCCTGGATCTGCGTCCAGGCATTGAGCAGCGCCTTGGTGAAGCTGTATCCGTCTCCCACCACGTCGGGATGCGCCGCCGCCCAGTCGAGCAGTTCCTGCTCGCCTTCGATGGCGATGACTTCGCGCAGCGTCTCCATCTGCTGAAGCCAGCCCATGCCCGCCAGCGACGAGATCGAGGCAATAGCGCCCGGCTTGCGCATGCGCGGCAGCCACTGTTCGGTCCAGTGGCGGATGCCCATGAAGTTGACGCGCAGCACGTCGAGCGCCGGGAACGTCTGCGGCAGCCCGGCGCAGTTGAACAGCGCATCGATCTCTCCCCCGATGCTGGCGACGGCCTTGTCGATCGACGACCAGTCCTTGAGGTCGACCTGCGTGAACGAGGCCATCGGCACCGGCGATTCGCGGATGTCGGCGCCGTGAACTTCGGCACCCAGGCTCACCAGTTCCCGCGCGCAGGCTTCGCCCATGCCCGAAAAGCATCCGACAATGGCGACGCGCTTGCCTTCATAGGACCAGATGTTCGACATACTCTCTCCTTCGGAAAATGACTTCGATCACGCAGTGACAGGCAGCAAAGCAAAGGCTACGTCAAGGACAATCCGACGCAAAACAGGTTACAAACCGGCCCGATCGTAACATGCCGCTGGCCCGCGCCGCCAACGCGGCCTAAAAGACTCGCACTCCGTGGCGCACGCGCCGCATTCGACCATATCACCGCACGAATAGGGAGCAAGGAATGAGACTGAAAGGCAGGAAGGCTGTCGTCACCGGCGCGTCGCGCGGAATGGGCCGCCATTTCGCGGCGGCGCTCATCCGCGAGGGCGCGCAAGTCGGGCTCATGGCGCGCGCGTCCGAATCGCTGGAAGCGACGGCTGCCGAACTGGGCGCTTCGGCCTTGCCGGTCGCCTGCGACATCGCCGACCCGGATTCGGTGCGCGGCGCCTTTGCGGCAGTCGAACAGGCGTTCGGCGGGCTGGACATCCTGGTCAACAACGCGGGCATGTCGATCGTCGGCACGACCGAGACCTTTTCCGACAGCGATATCCATCAGCAGATCGCCGTCAACTTCACCGGCACGATCTACACCTGCCGGTCGGCGCTGCCGCTGCTGCGCCAATCGGCCGAACCGCACATCGTCAACATCTCGTCGGAAAGCGTGAAGGCGCCCTATCCGCTGCTCAGCCTCTATGCCGCCAGCAAGGCCGGGCTGGAAAACTACACGCGCGCGCTGCGCAAGGAACTGCGCGACGACGGCATCCGCGTCACGATCCTGCGCTCCGGCTATGTCGACGGCAGCGAGATGTCGCGCAACTGGACCGATCCCGAAAAGCAGAAGCAGTTCGTCGATACCTGCATCGAATGGGGCAATCTCAGGGAAACCGGCAAGACCCCTGCTCCGCCTGACGCGATGGCCGATGCGCTGGTCGACCTGCTCGCCCTGCGGCGCGAACTCAATGTCGATCTGCTGGAACTGCGTCCGCTGGCTCCCTGACATCCGGGCTGAGATCCGGGGCCCCGCCCACCTTCCTTCCCCCCCTTGGCCAGATTGACATTGGCAAGCGCGCGCGCCGAGTCCATTAGACCGGGAATGCAGGGCAACCCCCAGGAACAGTCAAAGATACAGGCCGCGCGCTTTCCGCTGGCCGAACCCCTGAAGGTCAGGGTGTTCGGCCGCATCTGGACGGCGAGTCTCCTGTCCAACTTCGGCCTGCTCATCCAGGGCGTCGGCTCCGCCTGGGCCATGGTCCAGCTCGGCGCTCCGGCGGATACGATCGCGCTGGTGCAGACCGCGCTGATGATGCCGGTCATGATCGTCTCGCTGGCGGCAGGCGCGCTTGCCGATATGTTCGACCGGCGCAAGGTCGGCCTGGTGGCGCTGTCGATCGCGCTGCTGAGCGCAAGCCTCCTTTCCGCCAGCGCGTTCCTCGGCCTGCTGTCCCCGCCGCTGATCCTGATGTTCTGCTTCCTGATCGGCACGGGCCATGCGCTGTTCGGCCCGGCCTGGCAGGCCTCGGTGGCGGAGCAGGTGCCCCCCGCGATCCTGCCGCAAGCGGTTTCGCTCAATTCGATCAGCTTCAACATCGCGCGCAGCTTCGGCCCGGCGATCGGCGGCGTCATCGTGGCGGTGGCGGGCGCGGCGGCGGCCTTCACCATCAATGCCGTGTTATACCTTCCGATCATGCTCGCGCTGTTCGCATGGAAACGCGAAGTCAAGCCGACCCGGCTGCCGCCGGAGCGCATCGGCCGCGCCATCGTCTCAGGGGTCCGTTTCATTCTCTATTCCCCGCCCATGCGCGTCGTGCTGGCGCGGGTTCTGGCGCTGGGCATCGCGGGCGGCTCGATCTCGGCGCTGATGCCGCTGGTCGCCAACACGCTGCTCGGCGGCGGGGCGCAGACCTATGGCCTGCTGCTCGGCGCGTTGGGCATCGGTTCCGTGATCGGCGCGATGAGCGTCGACAGGCTCAACAGCCGGCTGGGCACCGAAGGCAGCATCTCGATATGCTCCTGCCTGCTCGCCGTGTGCATCGCCGTCGTCGCGTTCAGCCCCTGGCTGGTGCTCACGCTGGCGGCGCTTATCGCGGGCGGCATGGTGTGGACGCTGGCCATCACTCTGTTCAACGTCAGCATCCAGCTTTCCGCGCCGCGCTGGGTTTCCGGCCGTGCGCTGGCGGGATTCCAGGCCGCCATCGCGGGCGGCATCGCCATCGGAAGCTGGTTCTGGGGCGTGATCGCCGAATCGCTGTCCGTCTCGGCGGCGCTGGCCCTGTCCGCCGCCGCCATCGCGCTGACCGCCGCCTTGCGCGTCCTGCTCCGGCTGCCGGACGTCTCGGCCCGGAACGACGACGAAGTGCGGCTGGGCGAAGTCGACGTCGCGCTGAGCCTTTCGGGGCGCAGCGGCCCCATCGTCGTGGAGATCGACTATCATGTCGACCCGTCCGAAGCGCGGGCGTTCTATCGCGCGATGCAGGATCTGCAACAGATGCGGCACCGCAACGGCGCCTATGACTGGTCGATCGCGCGCAACATAGCCGATCCGTGGACATGGACGGAGCGCTTCCACTGTCCGACATGGCATGACTACCTGCGGCTGCGCGACCGCAACACGAGCGAGGAAATGGAAATCATCGAGGCCGCGCGCGCGTTCCATCGCGGCGAGGGCCTGCCCCCCGTGCGCCGGATGCTGGAGCGGCCTTACGGATCGGTGCGCTGGCGTGACGAAACGCGCGACGAGGGCCTGCACGACATCATTTCCGTCCCTCATTCTCCCGCCTGAAACGAAGATCGTCCCCACAGGGCGAAGATCGCCGTTGACTCGGCGGCGCATGCATTCGATGGACCAGAAGGTATACGTGGTTAGACTGGTCGTTCCGGGCCGGATTTTTTGCGGGAGAATACCATGCTTGCAGTGATCGCGACATTCGAGGTGCAGCCCGGCAAGGAACAGGAGTTCGAGGCGGAGGCCCGTGCGCTGGGTGAAAAAGTCCGCGCGAACGAACCGGACGTCAAGCTCTATCAGCTCACGCGCGCCAAGCGTTCGCCGCAGACCTATCGCATGCTTGAACTCTATGCGGACAAGGATGCGTTCAAGGCGCACGGCGCCACGGACTATTTCCCCGCCGCGTTCGAGCGCATGAAAGCACTGCTGGCGGGCGACCCGGTCATCGAACTTCTCGATGGTGTCGACTGAACCGGGCACACAACTCATGAAGAAACTGGAAGGCAAGATCGCGCTCGTGACTGGCGCCGGACGCGGCATCGGCGCGGCCATCGCCCGGCGGCTCGCGGCGGACGGCGCCGAAGTCGGCATCCACTATGCCAACAGCGCGGAGACGGCGGAAAACCTCGCGGAAGCCCTCAGGGTGGAGGGCGGTCGCGCCTTTACCGTTCAGGGCGATCTCGCTTCGCTGGAGGACATCGACCGGATGGCCGCCGCGCTGCGCGAGCGACCCGGCGCCCTCGACATCCTGGTGAACAACGCGGGGCGCGGTTCAGGCCGGGGCGATTCGACTCTCGCGAACATGCCGGTCGAGGATTACGACATGATCTTCGCGCTCAATACGCGCGGGCTGTTCTTCGTGACACAGCGCCTGCTGCCGCTGCTGCGCGACGACGGGCGGATCATCAATTTCGGCAGCACCGGCGCCACGGCGCGTGTGCGCGGCCTTGCCGCCTACGCCGGATCGAAAGCCGCCGTGGAGGCATTCACGCGCATCTGGGCGACCGAGTTGGCCCCGCGCCGCATCACCGTCAACACCATCCTGCCGGGAATGATCGACACCGACCTCATCACGGACAACATGGGTGAGGAAGTGAAGGCCGTGGCCGCGCGGCACCACCCGTGGGGCCGGATCGGCCAGCCGGAGGACATGGCGGACGTCGTGGCATTTCTCGCCAGCGAAGACAGCCGCTGGGTGAACGGCGAGACCATCGTCGCCAGCGGCGGCGTTTGACGGAGCGGACGCTCAGGCCGGATAATCCGCGTCGAACCGAAGCATCTCGCCCATAAGGTCGCGGATCATGGCCTCGCCCAGATCCGGCCCGGCCAGATCCAGTTCGCGCGCCGAGAGCTGTTCGAGCTGGATCACGATCCGCAAGGCCCGCGCCATGCGGGCAAGCTCGTCGGGGCCGCGGTTCCGCATCGGGCGGAAGGCGGGAAAATGCTCTCCCAGAATCTCGGTCAGGCGGCTGCGGTTGCGGTTGAAGGCTTCGTTCGCCGCAGGGCTTTGCAGCGCGGCGATGTGGAACTCGCGAATCCGCAGGCGCCGCGAATCCTCAAGGAACGCGCGGATAAACCCTTCGACCGAAGCGGCATCACGCGGATGATCGGCGAACCAGCGGAAGATGGGGCGGGGTATCGCCGCTTCCTCCGTCATGATCGCCGCCAGCAGCGTGTCCTTGTCGGGAAAGTGCAGATAGAACGCGGCGCGCGTGAAGCCCGCCGCACGCGCGATGCTGTCCACCGACGCGGCCTGGAACTCCCCGTTCAGGAACAGCCTCCGCCCCGCCCGGACCAGCCGCGCCCGCGTGTTGGCCCGCGTGCGAGTGGCGCGTTCGCCGGGAACATCATCTTTGCCAATGGTCAAAAAAGTCTCCCTTTCCCTGCCGGAGCATCTTGCCAGCCGCACCCGCCTCCCGCAACGTGCTCCTCGTAGCCAGTTGTCAACCAGCGGCGGCGTGAATTTCGGAAGGGAACAGGGAGAGACGATGATGGACCGCACCAGACTGGACGGAAAGACCGCGATCGTGACCGGCGGCGGCGGCGGCATAGGCCGGGGTGGCGCGATCCGGCTGGCTCAGGCCGGGGCGAATGTGGTCATCGCCGATATCGAGTCTAGTCGCTGCGAGGAAGTCGCCGCCCGCGTGCGCGAGGCAGGCACGGAGGCCCTGCCCTGGCCGGTCGACATGATGGACGGCGAGGCGACGCACGCCATGATCGCGGCGGCGGACGAACGCTTCGGCCGCGTCGACGTGCTGGTCAACAACGTCGGCGGCGTCTCTGGACGGCCGTTCCTCGAACAGAGCGAACGAAGCTGGCAGCGGCATATCGACCTCAATCTCATGAGCATGCTGCGTTGCACGCAGGACGCGGCGAGGATCATGATCCGCGAAGGACGCGGCGGCTCCATCGTCAACGTCGCGTCGATCGAGGCGACGCGCGCGGCGCCCAACTTCTCGGTCTATGCCGCGTGCAAGGCAGGCATGGTCAGCTTCACGCGCACCATGGCGGTCGAGCTTGCCGAATACGGCATCCGCGTCAACGCCATCACGCCCGATCACACGGTTTCGCCCGGCTCCAAGGGCAACCGCGCCGGGCCGGTCGACGAAGCGGCTTGGCACAAGAACACGCCGGAGGAAGAGACGGCGTGGAAACAGCTCATCCCGTTGGGCTACGAAGGCGACGCATTGCAATGCGGCGACGCCATCGTGTTCCTGTCCTCCGCCATGGCCGAATATATCACGGGCATAATGCTGCCGGTGGACGGCGGCACCTGGGCGTCGAGCGGCTGGATGCGCGATCCCGAAGGCGCGTGGACGCTCAATCAGGGACTGCGCTTCGCCGCGCCCGCCAAAAAGCCCGGAGCATAGCAATGGACCTTCAGGAGCTGGCCGACCGCGAGGAAATCCGCGCGCTCATGGCCCAATACAATATCTTCGGCGACCGGGGCAAAGTGGACGTGCTGGCCGGGACTTTCGCGGAGGACGGTGTGATCGAGTTCGGCGGCGCGAAAACGCAAGGGCGCGCCGCCATCGCCGCGCGGCTGGGCGGCGGCGATGACAAGGACGGTAACGGCGGGAAGGGCGGCGGCCTCACCGTCTCGCGCCACCACCTGTCGACCTCGCTCGTCACCATCGACGGAGACACCGCATCGGCGCGCACCTATTTCATGGTGCACACCGATATCGGGCCGGATCACCATGGCGTCTATGTCGACCGGCTGGTGCGCACGCACGAAGGCTGGCGCTTCGCCCATCGCGAGGTGCGGATCGACTGGCAGGCGGAAAACACGCTGTTCCAGCCTCTTCACGTCCGGGGACGCCCCCCGGCCTGACGCGCCGCCCGCCTGACGGACCTTACACGACGCGGCGCAGCAGCGGTTCGCCCGCGAACAGGCGCCGCACGTTGTCCGCCGCCCCCGCCATCACGGCGGCGAACGCTTCGCGCGTCGCGCCCGCGACATGCGGCGCGAGGATGACGTTGGGCACGTCTGCCCAACCCGTTCCGTCGTCCGGCTCACGCGCCACCACATCCAGCGCCGCGCCGCCCAGCCGTCCGTCGCGCAGAGCCGCCTTCATCGCCGCCTCGTCGATCACGAACCCGCGCGAAACATTGACGATCAGCCCTTCGGGACCGACCGCCGCAATGATATCCGCGTCGATAAGGCTGCGCGTATCGTCCTTGCCCGCCGCCGCCACGATCAGCGTGGATGCCCATGCCGCAAGATCACCCGGCGTTTCCATGCGCTCCCATGCCACGTCCGGCTTGGGATTCGGCCCCCACCAGCGGATTTCGCAGCCGAAGGGCGCGAGACGCGTGGCGATAGCCTTGCCGATATGGCCAAGACCGACGATCCCCAC
Organism: uncultured Novosphingobium sp.; assembly: GCA_964621355.1. Classification (GTDB taxonomy): domain Bacteria; phylum Pseudomonadota; class Alphaproteobacteria; order Sphingomonadales; family Sphingomonadaceae; genus Novosphingobium. Next base: position 138,846 of record CAZUOV010000001.1, on the reverse strand, counting down.
CCGTTCCGAACCGATGGATCTGCCGGGAGACATGCGCCCACCCGGCCACTTTCCGTCGCGCACCCAGGCATCGCAGGCCAGCAGGTCGCGCCGGTGCGCCAGCATCAGCGTGATCGCGAAATCGGCGACGTCGCCCGCGTTGAGGTCGCCCGCATTGGTGACGGCGATGCCGCGTCGCCGCGCCGCCTCCAGGTCGAGGCCCGACATGCCCGCCGCGATCACCGAGATCAGCTCCAGATCGGGCATCATCGCCAGGCGGGCATCGTCGATGCGCTCAAGCCCGGCGCAGACCAGCGCCCGGATGCCACGCCCGTTCTGGGCCAGCCAGCCGTCGCGGTCGGCATGATCGGTCAGAATGTCGACGGGAAACGCGCCGTCATCCAGAGGAACCAGCTTGCGGACATCCGAACTCATCACCAGAACGCGGCCACTGCTCATTTGCCTATACTCTCCCTTGCTTCGCGAAAGCGCTCCGCCCATGGTCGCCGACGATGCCCGGTTCGGGCGCAAACGGCAATCGGTGAGAGGGTAACAAGGCATGGAAACACGTTTTCTCGGCAAGAGCGGGCTTGAAGTCTCGGTTTTCGGTTTCGGCGCGATGACCTTTTCCGACGGTGAAGGACGCTTCGGCCAGACGGGAACGACTAGGGGCGAGGCGGCGAAGCGGCAAGTGGACATGTGCCTCGACGCCGGCGTCACTCTGTTCGACACCGCCGATGTCTATGCCGAGGGCCGATCCGAGGAAATTCTGGGCGAGGCGCTAGGTGCTCGGCGGCCTTATGTCGTGGTCGCCACCAAGGCGTTCGGCCGGATGGGCCGCAACGCGCACGATACCGGCCTGTCGCGCCGCCATCTGATCGAAGCGTGCGAGGCATCGTTGCGCCGACTCGGCACAGACTGGATCGACCTCTACCAGGTGCACAGCTTCGACGCGCGGGCGCCGCTGGATGAAACGCTGCGCGCGCTCGACGATCTCGTGACGGCGGGCAAGGTGCGCTACATCGGCTGCTCCAATTATGCCGGGTGGCAGTTGATGAAGGCCATGGCCACCGCCGAACGGCGCAACGTCGAACCCTATGTCAGCCAGCAGATCCAGTATTCGCTGATGGTGCGCGACGCGGAGGACGAACTGCTGCCCTGTGGCGTGGATCAGGGCGTCGGCGCGCTGATCTGGAGCCCGCTGGCTCAGGGATTCCTCTCCGGCAAGTTCCGCTCGGCGCGCGGCGGGAACACCCGGCTCGAACTCAGCAACCGCCTGAAAGCCTACGACACGCCGCAGGGCGAAAGGGTTCTGGCCGCGCTCGATGCCATTGCGGAGGCGCGCGGCGTGACACCGGGACAAGTCGCGCTCAACTGGCTGCTGAAAAAGCCCGGCGTGACGTCCGTGCTGATCGGCGCGCGCACCGACGAGCAACTGGCCGACAACCTTGCCGCCGCGCAATGGTCGCTGACCGACGCGGAAGTGGAAGCGCTGGACCGGGCGAGCCAGGTCGCCATGCGCTATCCCAACTCGCATCACCGCATTTTCTCGCTGGAGCGCAACCCCCAGCTTTTCCCGCGCTACAAGCTGGATTGAGCCCACGCTTCAGATTGACAGCGGGAAACCGCCCGCAACCTTGAGCGTCTCGCCCGTCACGAACGACGCGGCATCGGAACAGAGATGGCGCATCGCCCCGACGATGTCGGCCATCTCTCCGGTGCGGTGGACGAGTTGCTTGTCGCGCGCGAACTCGTCGAACATCGCAGCGGGCATTTCCGCCCGGATCGTCTCGGTGGCGATCAGGCCGGGCGCGATGGCGTTCACCCTGATCGCATCGGGGGCCAGTTCGTGCGCCAGCGCGATGGTCAGGCCACGCACAGTCAGCTTCGAGACGCCATAGGCATTGGCGGACGCGAAACCGGCGATCGAGGAAATGTTGACGACGCTGCCTCCGCCGCGCGCGGCCATCAGCGGGCGGGCCGCCAGCGTGCAATGCAACACGCCGAAGACGTTGACGTCGAACAGGCGGCGCGTCTCGCCCATGCCCAGTTCGCCGAAGCTGCGGTTATAGGCGACACTGTGCAGCCCGGCGTTGTTGATGAGGATATCCAGCCCGCCGAAGGTATCGGCGGTGCGCTCCATCGCCTGCGCGACCGCCATTTCATCCGCCACGTCGCAGGCGAGCGGCAACGCACGGTGTCCGGCGGCCTGCAATTCGTCGGCCAGCCGCGCGACTCCCGCACGGTCAATATCGGCCAGCGTCACCGCCGCACCGCCCGCGCACAAGTTCCGCGCGAAAGCCGCGCCGAATCCCGTCGCCGCGCCCGTGACGAACGCCACTTTCCCGGCGAATATCTCCGCTTCCTCCATGGGTCCGAACTCCTATTGCGCCAGATAGCCGCCGTCGACGCAGAGCGTATCGCCGCTGTGATAGCGGCTGGCGTCGGACGCGAGATAGACGGCCAGCCCGGCGAAATCCTCCGGCGTCCCCCAGCGGCGGGCGGGAATGCGCGCGACGATGCCGTCGCTCATCGCCTCGTCGCCGTGTATCCGCTGCGTCATATCGGTCTGGATGAAGCCCGGCATGATGGCATTGGCGCGAATGCCGTAGCGGCCCAGTTCCATCGCAATGGCGCGGATCATCGCGGGAACCGCGCCCTTGGCGGTGGCGTAAGGCTCCAGATAGGCCATGCCGCGCACGATCCCCACGGTCGTCAGGCCGACGAGCGATCCGCCCGGATCGCCCGCCTTGGCGCGCGCGATCATATGCCTTGCCGCTTCACGCAGCACGCAGAAGCTGCCCTTCACATTGATATCGAGGAACTGCTGCAAGTCGTCTCCGCTCTGCTGGATGAACGGCTTCACGCCGGACGTGCCGCTGCCGATCGCGGCGTTGGAGATGGCGCAATCCAACCGCCCGGTGATCTCGACCGTTTCGCCCATGGCCGAAGCGACGGCCGCTTCTTCTCCCACATCCACGGTCATTGCGTGGGCTTTGGGGGTTACGGCGCGCAGGTCCGCCAGCGCCCGCTCGTTGTTCTGTGCGCTGGACCCCCAGATGACCACCGTCGCGCCCGCTTCGGCCAGCCCTTTCGCCATGCCCAGCCCGATACCCCTGTTGCCGCCGGTGACGAGAACGGTCTTTTCGGAAAGATCAAACGCGCGCAGCAACGGCACTCTCCTGTTCTTGCGATTCCATGGCGATGAGTCTGGCACAGCGGCCGCCGCTCATCTAGGGCCAACGGGCAACCGATAAACGGAGAGACAATGACCGACACCATTCTGGCGAACAAGGTCGCTTTCATCGCGGGCGGCTCCAGCGGCATCAATCTGGGCGTGGCGCTCGGCTTCGCGCAGGCCGGAGCGAAAGTGGCGCTCATCAGCCGCTCGCCCGAAAAGATCGAGGCCGCCGCGCAAGGCTTGCGCGATGCGGGCCACGACGCCATCGGCATGGCGGCGGACGTGCGCGATTTCGCCGCTGTCGACGCCGCGATGCAAAAGGCGGTCGAAACCTTCGGACCGATAGACATCGTGCTGTCGGGCGCGGCGGGCAACTTCGTGGCACCCGCCAATGAACTGTCCGCCAACGGCTTCAAGACCGTGGTCGATATCGACCTGCTGGGCACGTTCAACGTGTTCCGCGCCAGCTACCCCCATCTGCGCAAGCCGGGCGCATCGCTGATCGCGATCACCGCCGGACAGGCCGTGAAGCCGATGAAGAACCAGATCCACGCCTGCGCCGCCAAGGCAGGCGTCAATATGGTCACCAAATGCATGGCGCTGGAATGGGGGCCGGACGGCGTGCGCGTAAACGGCATCTCGCCCGGCCCCATCGCCGACACCGAGGGCATGCGCCGCCTGACGCCGACGGCCGCATCCGAAGCGGCCTACAAGCAGACCATTCCGCTGGGCATCTATGGCGAGAAGCGCGATATCGCCGACCTTGCCGTGTTCCTGTGCTCAGACCATGCCCGCTACATCACCGGCGCCGTCATCGAGTGCGACGGCGGATCGGGGCTGACAATGGGATCGACCGGCGTCGGCCAGACGGAGCCCGCCGCATGAACATCTCCACTCTGTTCGACGTCAGCGGTAAGACCGCGCTCGTCACCGGCGGATCGGGCGGCATCGGCTACATGATCGCGGAAGGTCTGGCCGCCGCAGGCTGCAAGCTGCTCATCTGCTCACGCAAGACGGCGGACATAGAGGCCGCCGCGCGCCGTCTGTCCGAAAGCGGCGCGGACGTGACGGCCATCGCCGCCGACCTTTCCACCGAGGAAGGCATCCGCGCCGTGACGGACGCCGTGAACGCGGCGGGGCCGCTCCACATCCTCGTCAACAACGCGGGCGCGACGTGGGGGGCGCCGATCGGCGAATTTCCACGCGCCGGGTTCGAAAAAGTGTTGAAGCTCAACCTCCTGGCACCGTTCGATCTGGTGCAGGCCCTGCTGCCCGCGCTGCGCGCCGCCGCCACGCCGGACGATCCCGCCCGCATCATCAACATCGCCTCGATCGACGGCCTCAAGCTGCCGCAATGGGAAAGCTATCCCTATTCGGCGACCAAGGCGGGATTGATCCACATGGGGCGGCACATGGGCAAGTTCCTCGCGGGCGAGAACATCAGCGTCAACACCATCGCGCCCGGCTTCTTCCCCTCGAAGATGACGGGAACGGTCGTGGATTTCGACAGCGAGCAGGACGTCGCCAGCGTCGCCTCCCCGCTCGGCAACCGCATGGGCGGCGCGGCGGATATCGCGGGCGCCGTCATCTATCTCTCGTCGCGGGCCGGGGCATGGCTGACCGGCGTGACCATTCCGGTCAGCGGCGGACGCGGCACCGTCGAGTAGCGCTCAGGCGAACAACCATCAGGAGACGCCGCACATGGCCCTGCCCCGCATACTGGAAAACCGCCTCTCGGTGCCGGCGATCGCATCGCCGCTGTTCATCATTTCGCAGCCGGAACTGGTGATCGCCCAATGCCGCGCGGGCATCGTCGGCTCCTTCCCCTCGCTCAATGCGCGGCCTTCGGGCGTGCTGGAGGAATGGCTGGTGCGCCTGCGCCGGGAACTGACGGACGCGGATGCGCCGTTTGCCGTCAACCTGATCGTGCACAAGACCAACGAGCGGCTGGACGAGGATCTGGCGCTCTGCGTGAAATACCAGGTGCCCATGATCATTACCTCGCTGGGCGCGCGGCCGGATATCAACGCCGCCATCCACAGCTATGGCGGCGTGGTGTTCCATGACGTGATCGACAACCGTTTCGCCCGCAAGGCAGTGGAAAAAGGGGCGGACGGCCTCGTCGCCGTGGCGGCCGGCGCGGGCGGCCACGCGGGCACGCTCTCTCCCTTCGCGCTGGTGCAGGAGATTCGCGGCTGGTTCGACGGACCGCTGGCGCTGTCAGGAGCCATCGCCAACGGCAACGCGATCGCCGCCGCCATCGCGCTGGGGGCGGACCTCGCCTATATCGGCTCGGCCTTCATCGCCACCGAGGAAGCGGTCGCGGCGGACGGATACAAGCAGATGATCGTCGACAGCAACGCGGACGACATCGTCTATTCCAACCTCTTCACCGGCGTGCATGGCAACTACCTGAAGCCCAGCATCGTGGCGGCGGGCCTCGATCCCGACACGCTGCCGGTTTCCGACCCGTCGAAGATGAACTTCGCCGATCTCGCCGCGGGCAAGAAGGCGTGGCGCGATATCTGGGGCTGCGGCCAGGGCATCGGCGCCGTCCACGGGATCGTGCCCGCCGCCGAACTGGTCGCGCGGCTGGGCGGCGAATATCGCGCGGCGCTTCAACGGATGGCGCGGCTCGCCTGACCGGCTTGGCGGGCCTGCGCGTTGTCCTTCACCCATTCGCCTATGGTCGTCGAGCGGCGGCGCACCATCAGGCGGGCGATATCGGCATCCCGCTCCAGGATGGCGCGGCACACGCTCTGCATCATCCGCCGCGCCTGCGCGCGATGATCGGGATCGCGGAACAGCCGAACGCGATCCTCCTCCAGGCCGAAGGAAAAGGTGATGCCCATGAACACGGAGATGATCGGATTTTCGCTCATTTCCGCGATCAGGTCGGATAGCTGCTGCTCCCGGTCGACGATATCGGCCACCGTGTCGGCCGTTTCGATATCCGCCATGAGCCGTTCCAGCCGGGCGCGCAGTTCCTCGTCCTCGCAAGCGCAGGCGAGCGCCGCCGCCTCCTCGGACACTGGCCGGTTGACGGTAACCACATCGAGCAGAGTCACACCCTGCAACCGCAGATAGCGGGCCAGCGACCGCGTTGCATCGTCGACATTGGGCCGGCTGGCATAGAACCCGCCGCGAATACCGCGCCGAACGCTGATGAACCGGTCGTTCTCCGCGATCTTGGCGGCCTGCCGCAGCGTCGGACGGCTGACGCCGAGGCGCTGGAGCAGTTCTTCCTCCGCGCCGAGAAACTCCCCCTCCTCGCGTTCGAGACTGAGCCGGACCAGCTCACGCGCGGTGCGGGAAACGAGAGTTGCAGACTTGGCCACCGGCGGATTTTGCCCCCTTGAAACAGATACCTGTCGCTGGACGATACCAGCCCTGTCAAACGCGGCAAGGCGTATGAAGACGAGGGCGAGAAATCGGCACCGCCAATTAAGGCCCTGATAAACTGCCCGTCACACCGGAATCCTCCTGTTTTTGATATCCGTCAAACAAAATAGATATCTATTTTGGCAACAAACCCTCGAAACGCGGCGAAAACGCATTCGCCCGTGCGATTCTGGAGGAATGCCATGACGGACAAGCTTCGCCCCTTCGTGTTCAGTTGCGACGCCCATGTCGCCGAACCGCCCGACCTGTTCGCAAAGGCCATGCCGCCCCATCTTTCAAACTATGCCATCACCAGCGAGGTCGGCGAGAACATCCGCGTCACGCGGATCGGCGATCAGGTCGTGCTCAAGATCTGGACCGACTTCCACAAGCACAAGACCGGAGCGAGCGACGCCGCGTTCAACGCACAGGCCGGGGACCAGGCCAGAGCACCGGACAGCGAAGCTCCCGCCGGGGAGCGTTCCTGCACCGACGCGGCCGACAACTTCGTGTCCGACTGCGCGGTCGACACCAAGCGCCGGGGCGCTCGCGACCTTTCGATGCGCCTTGCCGACATGGACCGCGACGGCGTGGACGCGGAACTGGTGTTCCCCTCGCTGGGCCTGATGCTGCCCCGCATCGCCGACCGCGAGGCCCAGCGCGAGGCGTGCCGAATCTATAACGACTGGGTATGGGACTATTGCGCCCCCGTCCGCGAACGCCTGATCCCCGCCGCCATGATTCCCTGCATCGACTTCGACGATGCGCTGGCGGAGTGCAAGCGCGTGGCGGACAAGGGCTTCGCCGCGTTCTGCCTGTGGGAAGGACTCAACAACTACAACGATCCGCGCTGGGATCCGATCTTCGCCTTGGCCGGAGAGCAGGGCATCCCTCTGGTATTCCACACGGGCGTCGGCAACATCAACATCCGCGCCCTCAAGGGACCGGGCGGCGCGCTCTACAACTACACGCGCCAGATGAACGACGCGGTCGACGTGATAACCCAGCTTGTCGCGGGCGGCGTGCTGGACCGCAACCCCGACGCGCACATCCTCTTCGCCGAACACAGCGCGGGCTGGCTCTGGGGCCTCGCCGAGCGGATGGACGAAGTCTATCACGGCCACGCGCCCTCGATCGAACCGAAACTGTCGCGCCTGCCCAGCCGGATCGTGCGCGATCAGGTGCATTGCGCGTTGCAGAACGACGGCAATTCCTCGATGGCGATACGGGACGGCGTAGGGATCGGCGCCCTGCTCTTCGCCACGGACTATCCGCACGCCGAAGGCACGTTCCCCTTCTCGCGCGAAGTGGTGGACCGGATGGTCGAGCAGAACCCGGACGTGACGACCGATGAACTGATCGCCGTGCTGGGCGGCAACGCGGCCCGGCTGTTCTCCCGCGCCAACCTGCGCCCCGCCGTCGAGGCCCGCCGGGCGGAAGTGCTCGCGGCCTGACGCGCCTCCCGATCCCGCCGCGCGGCGGGATCGGGGGAGTTCAGGTGTTTTCGGGCAGCGGCCGGGCAGTGCGCCCCGCGAAGACCGCCGAAACGCCGCCGACCAGCAGGCAGCACGACATCAGCGCCAGCGCGGGCTGGAGCGACAGTGCGCCATAGGCCGGCGTGAACGCCTGGCTGGCGAATCCGGCCAGCGTGCCACCCAGCCCGGTGCCCGCGAAGCCGATCAGCATGGCGATGACCGCCGAAATCATTGCCCGCATCGCGATCGGCACTTGCGCGAAGCACAGCGCCATGGTCGGGCCGAGATAAAGCGTCATCAGGAACTTCATCAGCACGAAGCAGGCCAGCGACACATAAGGATCGGATGCGAGCGCAAAGCCGAGCGCGAAAGGAAACGCGCAGAAGTTGCTCACCCCGGCGAACCAGCCGTTGAAGCGCGGATTAGCCTTGCCGAACCTGTCGCTGACCCATCCGGCGAGCAGGTTGCCCAGCACCAGTCCCGTGGCCATCGCTCCGCCCAGCCAGAAGCCCGTTTCCGCTTTCGACATGCCGTGGATGCGCTGGAAGAACGAAGCGCCCCACAGGATGAAGGAGAAGCCCGCCATCGCCGATGCCGTCAGCAGCAGCCCGGCCCAGCGCAGCGACGTGCTGCCCGCGATGATGCGCAGGACGTCGCGCATCGGGATCTGCGGCGGCGGCACGACTTTCGCTCCGGCGGCGCGGCGCGGCTCCACGCAGAGCAGCCAGACCAGCACGCCGACAAGAATACCCGGCAGGCCGAGGATTAGGAACACGGCCCGCCAGTCGAAATAGAGCGAAAGCCATCCGCCCAGCGCCAGCCCGCCCGACAGGCCGACAGCATTGGCGGCAAGGATGATGGAAATGACCGTGGTGCGCCGGTTCAGCGGGAAGATTTCGGTTATCAGCGAATTGCCGGCCGGCCCCGCCCCTGCCTCGCCCGCCGCCAGCCCGATCCGGGCAAGGAGCAGTTGCACATAGCTCTGCGCGATGCCGCAGAGCGCCGTCGCCGTGCTCCACACGATCACGCAGACCCCGATCACCAGCCGCCGGTCCCCCTTGTCGGCGTAGCGCGCGATCGGAAACCCGGCCAGCACGTAGAACAGGGCAAACGACATGCCGGTCAGCAGGCCGAGCTGGCCGTCAGTGAGCCCGAGCGCGGCCTTTATGTCTTCCTGAAACAGCGTGAAGATCTGGCGATCGACATAGCTCAGGAACGCGACCAGACAGACCATGCCCAGCGTCACGTTGCGCCGGGCGGCGGAAACCTGCGTCATATATCCGTTCTCCCGGAGAGGAAGGAGATGCCCCGGCGTTTTGCGCGTTTCCGCGCCTCTCCGGCCAGCTCCCGCTGTGTTTCTTCAAGCTGCCCGGCCCTGCCGTATGGAGCCGGGAATGGGGGTTTACTGCAAGGTTTCGAGGTTTCCGCCATCCACCACCAGAACTTGCCCGGTGATGAACCCGGCAAGGTCCGAGCACAAAAACGCCGCCGCCGCCGCCATGTCCTCCGGCGTGCCCATGCGCCGTATCGGCCATTCGGAAACGCGCTCGGCAACGTGCTCTTCGTATGTCTGGCCCTGCGCCTCGGCGATCCGGGTGAACACGTCGCGAAACTGCGGCGTGGCGATGGCCCCGGTGCCGAGCGTGTTGACCGTGACACCGAATGGGCCAAGTTCGGCCGAGAGCGTCTTGGACAGCGCCAGCGCGCCGACGCGATAGGTGTTCTGCGCCGCGCGGGGCAGCTTGCGGTGCGGCTGCTTCACGGAATTGGTGCCGATGGTGAGGATGCGGCCCCAGCCCTTGCCTTTCATGGCCGGAAACACCGCTTGCACCAGCCAGCGGAAGGCCATGACGTTGTTGTTGTTGGCCGCCGCGAACGTCTCGTCGTCCACGTCGAGGAAGGCGCCCTTGGGGCCTGAATCGACGTTGAAGATCGCGATATCCGGCGCCGCGCCGAATGTCTCGACACAGGCGCGCACAGCCTTCTCGATGCCGTCCTTCGCCGTGCAGTCCGCCGAAATCCCCGCACAATCGCCGCCGATCCCGGCCCCGATCGCCGCCACGGCCTCGTCGATCCGCGACTGCGTGCGCGCCGCGATCATCACCTTGCAGCCCTCTGCGGCGAAACGCTGCGCGCAGCCCAGCCCGATGCCCTGCGACCCGCCGGTGACGAGCGCCACCTTGCCCCTGATGCCGAGATCCATCGCTCAGTGACCCTGCTGCGCCTTGAGGCGGTCCTGAAGGATATCGCCGCGCCCGCCCTGCCCCGGCGCCAGCGAGGAGCCGCCGTCCATCACCAGGCTGGCGCCCGTGATGTAGCCTGCCCTGGGCGAGGCGAAGAACATGCAGGCGTGGGCGAAGTCCTCCGCCATGCCGGGCCGCCCCACCGGCACTGTCGCGCCATAGGCATCCAGCCCCTCGTCGCCAAGCACCTGCCTCGCCCGGTCGCTGGCGATGAGGCCGGGCTGGATGGCGTTGACCGTGATGCCCTCGGCCACCACATCCACCGCCGCGCCGCGCACGAAGGCCAGCAGCGCCGCCTTGGCCATGCCGTAGGCGGTCATGTTGGGAACAACCGTGGCCGTGCCGTTGATCGAGCCGATGGCGATGAACCGCCCGCCCTGCGCCGACTTCGCCAGATGCGGCCGCGCCGCGTCGAGCAGCCACCATGCCGCCTTGGCGATGCTGGCGAGGCCGCTTTCCAGCCCTTCGTCGCTGACATGGCCGAGACCACCGTGCGGGATGTCCGCCGCGCAATGGATCACGATATCGACGCCGCCGAAGCGCTGGGCCGCCGCCGCGATCAGCGCCGTGCAATCGGCATGGCTCGACACGTCACAGCGGGCGATTTCAGCCGTGCCGCCCGCCGCGTCGATCGCCGCCTTCGCATCCTCCGCATAGGACAGGGTGCGTGCGCCGATCATCACGCTCGCCCCCGCGCCCGCGAAGGCTTCGGCCAGCCAGCGCCCCAGCCCACGGCCACCGCCGGTGATAACCACGACCCTGTCCGTAAAGCTTTCAGACATTCCTTGGCTTCCTCTCATTCATTTGAGCGTGCTCTCTAGCTACGTGTTGAACTTCGTTCAACATCTAACGTGCCAGTCGTTGACGGCGCGGCGCGGGCATGAGAGAGGCCCGGTGAAATCCTGCCGGAATCGCGGCGCGCCCGTGCTTCCGCTGCCATTGGCTCATTCATCGGGAGAAACGTTCATGACCACTGCCGTCATCCTCAGCGCGGTCCGCACCGCCGTCGCCACCGCGCGCAAGGGCTCGCTCGTCCATACCCGCGCGGAAGACCTCGCACTGACGGTCCTTAAGGCCGCCATCGCGCGCGCCGGACTGACCGGGGATCAAGTGGGCGACGTGGTTTTCGCCGAATCGCTCTACGGCGGCGGCGCGGTCGCCCGCCATGCCGCACTGGAAGCGGGGCTGACGAAAGCAGGCGGCATGGCGCTCAATCGCCACTGCGCGGGTAGCCTTACCGCCACCGGCGTCGCTGCATCCTCGGTCCTTTCGGGCATGGAGGATATCGTGATCGCGGGCGGCGTGCAATCGTCCTCCACCTCGCCCGTCCTGCGCTGGCGCGACCCGGCGAGTGGCGAGGAGGTGGACTTCTGGATGCCGCCGACTCATCCCGACACGCCCGAGGCACCGAACCGCGACATGTCGATCACCGTGGGCTGGAACACCGCGCAAGCGGCCGGCATCAGCCGCGAGGAAATGGATGCCTGGGCATTCCGCTCGCACCAGCGCGCCATCGCCGCGATCGACGCGGGCAACTTCGTGGACGAGATCGTTCCCGTCACGGCGCGGGCGGCGGACGGCTCGACATTCGCGTTCAAGGTGGACGAGCATCCCCGCCGAGACAGCAGCAGGGAAAAGCTGGCCTCATTGAAGCCGCTGCATCAGGAAATCGAAGGCTTTTCCATCACGGCGGGCAATTCCAGCGGCGTGAACGACGCCGCATCGGCATTGGCGATCTCCACGGATGCCTTCGCGGCGAAGGCGGGGCTTTCGCCCATCGCGAAAGTCCATGGCTGGGCCGCCATCGGCGTCGACCCGAAGCAGACCGGCATGGCTGTGATCGACGTGATCGAAAAGCTGATGGCGCGCACCGGGCGCAAGACCGGCGACGTGGCCCTGTGGGAAATCAACGAAGCGTTCGCATCGGTCCCCATCGCGGCCTGCAAGGCGTTCGGTCTCGACGAGGATACCGTCAACATCTCGGGCAGCGGCTGTTCGCTCGGCCATCCCGTCGCGGCGTCGGGTGGGCGGATGCTGGCCACGCTCATCAACGACCTCGGGCGCCGGGGCGGCGGCCTCGGCGTGGCGACGATGTGCGCGGGCGGCGGACAGGCCGGTGCGGTCCTGATCGAAGTCTGATACGAGTCGGCGGTTTGCCGGGGCATGGAGAGAGGGCCATGGGCATGTATATGACGCAAGCGCTGCACCGTCAGCTCCAGCGTGATCCGGCCGGAACGGCGGCCGTCGACGCGCACGAGCGGCTCGACTGGGCGGGGCTGGCGGATCGCGTCGCGCGCATCGCGGGGGGTTTGCGCGAACTGGGGCTGCAACCGGGCGACCGCGTCGCCATGCTGTCGCGCAACAGCGTGGATTTCTTCGCCTGGATCTTCGGCACATGGTGGGCAGGCGGAGTCATCAATCCGGTGAACCTGCGCTGGACCGCCGCCGAGATGGCCTATTCGCTGGAAGACTGCCAGAGCCGCATCCTCATCGTCGAACAGGCCTTCGCCGAGATGATCCCGGACATCACGGCGCGGGCACCCGGCATCGCGCATGTCTTCGTGATCGGAGAAGCAGTCGATGCAGCGCGCGACTGGCGGGCCTTCGTCGCCGGATCGGCGCCTGTGGAAGACGCCCTGCGCAGCGGCGACGAGCTTGCCGCCATCCTCTATACCGGCGGCACCACGGGCCGTCCCAAAGGCGTGATGCTGAGCCACGGCAACCTTGCCGGATCAATGTTCGGCGCCCTGGCCGGGCCAACCGGCCGCGCACACGACCGCTATCTCCACACCGCACCGCTGTTCCATATCGGAGCGCTTTCCGGCCTGTTCATCGCGCTCTATTCCGAATCGGCAAACTATTTTCTGCCCGCGTTCGATCCTCTGGCGGTGCTGGAGACGATCGGACGCGAAGGCATATCGGAACTGTTCCTCGTGCCCACCATGCTGCGCATGGTCGTCGACCATCCCCGTTTCCCCGAATTCGATACCGGCAGCGTGAAGCGTATCCGCTACGGCGCATCGCCGATGGACAGCGGGCTGATGGACCGGGCCATGGCCGCCCTGCCCGGCGTGCGCTTCAGCCAGGCCTACGGGATGACCGAATTGTCGCCGATCGCCACGCACCTGGGCGAGGAGGACCACAGCCCCGAAGCACGCACCAACGGCCGCATCCGCAGCGCCGGGAAAGCCACTGCCTCATCGCAGGTCCGCATCGTCGACAGCCAGGATCGCGAAGTGCCGCGCGGCACGGCGGGAGAAATCGTCGTGCGCGGGCCGGGCATGATGCTGGGTTACTGGAACATGCCAGAAGCGACGGCCGAGGCCCTGCGCGGCGGCTGGATGCATACCGGCGACGTCGGCGTGATGGACGAAGCCGGCTATGTCACTGTGGTCGACCGGCTGAAGGACATGATCATCACCGGCGGCGAAAATGTCTATTCTTCCGAAGTGGAAGATGCGCTGTCCACGCATCCCGATGTGGTGCAGGCCGCCGTCATTGCCATGCCGGACGAGAAATGGGGCGAGCGGGTTCATGCCGTGATCGTCGCGCGGTCTGGCGCGACCCCCTCCACCGACGCGCTGATGGCGCATTGCCGCCAGACGCTGGCCGGATTCAAGGTGCCGCGCAGCTTCGAATTCGTCGAAGCGCTGCCGCTGTCGGGCGCGGGCAAGGTTCTGAAGCACGAACTGCGCGCCCGCAGCTTGCAAGGCGCCGGGGCGTAAAGCGAACGCGGCGTCCTGTCGCGGGTCGTGATATTGGGCCGGGGCCGGTTTTGTGTATAAGCGCGGCAATGAACGTCGCCATGAAGATATCGCCGTGAAGATACTGGACGCCGCCCGGTCACCCAAACCCATCTATGGCGCACAGCCTGTCGGCGATCCCGTTCTGGATGCCGCCGCCGTCTGCGTCCAGCGCAAGGGGTTCGACAATACGTCGCTTGAGGAAGTCGCGGCCGAAGCGGGCGTCTCGCGCACCACGCTCTACCGGCGATACGGCAATCGCGATTCGCTGTTCACGGCCTTGCTCTGGGCGCGGGCCAAGCCGTTCCGTGAATGGGCCGACTGCGTTCTGGCCGGTCCCGGCACCGTGGCGGACCGGCTGGAAACAGTGTTCACACACGCCGTTTTGGAAATGCAGCGCGTGGGATGGCTGGATACGTCCCTGCGCACGGAAATATCGCAGCTCGGCATCCGGCTGTTCATGGACTCCCTGTCACGCACGCCGGAAGAAGGGCTGGGCCGCCTTGTCAACATAACTTTCGCCGCCCTCGATCGCCATGACGACATCACCGCGCAAGAGGCGATGGAGTGGGTGGCGAACCAGATGATCCATTTCGCCAGCGCGCCCGACTGGGATGAAGCGGCGCTGCGGCGGCGCGTGCGCTTCTTCGTGATTCCGGTGCTGAACGGCACGGGCATGGAAAAGCCGCTCAAGCAAAGGCTGGATGCGATCGAGGCCAAGCTCGACCGGCTGGCGCAAGCATCTGGCGCACCCCGCGATGATGCCCCTGACACTGCCCCAGCCATTCGGGCTGCCCGATGACGGAGCCGCCCGCAAACCCGCTGGTCCGCCGGGAGGACGACGCGGGCGTCCGCACGCTGATCCTCGATCGTGGCGACGGCAACAATTCGGTAGGGCCGGACCTGACGGCGGATCTTGAACGCGAACTCGATGCTGCTGCCCGCGACGAAAGTGTGCGCGTACTGGTGCTGACCGGCGCGGGCCGGATGTTCAGCGCGGGCGGCAACCTGAATTTGTTGAGCGGGCATCTGGCAACGCGCGATCCCGAAAGCGAACGGGCGGGCCTTGCGCGAGGGCTGGATCTTGCCGGCAAGATCGTGGACTTTCCCCGACCGACCATCGCCATGCTGAACGGCGCGGCGGCTGGCGGCGGCCTTGCCTTGGCGCTGGCCTGCGACCTGCGGATCGCGTCGGATCAGGCGAAGCTGGCCTATGCCTATGGCACGATCGGGCTGGCGGGCGATTTCGGGATCAACTGGCTGCTGGCCCGGCTCACCGGCCCCGGCCGGGCCCGCTCCATCGCGTTCGGCGGGCCGGTCGGCGCGGCGGACGCCTTCCGCCTGGGGCTGGTGGACGAAGTCGTGGAAGCCGGCGCACTCGCCTGCCGCACCATAGCCCGTGCCCGCGCGCTGGCGGAAATGTCCGCTCCGGCGCTGACGGCGATCAAGCGCAATCTCGACGCGGCTTCTCTGGGCTTCGCGCAAGCCGGAAAGCTGGAAGCGGAGAGCTTCCTTGCCCTGCGCGGCGGGCCGGAACATCGCGCCGCGCTGGAACGCCTGATGGCCGCCTTCGCAGCGCGCAAATAGCCAGGCGCGACCTGCCGCCATTTTTCGCATCATGATCGAATGGGCAACGATCGCTTCTCCGTTGTGCCGCCGCACGGCTTTCGTTACCTGCAGACCGGAACCCCGGCTCCGGCCGGAAAGGGAGACGGAACGACAATGACATTTCTGACGGACGAAGTGCTCTCGATCGTCGGCACCAGCACGGAGCCGCGCCGCGGACTGGTGACGGCCTACGACATCCGCAAGTTCGCCACCGGGATCGACGACCCCGATCCGCTCTACACCGATCCCGAAGCGGCGCGCGCCGCCGGTTACGCCGACGTGATCTCGCCACCGCTGTTCAACGCGGCGGTGCTCCGGCCCACGCCGTTCCGTGAAGGCTTCCTCAACGACGGACAATATGAAACCACCGCGCCGCCGGGGCTGACGCATCTCCAGACCATGCTGGCGGGGCAACGCTGGGAAATCGTCCGCCCCTCGGTCGCGGGTGAGGAAATCCAGGAAGTGTTCACCACGAAGTCGATCACCGAAAAGCAGGGCAAGACCGGGCCGATCGTGTTCGTGGAAAAGGAATCGGTCGTCTCCACGCGCGACGGCGAAGTGATCGAGCGCTACGGCTCCACGCTGATCCTGCGCGAGCCGCCGCCGCCGCTGCCGCCCTATGAAGGGGCGGGCCGCGAAGGCCATCCCGAAGGGACGCCCGCGACGGCATGGGAAGACGGCGCGATGATAAAGCGGCCGGACATGATCTCGCTGTTTCTGTTCGTCGGCGCGATCTGGGCCGTCCACCGCATCCACTGGGATCCGCCCTATGCCCAGAAGGAAGGGCTGCCCGCGCCGATCCTGCCGGGCTGGATGCTGTCGAGCTACCTCGCCCAGCTTGCCCGCACACGCGCGCCGCAAGGCCAGCGGCTGCACCGGATCGACGTGCGCTACAAGGCCCCGGTCCACCCTGGCGACACGCTGCGCTGCACGGCGGAGCCGGACAGCGCCGGCGGCGGGCTGGCCCTGCGGATGGTGAACCAGAACGGCCTGGACAACGCCGGCGGAACGGCGAGCTTCCTGCCGGTTTGAGACGGCTGATTCGCGTCAGCCGATCACTTTCCGCGCGCGGAAGTCGGCGATCTCCGCGTCGGAAAAGCCCATTTCGCGCATGATCTCGTCAGTATGCTCGCCCACGTCGGGACAGGAGCGGCGGAATGCCACCGGCACGTCGCCGAAGCACCAGAACGCGCCCGGCTGCTCGACCGTGCCATAGACCGGCTGTTCCAGCACCGAGACGAGGTTCAACTCGCGGTTGAGAGGGTCGTCGAAGAAGCGGTTGGCGGCGTCCTCGAACGTGACATGGTCGCAAGGCACGCCCGCCGCTTCCAGCGCCGCGACCAGCCCGGCCGCGTCGCGGCTTGCCGCAGCATCCGCGAACCCGTCCTCGTCATCGCCCAGCACGGCGCGCATTCCGGCCCGCGCCGCGTCCTTGTGCGCGGCAACGGCAATCCAGCCGCCATCGGCGCAGCGGTATATGCGGTGGTAAGGGCCGAACCCGGTCTGCTCGCTGTTGAGGTGCCAGGTTTCGGAAAGGGTGCCGTCAGGGAGGATAAGGCGCTCGCCCTGCACCAGCGTCGACACGCCGAGCAGCGACGTCTGGGTCGACCATGCCTCACCGCGCGTGCGCGCGGCATGGAGCGAGGCCATGATGCCCACGAAACAGCTTTGCGCCGCCGTCACGTCCATCGGCCCCGGCCGGTCGAACACCGGGCGGTTGCCTTCACCGGCGTTCTCGAACTCGATCCCGGCAAGCGCCGTGAATATCGAATCGAATCCGGGCCAGTTGCCGCGGTTGCCGCGCTGGCCGTAGGCGCTGACGTAGCTAAACGCCACGTCCGGCTTCACCTGCCGGATGGCGTCTTCCGAAAGGCCCAGCTTGGCTGCCCCCTTGAAGCGCATGTTATGGTGGACCACGTCGGCCCAACGGATCAGGCGCTCCAGGATCGGCTGCGCCTCCGGCTTCGTCAGGTCAATCGCAATGGACCGCTTGGACCGCGCCGCCGCCTGGAAATAGCGGTGCATGAAGCGCATCCGGTCGCCCGCCAGCGATTCCACCTTGATGACGTCCGCGCCCATGTCGCCCATCATCGAAGGCCCCAGCGGCCCGGCGAGGAACATGCCGAAATCGAGCACGTTGACGCCCTTCAGCAATTCGGGCGGCGCCTCGTCCGCATTGTCCAGCGGCTGCGCGCGCGGGCGCTCCACCCACGGCCTGTCCCCGCCTTCGCCCCGCCTGGGCGCAGGGCGGCCCAGCGACAGCGGACGGTTGGTGTGGAACGGCGTGTTGGGCTGGATGGTCCGCCCCAGTTCGGGATCGTCCACTTCCACCACATAGCCGTTGGCCCGCACATCCTCGTGCCGCAGGATCTCGCCCATCGGGCAGGCCGGTTCGGCGGCGATGTCGGCGGCGCGCAGGTCGGCGAGCCAGGCTTCCAGCGGACGGCGGCGGAATGCCTCCGCCGTGCCTTCGGCCGTCGAGATATCGACGCCTTCGGCCAGCACCTCCCACATCGTCGGCATCGACGCATAGTCGAACTGCTGCGGCGGGTCCATGATCTGGAGCCAGTCCCCGCCCTGGCACTGCCAGAGTTGCATCGCCATGGCGCGCGGCACGTCCGGATCATAGGTGGGCGTGTTGGGCATCGGCCCTTTCGAGTTGCGCGCCCAGACCAGCGGCAACTGGGACAGCACGCCCTGCATGATCGAGGTATGCGCCGCGCCGCCCCGCCCCGATTGCAGCCGCCAGAGCAGCCGCGCGAGGATGCCGCCCGCCGCCAGATGCGCCGCCGCCCAGCTTCCCCGGCGATGGCGCCAGACGATCGGGCCGCCGCGATAGCCGTCGTTCTCATAGAGCGCGCCGAGCCGGGCCGAAACCAGCAGCTCGTCGTCGTGCCTTTCGGCGTCCGGGTGATTGCAGGGGCTGCCCGTGATGCCGCAGACGACAAGACGCGGATGGCGCGCCGCCAGCGCCGCGTCGTCCAGCCCGAACGCTTCGGCCTGCTTCGGCGTGAACTGGTGGATCAGCGCGTCGGCATCTTTCAGCCGGCGCGCCAGTTCCGCCTTGCCCGCTTCGCCGGCCAGATCCAGTTCGAGGCTGCGCTTGCCCCGGTTCCAGTTGGCGAAGGGAGCCGTGCCGCGCGCGGGATCGCCGCCGGGCCGCTCTATCTTCAGGACGTCGCCGGCCAGTTCGGACAGCAGCAGGCCCGCCACCTGGACGGCCATCCCCTCACCGATTTCGACGATCCGCAGGTCGCTCAGCATCGCCCGTCAGCCCCTTACGCCTTGCGGAAGTTGGGCAGCACCCAGCCGCCCTGGATCTCCGTCCATTCAACCGTGACTTTCATACCGATATGCACGTCCTCGGCATCGCAGCCCGTGATGTTGGCGTTGAGCCGCGCGCCCGGTGCCCCATCTATGTCGATCACGACGGGAACGTAGATATAGTCCTCGCCGTTCGCCGGGTTCTTGTTGCAGATGGCGAAGCTGAACACCGTGCCGGTGCCCGGCAGAGTCGGCCAGTTCTTCTCGTTGCTGGAACATTCCGGGCAATAGGGCGTGGGCGGCATGCGGAAATGACCGCACTTCGCGCACTGGCAGGCCGTCAGCCGATGCTCCTTCGCCGCGTCCCAGAACGGCTCGGTATCGGGGTTGGTGGAAATGCGGATCTGCTCGCCCGGCAGGAGACGGGCGGGGCCATAGGCGGTCTTGGTGCTCATCAGGCGCTCCTCAGGATCAGGCTGGAGGTGGGCAGCGGCGCGGGGCCGCCGGAAACCAGAGCGAATTCGGCGTCCTTCACCTGGTTGATGGCCGTGCCGCGCACTTGCTCCACCCCCTCGACGACATGCGTCATACCGATGATGTAGGCTTCGTTGAGGTTGCCGCCATGGGTGTTGACGGGAACGCCGCCGTTGACTCCGCCCTGCGTCGCCGCATCGTAGCGGACCTTGCCCGAAAGCACGTAATCGTTGCCCTCGCCTTTCTCGCAGAAGCCGTAGTCCTCAAGCTGCATCAGTACCATCGAGCTGAAATGGTCATAGAGCAGCGCCACGTCCATGTCCTTTGCCGAAAGCCCGGTCTGCGCCCAGACGCGATCGGCCGGAAACTTGTGCCCGGAACTGGCGAAATGCGGATCGGGCATGCCCATCCAGGCAAAAGCCCTGCCCCATTCGCGCTGGCCGCCGTGGGCGCAGCCGTGGACCACGGCGGGCTTGTGGCGGCAGTCCTTCGCGCGGTCCATCGTCGTGGTGATGACAGCAACCGCGCCGTCCGTCTCAAGGCAGAAATCGAGGCGGCGCAGTGGATCGGCCAGCATGACGGAGGCTTCGTATTCCTCTTTCGTCAGCGGCGCCTTGCGGATCGCCTTGGGGCGGTTGTGCGTGTTGGCGCGCGTGGCCATGACGATCTCGCCGAACGCGTCCTGCGTGGTGCCGTAGAGGTGCATGTGGCGGCGGGCCAGCACGCTCATCAAATGCCCGGGTCCGACCAGGCCCGAAGGCTGGAGGAAGCTGTTTTCCGGGTTGGGCGCGGCGGCCCCGAACACCACTCCCAGCCGGTGCTGGGGAAGCTGCTGCAATGACATGACCGTAACGGCATACTTGCAGTCCTCGTTCACCAGCCCGGCGGTCGCGAGACCGATCGCGCCGACGCAGCCGCCGCCGCCCGAAGTCAGCGTCGCCGAGAAGGAGACGTGGGGCATGCCCAGCGTTTCCATCAGCAGCGCCGTGTCGAACTTGTCGAGATAGCCCGCGCCCGCCGTCGAGTAATAGGCGAAGCCGTCGATGTCCTTGACCGAAATGCCCGCGTCCGCGCAGGCCTTGAGGATCGCTTCCCCCGCCATGTCGTTGATCGTTCGCGGCCAGCTCTTGCCCCGGACGTAATAGTCCGTGGCGCCGACGCCGACGATCGCCGTCTTGTCCTGATTGGCCCAGGCCATCGCATTCCCCTCTATTTCCCGGACTCGCCCGTCGAATCCGCGTGAGTTATCTAACCATGTGTCCTATGTGGCGCTTCGCCCTCTGTCCAGCGGCCAGTCGCTGCGGTTTCATGCCAGATGCAGCCTGCGATACTTGCCCCGGAAGTAGAGCAGCGGATCGATGCTCGGCTCGAACTGCGCGCGGATCACCTCGCCAACCAGAATGAAATGATCGCCCCCGTCGTGCACCGCGTGGCGGCGGCATTCGAACGCGGCCAGCGATCCTTCCAGAAGCGGCGCGCCCGTCTCCCCCGGCGCCCACGCCGTCGCGGCAAAGCGGTCTTCTCCCCGGCCCGCGAAGCGGTTCGATGCCTGCTGTTGCCCCGTCTGCAACATGTTGATGCCGAAATGCGCGGCTTCGCGCAGCACCGGGCCCGATCCCGCCCCGTTGGCGATGCACACCAGCAGCAGCGGCGGATCGAGCGAGACGGACGTGAAGCTGTTGGCCGTCAGCCCGATGGGCGTGCCGTCCTCGGCCACGGCGGTAACCACGGTAATGCCGGTGGCGAAGCAGCCCATGGCGTCGCGCAGCGTGCGTGCGTCCGATCCGGCGCGGAACTCGGCCGCTCCGCGCGGCTGGCGGCGTTCCAGGAAATCGAGCAGATGGGCCAGGAACGCTTCCGTGCGATCCGTGACCACGAGCAGGTCCGCATCCGCCACTTCCACGATCTCGGCATTGGGCAGGGCCTCATCGAATGCCGCGTTGCGTTCGGACCGCTGCATCCACGACAGGCCGCCGCGCACGACCATCGCCGGGACGGCGAGCTTCGGCGCGGCATCCATGAGCAGGCCGTGGATGGCGTCCAGCGGCAGCGCGTTGAGCACATGCTCGTCCCAGGCGGGCGCGTGGCGGTCAAGCCGCTGGCGCAGGCGCGCGCCGACTTCGGCGGCCATTTCGGAATCCGCCCCCACGGGCATGTCGACCAGGACCAGTCCCGCCGCGAGATTCGCCGCGTCATCGGCCAGGGCGGCCACGGTGATCCAGCCGCCCATCGTCGCCGCGACGACCACGGGCCGCGATCCCATCTGCGCCAGCACGGCGCGCAGATCGCCGGCATAGGCTTCAAGCGTGTAGCCGCCGGGCCAGTCGCTGCCCCCGTGCCCGCGCAGATCGAGGCTGACCACGCGGCGGCCCGATTCCACCAGAGCGGCGGCCACATCGCGCCACACGGCACGCGTCTGCCCCGCGCCGTGGACAAGCAGGATCGCCGGGTCTTCGGCAGCACCCGCGACGTCGGCCTCCAGCCGCGCACCGCCAAAACCTTTGAATGTCAGCGTCTCCATCCGCTTCTCCCCACACCGCCTCGCCTGGAGTTTCCGGGGCAGTGGCCGCACCGCCCACGGCGCGCGGCTCCATGCTGACTTACACCTAAACAAATATCTATTTAAGGGACAGAAAGCCCCCTGTCCAGCATGTAGCACGCCGATTCCTTGCGCATATGCGTCTAACAAGGTATCCTGTTTTTTATAAACATGCGATTCGCAATGCATGGAACCAAGGAGAAGCCTGCATGAAACCCTTCGTTTTCAGCGCCGACAGCCATATCATGGAACCTGCCGACATCTTCCGCGATGGCCTGCCTGCAAATCTCAAAAGCCACGCCATTCATGTGCGCAAGGAAGGCGAATACCTCATTACCGGCACCGATGACAAAGTGATTTACCGCCTGCGCGTCGGCCTGCATCGCGAAAAGGAACTGGGCGATGCCCAGCGCAAGGGCATCCGCGAAATCCCCGGCCGGCTCGAGGACATGGAACTGGAAGGCATCGACGCCGAAATCTGCTTCCCCAGCCTCGGCCTGTGGCTCTACTGCCTCGACGATCCCGAAGCCGAAGCGGCTTCCGCCCGCCTTTACAACGACTGGAACGATTCGTTCCTCTCGGGCCACCCGGACCGCTTCGTGCGCTGCGGCATGCTGCCGGTACTCGATTTTTCGAACACGCTGGCCGAACTGGACTATCTGGCGTCGAAGGGTTTCACTTCCGCCATGCTTCCGGCAGTGACTCCGCCCGGTCTGCCCAAATACAACGACGAAAAGTGGGATCCGGTCTTCGCGAAAGCGGCGGCGCTCGGCATCGTGTTCGTGATGCACACCGGCACGGGCCTGGAAACCGTGATCCAGGAACGCGGCCCGGGCGCGGGCATCATCAACTACACCAAGCAGATGATGGATGCGCAGAATTCAGCGATGCATCTCGTCACGGGCGGCGTGCTGGACCGCAATCCGGGCGCCAAGGTGGCTTTCATCGAGAGCGGCGCGAGCTGGCTCGTCGCGCTGGCGGAGCGCATGGACGAAGTGCAAGAGGCGCATGCCAACTTCGTCTTCCCCAAGCTGTCGCGCCGGTGCAGCCAGATCGTGGACGAACAGATCTGGGCCAGCTTCCAGCATGATCGCGCCTGCATCCTGGCGGCCGACAAGGGCCTGCCCGGCGCGAAGAACGTGATGTGGGGATCGGACTATCCGCACGCCGAAGGCACGTTCCCGATCAGCCGGGGCATCGTGGACCAGCTTTTCGACGGACTGGGCGTTTCCGACGCCACGCGCCGCGATATCCTCGGCCTCAACGCCGCCCGCCTGTTCCGCATCGCGCCGAAGGTCTCGACGAGCGAGAAACTCGCGGCCTGAATGGAAAGGCGGACGGGCGGAAGCATAACTTCCGCCCGCCTCGTTTGACATCCGGGGCGATCCTTTTGTCCCCAAACGCAAACGCCGGCCCCAGGAGGGGCCGGCGTCGCTTTTTCCCGTCATGCCGTCGGTCCCGTCAGCTTTCCGTGCCGGCGGTGTGCCGTTCGGCCAGCGTCGCGGCCGCATCGGCGAAAGTCACCGCGCGGTCGGGCCGGCCGACGATGCGGGCGTCCTTGCCCGGCATCGAGCGTTCGGTCGTGTCGACGTGCGTGGCCTTGGCCCGCAGCGCGGCAACCGTGCAGTTCTCGCGGCCGCCCAGTTCGGCGATCGGATCGACGTTGAAGAACTTGAACACGTTGTCGTGCGTGATCTTGTCGATGATGTTGTCGGGAAGATCCTTGACGTTCTCCCACAGTTCCTCGGCGACGCGCGGCCAGGTGCAGTCGGAATGCGGATAGTCGCATTCGTAGGCGATGATGTCCTCGCCCACCGAGGCATAGTTGGCGCAGCCGAACTTGTCGTCGATGAAGCAGGACAGGAAGTGCTCGCGGAATACTTCCGACGGCAGCTTGCCGCCCCAGTCGCAGCGCACCCACGGGCCGTGGTGCTTGTAGACGAAGTCCGCCCGCTCCAGCATGTAGGGAATCCAGCCCACGCCGCCTTCCGACAGCGAGAACTTGAGATTCGGATAGCGCAGCAGCGCGGTCAGGTGCAACAGGTCCGCCGCGTCGATGCCGATCGCCATCGGCAATGACGTGATCCAGGCCGAGATCGGCGAGTCGCCCGAAGCGGCTGCCGCCGGCTGGCCGGTGCCGATGTGGCAGTTCAGAACGACCTGCTCATCGTCGCACAGCGCCCACAGCGGTTCCCAGATATCGTCGTGGATCGAGGCCGGCGCGCCCTGATTGAGTGGGTTCGAGGGGAAGCTGACCGAACGGCAACCCTTCTTGATGACGCGCTGGAGTTCCCTGATCGCGGTGGGAATGTCCCAGAGCGGCAGGATCGCGGTCGGGATGTAGCGGCCCTTGTATGGCCCGCACCATTCGTCGATGTGCCAGTCGTTATAGGCGGCGATGACGCGCTCGGCGTTTTCCTTGTCCTTGGCTTTCCAGAACCACGAACCATCGAAGCCCGCGAACGTCGGAAAACAGACCGAAGTGAGCATGCCGGACACGTTCATGTCGTCGATATGCGCGGCGGCGTCCCAGGTGCCCTTGCGCATCTGGTCGATGTTCATCGGCTCGGTGCCGTATTCTTCCTTGGGGCGGCCAACGACGGCGTTGAGGCCGACGTTGAATGTCCGCATCCCTTCGTGTTCCCATTGCCAATAGGCATGGCCATCGTCGCCGGCGACGTATCGCGGGGCCAGCTTGCGATGCTCGGCGCCAAGGTGCTGGTCGAACATGGTCGGCGGTTCAATGATGTGATCGTCGACGCTGGCGATCACCATATCGTTCATCTGCATGGCGGCATCCTCCTTGAAGTGACAATTCGTCACTTATCAGATGGGGGCAGCCAAGCTTTGATGCAGGTCAATCAACCGCGCGCCCTTCACTTCCGGGCCGATCACTTCTCACGCTTGGCGGGAACCCAGGTCCGCACCGGCTCGAAAACCGGCATCCGCAGGGTGCGCCGCAGCCAGTTCGCGCCGTCGAGCACGAACGTGTGGCCGGAACAGAACGCGGCATAATCCGAACAGAGATAGGCCGCCGCCCAGCCCAGTTCGTGGACCTCGCCGGTGCGAAGAGCAGGCTGGCGGCTGGCGAGGTCGCTGGCGTCCTTGTCGACGAAGCGCAGATGCGCCGCGCGGTCGGCGTGGGGAAACAGGCCGGGCGCGATGCAGTTCACGCGGATGTCGTATGGCCCCCATTCCACCGCGAGGCTCTGCGTCAGGTTGGTGACGCCCGCCTTGGCCGCCGCCGAAGGGCTGGTGCCGGGGCCGCCAGTCCACGAATAGGTCGCGCCGATGTTGAGGATGGCGCCGCCGACGCCGTCGGCGATGCGCCGCCGGGCGAACTCCGTGGAGCAGATCCAGGTGCCGTCCAGCACGATGCCCGTCACGGCCCGCCAGGCGTTGAGGCTGAAGTCCTCCGAAGCACCCGCGAGGTTGCCCGCCGCGTTGTTGATGAGCTGCGTGACGGGGCCGAGCGCGGCTTCCACTTCGTCGAAGCAGGCTTTCACGGCTTCCGGGTCGCGCACGTCGAGTTGGACGCCGATGGCCCGGCCGCCCGCTTCCTCCACGGCGGCGACGCCGCGCGCGCGCTTTTCGGGATCGCGGCTGGCGATGGCGACGGCCCCGCCCAGCCTGCCGAACTCGGCGGCAATGCCCTTGCCGATGCCCGATCCGCCGCCCGTGATGATGGCGACGTCATTCGCGAACGTGCCTTCCGGCAGCATCCGCGCGCCTTTGGCGGGTGCGGCGCGCAATCCCTTGTATTCCTCGCTCACGTTCATTTTCCCCTGAATACGGGCGCGCGCTTTTCGCGAAGCGCGGCGCGGGCTTCCTGATAGTCTTCCGTCCTGAACAGATAGGATTGCGCGAGCAGTTCCTGCGTGATGCCGTTGCGCACCGCGCCCGCGACACCCTGATCGACCATGGTCTTGGCCATGGCCAGCGCCAGCGGTGGACGCGCCGCGATCTTGCGCGCGATTTCCAACGCCCTGGCGTCAAGTTCGTCCGGCTCCACCACGAAATCCACCGCGCCCCATTCCAGCGCCGTCCGGGCGTCGATCCGCTCGCCGGTCATGACCATGTATTTCGCCCGGCTCGTGCCGATGAGGTTGGCCATGTATTGCGTGCCCCCGGTATCGGGCAGGATGCCGTAGAGGATTTCCGGCAGCGCCATCTTGAGATCAGTGGACGACACACGGATATCGCAGCACAGCGCCAGTTCGCAGCCCCCGCCGATCACCGCGCCCTTGACGGCGGCGATGAACGGCTTGGTGCTGTCCAGCACCTTCAACCGCCCTTTCTGATGGCGCAGGATGAAGTGGTAATCGCTTTCATCGCGCGCGCGATGGCCCAGCATGGTAGTGTCGCGGCCCGAGCAGAACGACTTGCCGGCCCCTTGCAGCAGGATCGCCTTCACCCCGTCGTCGGCCAGCGCCCGGTCGAGCACTTCGGCATAGAGCTCGCTCGCCTCGTCGTCGATCGCGTTATGCACTTCGGGGCGGTTGAGCGTGATAATGCCCACGCCGTCCGTCACGTCATAGAGGATCTTGGCGGTCATGCGGCTTCTCCCAGAATGATGGCCTGATCGGCGGGCGCGACGAAGGCCAGCAGGTGCGCGCGCTTCAGGCACAAGTGCGGATAGGCCTCGTCCGTCATGCCGATGCCGCCGTGGACCTGGATATTGGCGCGGCTGTTGTCGATCGCCGCCTGATCGGCGAGATGCTTGGCCGAAGCGATGTGGAAGGCGGCGTCGCCCTCCCCCGCGTCCAGCGCGCAGGCGGCATAGCAAAGCTGCGAGCGCGCCACGGCGGAGCGCACCGCCATGTCCGAGCAGATGTGCTTGAGCGCCTGGAACCAGCCGATGGGCCGCTCGAACTGTTCGCGCACCTTGGCGTAGTCCGCCGCCATGTCGCGCGCCGCGTCCGCACAGCCAACCGCGAAGGCCGCCGCCACGAGTTGCAGGTGAAGCACGGCGCGGCCATCGCCCACCGGTGTGAACGCGGGCGCGGGATCGAGTTTGGCGAGCGGCGCGGACAGGTCCAGCCCCGGCTCGGCGGCCAGATCGGCGGGAATCGCCGCCAGCGCCGCCGCGCCGCCGACGAGGCCGAGCGCATGACCCGCGCCATCTGTATCAAACACGCGCACGGGTCCGCCCTGCCCCGATCCCACGCGACCGGCGGCGGCGGGAACGGCCAGCGCCACTTTGCCTGCAGTTCCCGCCCAGCGCGCCGCGACGGCGGTGGACAGCAAGGCGACGGGCGCGAGATAGCGCCCCAGTTCCGCGAAGACCAGCGCCTCGCTGGCGTGGTCGAGGCCCATGGCCTCGGCCGTCATGCCGGTCCAGCCCATCGCTTCCAGTTCGCCCCAGATACCGGGCGGACGGTTGCGCGAGGCTTCGAGCGGCAGGTTGTCGCGGCACCAGTCGCCCGTGGCGGTGACGAGGCTTTCCAGTTCGGAGTCGAGTGACAGGTCCATGGGTCTTACCTCGATTTGGGCAGGCCGAGCACGCGCTCGCCGATGATGTCGCGCTGGATCTGGGCGCTGCCGCCCGCGATGGTGCCGGCGAACCCGCGCAGGTAGTCGCCCACGAACGTGTCGTCGCCATAGCGGAAGTCGAGCACGTCCGGCCCGGCCAGCAGCATGGCCATGCGTTCCAGCCGCTGCCCCAGTTCCGAGCCGAACAGACGGATCACGGACGCTTCGGCACCGGGCTGGTTGGTGCGGATCACTTCGCTGATGTTGCGATAGGTCATGGCCCGCAGCGCCGCGACTTCGGCCCGCAACTGGGCAAGCTGGGCGGCGATGCGATCGTCCTTGATCGCACCGGACGCCCGCGCCCGCGCGATCAGTTCCTCGATCTCCTGGCTCTGCTTGACCTGATCGGCGATGAAGCCGGTGCCGCGCTCGAAACTGAGTGTGGACATCGCCACTTTCCAGCCGTTGCCGAGGCCCCCGACGACGTTCTCCAGCGGGATGCGCACGTCGTCATAGAAAACCTGCGCGAATTCCACCTGCCCGGAAATCTTCCTGATGGGGCGGATCTCGATCCCCGGCGCATGCATGTCGCAGATCACCCACGACAGGCCGCGATGGCGCGCGGAGCCTTCCTCGGTGCGCAGGACCAGTTCCTGCCAGTCCGCGACATGGGCGAAACTCGTCCAGATCTTCGAGCCGTTGATGACCAGTTCATCGCCCTCGATGCGGGCCTTGGTCTTGATGCCCGCGAGGTCCGATCCCGCGCCCGGCTCGGAAAAGCCCTGGCACCAGATCGCCTCCCCCTTGAGGATACGCGGCAGGTGGTATGCCTTCTGCTCCTCGCTGGCGTTGATGATGAGAGTCGGCCCGCCGTGGTTGATGCCCACGAAGTTGGCGCCGATCCACGGGGCATGGGCCTTGGCGTATTCCTCCAGCCAGATCACCTGCTGGACGATGGACAGCCCGCGTCCGCCGTATTCCTTCGGCCAGTTGATGCCCGCCCAGCCCGCGTCGAACAGGCGGCGCTGCCACGCCTTGTCGAAATCGAGCGCCGCGTCGGCATTGAGCGGGCGCTTTTCGGCCGGCACGTTGTCATGGAGCCAGGCGCGGCATTCCTCGCGGAAACGCTGCTCCTCTGCCGAATATCGAATGTCCATGGGAGTCGGCCGGCCTCTCTGTTCGCGCCTTCGCCGCCAAGGCAGCGAAGGCCATTGTCGTAGATGGTTATATATCTCGTTCGCTATTGGCCAAGCGTTTCCCGCTGTCAACGGGGCGCGCATGACGCGATACGCGCCCTTCGCCTTCAGGCCAGCCCGGCCGGCACTTTCACCGGCATGTCGAGAAGCTGCTGCGCCTTGCCCTTGGCCAGCGGATCGAGCCGCAGGCTGGCAAACTGGCCACCACCCAGGCTGTTGAGGACATGGAAGTTCAGCGCGTCCAGCCCCGGCACTTCATAGCGCGCCACGGCGGGATCGCCCGCGCCGCCGAACTCGTGCGCGAACCACGTCATCACGGCCTGCTCGCTGAGCGCGGCGCGAATCCACGGCAGGTATTCGGGCCTGCGGGCAATGACGCCCACGTTGAAGGCATCGCCCTTGTCGCCGCTGCGCGCCCAGGCGAGATCGACCAGCGGCACTTCACGGGCGGCCTGCGCCGGATCGGCGGTTTCGCCCGGCGCAGGCCGGACGATCATCGCCGGGTCGAAGCGCTCATCCCCGTCCAGCCAGGTGTTCGTCTCGCTCCTGTCGCCCAGAGTGACCGTGACCGGCAGTTCGCCCGCCTCCATCGTGCAGGAAAACACGCGCATCACCGGCTTCACTTCAGCGCGGCCGCCGAACCAGCCCGTCGTCCCCACCGCCATCGAGGTCGTCGGCGAATCGAACTCGCGCAGGAACGGACGGAACGCGGCCTTGTCGTCGTGCTCGACGGCCAGCTTGTAGACTACCTCGCGCGTGTCCCCCGCCCTTGCGTTGGCGCCGTAGCTGGCTTCCGCGCCGATCACTTCGATGCGGCTGGCGCGGAACGGGCCGATGTTGCGCTGGCGCAGCATGGTCTCGACCCGTCCGAGTACGGCCTCGGCCTGCCTTTGCGCCTTCTGCGCCGCTTCCCGGCCAACGATGGGCATGAAGCCCATGGCCCGGAAACCGTCCGCCCAGGTGACGCAGACCTTGTATTTACGGCTTGGCGGATAGCCTTTCGCGCCCGTGACGCGCACCCGGTCCGGCCCGGTCTGCTCGACGTTCACTTGCGTGAAGTCGCAGACCACGTCGGGCAGCATATAGGCCTGCGGATCGCCGACTTCGTAAAGCACCTGTTCGGCCACCACGGCGGAGGAAACCAGCCCGCCGGAACCGTCCGGCTTCGTCACGGTGAAAGCGCCGTCCGCCGTGCATTCGATGATCGGATAACCGATGTTCGCCCAGTCCGGCACGTCCCGCCAGTCCGTGAACAGACCGCCGGTCGCCTGCGCGCCGCATTCAATGACGTGCCCGGCGAGCGAGCCTTGCGAAAGCAGGTCATGATCGTCGGGCTGCCACCCGAACTCGTGCATGAGAATGCCCAGCGTCAGCGCCGAATCGACGCAGCGTCCGGTGATCACCACGTCGGCGCCCATGGCCAGCGCGCGCGCGATCGGCCCCGCTCCAAGATAGGCATTGGCGGTCATGATCTTGTCGCGCGGCGGGAACGGCGTGCCGGTGAACAGTTCGGATTGGGCGGACAACGTGTCCAGCGCTCCGATCACTTCATCTCCTTCGACAATCGCGATCCGAAACGAAAACCCGGCATCGGCGGCGAGCTTTTCCATCCGCGCGGCGCAGGAACGCGGATTGACGCCGCCCGCATTGGTGACGATCTTCGCGCCCGTCCGCTTGAGCACGGCGAGGTTGTCCTTCCAGACCCATTCGGTGAAGTCCGTCGCATAACCGAGGTCATCCCGGTGCGCGCGCATCGCGCCCAACGTCGACATTGTCGCTTCGGCCAGATAATCCAGCACCAGATAATCGACGCCCGCGTCGAGCAGTTGTGTCGGCGCGATACTGCTGTCCCCATAAAAGGCGCATGCCCCGCCGATGCGGATCGTCTTTTCAGTCATTCCCGTTCCCGATCTTTCCTCGTTTACGGCGTCCCATCGCGCCGCGCCGCGCCGGTTCATGCCAGAACATGGAGCAATCGCGAAGCGATTCGACTAAGATGATGCAGCCACGACGCGCTGCAGGACGCGCCGTCCTACATCAGCGAGCGACCCACGAGCGTGCTGCAGCGTAAGATTATCCCAAAGGACAATGTCTCCCCCTCGCCACCGATGCTCGAGCCTGTTTTCCGGTGCATATAAATGATCGTAGACTTCGTGCAGCAGCGCGCGGCCTTCGTCCCAATCCATATCCAGAACCCGCGCCGTTTGCATCTCGCTGACACCGATATAGCGGCGACCGGTTCGAGAGTTGACACGCACCGCCGGCAACGGCGCAGATACCGCCACCGCCGGTTCGCGCACATCGCACACCCGGCGGCCGATGCAATCTGAGGACGGCATGACCATTTCAACCGTCAATGCATCGAGGCGATCCCGAAGCGGCGTGGGCAAGGTTTCGTATGCATGCTCCGCGTTGACGAAGAGCGTTCCCGACGCATCGTCGACGACGTCCACCGCATGGAGCGATATGGCGGCGAGAGGTTTGTCCGTATACGCGTTATCCGAGTGGAAACTCAGTTCGGATCGCGCCGAACCCTGATCGACGCCTTCCGTGGTGATGTATCCGGTATCATGCGCGTGCGCCCGATGGATATCGGGCCCGATCGGTGCCGAAATCGCTTTCTGCCGATCCATGCCCAGCGTTTGCCCGCGCGCTACGATCAAGCCTTCCTGATCCAGCAACTGGTAAAACCGGTCAGCCGCGGGCGCGGAAAGCGGAAGGGCCAAATCATGGTCGATCTCGGCACCGAACGGGACCAGCGGCCGCCAGCGCAATCCAGCCTCGCTAATCCAGTTGTCCGAAACCTCCTGGCGTTTATTCATGTCATCTCCCGATCATTTCTGACGCATTGCCCATACCGGCACGAAACGCGCTTCTCGATGGAAACCCGCAACCTCAGCTCAGGACATCGATCGTGCGAACGCCTTCCTCCGGCGGCACCCATACCTTGTTCGAGTTCATCAGATGAAGTTGCCAATGGCTTTCCGCGCCCGCGGCGTCTCCGGCTTCGACCAAACGGATCAGCTTGCGGAATGACCGGATTCCCCATTCGCTGCGTTGCTTCTCCCCTTCCCGGTCGAGCTTGGCGCGCTTGAGGACGCCAGCCTGATGGCGGGCCGTCATGTCTTGGAGAAGCGCCGTGAAAAACAGAAGGGTCCGGTTTCCACCAAGCTCGACAACAAGCTTATGGAAATTGACGATGGCAACCATGAAATCCGTATAGCGCTCCTCGTCGATCAGATCCGCCAGACGAGACGCCTCTTCGCGCAACCGGCGCACATCTTCGGGATTGCAACGCTCGGCAACGCGCCTGGCGGAAAACGGCTCGATAGCCAGCCTCGCGTCATAGATATCCGCAATCGTCGTGCCCTGGCTTTGAAGAACCGAGCCCGCATAACGCGACACGCTTTCCGTCCTGGGTTCGTGGACACGCGCCCCGGTGCGAGTCCCGCGCCCGACACTGATGAGGCGCTCAGCTTCCAGTATCCGAAAGGCTTCTCGCAATGTGGGACGGGAAATCGAGAAAGTTTCCATCAACTGCGCTTCCGCAGGCAAGAAATCACCATCCTTAAGCTCGCCCCGGATGATTCTGGCCCGTATGTGATCGGCCACGACTTCTGCGGTTTTCGGGATACGAATTAGCGATTTTTGCCCCTCTTCCGCATGTGTATTTGCAAGCACATTTGGCATTTTGCGTTTGGCGGCAGCCATTCCTTTAACCACTCTTATAATGCCTCCACCTTTCGGCATCCCGTTATCGGCAGCCTGCAGGTTTCCCGGGTTGTGCATCCATCTGGTGCCATGCGTATCATATATAACCTAGTTAAACCAAATTGCATCGACCTAGGGAAAGGATATATGGCGGCCTGGAGGTTTCCGATGCCCGGCGCCTGCGCACGCTTGAGGAAGAGAACAGCCGGCTGAAGAAGCTGCCTGCCCCTGCCCTGCCCGCTCGATCGCTTGCACAAGGTTCGGCCGCTCACGACCGCCGCCGCTTGCCTTGTCCTCCTTGCGAGTCCCTCGCCTTCCAGGCTTAAGTGGATTTTCACGGACAACAGGTTGCGGCTCGGAACCATGATGCGGGTTGTAAGATGCTCGCGGCTGGTACTTCCGGCGCCAGATCCACCCAAGCCCATATTGGGCCGTTGTATAATATTGAAAATACGAGAAAAATAGCCTCCCGTCAAAAACGGCCCGTAGAGCGCCAAAAGGAGGGCCGCCCAAGCTTTTCTGCCTAAATGCGTTCACAGCGCCCCAAGGCACCTTCCAGCCGAAATTTCGCGGTATTTGTTTTTCCCGAACCTCGACCAAGGTAATCGGCTGCAATTTCCTCTCGAAATCGGATGATTTGAGCCGCGCACTCTGCACGATATCATCAATATACGCGATCAATTGCACATTTGAATGTTTTATGGCACAGGTTTTCCTGAAAAGCTTCAACGAGGTGAAGACGTGGCCAGCGAACATTCAGTCGTCAGTCAGATCGGCGATATGGCCGATGCCGGAGAGCGAATGATTGAACGCCTTCGCAGAAAGGCATTCCTCCCCGGGAGTCGAAAGGAATTAAGTGTCCGCTTCGGCATAGCCGAGGTCGCGCAATTGCTTGACTGCTCAACTAACCGTATTCGCAAGGCCGAGGAAGACGGGCGCCTTCCCCCACCCCCGGACAACGGCCGCAGACCAGGCTACTCGCTCCATGAGCTCCAGAACATGCGACATGTTCTGGGCGCATCACCGGCGCGCGCGCCGCTGGACGTGCCAGCAGTCATCGCCGTCCAGAACTTCAAGGGCGGAGTCGGCAAATCGACTGTAACGACTCATCTCACCCACTATTTTGCCGTC
Organism: uncultured Novosphingobium sp.; assembly: GCA_964621355.1. Taxonomy (GTDB): domain Bacteria; phylum Pseudomonadota; class Alphaproteobacteria; order Sphingomonadales; family Sphingomonadaceae; genus Novosphingobium. Next base: position 105,449 of record CAZUOV010000001.1, on the reverse strand, counting down.
CAGGGCTACAGGGTGCTGGTCGTCGACTGTGACAGCCAGGCGACGACGACGACTCTTTTCGGGTTTAATCCGCACTTCAATATCACTCGTGAAGAGACGCTCTATCCCTATCTTTCAATCGACCCAACCCAGGCGGACCTGCTTTACGCGGTCAAACGGACCCCTTGGCCGAATGTCGATCTTATCCCATCGAATCTCGAACTCTTCGACATTGAGTACGAACTCGCCGCATCGGGTTCAGATGGGCAGTCCGTGCTCGCCACACGGTTTCGCAAACTCAAGCAAGGCCTGATGGAACTCGCTCGCGATTACGACGTCGTGATTCTGGACCCTCCCCCTGCTCTCGGCACGATAAGCCTCGCGGTGATGCAAGCCGCAAACGCCCTCCTCGTTCCTCTGGCGGCCACTACCCCGGACTTCTGCTCGACCGTGCAGTTTCTCTCCATGCTCGACCAGGTGCTCGGTCAGCTCACGTCCGTTGGCATTGACGTCGATTATAGCTTCATACGCCTGATCTGCTCGAAGTTCGACGCCAATGACCCAAGTCATGCCATGGTCCGCTCGATCATGGAGCAGACGTTCGGCCCGGCCATGTTGCCAGTGCCCATTCTTGAATCGGCGGAAATCAGTCACGCCGCGCTGCGAATGATGACCGTCTACGAGCTGGAAAAACCTATCGGCACGCCGCGCACCCATAAGCGGTGCAAGGCCAACCTGGACGAAGCCCTGGCGCAGATCGAGCAACTGGTTCGACAAAGCTGGGGCCGCATAACCCCCGCGCCGGAAGAGGAATTGCTCCATGCGACGGCTTGACGGCCGTGGCGCGCACTCCCACGCCAACCGACTCGTAGAGAGATAGCTCATGGCCAAGAAACAATCCGATTATGTGGCCGACTTGCTCGCGGACGACGATCTGGCCGCCGGGAATTCGCCGGTCCAGGCAAGCGACTCTCCCCCTGCCCGAACCCGGCTCCACGGGACGACACTGCTCAGCCGCGAAAGCGCTCTGGCCCGCGTCGCGGCCGGTGAGGTTCGGCAAGTTACGCAGATCCTCCTCGATCCCGCGCGGGTGCGCGTCTGGCGCGGGAACGCCCGGTCTTACTCGCACCTCTCCGAAGAGAGCTGTCGCGAACTCATCGATGCCATCATAGCGGAAGGCGGGCAGAAGGTTCCCGCCATCGTGCGCCGGGTGCAAGACGACCCCAATGTCGATTACGAGGTGATCGCGGGCACGCGCAGGCATTGGGCAATCAGCTGGCTTCGCGCGAACAGCTACCCGGAAATGCAATTCCTGGCGCAAGTCGCTCATCTGGATGACGAAGCGGCGTTCCGCCTCGCCGACATCGAAAACCGCGCGCGCAAGGACGTTTCAGACCTCGAACGCGCGCGCAACTACGCTGCCGCCCTCAAGGCGCATTACGGAAATCGCGCCAATCGCATGGCCGAGCGGCTTCGAGTGTCAAAAGGCTGGCTTTCGAAGATGCTGAAGGTTGCAACGATCCCCGACAGCGTAATTGCCGCCTTTGCGTCGCCCGCCGATCTGCAGCTGAAGCCGGGCTACGCGCTGGCGCAGGCGCTTGACGACAAGGCAAAGGCGCCCGCGATCGCCCGTGCTGCCGCGACGATCGCAAAAGAGCAGGCAAACCGCCGGGCCAGGGGAGAAGCGGCCATCGCACCCGCCGAGGTGCTTAAACGGCTGCTGGCAGCGGCAATGGGGGGGGAAGGAAGCACATCGCTCTATACCGCGACATCCTCCATCGGCCGCCCTATGTTGACGGTGCAGTCCGCCAACCGGCAGGGCATTACGGTTCGGCTTCACGCCGGCTCCGGTGCAGGCATTGACGACCTCGTCACGGCCCTGAAGGATGCGCTGAGCGACCTCGAAAGCCGTGGCAAAGGGCTTCTGAATCGATGACCGGGGTTCGGCCGGATACTCTCGACAAGAAAGTTTCCCCGGGGAAACTTTTCACTCCGCTCCCCTGCCCCGGACATCCCCGATGAACCCGCCGCGAAAGCAAGCCATCGCCGAACAGTTCGACCTGTTCCTGCCCTACATCGCCGACCTGCCCTTGCGCGATCAGCGTGAGATGATGGAAAGGCCGTTCTTCAGCCTCGCCAAATCCAAGCGCACCAAGCCAATCGATTACACCTCGCCCGACGGCAAGCTCTGGGTGCACGTCTCCGCGAACCCCGACTACGGAATGGCAACGATCTGGGACGCCGATATCCTGATCTATTGCGCCAGCGTCCTTGCCGACATGGCCCGGCGCGGCCGGAACGATGTCCCCCGCAAGCTCCATATCATGCCTTACGACCTCCTTCGCGCGATCGGCAGGCCGACAACCGGCAGGGCCTATGAACTCCTGGGCCAATCCCTCGACCGACTCGTCTCGACCACGATCAAAACCAATATTCGGGCCGAAAACCGGCGAGAGGCCACCTTCAGTTGGCTGGACGGCTGGACCCAGCTCGTGGACGAGCGGACCGAGCGCTCCAGGGGAATGACGCTGGAACTGTCCAACTGGTTCTGGGAAGGCGTCATGATGAAGGGCGGCGTGCTCTCGATAGATCGCGCTTACTTCAATATCACGGGCGGGCGCGAGCGGTGGCTGTATCGCGTCGCCCGCAAACACGCCGGCGGCGCCGGAGAAGACGGATTCGCGATTTCCATGCCCGTGCTGTTCGAGAAGTCCGGTGCGGAAGGTCTCTATCGGCGATTCAAGTTCGAGATACTCAGATTGATCGAGAAAGACGATCTCCCAGGCTATAGCCTCACAGTCGAGGCGGGGAGGGGAGGGGAGCCAAGCCTGCGGATGCGTCGTGTCGACGGGAAGAATGGAGCCGAGAAGCGGCTGGCGAACACCGGTGCCGAACCTGTTTCCCCGGGGAAACCAGATTATCGACCATCGCACCGCGCGGTTGCGACCGGTAGCGAAAGCGCAACCGGGACACCCGCCCTGGTCGATGCTCAGGCACTGATCCGCTCAACGATCGCCGGCCTTTCGACGGCAGGGACGCGGGGGTTCATGACAGATAACACCATCGATCATCTGCGCGAAACTTGTCCGGGCTGGGATCTCCATGCCCTTCACGCCGACTTCGAGCGCTGGGTAAACGCAGACCCGGCCCGATCGCCCGCCGATTGGCAGAAAGCATTTATCGGATGGGTGAAACGACATCACGAGAAGCATCGGCACGAACTCCGCGCCTGACACCGTGGACTTACCTGACACCGGGAACTTATTTTCCGCGCTCCGCTGAACCTGTTCCCGAAGTGTCGAGTTTCCCGCTGCGGAACGATCGTCGGGCATCGCCATCCCGAATCATCGCCACAAAAATGAACCTCCTTGAACGATCAACCCGGCAAAGAGATTCAATCTCTCCTTGGAACAGATCGCTGACACTTATCCTTCGACACAACAGGAACGTAGAGCCGATCTATCAGGAACGCACCAGTCGACATAACGGGAACGGAAAATCGACACTTCCAGAACGCCCCGGCAAGCGCGACTCGTTGATTTCCCATGAGTCGTATGCCACCGGAACAGGCTTAACCTTTTAAAAGTCTCAATAACCCTTCTAACAGGGCGGAAATATACCAGATTCTTGAATCAAGGAGGGCGCTACGTCGGCGATGGCATACATCCCGGCATCTCATTGATGTTATTATATGTTTCAGCCTGAACGCACCGGTATCAGCACGGTCTGCGGTTCACAGGGCAGAATATCAGCTTCCTTGACCGTCCCGGTAATTTATTCCACGTTTTAACCAGACCGGTTCGCACGGATTGCATGTACCGCGACGATTAGGAGGAACCATCATGCCGTCGTCAATCGGCCGCGCGCATGCAAGGCATTGATCCGTGTTGTTCCGAAAACTCACTGATGGATTGTCCTTTGCCGAAGGGCCGATAGCTCTCGGCAATGGTGGCGTGTTGTGCGTGGAGGTTTTGGCCGGTCGCCTCACGAGCATCGCACCGGACGGGAGCACGCGGCTGGTCGCCAATCTCGGTTATGGGCCGAACGGTGCCGCGATAGGGCCGGATGGGCGTTGTTACGTGGCCAACAACGGAGGCCTCACCGCCGAGGATCTTGCCCGATTGAGGAAGGGGGAGGGGGGCGACCCGACGATCCCGCCAAGCGGGCGGATCCAGGCAGTCGATATTACGACCGGCCGGTTCGAGACGCTCTACGATCATTGCGGGGGCAAGCCGCTCATTGCACCGAACGATCTCGTGTTCGATGCATCCGGCGGCTTCTATTTTACGGACTATGGTTCGCTGCGGCAGCCTGGTCCGCAACGCGGCCGCATTTACTATGCGACAGCGGCCGGCGATGCCATCCGCGACCTTGGCCGCGACATGGAGCGCCCCAACGGTATCGGCCTCAGTCCGGCATGTGACTGTCTTTATGTTGCGGAGACGAGTTCGGGCCGCTTGTGGAGTTTCGCCGTGACGGAGCCGGGCGTGCTGGCGGAAGGGCAGGGCGATGCTACGCTGGTCTATGAAGACCGTGCGCTGCAGATGGATTCGCTGGCCGTGCAGGCCGATGGCAAGGTCTGCATCGCCTGCCCGCATAACGACCTGATCGTTCGCATTTCGCCGGGCGGGGACTGTGAACGCTTTCCGACTCCGTCCAAAACTCCGTCCAACATCTGCTTCGGCGGGCCGGATTTGCGGACGGCTTACGTGACATGCCTTCAGCCGGGCGTCGTTCTCCTTACACAATGGGATTCGCCCGGCCTTGCTCTTGCCTTCGGAGCCGATGCGGCCTGACCTTATGGATGATTTGACAATTGGTATCGACCGCCGGCGGCATCGGTGCATGATAATAGCCGGGGCGAAGCAGAGGCGTTGAATGACTGGACTTGTTCACTTTTTGAGGTCTGTCGACGCCATCTTGCGGATAACCGCAGAACCGCTCGGAAACCATTCCCGCATCGGAACAGGGGCGTGGGAAAACGCATGACCATCATTCGTCGGTTCGGCCGCGATGCCTGATCGCCGATCCCTGCTCAAGACGGCGAGCGCGGCCTTGTGCGCCCATATGTTCGGCACAAGGGCAATGGCGGCAGAACAACCGGAGAAGGACGCCATGACATCATGGGAAAAGCACAGCGTGACGATCAGTCGCCTGGACGGAGGGCTTGATCCCGATCTGGAGTTACCGACCCTGCCACCGCCTTCCACACCCGGCTATGGCGAGAATGACGGCTTCTGGGTTTGGGACGACACGCAGGGGCTGGGCATGCATCTCTGGCTGGGGTCTGCGGGCCATCCGATACTGCGGTTGGGGCGAGTGACCATCTGGTTGCCCGATGGCCGCGTCCTTACGCGCATGCAGGACGGCGTGGGCGTCAGTGAGCGAACGCAAGGCAATGGCATGCTGTTCGCGACAGTGCTGGAACCCTATCGCCGCTGGCGCTGGAGCCTGCTGGGATCGACTCAGCCGACGACTGCCGATGAACTTCGCGCCGCGCCCCAACGCGACGGACCCAAGGTGCATACGCGCGTTGAACTGGAGGCGGAGATGATCACGCCGCCCTGGGTCAACGGAGGTTTTGTGCCCCCGGAAGTCTATGCGGCATCGGATTTCGCCAAGGCACAGGGCGGCTTCCGCTTTGAACAGTTCCTGAAAGCCAGCGGTGTCGTACAGATCGGAAACGGGCCTGAACTGCGCTTCGAGGGTGTCGGCAGCCGCACGCACCGCAAGGGTGTGCGCATATTGACGATGGCCAAATTCCCCGGACATGTCTGGGCCGGTGCGGTGTTTCCCAGCGGCCGCGCCTTCTATGTTCAGCAGCATGCGGGGGCGGATGGCCCGATCATCAGCGATGAATGCTGGGTCAAGTCGGGCGATGTCTTTCACCGCGCCGAATTCATCGACCCGCCCAGGTTCAGGCCCGAACTCGCCGGGGAACGCTTCGAGATCAGGCTGCGATCCGCCATGGGTCTCGACGTCATCCAGGGTGAGCGTATTGCCCAGAGCTTCCAGATGCTGCCCGTCCAGACCGGCGGCGGCAGTATCTGGGGCCTCGACCACCAGGCTGCTCCGGGCGATCTGGCGATGGATCAGGGCTTCATTCGCTATACCTGGGGCGGGGAGACGGCGTGCAACTTCATGGAACGCTCCTTGCCCATCGGCGTTGTATCCGGCTGACCACAGCTTGCGTGATCTGCGCGGTTCATGGCGCTTATAAACTACTCAAGCCGTTCCCGCAGCCCGGCGTCGCGGGGAAGCAGCAGCGCCAGCACAGTCGCCGCGCCGCACAGAACGATAATGAATCCGATTGCCAGCATGAAGGCCGTGGGCGTCGGATAGGCCGCGCCACCGCTTGGAGCGGTGACTGTCGACGTTGCAAGCAAGAGCGACACCAGTTGCGCGCCAATGCCCATGCAGGCACCACGAAATACGGACATCATGCCAATGGCTTCACTTGTGCGATCAACGGGAACGGCGGTGGAGACGATGGTCATTCCCGTGGTCAGAAGCATCGTCGTACCGAATGAAATTACAATGAGAACGACGATCAGTTGGGCAACGCTGCCGTTGAAGAATACGGCAAGGAGCCATCCCGCAACGGTCAGGCCGCCACTCACAAGCAAGGCCAATCGTCCCCCCCAACGCGAAGTCAGCCAGCCGGTAAATGGCCCGGCAAACAGTGAAGAGAAATTGGACGGCAATTTCGTCAGCCCTGCCATGGTCGCCGACAAGCCCAGCCCGATTCCCGTCCATACAGGCGCCTGCAGCATAAGCGAAAAGACCAGCGTGATCTGTAAGGCGCTCATCGCGACCAGCGACGACGAGAGGTTGGAAACCCAGACTTCCCGCCGGCCGAGCAGACGTATGTCGATCAGCGGTTTCTCCGATCGCAGACTTGAAACGATCCACACGAGGAGAAGCACCAGGCCGACGGCAAGGCAGCCGAACGTCCAGGGGCTCAGGAAACCCCAACGCGACCCATTGGTGATGCCAAGCAGAACCAGGAGAACCGCCGGTGCGAACAATATGCCCCCGATCCAATCGACGGATCGGTGCGGGATGGTAGCCTTGGCGGCGGGGATGGCGAGCAGGAGCACAGGTACGGCAAGCAAGCTCAATAGTGCGCTTGCATAGAATACGCCATGCCAGGAGAATTGATCGACTATGACGCCGCCAATGACCAACCCCATGGCGGTGCCGATGGAAGCACCGGAAATAACGAGGCCAATGACGAGAGGAACACGCTCCGGCGCGCAATGCTCCCGGGCCAGGCCGATGCATAGCGGCAAGGCGGCGCCTGTCACGCCTTGAAGGCAGCGGCCGCCGAGCAGCATCGGGTAGCTTGTCGCCCAGGCGCTCATAAGGGATCCGACCAGGCCAGTCAGCAGGGCCACGATAAGCAGATTGCGCCTTCCGAACATATCGCCCAGGCGCCCGACAATTGCTGCCATGCCCGCTGCGATGACAAGGTAAGATGTCACCAGCCAACCGAAGCGGACTGTATCGCCCAGTTCCTCGATAAGCGGGCGTTGAGCGGCAAATATCATCGCCGTTTCAAAGCTCCCGACGATCTCGGCCAGCCATAGCGCCAGGATCAGCGCAATAAACTTTCCGTTCGCCATATCCGAGAAGGATGAAAACCCGGAAAACCTGCGGACGTGCCGATCCGGCTCCGAACGCGGGGTCATCATGCGGCAATCCGTCCGACGAACATTTGCATTGCCTTCTCTCCACATCGCCTTCGAAACAATGGCTTGGCCGCGCGGCCGGAACAGGCATTGATTGCCTGTCCCATTGCCACCCGGCGGGCGATTGCATAGCACAGTGTTGAACCAGGTAAACTAAGTTATAATTCAGGATGCGAGCAGCTCCGATGCCGGTTGACCCGGATTTGCGGGACATCACCTTCCCAAGCGGCGGTCATAGCCTCAAGATGCTGGAGCCGGGCCTGAAGTATCACCTTCGCTTCGAGGATCCCGAGCGATGGTGCCGGCATACGCGACCGGACCTGGGGGCCGCGGGGCGGGTCCGTACCAGACCAGCCGAAAGCAGCACTCGCCCGGCAGCTCGCGCGTCATTTCATTTGAGACATTGCTCTATTATTCCCCGCCGAGTCGCGGTAACGCGGGCGGTGCGAATGGCAACCATGCCACGCGAATCTGAATAACATCGGAGAGTTGCAGGATGGCGGCACCGCTGAAGGTCGGCTTGAATATCGTCTGGTTCAAGCCTGAATTGCAGGTCGAGGCAGCGAAGCTCGGCGAAGATCTCGGCTTCGATTCGATCTGGGTGGGCGAGCATGTCGGACTGCCGAAGAACGACCAGTGGTGGCGCAAATATCCCACCGTCGTGGCCAAGGGCGCGGAGGGCCGCGAAAGCGATGTCGCCTTCGGCCCCGATTCGGATTTCCTCGATCCCATGGTCGTGCTGGGTGCGGTCGCTTCGGTTACCAGCAAGGTGCGGCTCGGCATCGGCATCTACATGCTGGCGCTGCGCGACGCGGTGCTGGCCGCGCGGATGATCGCGACGGTGGATGTCCTTTCGGGCGGGCGGCTGGACATGGCGATCGGCCTTGGCTGGAACGAGGACGAATATCGCTTCACCGGCAATGACTGGAAAACGCGCGGGCGCCGGACGGACGAGATCATCCGCGCGATCCGCGTGCTGTTCGAGGAAGAAACGCCGGAATTTCACGGCGAATTCTTCGATTTCGGGCCGCTGGGGTTTCAACCGAAGCCGATTCAGAAGCCGCTGCCGATCCTGGTCGGCGGCGGCACGCCGCCCGCGGAAAAGCGCGCGGGCACTCTCGGCAACGGGTGGCATGGCCCGGAATCGAGCATTCCCGCCATTCGCCGACACATGGCCGACGCGGGGCGGGCGGACGAGCCGTTCTTCTTCAGCACGATCACGCTCGGCCCCGTGTCCCGCGGGGAACTGGAAGTCATGGCGTCCAAAGGCGCGCATCAGGCCGTGGTGACGCCCTGGCCCGGCAAGCGGGTGGGCGAAGTGGGCCGCGACGGCTTCGACGACCTGGAACGCTACGCCAGGGAAATCGGCCTGATCTGATTACGCGTGAAAGGTTATCGCCTCGTCCACCGACGCCCGGATGGTCCGCGCGGCATTGGCGGGATGCGACTCGTCAGGCCAGCCGAAGGCCAGCCCGAACAGGATCCGCATTTCCGGGCCCACGCCCAGCTCGCGGTGCACGATGGGCGCATGATGGCTGAGCGCGCCCTGGGCACAGGAGGCGAGGCCGTTGGCGGTGAGCGCCAGCATCAGCGACTGGGCATACATGCCCGCGTCCGCCGCCTCGCGCATGCCCGCCCATTCCGGCAGGAAGATGAAGGCCGCGTGGGGTGCGTCGAAGAAGCGGAAGTTGCGCAGGAAGCTGCGGGTGCGGGCGTCCTTGTCGTCGCGCGGCACGCCGGTGGCGGCGAACAGGGCCTTGGCGGCGTCGATCTGCCGGGTGCGATAGTCGCCCGGATAGCCGCCGGTCAGCGGAAAATCGGGAGAGACTGGCGCGCCGCTCGCCGCGTGATCGTGCAGCGCGGTTCGTATCCGCAGGGCGGCGGCGCCCGATACGACATGGACGACCCACGGCTGGACGTTGCAGTTGGACGGCGCCTGCTGCGCGGTGTCGAACACCCGGCGCAGGAGGGGGGCGGGGACTTCGTCGGGCAGGAAGCCGCGGATGGACCGGCGCTCGCGCATGATGCGGTCGAACGTCTGCGCGTCTTCCCGTTCCGCGATCCCGGTTTCCGTCCTGTCCGCCGCTGCCGTCATCGAAAGTTCCCCGATTTGCCGTATGTTCAGCCCGAGCCGTTACAGTCTGGACCGGAGGGAGTCGATAGTATGCGCCGCTTTGTTTTTCCGCGACATTCCGCCACAAGAGGCAGATGACCATGGATTCCACAACCGATCTCGCGCCGTCGCGCGTCCTGACATTTCAGGGCATCCACAACTTCCGGGACCATGGCGGCTATGCCGCGCGCGGCGGAACGCTGCGCCGCGGCTGCCTCTATCGGTCCGCGCAGCATGCGAATGCGACGGATGACGATCTGGCGGGGCTGGACCGGCTTGGCCTTGCCGCAGTGATCGACTTGCGCAGCGACAAGGAGCGCGCGGTATCGCCTTCCAGGCATCCGGCGGGTTTTGCGGCACGCGTGCTGTTCGTGCCCGACAGCGTGATGCAGGCGGCTCCGCACGTGGAGGCCGCGCGCGGCGTGACCGATCCGGAAAGCGCCGCTGCCCGGATGGTCGCGGGCTACGCGGCGATGGCGTTCACGCCGGTGTTCATGCAGGGCATCGCCCGGTATTTCGAGGCGCTTGCCGAACTGGACGGGCCGACGCTCATTCACTGCATGGCGGGCAAGGACCGCACCGGCATTGCTGTCGCCGTGCTGCATCGCGCACTGGGTGTCGCGCGGGAGGACTGGCTGGCCGATTATCTGATGACCAACGTCACCGGCAACATCGATGCCCGGATCGCGGCGGGCGCCACGCATGTGCGCGCGGCGTTCGGGCGGGAGCTGGATGACGACACCGTGCGCGTGCTGATGACGGTCCGGCCCGAATTCATCGACAGTTGCTTCGATACGATGGACCGGCACCATGGCGGGCTGGATGGCTATCTGGCCGCTTGCGGCGTGATGGAAACCACGCTGGCCCGCGTGCGGGACAGGCTGATCGTATAGACGTCAGATAGGGGTCAGGTGGCCGGTTCGGAGCGGCCCAGCCAGTCGCGCAGCAGGCCGGTCACGCGGTCCGCGCAGGCCATGATACTCATGTGCCCGCCTTGCGGCAGCATGACGAAGCGGGCGCCGGGAATCGCTTCGGCCATGGTCTGCGCGTGATGTGCGGGCACGATCGCATCGTCGGCGGAGCCGATCACCAGTGCGGGCACGGCAATGGTGGCCAGCATATCGCGCCGGTCCGGCCGGGCCATGCAGGCGCGGTGCTCGCGAATGACCCGCGCCGGTCCCGCGCGGCGCAGCATGGCGGCCATGCGGTCCTGCACGTCGCGATCCGCGCTGAGCATGCCGGGCAGCACTTTCACCAGCGGATCGAGCCCTGCCGTTTCGAGCAAGGCAATGGTGCGCAGGCGGTTTTCCCGCTGGGTCTCGTCGTCGGCCGCCGCGCTGCTGTTGAGCAGGGCGAGGCGGCTGACCCGTTCGGGCGCGGCCAGCATCATCGCAAGCGCGATATAGCCGCCCATCGAATGCCCGGCGAGGGCGAAGCGCGGCGGGGCCCTGGCCAGCACGTCCCCCGCCATCGCTTCTATCGTCTCGCCTTGCGCGACGAGCGGTGTGGCCCCCAGCGCGTTCGCCTGATCGCGCCAGCAATCCTCGTCGCTGCCGAGGCCGCAGAGCAGCAGAAGCGGCCCGCTTGCTAGGGACACAGCGCTTCGTATTCGGCGAGGGCGCGTTCCAGCAGCACCGGCAGGCGCGACACGTCAGGGATGCGGGTGGGGTCCGCCATCACGCCCATGTCCAGCATGTCCGCGTTGCGCCGGCTGGTGACGTTGAGGAAGCGCCCGCTGCCGAGGATCGGCACCGGGAAATTCGCAAGCTGTCGGTATCCGCCGTAACGCATCGGCGTGGCGGGGCCGGGCACGTTGGACAGCGAGATGTTGCCGGGCAGAAGCTGCCTGCCGCCTTCCATGCGTTCGGCGAACTTGGCGCGCCTGTCCCGCGCGCCGAACGGGCGTTCGGGCTGGCCGAGCATCGCTTCGTCGAGGTGCGTGCGCCGCCGCTCGTTGGCCATCGACGCCTGGATCGCGTGCAACCGATCGAGCGGATCGGCCAGATGCGTGCCGATGTGGGGATGGAGCGCGACGATGCGGTTGCCGAAATCGCCGTGTTCGGGGCGGCGATAGCTGCGGGCGGAATTGACCACCAGCGGCTCGGCGGGCAAGTCGTCCAGTTCCAGCAGCAGGGCGCGCATCGCGGCGCCCGTGATCGCCATGAACACGTCGTTGACCGTGCCTTCGAGCCCCTTCGCCAGCGCCTTGATCCGGTCCAGCCGCACTGAGAAGGTGGCATAGGCGCGTTGCGGCGAAGTGGGGCCGCTCATCTTCAGGACGGGCGTGCGCGGGCGGGCCGTCTCCGGGTTCGCCTTCAGCGCCTCAAGCTCGGCGAGGGCCTCCGTCCGGCGCGCCTTGTGCGCGCGCGCTTCCGGTTCCAGCGCGGCGAAGCGGGCTTCGGCCAGCGCCTGCCATTCCGCCGGGGCGGGGAGGGCGGCCTCGCGCCGTTCGCCCGCGAAAGGGGCGGTTTCGTCGCTCAGCAGGCGCAGGATGGTCTGGAAGCCGATCCCGTCCATGACCGCGTGGTGGACCTTGAGGAACAGCGCTGCCCGCCCCCCCGGCAGGCCGGGCAGCAGGAACGCCTTGAACGGCGGGCCGGATAGGTCCAGCCGGTCCATGCTACGCATCGCGATCCATTCGCGCAGCGAGGCATCGGTCCATCCCCCGGCGGGCTCCACCGCTTCGGCGATTGCCTCCAGCGGGGGCAGGGCGATATCGGCCCAGACGTCGGAATCGTAGCCCTCCGGCGATGGCACCAGGCGGCACAGCAAGGGCGTGAGCGGCAGCCGCTCCGCGAACTGGCGGCGCATCCGCGCCACGAATTCCGCCCCGCCCGTTCCTTCGGTGCCCGTTCCCTCGGCGTCGAGCACGATCAGCCCGCCGATGTGCATCGGCGACGTGTCCGTTTCCGACAGGATCATGAAATGATCGTCGGGACGCAGCCGGACGGCGCCGGGGGCGAGCTGATCGGATATGCTCATCCGACGATCAGTCCGCTATCCCGCGCCCGGCCGACGCCTTCGTCGTCGAAGCCCAGTTCGCGCAGGATATCGGCGGAGTGCTGGCCGTAGCCGGGTCCGCCGCGCAGCGGGCCGATCGGGCGCTCGTCGAACTGTGCGGGCGAGGCGCCGGCAAGGTATTCAGTTTCCTCGTCCAGCCGCACCGGCGTGACGAAGCCGTTTTCGAGCGCCTGCGGATCGCACGCGACTTCGTCGGGGCTCTGGTGTGGGGCCCAGACGCCCTGCATCGTCGCCAGCCGCTCGCACCATTCGGCATAAGTCGCCTGCGCGAAGGCGGCATTGAGTTCGTGGACGAGCGCCAGCGCGTTTTGCGTGCGCGCGTCATGCGTGGCGAAGCGCGGATCAGTGACGAAATCGGGCCGCCCGACATGCGCCGCGAAATCCGGCCACCAGCTTTCGTTGAGCAGGCAGATGGTGAGCCAGCGTCCGTCCCTGGTGCGGTAGTTGTTCATCAGCGGCGCGGTTTCCGCCTGCGTCCGCGCGGGGCCGCGCGACATGCCGGTGTTGGAGCCGATGACGGACTGCGACATGATGTAGATGCCCATCAGGTAGAGCGAATGATCGACCACGCTGCCCTTGCCGGTGCGCTCACGCTTGAACAGGGCGGCCGAAATTGCTCCCGCCAGAGTCGCGCCGCCGCACAGGTCGCCCACCGAACCGGGTTGCAGCGGCGGCTCGCCGCCGGGAAAGGTCGTGGCATAGGCGGAGCCGGAGCGGCACCACGAGGACGGAAAGTCGAACCCGCCGTCGTCCGCCATCTTGCCTTTCAGGCCATAGCCGGTGCCGCGCGCATAGATAAGGCGCGGGTTGCGGGCCATCAGCGTTTCCGGCTCGATCCCCAGCTTGACGCGCGCGCCGCGCCGCAGGTTGGTGACGAAGACGTCCGCCTCGTCCACCAGCCGGTAGAGCAGTTCGCGTCCCTCTTCCCGCGTCAGGTCGAGCGCGATGGAGCGCTTGCCGCGATTGCCCGCCTCGAAGAACAGGTTGATCTTGCCGTCGGCGCCCGGAATCTTGAGGTGGCGACCGGGATCGCCCCCGTGCGTCGTACGCTCCACCTTGATGACATCGGCGCCCCAGTCGGCCAGGATCATCCCGGCGGCGGGCACGAAGGTGTGCTCCGCCACTTCGACCACGCGCACGCCTTCCATCACGTCATACATGACCTGTTCTCTCCCATTTCGACCCCGTTACGCCGTCGGTCCTATTTCAGAGCGGCACTGGGTTCAATCGGCAAAGCCCAGCCCGCTGCCCACTTCGCGCCAGGCCGTCACGTCGCGCTCGATGGCTTCCGCCTTCGACAGCGCCATGGCGATGGCGTCGTCGCCCAGCGCCACGCGCAGCGGCGCCGGATCGGCATCGGCGACGGCGAGCATGGCCTGCCCGAAGCGTGCCGGATCGCCGGGTTCCGCGCCGTGGCCGCCGACGATCCGGGCGCGCAGCTTGCCGGTGGAGCGTTCGTAGTCGCCGGACGAGCTGGCCACGCCGGTGCGGTTGCGGCCGAGCAGGTTGGTGCGGAACGACCCCGGCTCGACGATAGTGACGGCGATGCCGAGCGGCCCCACTTCCTGCGCCAGCGCTTCCGACATGCCTTCCAGCGCGAACTTGCTGGCGCTGTAGAGGCCGACGCCGGGCACGCCCAGGATTCCGCCGCCCGAACTGATGTTGAGGATGCGGCCCTTGCCCCGGCCGCGCATGATCGGCAGCACGGCCTGCACGAAGGCCAGCGGGGCGAGCAGGTTGACTTCGAACAGGGCGCGGACCTTGGCGGCGGGGGCGTCTTCCACCCATGCTTCCAGAACTTGCCCGGCATTGTTGACGAGAATGTCTATCGGCGTGGCCGCTTCCGTTTCGGCGACGACGCGCGCCACAGAGTCGTGATCGGTGATGTCGGCGATGCGCGCCGTGGCGCGACCGGGGGCGAGCGCTTCGAAATCGGCTGCCGCTTCGGGATCGCGGAACGTCCCCGTCACGCGGTCTCCGCGCCCCAGGACGGCGGCGGCGGTGGCTTGCCCGAGGCCGCTGCCCGCGCCGGTGATGAGCCAGTGTTTCATTTCTTCCCCTCTCTTGTCCTTCGCACCCGAAAGGTAGGAGACGCGGCCGGGTGGCGGGAAGGTCATTTCATGCGATCTTTCCTCACCAAACCGTGCAATATCCCCATGCCTTTGGGCTGGTCATGCGCCTTGCAATACGTCAATAAGCGTTGCGCAAAGCAACGGTGGGACAGTGACGGGAAAGTTGAACGCAAGTCCGCGCGCCGGTCGCAACCAGAACGGACAGGCGATGGGACGCAAGGGATTGCAGACCCGCCGCCGCCTGATCGACGCGACGGTCGCGCTGCTGGAAACGACGCGCCTGCGCGATCTGCGCGTGGCGGATATCGCGCGCACGGCGGGCACGTCGACCGCGACGTTCTATGTCTATTTCCCCGACGTGTCGGACGCGGTGCTGGCGGCGCTCGAAGAACTGACGCAGAGCACGCCCGAAATCCTCGCCCTGGCGGACCAGGACTGGAGCGAAGGTGACCCCGAAGAGCGCGCCCGGCGCATCGTGGAACTCTACGCCGGGTTCTGGCACGCGCATCGCGCGCTGTTCCGCATGCGCAATCTGGCGGCCGATGAAGGGGACGAGCGCTTCGTCAAGGCGCGCGCCGACGCCATCATGGGGCTGCTGCTGGCCACGGCGTCGGCGATCCGCCGCGCGCAGGAGGCGGGCTGGGTCGCCCGCGATCTCGACGCGATGTCGACGTCGGGCGTGTTGATGGCCATGCTGGAGCGATTCGCGGCGATCCAGTATCATTACCACCGCGGCGGCGCGGAACGCGCGCGGATGATCGTCTCGGCCGCGCATTTCCTGGCGCATGTGATGGGTCCGCCGCAAGCGGAGGCATGCGGGGGGAATACGGATGCCGGTGTCGTCGAATACGAACCGGCCGGGGGTGCGAAGCGATAAACGCCGCCGCCGGGAGGGGAGGAGAAATGCCATGCAACTGGCGAGCGCGCGCCTCGACCCGGTGATCGAGCAGGATCCGATCCCGTTCCGGCTGGCGCACATGCACCCGGGCGCCGATCCTGCCGCGCTGGCGCCGCATCTCGACTGGCTCACGCCAGCCCATTATCGTCCCGGCGAAGATGCCCTTATGCTCTCGCATCATAGCTGGCTCGTGCGCACGGCGGCCGGGACGGTGCTGGTCGACCCTTGCGTGGGCAATGGCCGGGATCGGCCCGCGCTGCCGTTCTATCATCGGCTCGACACGCCATGGCTGGAACGGCTGAACGCGCTGGGACTGGCGCCGGAGGACATCGATTTCGTGGTCTGCACGCACCTGCATGTCGATCATTGCGGCTGGAACACGCGGCTTGAGGACGGCCGCTGGGTGCCGGCCTTTCCCAACGCCCGCTATGTCTTTTCCCGGCTGGAGCACGATTACTGGGCGGAGCAGGAAAGCGTTCCCGCGCCCCGCTTCGCGTTCAACGCGGGCGTCTATGCCGACAGCGTGAAACCTGTCGTGGATGCGGGTCTGGCCCTGCTGGTCGAGGATGTGGAAGGCTTTTCCTTCGCGGCAGGTTTCACGCTCATGGCCGCGCCGGGGCATACGCCGGGCCATATGGCGGTGGTGCTCGACGCCGGTGCGGACGGCGCGCTGTTCTGCGGCGACGTGGTGCATTCGCCGGTGCAGATCTGCTTCCCGGACTGGCGCAGTTCCAGTTCCTTCGACGACCAGCAGGCCATCGCGTCGCGCCGTCGCGTCCTCGATATGTGCGCGGACAGTGGATATCTGCTGGCCACCGCGCATTTTCCCGCGCCGCACGCCTGCCGGATCGAGCGCGATGGCGTGGGGGCATACCGGCCCCATTGGTGACGGGGGGCTGGTGACGCGGCCCCCTGTCCCTCAGCGCTCCATCGTCAGCACCACGCGCCCGGCAAGCCGCCCGCTCTTCGCGTCGGCCATCGCCGTGGCGAAGAGCGCCAGCGGATAGGTCTTCGCAATCGGGGGATGCAGCTTGCCTTCGCAATAGATATCGAGCAGCGCGGCAAGATTCGCGGCGGACTGTTCCGGCTCGTATTCCCCGAACTGGCGGATATCGACGCCGACCAGCGCCGCCCCCTTGAGCAGGGCCAGATTGACCGGAAGCTTCGGGATGTATCCGCCCGCGAAGCCGATCACCAGATGCCGGCCGTTCCATGCGAGCGAGCGGAAGGCCGGTTCGGTTGCGTCGCCGCCGATCGGATCGACCACGACATCGACCGGCTTGCCGCCGTTGGCGGCCTTCACGTCCTCCCGCCACGTCTGCGATCCGCTGTCGACCACGGCATCCGCCCCGCCGTGCAAGGCGAGGTCGCGCTTGTCCTGGCTCGACGCGGAGCCGATGACGCGCGCGCCCAGCGCTTTGGCCACTTCGATGGCGGCATAGCCCACCGCGCCGCCCGCACCCAGCACCAGCACGGTTTCTCCGGCCTTGAGCGCCGCCCGCTGCACCAGCGCGTGATAGGCCGTGGCGTAGCTGACGCGGAAGATCGCCGCCGTGGCGAAATCCATCGCATCGGGGATGGCCAGTGCCAGCTTTGCCGGGATCACGGCGGCTTCACCGAACGCCGCGCCGAAACCGCTGGCCATGACCCGTTCGCCCACCCGTGCCGGATCGACACCTTCGCCCACCGCTTCGATCACGCCGGAAAACTCGCTGCCGGGAACGAAGGGGAGGGGAGGCTTCAACTGATAGAGCCCCTGCGCCACCAGCACGTCGACATAGCTGACGCCCGCGGCATGGATGCGCATACGCACCATGCCCGGCCCCGGCAGGCCGGGGTCGTGTTCCTTCAGCGCGAAGGTTTCCGGGTCTCCGAAGGCCTCGACCACGACGGAGCGGGCGGGGGAGGAATAGCCGGGGAAAGAAGTGGTCATGCGGTTCTGCTCTCCAGTCTTGCCCGCCAGTCCGTTGCGAGCGGCGCGGCATCGAATTCTTCGGCGAGGCGGTCGACCAGTTCGGCGACGGGCGGTACGTCGTCGATCAGCGCGGTCGAATGTCCGCCGCTCCAGATCGTCTTCCACGGCTTGATATGCTTGGGAAGATCGGGCCGGTGCCGCGATGTCGGCGGCGGCAGGTTCGCCGGATCGAGGCCGGCCATGACCATCGAAGGCTTGAGGAAGCTGGCTGGAAGCCCGGCGATGGCATCCGTGAAGAGCACGTCCTCCGCCTCGCTTTCCACCAGCATCTGTTTGTGCGGGTCGAACGTGCCGGATTCGCGCGTGGCGATGAAGCGCGTGCCCATGACCACGAGGTCCGCGCCCAGCGTCAGCGCGGCGGCGATTCCCGTACCGTCGGCCACGCCGCCCGCCAGCATGATGACGCCGTCGAACATCCGGCGGACGCGCGGCAGGAACGAGAAGGGATTGAGCGTCCCGGCATGCCCGCCCGCGCCGCCGGTGACCAGCATCAGCCCGTCGACGCCCGCCGCGATCGCCTTTTCAGCATAGCGCACGGTCGTGACATCATGGAACACGATGCCGCCCCAGTCGTGCACGGCCTTCACTTCCTCGGTGGGATCGCCCAGTCCGGTCAGCACCAGCGGCACTTTCGCCTTGCGGCAGGTTTCGATGCGCTGGCGCCGCAAGTCCGCGGGAATGTTGGAAGATGCCAGCAGGTTGACGCAGAACGGCGCGAAAATGCCGCCACCATCGCGCGCGCGCGTTTCCTCTTCGCGGATGGCCGCCAGCCAGCTATCGAGTGTTTCGGGCGCCCGGGGGTTGGCGACGGGGAAGGCGCCGATCACGCCCGCGCGGCAGGACGCCTTGACGAGGTCGAGGCTGGAACTGATGAACATCGGCGCCTGCATCAGCGGCAGCCTGAGGTCCGACCAGAGTTTTGACGGGTCCAGGGACAAAGCGGATTCTCCTTGCGCGCCTGCCGCGATTAGGTGCATGGCGATTCAAAATGCAATGACCAGTTAGATAACTAGGTATGACAGCTTGGTCGAGTGTTGACGGGATCGACCGGGCTGAACCGGATGGAGCGAGGGCGAATGAAGACACGTATTACCGAATTGCTGGGCATCCAATACCCTATCGTGCAGGGCGGGATGCAGCAGGTGGGCCGCGCGGAGCTTGCATCCGCCGTGTCCGATGCCGGAGGGCTCGGGATCATCACGGCCCTGACGCAGCCGACACCCGACGATTTGCGCCGGGAAATCGAACGCTGCCGCCAGATGACGGACAAGCCCTTCGGCGTGAACATGACCGTTTTCCCCACGATCAATTCGCCTGATTACAAGGCCTATACTCAGGCGATCATCGATTCCGGCATCACTGTCGTGGAAACGGCCGGAACCCCGGCCGTGGGCGAAGTGTGGGACATGCTGAAGCCGCACGGCATCAAGATCGTCCACAAGTGCACTTCGGTGCGCCACGCGCTCTCGGCGGAGCGCAAGGGCGTGGATGCGATCTCGATCGACGGGTTCGAATGCGCGGGCCATCCCGGCGAGGACGACATTCCCGGCCTGATCCTGATCCCCGCCGCCGCCGACAAAGTGAAGATCCCCATGCTGGCATCGGGCGGCTTCGGCGACGGACGCGGCCTCGTCGCGGCGCTGGCGCTCGGCGCGGACGGCATCAACATGGGCACCCGCTTCTGCGCCACCAAGGAAGCGCCGATCCATCCCAACGTGAAAGCCAAGTATATCGAGAACGATGAGCGCGGCACCAACCTCATCTTCCGCAAGCTTCACAACACCGCGCGGGTCGGCAAGAACTCCGTGTCGGACAAGGTCGTGGAGATCCTGGCCCAGCCGGATTCCACGTTCAAGGACGTGCAGGCGCTCGTCTCCGGCGCGCAGGGCAAGATCGTGCTGGAAACCGGCGATGTCGAGGCAGGCGTCTTCTGGGCGGGCATGGTGCAGGGCTTGATCCACGACATCCCGACCTGCAAGGAACTGATCGACAGGATCATGGCGGAAGCCCAGTCCATCATCACCGGCCGCCTCGCGGGATTCGCGGCCTGAACACATGATGCCGGCGCGGCGGCGCGATCCGGCGGGAACGGAGAGAAATCCATGGCAGAAGCATATATCGTAGCAGCGTGCCGCGTGGCCGGCGGCCGGCGCGGCGGGCGCCTTGCCGGTTGGCATCCGGTGGACCTCGGCGCGAAAGTGCTCGATTCGGTCGTTGCGCGCGCGGGCGTTCCGGGCGAGCGGATCGACGACGTGATCGTCGGCTGCGTCACCCAGGCGGGCGAGCAGGCAATGCATGTCGGCCGCCACTGCGTGCTGGCCTCGGGCCTGCCGCAAAGCGTTCCGGCCGTGACGATCGACCGCCAGTGCGGCTCGTCGCAGCAGGCCGTCCAGTTCGCGGCGCAGGCCGTGATGTCGGGCACGATGGACCTTGTCATCGCCGCGGGCGTCGAAAGCATGACGCGCGTGCCGATGGGCTCGGCGGTGCTTTCCCCGCCCGGATCGGTGCCTTATTCGCAAGCGATGCTCGACCGTTTCGGCGTTTCCGGGTTCAGCCAGTTCGGCGGCGCGGAGATGATCGCGAAGAAGTGGGGATTCAGTCGCGAAATGCTGGACCAGTTCGGGCTGGACAGTCACCTGAAGGCGCAGGCCGCGACGAAGTCCGGGGCTTTCGATCAGGAGATCGTGCCGGTCGAGATCGTCACGGCCGAAGGCAACAAGGAAATGCATGTCGTCGATGAAGGCATCCGCTGGGACGCCTCGATGGAAGGCATGGAAAAAGTGAAGCTGCTGCTCGAAGGCGGCGTCATTACCGCTGCCACGTCGAGCCAGATCACGGACGGCGCCTCGGCGGTGATGGTCGCCTCGGAACGGGCGGTCAAGGAACACAACCTCACGCCGCTGGCGCGGATCGTGAACCTGACGGTGACGGCGGGCGATCCGGTCATCATGTTGGAAGAGCCGCTCTTCGCCACCGACAAGGCGCTGCAACGCGCGGGCATGAAAATGAGCGACATCGACCTCTACGAAGTGAACGAAGCCTTCGCGTCGGTGCCGATGGCCTGGCTCAAGCATCTCGACGCCGATCCCGCCGCCCTGAACGTGAACGGCGGCGCGATCGCGCTCGGCCACCCGCTCGGCGCCAGCGGCACCAAGCTGATGGCGACTCTGGTCTACGCGCTGAAGGCGCGGGGCAAGAAATACGGCCTCCAGACGATGTGCGAAGGCGGCGGCGTCGCCAACGTCACCATCATCGAAGCGCTCTGACATCCCCCCCCCTGAACCCGCGCGGTGAGCATGCTGCTCGCCGCGTATCTCTCTGGCGGGCGGTCGGGCGCCCGCGCATCACTGAAAGGTAAAGCCATGAAGATCACTGAAGGACTCGCGGCCGTCGTCACGGGCGCCGCCTCCGGCCTGGGCCGCGCCAGCGCCGAGGCACTGGCCGCCGCCGGCTGCAAGGTCGCCGTGTTCGACCTCAACGAAGAAGGCGGCGAAGCCGTCGCGAAGGACATCGGCGGCATCTTCTGCAAGGTCGACATCACCAGCGAGGAAAGCGTCGTCGCGGGCTTCGAGAAGGCGCGCGCCGCGCACGGGCAGGAACGCGTGTTGGTGCACTGCGCGCAGATTTCCAAGGGCGGCAAGACCGTCGGTTTCGACAAGACGACCGGCGGCTACAAGCGCCTGTCGAGCGAGGACTATGAGTTCAGCGCGAAGGGCATCCTCGTTGCCAGCTATCGCCTCGCTTCGCTTGCGGCGCTGGGCATGGCCAATGCCGAGCCACTCAACGAGGATGGTGAGCGCGGCGCGATCGTGCTGACCAGTTCCGCCGCCGCGCAGGACGGCCAGATCGGTCAGGTCGCCTACGGTTCGCTGAAAGCGGGCGTCAACGGCCTCGTCCTACCGATGGCGCGTGACCTCATGGACCTCGGTATCCGCGTCAATTCGATCATGCCCGGCATCTTCGCCACGCCGCCGATGCTCGCTGTCAGGGACAAGGCCCCCGCCGTCTGGGAAGGGCTGAACGCGTCGGTGCCGTTCCCCAAGCGCCTCGGCAATCCGCCCGAATTCGGCAGCCTGGTGCTGGAGATGGTCCGCAACACCTACTTCAACGGCCAGACCATCCGTCTCGACGGCGCCATCCGCATGCCGCCGAAGTGACCGGATGACGGCAAGTCTGGAGGAGCGGGCGGCGGCGCACAATCCGCCGCCCGGCTTTCGCCCGATCCGCGGTCTGCGCGGTCTGGTCGAGGATAATGGGCCCGTTTTCGCCCGGCGCGAGGACGACGGGGGCATGGTGATCGGCTGCCGCGTCATGCCCAACATGTGCAACCCGATGAACGTGGCGCATGGCGGCTGGATCGCGACGCTCTGCGACGTGGGCCTGCCGCTCACGGCGCGGCTGACCGTGCCCGATCTCGCCCTGAATTTCCTGCTGACGGTCAACCTTTCGGTGGACTATCTGGCGGGCGCGAAACTGGGCGAGTGGGTGGAATGCCGCAGCCGCGTCCTGAAGCGGACGAAACGCCTGCTGTTCGTCGACGGCCTGTTGAGCGTGGAGGGAGGGCCGGTCGCCCGCGCGAGCGGCGTGTTCCGCATCGGGCCGAACGGGCCCGAGGTGGTGTTCTAGAGATGCTCCCGCTCGCGGGCCAGCGCTTCCAGCCGGGCGCGGATGGCCCGCATCGTCGCCACCATGGTTTCGAGGTCTGCCCGATTGAACTCTTCCGCGAACGTTTCGGCCCAGGCCATGCTGGCCTGGTTCCGGCAATCGTAGATTGCCTTGCCGCGTTCGGTGGGCACGAGCCGTTTCGCGGTCTTGTGATCGGGATTGTCGATGAGCGTGACCAGCCCCGCATCGGCAAGCGCCTCGACATGGCGGAGCACTGTCTGGCGCGGATAGCCGAGGCTGCGCCCGATCTGGGGAACCGTCGGCGGGCTTGCCGCGCGGACGATGGCGGAAAGGATGGTGCGCGCCAGTCCTTGCAGGCCGTCGTCCATGATGCCGCCGATCACGGAATCGATTCGGCTGCGGCCGCGCGCCAGTTCGTCGACATAGTCGATAATCAGTTCGGAGCCGGTCCTGGTCATGCCTTGATTCAATGTCATATCGACACGCATGTGACAATATGTCCGATTGCGAGGCAGTGATTGCGATAATGCCGCTATAGTCAAAGACAGAGGAGAGATCATGCTCATTCCCCCGCATCACACGGTTATCGAGGCCCCGCCGCCTGAACGTCCGCCATTTCCGCCCGGCATGCTGGCCGGGCAGGTCGCGGTCGTTACCGGCGGCGGTTCCGGCATGGGGCTGGCCATGGCGACCGAGATGGCGCGGGCCGGCGCCGCGATCGCCATTTTCGGCCGCACGCAGGAAAAGGCCGATCAGGGTGCGGCCCGGCTGCGCGAAATGGGTGCGCGCGTCGTTGCGTTCGGCGGCGATGTCCGCAAGCCGGAATCGGTCGCGGAAAACTTCGACCGGACCGAAGCGGAACTGGGCCCGGTGACGATCGTCGGCAACAACGCGGGCGGCAACTATCCGGTCACGGCCGAAGGCATGTCGCCGGGGCAGTGGCGCTCGATCACGCGCATTGCCATCGACGGCACGTTCCTTGTCTCGACGGAGTTCGCCCGGCGCCGGATCGCGGCGGGCGGCGGCGGTGCCATCGTCAACAATTCCGCGCAATACATCTGGTCCGGCTTTCCGGGCGATGCGCATTCCGCATCGGCGAAAGCGGCGATCGCGACGATGAGCACGGCCATGGCCGCCGATTGGAAGCGGCATGGCATTCGCGTCAATTGCGTGGCGGCGGGTTTCTTCCCGCATGACTTCTCGGTCAACGGGTCGGACAGCAACCGCGACGACGAGCGGACGGGCAGCATGTTCCCCATCGGCCGGGTCGGCCGCATGCACGAATTCGGCCAGATTTCCACGTTCCTCGTCTCGCCGCTGGCGGCGGGCATCACGGGGGAAACGCTGGTGATCGACGGCGGTGACCGCCTGCGCCGCCAGTTGCTGCATCCCGCCTTCGTGCCGCCGCGCGAACGGGACAGCCTGTGGGGAGACCTGCCATGAGCACGAATAAGATGCCCTGGCTCGCGGGACGGCGGGCGCTTGTGGCGGGATCGGGCGCGACGGTCGATGCCGTGACCGCGGCTCTCCTCGCGGCGGGCGCGACGGTGCGCCGCGCGCCGTCCGATCTGGTCGAGGCGGCGGACATCGCCGCGCTGTTCGATGCCGAAGCCGTTGATCTTCTGGTCCACGGCGGCACCCCGCTGCCCGGCGATCCGCCCGAATCGCTGTCGCTCGAAACCTGGCGCGCAAGCTTTTCCGCCGATCTCGATGGCCGATATCTGTTCGCGGCGGAATTCGCCCGGCGGATCATCGGCGATGCGGGGCGGCACGGCGCGATCCTGTTCCTGATGCCGGGTTTCCGGGCGGAGGCGGGGCGGACGCTGGCCGGAACCGCGCACGGCGCGCTGGACAATCTGGTCAAGAGCCTCGCCGTCGAATGGGGCCGCGACGGTATCCGGGTGAACGCCATCGCGGCGCGCGCGGTGGAAGCGTTTGCAGACGCCACGGCGGCCCAGCGCGAATCGCTCTGCAATCTCGCCACATGGTTCCTGTCGGACCATGCCGCCTACATGACCGGCACGGTCGCGGGAATCGACGAACTCTAGTGCCGATCGACATCAGGGCTGAATGTCGATCGGCCCTGGCGGACGGGGCGAGGCGCGAACGTATGTTGAGCATGGTTGCGCCGGTCACCTGTTTAGCTTAGTGCAATATCTGGAATAGGCCACTCCCGCGTCTTTCAGGAGAGCGCATGAACTTCGATCTTTCCGACGAGCAGAAGATGCTGGCGGAGCAGGCGCGCGGCCTGCTGTCCGAACGCTCCACGCCCGATCGTCTGCGCGAACTCATCGACAGTGGCGCGGAATGGGACGAGCCGCTGTGGCGTGAATTGGCCGAACTGGGCTTCCTGGGCGTGATCGTGCCGGAGGCTTATGGCGGCCTTGGCCTGAGCGAACTCGACCTCGGCGTGCTTTCGGAGGAATTGGGCAGGGCCAACGCGGCGCTGCCGTTCTTTTCCTCCATCGTGCTCGCCGCCGACCTCATCCGGCTGGCGGGAAGCGAGGCGCAGAAGGAGAAATGGCTGCCGCGTCTGGCGAGCGGCGAAACCGTGGCGACGTTTGCCTATTGCGAAGGCGCGGCGGGCTGGGCCGGGGACGCGGTGCAATGCGCGTTCGACGGCGCGGCGCTGTCCGGCGCGAAGCGTCCTGTCGCGGACGGCGGCATCGCCGGTCTGGCCGTGGTGCTCGCCCGGCGCGGCGGCGTTCCGGCGCTGGCGCTCGTCGAACTGGATCAGCCGGGCGTGCGCCGCGAGAAGCTGCCCTCATTCGACCAGTTGCGCGCGCACTACGCCTTGCGCTTCGACGGCGCGAAGGCGGAGCCGCTGGGAGAAGGGGATGCGACGCCGATCGTTGCGCACCTGTTCGATCGCGCCGCGGTCCAGGCCGCGTTCGAGGCCGTGGGCGGTTCGGACGCCTGCCTCCATATGGCGCGCGACTATGCCATGGAGCGGCAGATCTTCGGCCGCGCGCTGTCCAGCTTCCAGGCGATCAAGCACAAGCTCGCCGATCTGGCCGTGGCCATCGAGATGGGCCGGTCCAATGCCTATTACGCCGGCTGGGCCGCCGGTTCCGCGCCGGAGGAACTGCCCGCCGCCGCCGCCGCCGCGCGGCTGACCGGCCTTACCGCCTTCGAGATGGGCGCGCGCGAGAACCTTCAGGTCCATGGCGGCATCGGCTATACGTTCGAGGCCGATTGCCATTTCTATTACCGCCGGGAACGGACGCTGGCCGTGTCGCTGGAATCGCGGCAATACTGGGCCGACCGGCTGCTGGCCCATGTTCCCGAACTTGACGAAGAGGCCGCCTGACCATGGACTTCAACGATACTCCCGAAGAAGCGGCGTTTCGCGCGGAAGCATCGGCGTGGCTGGCCGAGCACGCGCCCCGGCATGTCCTGCCGGAAGGCGTGCGGCTGGACGACGAAGAGGAAATGCGCCGGGGCCGGGCCTGGCAGCGCGAGCTTTACGACGGCGGCTATGCGGGGATAACCCTGCCCAAGTCGCTGGGCGGGCGCGGCGGCACGGTGATCGAGGCCGTGGTCTTTGCCGAGGAAGAAGGCAAATATACGCTGCCCAAGGGCGCCTATGTCACGATCGGGCTGGGCATGGCGCTGCCGGTGATCGCGAAGCACGGCACGCCGGAACAGATTGCGCAATTCGCCGAGGCGACGCTGAAAGGCGAGCTGACGTGGTGCCAGCTCTTTTCCGAGCCTTCCGCCGGGTCCGACCTTGCCAACCTGCGGACCCGCGCGGTGCGCGAAGGCGACGAATGGGTCGTCAACGGGCAGAAAGTGTGGTCGAGCTGGGCGCACCTGACCGACTGGGGCATCCTCGTCACGCGCACCGATCCCACGGTGCCGAAGCACAAGGGCCTGACGTTCTTCGTCGTGAAGATGGACACACCGGGCATCGAGGTGCGGCCGATCCGGCAGATTTCCGGCGCGTCGGACTTCAACGAGACGTTCCTCACCGATGTCCGCATCCCCGACGCCAACCGCATCGGCGCGGAAGGCGAAGGCTGGGCCTGCTGCATGACAGTGCTGATGGGCGAACGGCTCGGCAGCGGCAGCCATCGCGGCGCGGTGGAGGAGATCCTGCGCATCGCCCGCGATACGCCGCGCGGGGCGGGCAACGCGCTCGACAGCGACGCGCTGCGGTTGCAACTGGCGCAGGCGCTGGCCGAGCAGCAGGCGGAAAAGCATTTCCAGGCACGGCTTCGCACCATGGTGTCACGCGGCGAGAATCCGGGCGCGCTGGCGGGCATGGTCAAGCTGGCCTATGCCTCCCGCAACCAGAAGACGCTGGGGCTGGCCTTCGAAGCGCGCGGGATGGACGCCATCGCGCCATCGCCGGACGATGCCGCGATGCTGGATACGCATTACGAATATATCTGGGCTTCGGTGATGCGGATCGCCGGGGGCGCGGACGAAGTGTTGCGCAACCAGATCGCCGAACGGGTGCTGGGCATGCCGGGCGAAATGCGCGCGGACAAGGGCGTGCCGTTCAACAAGTTATAGGGGGGCGGCCAATAGTGCGGGCCGCTTGCGTTGCGATTTTAATCGTATAACTACGTTATACAGAAATAGAGACCGCCGTCTGCTGGTTTTCCAGATGGCAACATTAGAGGATCGTTATGTTCGTTCTGTCAGATCACCTGAGGGGCGTCCTTGCGCTCGATCATGAAGTCGATGCCGTCGAGTTCGAGGGGCGCTGGCTGACCTGGGGGCAGTTGAACGATCAGGTCGCCGCCATTCGCGACAGGCTCGCCGATCTGGGCCTGGGCGCGGAAAACCGGGTGGGTATCATGATCCGCAACCGGCCCGACAGCATCGCCGCGATCCTCGCCGCGCTGACGCTCGATGCCTGCATCGTGTCGATCAATCCGCTGCTTCCCGAAGAGCGGCTGAACGCCGATCTCGACAAGCTCAAGCTGCCGGTGGTGATCGGTGAGGCGGACGATTTCGCGCGACCCGGCGTGGTGCCGCTGCTGACTGCGGCGGGAACGGCGGGCGTGGTGCTCACGCCGTTCCTGTCGGGCGCCGCGCTGCATCCCGGGTTGCCTGCGATTACCGGCACGGACATCGTCCGGGACAGCCCCGGCACGTTCGTCGAGATGCTGACCAGCGGGACGACCGGCACGCCCAAGCGCATTCCGCTCAAACGCAAGAACCTGATCGCGTCGATCACCAGCGCGCTGTCGATGGAAAAGGGCCGCAGCGCGGACGATCCGCCGATGCTGCGCAGCGGGGTGGAACTGCTCGGTAACCCGATCACGCATATCGGCGGTCTCTATTTCGTCGTCACGACGATGGCGTCGGGCCGCAAGATGGCCTTGCAGGAAAGGTTCAGCGTGGCGGGCTGGCATGACGCCGTGAAACGCCACCGCCCCAAGGTGGTGGGTGCGGTACCGGCGGCGCTGCGGATGATTCTCGAAGCCGATCTGCCCAGGGAAGACCTGTCAAGCCTGGCCTGCATCCGCTCGGGCACGGCGCCGCTCGATGCATCCGTGGTCGACGCCTTTCTCGAACGCTACGACATTCCCGTGCTGCAATCCTACGGCGCGACGGAGTTCGCGGGCGCGGTGGCGATGTGGCGGCTGGGCGACTTCCGCGAGCAATGGACGAGGAAGCGCGGCAGCACCGGGCGCATGTTCCCCGGCACCGAGGGGCGGATCGTCGATGCCGAAACCGGAGCGGAACTGCCGCACGGCGAGGAAGGCGTGCTGGAACTGCGCGCCCGGCAGATCGGCGACGGGCAAAGCTGGGTGCGGACCACGGATCGCGCCGTGCTGGACGGGGACGGCTATCTGTTCATTCGCGGCCGGGCCGATAACGCCATCATTCGCGGCGGCTTCAAGGTTCACCCCGACGACGTGGTGAAGATGGTGGAGGCGCATCCCTCGGTGCGCGAGGCCGTGGTCGTCGGCTTGCCGGACGAACGGCTGGGCGCGGTGCCGGTCGCCGCCGTAATGTTGAAGCAAGGCGAGCCTGAGCCGGACGAGGACGAGCTGAAGGCTTTCGTGCGCGAGCGAGGGCTGCCCTATCAGGTGCCGGTCCGCTTCAAGATCGTCGATGATGTGCCGCGCACGCCCGCCCTCAAGCCCGCGCTGCCGCTGGTGCGCGAACTGTTCGAGAACGATGCCGCTTCCGCGGCCTGACCCGGTTACAAAGCGAAAAGAGAGAAGAAAGAGAGACGATCATGGCGAGCAAGAAAGACATCCTGCAATCGGAAGAGTGGCAGAAGGCCGTCGATTATTCGATCACGGACCATGATATCGAGCGGCAGAAGAAGCTGCTGGGCATCGTTCACGCGGCCAAGACGCGCGAATATATCCAGACCGCGACGACGGACAACATCCGCAACTACGCGCATGGCGCGGGTGACGACAATCCGCTGTTCTGCGATCCTGAATATGCCAAGACCACGCGCTGGGGCAGCGTGATCGCGCCGGGCATGATGGTCGGCCAGATCAATTCGCCGATGCTGGGCGATCCGCCGACGGACGAGGAACGGGCCCTGCGCAAGAGCCTGTGGAAAGGCGTGCACGTCTTCGTGTCCGGCTCGCAGTGGGACTGGTATCGTCCGGTCTATCCGGGCGACACGATCTACAGCTACAACGGCGATGAAACCTGCGAAGTGAAGCAGTCGGAGTTTTCCGGCCGCTCGGTCATCACCGTGCGCAAGGACGTGAAGGTCAACCAGCGCGGCGAAGTGGTGGGCGTCTACCGCATCCTGCGCGTGCTGACCGAACGCAAGACGGCGGCGAAGAAGGGCAAGTATTCCGCCCTCGAACCGGCGACCTATACCGACGAGGACATCGCGAAGATCGACGAGATCTATGCGAACGAGCAGGTGCGCGGTGCCGACCTCCGCTATTTCGACGACGTCAATGTCGGCGATTCGCTGGGCAAGATGGCCAAGGGCCCGCTCACGGTCACGGACGTGATCTGCTTCCACGCCGGCGGCTACGGCTTCGTTCCCTATGCGCCGACGGTCGGCCGTATCGCCCACAAGAACCGCAAGCGCATCCCGGCGTTCTACGTGAAGAACGAGCACGGCGTGCCCGATGTCGCGCAGCGGCTGCACTGGGATCCAGTGTGGGCGCAGGCGATCGGCAACCCGATGGCCTATGACTACGGTGTGATGCGCGAAGCCTATCTGTGGCACTACCTGAGCGACTGGGCGGGCGACGACGGCATCATCACGCATGTCCATGACGAGATCCGCAAGTTCAACTACATGGGCGACGTCCAGACCATCACGGGCGAAGTGACCGGCAAGCGCGAGGAAAACGGCCAGAACCTGGTCGACGTCGCGCTGCGCTTCACCAACCAGCGCGGCGACGAGACGGTGCGGGCCACGGCGACCATCGCGCTGCCGGGCAAGAAGGGCATCGCCATGTATCCCGAAGTGCCGCGCGAACTGGCCGAGGAAGCGGCCATGATGCTGGCGCGTCACCGCGAACTGTCCCGCGGGAAGTAAGCGGGACAATGGCCTACGCAACGATCGAGGTTGAAAGCCGGGGGGCGGTTGAGGTTCTGACCCTGAACCGCCCCGAGGCGCTCAACGCGCTGTCGCGCGAACTGATCGCCGAACTGGGCGACTATGTGTTCGGTCTCAAGCACCGCGCGGACACGGTTCGCGTGGTGGTCCTGCGCGGGGCGGGGCGGGCGTTCTGCGCGGGTCTCGACATCAAGGAGAACCGCGAGGAGAGCGACACCCTCACTTTCTTCCAGAAGAGCTGGGCGGTGCAGACCGGGCTCGGCGATGTGCTGAAGGCCATGCGAGTCGTGCCCCAGCCGTTCATCGCGCTCGGCCATGGTTCCGCCTGCGGCGGCGGCTGGTCGCTGATGCTGGCTTCCGACGTGCGCATCGGCGCGCCGGACCTGCGCATGAACGCGGCCTATATCAAGATCGGCCTGGGCGGCGCGGATATAGGCTCCAGCTATTTCCTGCCGCGGCTGGTGGGAGCGAGCCTGGCCTCCGAACTGCTGCTGACGGGCCGTTTCATCCATGCCGACCGGGCGCTGGCGCTGGGCCTGCTCAGCGATGTCGTGCCGCATGAACGCCTGCTCGACGCCGGCCTCGCCATGGCGGAGGAAATGGCCGCCAATTCGCCCTATGGCCTCTCGCTCACCAAGCAGGCGCTCAACATGAACATTGACGCCCAGTCGATGGAGGCGGCCTTTGCCCTCGAAGACCGCCAGCAGGTAATGCTCACGGCCACGGAAGATCATCTTGAAGCGATGACCGCTTTCGTGGAAAAGCGCGCTCCGCGTTACAAGGGGCGCTAGACCCCCATTCCATTGGAAGGCCACTCATGCTCGATCTGTCCGCCCGCACTGCCTACAACGAAGACCACGCTATGTTCCGCGACACGGTGCGGCAGGTGTTCGAGCGGGAGCTGCTTCCCAACCTGGACAAGTATGAGGAAGAAGGCATCGTCGGCCGCGCGTTCTGGCGCGCCTGCGGCGAGGCCGGGATGCTGTGCCCCACGACGGACGAGAAATACGGCGGTCTCGGCCTTGATTTCGGGTTCAACGCCGTCGTCGCGGAAGAACTGGCCTATGCCGGTTCATCGGCCGGAATCACGCTCCAGAGCGATATCGTCGCCGAATACATCGAAAGCTATGGTTCGGAAGAACAGAAGCTCAAGTATCTGCCCAGGATGGTAACGGGCGAGTGCATCACTGCCATCGCCATGACCGAGCCGGGCACCGGGTCGGACCTTCAGGCCGTGAAGACCACGGCCCGCAAGGACGGCAACCACTATGTCATCAACGGTTCCAAGACCTACATCACCAACGGCCAGAACGCGGACCTGATCCTGACGGTCGCCAAGACGGACCCGACGCTGGGCGCGAAGGGTATCTCGATCATCCTCGTCGATGCCGATACGCCCGGCTTCCAGCGCGGCCGCAACCTCGACAAAGTGGGGCAGCATTCGGCGGACACGTCCGAACTGTTCTACGAGGACGTTCGCGTGCCGATGACCAACCTGATGGGCGAGGAAGGCATGGGTTTCATCTACCTGATGAGCCAGTTGCCGCAGGAACGCCTGTCTATCGCCATTTCCGCGCAGGCGGCGGCGCAGCGCGCTTTCGACGAGGCCGTGACATTCACCAAGGAACGCATGGCGTTCGGCCAGCCGGTGTTCCAGTTCCAGAACACCAAGTTCACGCTGGCCGACCTCAAGAGCCAGTTGCAGGTCGGCTGGGCGCACCTCGACTGGGCGATCCGCCGTCACATGGCTGGGGAACTGACCACGGCGGAGGCGTCCGCCGCCAAGCAGTGGCACACCGACATGCAGGGCCGCGTCTGCGACGCCGCGCTCCAGCTTCACGGCGGCGCGGGTTATATGAACGAATACATGGTCGCCCGCCTGTGGCGCGACGCGCGCGTGACGCGCATCTTCGGCGGCACCAACGAAATCATGAAGGAAGTGGTGAGCCGCTCGATCTGACGGCGCCGTTCTCCGGGAGAGGGGGAAACGAGATGGCGGACAGGCCCGTTGCGCTGATTACCGGCGCCTGCGGCGGCATGGGCCAGGCCTGCGCGCGGCTGATCGGCCGCACGCACGTGCTGGCGCTGAGCGATATCGACGAGGGGCGGCTGCGCACGCTGGAACAGGCGCTGACGGCGGAAGGCCATACCGTCGCCGCGATCCACGCGGGCGACTATACATGTCGCGGCACGCCGACAGCGGCGGTGCAGGCGGCACGCGGCGCGGGACCGCTGGAGGCGCTGGTCCACACGGCGGGGCTCTCGCCGATTCAGACGACATGGGACCGCATCCTCGTGACGAATACCGTGGCGACGGCGGAACTGCTGGACGCGGTGGCAGCGGGGGAGGGCGGCCCGCCTAATGCCGTCCTCATCGCGTCCATCGCCGGTCATGCCGGACTGGCGATGCCGCATGCCCAACTCGACGCCCTGCTCGATGCGCCCTTGCGTGACGACTTGCTGACGCTGGCCGAGCCGTTGCTGCGCGCGGCGAGCGATCCGGCGCTGCCGCTGGGGATGGAAATGGCCAGCTACCAGTATAGCAAGAGCGCCGTCATCCGCGCTGCCGAACGCCGCGCGAAGGCATGGGGTCGGCTCGGCCGCCGGATCAACACGATCTCGCCGGGCGTCACGCGCACGCCGATGGGGGTTGCCGAGATGGAAGGGAACCCGGTGGCAAAGGCCACGGCGGACGGTGCACCGCTGGGCGTCGCTTCGCCGGTGGGCATCGCCAATGCCGTGGAGTTCCTGCTCTCGCCGCTGGCTGCCTCGATCACCGGCACGGACCTGCGGATCGACGGCGGCCTGATGCCCGCTTCCCGCTATCCCTGAAGCGTTCAGGTTCGCTCGTTCGCCAGCAGCGCGCGCAGCGCCGTGACGAGCGCGGCGGGCTGCTCGATCAGGACGTGATGGTGGCAGGCGGGAATGGCGATGTCCTCGCCGATGTTCGACGCCATTTCACGCATCTGCGCGCGGCGCGCCTCCATCATGACCTCGGTGCTGTCGCCGTGGATCACGTCGACGGGAACCGTGATGCCGAACAGGGTGTCGCGATAGTCTTCCCGGTTGAGCGAAACGGGCGCCATGGGATCGAACTTCCAGGTCCATCCCTGCTCCGTCTCGCGCACCGAATGCCGGGCGATGTAGTTCAGCACCGACGGATGCGGCCATTCGCCCGGCGGGATCAGACGGAAGCGCGAAATCGCCGTTTCCTCGTCCGGGTATAACCGCTCGGGCCAGACCGGGATCTGCTTTTCGGTATCGTCCAGTGTCGGCAGCGCGCTGTCGATGATGATAAGGCGGTGCACGCGGTCGGGTTCTCGCCGCGCCGCCATCATGCTGCCCAGTGCGCCGAAGCTGTGCGCGATGATCGTAGCGGGACGGAAGCCGCAGTGATCGGCCACCGCCAGCACTTCCCGCCCCATCTGCGCGCGGCTGTATTCCGCGCGGCGGTCGCTGTCTCCCATGCCGGACAAGTCCAGCGCCACCAGCCGGTAGCGGTCCGCCAACGCGGGTGCGATATGGTCCCACCAGCGGGCATGGGCGCGATAGCCGTGCACCAGCATGATGCCCGGCAGGTGCGCCGCGCCGAGGTTCCAGCCCCGGCAGGCGATCGCCGCGCCTTCGACTGCGACTGAAAAGCAATCCGGCGCCTGGTCCCAGTTACGCCGGAGCCAGCGCTCGATTCCGTCCTGTGGCTGCAAAACCATCCCCTTGCCTGCGTCTGCGTGCTTGCCTGTCACGCATTCCCGCTGCTTCGGCAAGACACGAATGTAAGAACTGGTTGACATATGTCAAAGAGAGAGGGAACGAAAGCGATCTGTTTGCAGGGAGCGAGGGATCAAGCATGGCCGACGAGACGATCATACCGCCCGATTCGGAAGTGAAGCGCATCCTGGAAGCCGAGATGCCGGGTCTGACCATCCTTGCCATGGACCGGCAGACGCGCTGGCGCCCGCAATGGTTCATGGACGTGGAATGGAACGGCGAGCGCACCAAGCTGGTGCTGCGCGGCGACCGCCTGCAGGAAAAGGAGCAGCCGCTCGTCGACGAGATGCGGTTCCAGAAGATGCTGCACGAACGCGGCATCCCCGTGCCCGCCGTCTATCACTGGTCGGACCGGCTCCACGCCTATGTCATGGAATTCATCCCCGGCAAGCACCCGCTGGTCGGCGTGCCCGAGGCGGACCGCGACCAGGTCGTGCGCGAATATATCGAGGCGCTGGCCAGGCTCCACAAGCTGGACCCGCAACCTTTCCTCGACGCGGGCGTGCGCACCATGACGAACGCGCCGGTGCAGATACAGGAGTATCGCAAGCACAAGACCCGGCCCTACCCGTTCATGGAATTCGGCATCGGCTGGATGGAGCGGCACCCCTGGCGCGATCCCGACGCATGCTCGCCCATCGTCTCGGACAGCGGCCAGTTCCACCACGAAAACGGCCACATGATGGCGATCATCGACCTGGAGTTCGGCGGGCTGGGCGATCCGCTCGAAGACCTGACGGTCTGGCGGATGCGCGACACGCTGATCGACTTCGGCGACTTCCGCAAGATCTACGCCTATTACGAGGAACTGACGGGCGACAGGATCGACATGGAGCGCGTCAAGCGCGCGCACATCATGGGCTGTTTCGGCAACGAACTGATGTTCGGCAACGCGGTGCGTGATCCGCTGCCCGAGACCGACCTCATGACCTACATGCAGTGGGACAGCGAGACGAGCCTGATGGCGACCGAGGCGCTGGCCGAATACTACGGCATGGAACTGCCCACGGTGGAAGTGCCGGAGCCGGTGGACCTGCGGACGGCGGCAACGTGGCGCTATCTCGTCGGCCTGCTCAACCGGCTGCGCCCGGACGAAGCCTATCTGGGTGAGGAACTGCGGCGCGGCTTCCGCGCGGCGCGCCACTTGCAGCGCGTGGCGGAAATCGGCGACCGGCTGTGGGCGGACAATATCGAGGACATTCACAAGATCACCGGTGTGCGCCATGCCGACTGGCGCTCGGCCGAAGCGGGGCTGGAGGCATTCGTGCTGGCCGACCGCGCCGAAGGCAAGTTCGACCGCGATCTCATCTGGCTGTTCCACCGCATGAATCTGCGCACCCATATGCAGATGGGTCCGCTCGGCTCGAAAATGGTCAAGCACTACGTCTGCCAGCGCTTCGACGGTGGCCCCCGCGTCAACACCGCCGATTTCGAAGCGCAAGCGGCGGGTGGACAGTCATGACGGGCGAACCTCGGGTCGCGCTGGTCACGGGCGCCGCGCGCGGGCTGGGCAAGGCCACCGCGCGGGTGCTGGCCGCCGATGGTGTGGCGCTTTTCCTCGTCGATATTCTGGCCGAACGGCTGGAAGCGACGGCGGCGGAACTGGCGGCGCAAGGGGCGCGGGTCGCGCATTTTGCCACGGATATCGCAACGCGCGCCAATTGCCGCGCCGCTGTCGATGCTGCGGTGGCGGCATACGGCCGGCTCGATATCCTCTGCAATGTCGCCGCGATCGTCCGGTTCCATCGGGCGACGGACGTGACCGCAGAGGAATGGGAGCGAATCTTCGCCATCAACGCATCCGCGCCGTTCTGGTTCTGCCAGGCGGCGATTCCGCATCTGCTCGAAACCGGGGGCAATATCGTCAACGTCGCATCGCAGTCGGCAAAGCTGGGCACTGCCTATATCGTGCCCTATGCGGCGACGAAGGGCGCTTTGGTGCAGATGACCAAAAGCCTCGCCATGGAATATGTCGACGGCCCGATTCGCATCAACGTCGTCTCGCCGGGCACGATGTCGACCGAAATCGGGGAAGGTGTCACGATGCCCGAAGGGCTCGATATGGCGAAGATACAGCGCTATTCAGGCCCACGCCCGGCCAACGAGGCGGAGGAAGTCGCCGCGCTGATCGCTTTCGTGGCATCGCCGCGCGCGAGCGCGATCCACGGAGCGGTGCTTTGCGCGGATGGCGGCGCCACGACGGGCTAGTTCGGGACGGCGGGAGTCGATCCGTCCTAAAGCGCGTAGCTGTATCCGCCGTTGACCGGATAGGTCTGGCCGGTGATCCAGCTCGCCGCGCCGGAGCACAGGAACAGGGCCATGGCGGCGACATCGTCAGGGCGTCCGAAACGCCGGATGGTGTAATGGGCGAGTTGCGCCTTGACGCGGTCGCTGGCGTAGTGCTCGGCCAGTTCCGCCTCGCTCATGCCCTGCGGCTGCTGGGTCGAGAGCGAGATGGTGTTGCAGGTTATGCCGTAGCGGCCCGTTTCGCTGGCGAGGCAGCGCATGAACCCCGCCGCGCCCGCTTTCGCCGCGCCATAGGCGGAGAGGCGGGCATCGCCCGTGCGGCCCGAATCCGATCCGATGGTGACGATGCGGCCCTGTCCGGCCGCCACCATATCCGGCAAGGCGACGTGGCAGCAGTTCATCACGCCGAACAGGTTCGTCTGGAAATAGCGCGGCCAGTCCGCCGGATCGGTTTCCCAGAACCGCGCCATGTCGAACCCGCTCTCCGGCCCGGCGTTTCCGGCGTTGTTGACAAGGATGGTGACTGGCCCCAGCGCCGCCCGCGCCGTCTCGAACGCCGCCGCGACCGAGGCCCTGTCCCCCACATCGGCTTGCACTGCCACTGCCTTGCCGCCCGCCTCGCGGATTTCGGCGGCGACCGCTTCCGCGCGTTCCAGAACGTAGTCGTTCACGGCCACGGCACCATTGTGCGCGGCCAGCATGAGCGCGATGCCGCGTCCCGCGCCTTGCCCCGCGCCGGTCACCAATGCCGTCTGGCCGCCAAGATCGAGCAAGTCGTGCATCGCCATGTTTTCTCCTTCAGCGAACCTCGCCCGTGGCCGTCATGATCGCGCCGCCGTCCGAGTCGGCGACGGCCAGAGACACGGCGGTGCCGTCGCGGTGGCCGAGCAGGCGCAGCGGCGCATCGGCGAAAGCCGGGCTGACCGCGCGGAAGCTGAACCGCGCCAGCGCGTCTGGTCCCAGCTCGCGGTCCGCGAGGTCGAGCAGCAGGCTCGCCATCAGCGGACCGTGCACCACAAGGCCGGGATAGCCTTCCACGCCCGTGGCATAGGGCAGGTCGTAATGGATGCGATGGCTGTTGAACGTCAGCGCCGAATAGCGGAACAGCAGCGGCGCGCCGGGCACGAGTTGGCGCTGCCATTGCCAGTCGCGCGCTTCCAGCGGCGGGCGGGGCGGGGGAGGCGCGCCTTGCGCGGGCGCGGCGCGATAAACGATGGTCTGCCGCTCGCTGACCGCCGGAGTGCCGTCTGCCGCGATCTCATGCGTCACGGTGACGAAGGCGAGGCGGCCTGACTTGCCGTCCTTGATGGCGGTGTCGGCCACGCGGGAGACACGCTCCACCGTGGCGCCGACCGGGATCGGCGCGAGGAACGCGACGTCGCTCGATGCCCACATCCGGCGCGGCAGGTCCGGGAAATCGGTGCGCAGCGGATGGCCGTCCTCGCCCAGAGTGCCGGTCGCCGCTTCGGGCGTGTTGAGGCACCAGTGGATGCCTTGCGGCCCCGTGCTTCGCGCGTCACGATCGAACGTCGCGGCATAGCGCCGGACCAGTGCTTGCGTCAGCACGTCGCCGCGCCGCTCGATGATATCGCTCATCAGTTCCGCCCCGCCAGCAGCCCGCGCGCGATGACGTGGGCCTGGATTTCCGCCGCGCCCTCGAACACGTTGAGGATGCGGGCGTCGCACAGGACGCGGCTGATCTCGCTTTCCAGCGCATAGCCGTTGCCGCCATGGATTTGCAGCGCGTTGTCGGCATTGGTCCAGGCGACGCGCGCGGCCAGCAGCTTGGCCATTCCGGCCTCGACGTCGCAGCGGCGGCCCTTGTCCTTCTCGCGCGCGGCGAAATAGGCGATCTCGCGCGCGGCGACGGTTTCCACCAGCATCATCGCCAGCTTGTCGGACACGCGCGGGAACTCGATGATCGGACGGCCGAACTGCATGCGTTCCAGCGCGTAACGCTGTCCCAGTTCGAACGCGCGCCAGGCGACACCGACGGCGCGCGCGGCCGTCTGGATGCGGGCGCCCTCGAACGTGCGCATCAACTGGCGGAAGCCCTCGCCCTCCACGTCGCCGAGCAGGGCGTCGCCGGGAACCGCGAACTGGTCGAACATCAGTTCGTATTCGCGCATGCCGCGATAGCCGAGCACTTCGATCTCGCCGCCGGTCATGCCCTGCGCCGGGAAGGGATCGGCTTCGGTGCCGCGCGGCTTGGGCGCAAGGAACATGGAAAGCCCGCCGTTGCCCGACCCGCCGGTGCGTGCCAGCAAAGTCATCAGGTCGGACCGGGCGGCATGCGTGATCCATGTTTTGGCGCCGGACACCCGCCAGTCGCCATCGGCCCCGCGCACCGCCCGCGTGGCGAGGTTGGCAAGGTCGGAGCCGTTCGACGGCTCAGTGAACACCGCGGTCGGCAGCACGTCGCCCGAGGCGATGCCCGGCAGCCATTGCGCCTTCTGCGCCTCGGTGCCCGCCAGCCCGATCAACTCGCCCGCGATCTCGGACCGGGTGCCGAGCGAGCCCGCGCCGATCCATCCGCGCGAAAGCTCTTCGGTCACGACGCACATTTCCAGCTTGCCGAGGCCCAGGCCGCCGTATTCGGGGGCGATGCAGACGCCGAAAGTGCCCAGCGCCGCCAGTTCCGCGATGAGCGAATCGGGAATCAGCGCATTGTCGAGGTGCCAGCGGTGGGCGTGGGGCGTGATCTTCTCGGCGGTGAAGCGGCGATACTGGTCGCGGATCGTGTCGATGGTCGGATCGCCCAGCGTCTCCGCGATCTGGCCGCCGTGCCTGACATGCGCGACCAGCGCGGCGCGGGAGCGGGGATCGTCGGCCTCGCGCACGAAAGCGGCCACGGCCGGATCGGCGGCCAGCGCGGCGGCGGCGTCCCGGAGGCCAAGCTGGGCGGGGCGGACGAATTCGTTCGCGCTCATCGGCAGCCCGCCGGTCAGGTGCGCGCCATATTCGCCGTAGGCGATGCCCAGCACCAGCGCCTCGCCGTCCGACCACTCGCCCCGTTCGGCCAGACCCTCCGCCCAGGCGGCCAGCGCGTCGAGCGCGGCGATGGTCGTGGCGATCCAGGCCAGCGCGTGCGCGGCGCGCTGTTCCACGTCGAGCCTCGCCGGATCGACGCGCCCGTCCTTGCTGACTCGCGCGGTCAGCGCCTCGCGCGCGGCGTCTCCATAACGGTGAAACGCATCCAGCGCCTTGCGGGCGCGGCTGATCGTTTCGCTCATCCTGCCACCAGCCCCTTGTCGTAAAGCGCGCCGATGGCGCCCGAGCCGAGCCCCAGCACCTGCGTCAGCACCTCTTCGCTGTGCTCGCCCAGTCTTGGCGCGCGCACTGGCGCGGCGCGGTTTTCCAGCGGCAGCGTGGCCATGGCGCCGGGGACCGGGTAAGTCTTGCCGCTCACCTGCTCGATCGCGGTAAAGACGGGATTGTCCGTCACCATCGCTGCATCGCGCACCGCTTCGTGCATCGCGAGGTAAGGCCCCCAGCAGCATCCTTCCGCATCGAACGCGGCGGCGAGGTCCGCCGATTGCCGCAGCGCCACTGCCGCTTCGACCAGCGGGAACAGCGCGTCGCGATGCTCGAACCGCAGGCCCTCGTCGCGGGCGAAGGACACCCCGCGCGAGGCTTCGATCCCGGTGACCTGCTCGCCAAGGCCCAGCACCTTGACCAGCCCGGTCCACTGGCGCGGCGTGATCGCCATGACCATCAGGCGCTTGCCGTCCGCCGTGATGAAATCCCGCCCGAACGCGCCATAGACGGCATTGCCGAAGCGCGGCCGGTCGCCCGATTGCAGCGTTTCGGCGAGCTGGCCGAGATTGGCGATGGTGGCGATGCCCACGTCGGCCAGCGGCACGCGCACTTCCTGCCCCTTGCCGGTGGCGCGGCGATTGTGCAGCGCGGCCAGCGTGGCGAAAGCGGCATAGGCGCCGGTCAAGAGATCCCACGCCGGCAGGACGTGGTTCACCGGCTCGTCGCCCAGGCTTTCCGGCCCGGTCATCTGCGGGATGCCGAGCGCGGAATTGACGGTGTAGTCCAGCGCCGGACCGCCATTGGCCTGCCCCATCACGCGCGTGAGGATCAGGTCCGCCCGGCGCGCCGACAGTTTGTCCCACGAAAGGAAGCCGCCAACCGGGAAATTGGTGAGGAATATCCCCGCTTCATCGCCCTGTGCCGTCGCCAGCGCGGCGAGAAGCTCGCGTCCCTCCGGGTCGTTAAGGTTGAGCGCGACCGATTTCTTGCCCTTGTTCAGCCCTTCCCAATAGAGGCTGGCGCCGTCCTCGGTTTTCGGCCAGCGGCGGAAATCCGGCCCACCGCCGATCTGGTCGACGCGGATGACCTGCGCCCCCATCTGGGCGAGATACAGCCCCGCCGTGGGGCAGGCGACGAAGGACGATGCCTCCACCACCCGCAGTGGCGCAAGCAGCGGATACATCGCGCTTCAGTTCCGCGCGGCGAAATCGCGCAGCATCTGCTTGGCGATGACGAGCTGCTGGATCTGTGTCGTGCCTTCGTAGATGCGATAGATGCGCGCGTCGCGGAACAGGCGTTCGGCGTCGTATTCGGCCAGATAACCCGCACCGCCGTGGATCTGCACCACGCGGTCCACCACGCGGCCGCACATCTCGGTGGAGAACATCTTGAAGGCCGAGCATTCGAGGCTGGCCCGGCCGCGTTCGGCGCGGGCGCAGGCGTCCCACATCATGCATTCGGCGGCATAGATTTCCGCCCGCGAATCCGCGAGCATGGCCTGGATGAGCTGGAAGTTGGCGATGGGTTCGCCGAAGGCCTTGCGCTCCGTCGCATAGCGCAGCCCGGTTTCCAGCGCGCGTTCGGCCAGGCCGAGCGCGGCGGCGCCGACCGAGAGCCGCCCGGAATCGAGCGCCTGCATCGCGGCCATGAAGCCCTTGCCTTCCTCAAGGCCGAGCAGGTTCTTCGCGGGCACACGCACGTCCTCAAGGATGACGTCCGCGATCAGCGCGCCGCGCTGGCCCATCTTGTGATCGGGACTGCCGATGGTGACGCCCGGCGTGTCCATGTCGAGCAGGAAGGCGCTGACATGCGCGTTCTTGGGCAGCGGCTCGGCACTGGTGCGCGCCATGATGAGGCCCAGCTTCGCGAAGGGCGCGTTAGTGATGTAGCGCTTGGTGCCGTTCAGCACATAGTCGTCGCCGTCGCGCACGGCGCGGGTCTTCAGCCCGGCCGCGTCCGATCCGCTGTCAGGCTCGGTCAGCCCGAAGCAGGCGACTTCGCCCGCGGCGGAGCGGGTGAGCCATTCCGCTTGCTGTTCCGCCGTTCCGCCCTTCTTGAGCGCGGTGGTGAACATGCCGGTGTTGATCGACATCGCCGCGCGGAAGGCGGGGGACGGCTTGCCCAGTTCGCGCACGGTGCGGATATACTGGCTGATGCTCATGTCCGCGCCGCCCAGCGCCTCGGGCGTGGTGAGCGCGAACAGGCCCATGTCGCGCATTTCGGCCAGGATCGCGTCGGGAACGCGATTGCTCTCGATCACTTCCGGTTCGGCCGGCAGCAGCCGGTCGCGAATGAAGCGGCGCAACTGGTCGAGGAACGCCTCGAAGGTTTCGGCGTCCATGCCCGAAGCGGCGGAAGGCGCTGTCGGCGTCACGATCTCAGGCATCGGCAAGTCCCACGATGGCGATGGCGGACACGTTCTGGGTCGGCATGCCGCCCAGGTTGTGGCTGAGTGCCAGGCTCGGCGGCGTCTGGCGCTGGCGCGGCCCGGCACGGCCGAGAAGCTGGAGGTAGTTCTCGTAGATCATGCGCAGGCCCGATGCGCCGATCGGATGGCCGAAGCACTTCAGCCCGCCGTCGATCTGGCAGGGAATCTTGCCGTCCGCGTCGAACATGCCGTCGAGCACGTCCTTCCAGCCTTCGCCTTCCTTCGAGAGATAGAGGTCTTCCATCGTCACCAGTTCAGTGATCGAGAAGCAGTCATGCACTTCGGTGAGGCTGATCTGCTCGCGCGGATTAGTGACGCCCGCTTCCTTGTAGGCCTTTTCGGCGGCGACGCGAGTGGTGTGGAAATAGCTGCCGTTCCAGCCGCCGCCCTGCTGCATTTCCCAGCCGTTCGAGCATGCGATCTGGAGCGCCTTGACCGTGACGAGATCCTTCTTGCCCAGGCTGCGCGCGATTTCCGGCGTAGTGACGATGGCGCAGGCCGCGCCGTCCGAAACGCCGCAGCAGTCGAACAGGCCCAGCGGTTCGGCGATCATCGGCGCGCCCAGCACCGTGTCCATGTCCACGGCCTTTTGCAGGTGCGCCTTGGGGTTCTTCGCGCCGTTGGCGTGGCTCTTCACCGAAACGTGGGCGATGGCGCGCTTGAGGTCGTCCCGGCCGACGCCGTGCACCGTGCGATAGGCCGAGGCGAGCTGGGCGAAGTTGCCGGGCGCCGATCCGGTGATGCCGATCATGTCGAAGGTGGTGCCGCGCGTGCGCACCGGCAGCCCGCCGTAGCCGGTATCCTTGAGCTTTTCGACGCCCAGCGCCAGCGCGATGTCCGCCGCGCCCGACGCGACGGCATAGACCGCACCGCGGAAGCTTTCGGTGCCGCTGGCGCAATAGTTCTCCACTTTGGTCACGCCGCAGTTGTTGAGCCGCAGCGCCACTGCCAGCGGGATACCCGAGGGGCCGATGTTCACGGCGTCGAAGGCCACGCCCAGCCATGCCGCGTCGATCTGCGAGGTTTCGATGCCCGCGTCGGTCACGGCTTCTTCGTAGGCCTCGACCATCAACTGGTCGGCGTCCATGTCCCAGCGCTCGCCGAACCGGGCGCAGCCCATGCCGAGAATGGCTACCTTGTCCCTGATGCCGCTTGCCATGTCGTGTCTCCTTGCGCCTTGCGCGCCCGTTTCGGGTTCAGTTCAATCCGGTCCGCTTAGGCGGCCGGAACCGCCTTCCAGAAATACTTGGTGAAATCGCGCCGCTCGTCCACCGCCTTGATGCGGAACATCATCTTCAGCTCGCGGCCGACTTCCACGTCCGCCGCGTCGCAATCGGTGATTTCCGCCATCATGCGGCCGCCGCCCTCGAAGTCGATCATGCCGTAATAGCTGGGCGGGGCGGGCGAATAAGTCAGCGAATCGGCGGTATAGGTGACGATCTTCGCTTTGCGGTCGGCCAGCGGATAATCCTCCTGGGTATGCGCCGCGTGATCGTTCGGGTTCACCGAGATGTCGCTCTTGGGGAACTGGACGGTTCCCGTCTTGGTGCAGCGCCCGCCGACCAGCGCCAGCACGGTCTTGCGGTTGCGCCACAGCGTCGTGCCCGGCTGCTTCTCGTCCGCTTCGGCGCGCATCCCGCGATCAAGTTTCAGGTTGCCGCGATGGAACAGCCAGCGCGCATAGTTCTCGTCCTTGACGCCGCGCGCCAGCGATCCGGCGACGCCCGCGCGCCGGGCCAGCGACGCGGCCTTGCCGGTCGCTTCGAACAGCAGCACATCGACGCCCTGGCCGAAGCCGGTGAGCACGATCTTTTCGCCCGCCTGCGCCGTTTCCAGCGCGGCCGCGAGCAGCAGGAAGGGGTGCGCCACGCCGCTGTCGCCCACGGCGGCCGACAGGCGGTCGGCCACGGCTTCCGCCTTGATGCCCGCCTTCTTCGCCACGCCTTCGGCCACGCCGCGCGTCGTGACCGGCATGATGAAGCGGTCGATCGCGCCCGGCTCCACGCCCAGTGCCGCGAACGCGCCCTTGAGCGCCGCCACGGTCATGCCGGTATAGCCTTCGTCGCGGATCCAGCGGCTTTCCCACGCATAGTCGAAATCGACGCCGTTGGCGCGGAAATGGTCGATGAAATCAATGGTCGTGGAATGGCAGCCGAGGAACCGGGCGATCACGTCGCCCTGCCCGACAAGCAAGCCCGCCGCCGCGTCGCCCTGCACCATTTCCGCTTCGGAAGCGGGGGCGGACAGCCGCAGTTCGGACGCCAGCGCCAGATGCGGCGCCGCGCCGCCCTTCGCCGCCGCCAGTGCCTGGATGAGACCGGACGTGGCCGCGCGCTGCGATCCGCCCAGATCGAGCGCCGCCGTCGCGTCGTCGAGGTTCAGCGCTTCCTTGACGATACCGGAGTTCAGGCGATCCGCGAAGGGCAGCGTGGTGGACGCCAGGCTGACCGTGCCGATGCTGGCCCGCACCACGCCTTCCAGCGTGTCGCGCGCGGCTTCGACCGCCATGGTGATCGCGTCCTCGTCCCAGTTGGCGATGGCGCGCTCGCCCTTGGCAAGACCGCCGAGGCCGCCCGCGAACCACTTGTTGGTCGCATGGATCGCGGCGCGTTGCAGCCGCTTGCGCGGAATATAGGCGCCAAAGCTCAGGATGCCGGTATCAGCAGTCATGCGAACTCCACATAGCCGTTGTTGAGGACGATCCTGTCACGCTCGACGACGCGACAGCGGAACGCTGCCCGGTCATTGCCTTCGCGCCAGATCGCGGTCTCGATGGTTTCTCCGGGGAATACAGGAGAGGAAAAGCGCGCGTCGATACGCCGGATGCGCGCCGGGTCGTTGCCGGCCAGCACTTTCAGCAAGGCGCGGCCCGCCACGCCGTAAGTCGCCAGCCCGTGCAGG
This sequence comes from uncultured Novosphingobium sp., assembly GCA_964621355.1. Taxonomy (GTDB): domain Bacteria; phylum Pseudomonadota; class Alphaproteobacteria; order Sphingomonadales; family Sphingomonadaceae; genus Novosphingobium. The sequence continues at coordinate 60,968 of CAZUOV010000001.1, read as the reverse complement.
ATCGGGCGCTCGAAGCCCGCCGCCTTCGCCACCGCCGGATCGACGTGCAGCGGATTGAGATCGCCCGACAGGCGATAGATCAGCGCCAGGTTCGCGGGGGTCGTCAGCGTTTCCACGATATCCGGCGTGCGGTCCGGCACCGGATGCGGAGCGGGCTGGCCGTCCGGCGACCCGCCGAACCCGCCGTCGCCGCGCAGGAAAGTAGTATTGCGCACCGTGGCCAGATGCTCGCCCGCCGCCGTGTGGATTTCCCGTGTCTGGTAGACGATCGCGCCCTTGTCCGCGCCCTTGTCGAGGATCGGGCCGAACGTGGTCCGCCCGACCAGCTCGCCTTCGACCGGTAGCGGCGCATGAAGCGTGACGCTGGTTTCGGCGTGCAGGATCTTTTCCCACGCGACGTTGAACGCCGGATCGCGCCAGATGAAACCGGGATAGGTCATCACCACCGCCATGGTCGGCAGCGTTTTCAGCCCGTCCTCATAGACGAAGGGCAGTTCGTCCGCCCCCACGCCGAGGGCGTAGAGCATCACCTTGGCGGGTTCGACCTCATACCGGGTCTCTATCGGCGGATGGTCGAGCAGGATGGCGGGATCGAAGGCCATGGGGCGGTCCATTGCGCTCAGACCGGATCGTAGGGCCAGATTTCCGCCGAGCGGGCCAGCGGCGTGAAGGCGTGCTCCATCGCCGGGAAGGCGTCGGACACGATGGTTTCGGGCGTCCAGCCGTCCGAACGCTGCATGGACTTCACCGGGCGCGGCTTGGAGAACACGAAGATCTCGTTCTTGCGCACGCCGAAGGTCTGGCCGGTGATGTGCTTCGCCCCGTCCGAAAGCAGCGCGGCGACGACCGGCGCGATCTTTTCGGTGGTCATGGTCTTCATCCGCTCCACCCGCAGTTCCTCTTCGGGCGTCGACGTGGGGATCGTGGCGATCAGGCGGCTCCACGCGAACGGCGCGATGCAGTTCGAGCGCACACCGAAGCGTTGCATGTCGAGCGCGATGGAGTTCGACAGGGCGAACACGCCCATCTTCGCGGCCGAATAGTTGGCCTGCCCGAAGTTGCCGATCAGGCCCGAGGTGGACGTGAAGTGGACGTATGAGCCGGACCCCTGGTCCTTGAAATAGGCGGCGGCGGCTTTCGACACATAGAAATAGCCGTTCAGGTGAACGTCGATCACCTGCTGCCAATCGAGGATGCTCATCTTGTGGAAGATGCGGTCGCGCAGGATACCGGCGTTGTTCACCACGCCGTCGATGCGGCCGAAGTTGCTGACGGCATCCTCGATGATCGATGTCGCGCCCGCCGGGTCGGCGATGTTCGCGCCGTTGACCACGGCCTTGCCGCCTTCGGAGCGGATGAGGGACACCACTTCTTCCGCCGGACCGGCGTCCGCGCCTTCGCCTTCGGCCGATGCGCCGAGGTCGTTCACCACCACGGCCGCGCCCTGCCGGGCACAGAGGATCGCGATATCGCGGCCGATGCCGCGCCCCGCCCCGGTAACCGCCACAACCTTGCCGTCCAGCCGCGCAGAATCGCTCATGGTCATCCTCTTTCCCGTTTGGAGTCGAACGGCGCTTAGGGGAGGCGGATAATTTATTCAAGAGCGAGAATAGACATTCACAATGGTGAATGATAAGCATGTGTCATGCCATCGTCGCCCCTTGCCTCCGCCTTCGATCCCGGGCGGCGCCCGCCGGTCAGTTCGGTGGTGCAGGCCGTGGCGATCCTGCGCCATCTCGGATCATTGACCGATGGCGCGGGCGTGACGGCCATCGCGCGGGCAACAGGCATCGGGCCGAGTTCGTGCTTCAATGTGCTGCGCACGCTGGTGGGCGAGGAGATGGTGAGCTTCGATCCCGCGACCAAGCTTTACCGGCTGGGGCTGGGAACCGTCGATCTGGCCCATTCCGCGCTGGGGCGAGACGCGCTGGTCAACGCCGCCCGCGCGCCGATGGCGCGGATCGCGGAACGGCACGACGCGGCAGTGGGGCTGTGGCGCCTTTCGGCCAGTGAGCGGCTGGCCCTGATTTCGCTGGCCGAAAGCGATGCGGCGACGCGCATCCACATGATGGTGGGGCAGCGCCAGCCGGTGGGCGCCGGCGCGACGGGCCGCGCGGTCCTTGCGGCGCGGCGGCAGACCGACAGGGAAATTCTCGATATCTATGCGGGGCTGCGCTGGCAGGAAGCGCCGGGCGCCTCGCCGTTCCTGCGCCAGGTGCGCGCCACCGAAACCTGCGGCTGGGCCGAGGATATCGGTAACATCAACTACGGCATTTCGACTGTGGCGGCGGCCATTTGCGATCGCGAGGAGCGCGTGCGGTTCGTCCTGTCGGTTTCGATCTTCAGCGGTCGCGAGACGGCGGCAGGACTGGCGGAAATGGGGCGGGAACTGTCGGAAACGGCGCGCGCGCTGGCGGCGGTGGTCTACGGCGTGACGGATGGAAGAGAGAGGGCGAACGGCGGATGAATGAAGGAACGATGCTGCTGGAAGCGGCGGGGCGCGTGTTCGCGGACCTGACGGACGAGAGCGCGCTTTTCACCGGGGAATGGCCGGCCCACGCATGGGCCGCCGTGGAGGACATGGGTCTGCCGCTGGCGCTGGTGCCGGAAGAGGCGGGCGGCTTCGGCGTCGCCACGCTTGATGCGCTGGCGCTGGTCCGGCTGAGCGGGTTCCATGCGCTGCCGCTGCCGCTTGCCGAAACGATGGTGGCCAACCGGCTGTTGGGCGAAGCGGGGCTGCCGCTGGCGGAAGGACCGGCGGGATTTGCGCGCAGCCAAGGGGAGCGCGTGCCGTGGGGCCGCTATCTGGCCGTGCTCGCGGTTGCGGACGCAGATGGCCGGATCGCGCGCGTCGGGCGTCCCGCGATTTCGCGCGAGGGAACGAACCTTGCCGGACAGCCGCGCGATGGGCTGGAAACGGGCACGGACGGCGCGCCATCCGCCCCGCGCAAGGGCCACGATCCGCTGCTTTGGGGCGCGGCGATCCGCGCCTTGCAGATGGCGGGCGCGCTCGAACGGGTGCTGCAATTGACTGTCGCGCACGTTTCGGAACGGCAGCAGTTCGGGCGGCCGCTCAGCAAGTTCCAGGCGGTGCAGCACGAACTGGCGAAGCTGGGCAGCGAAGTCGCCGCCGCGTCCGCCGCCGCCGACATGGCGGCCGAAGCGATCGCGGGGGATAGCGACGCCCGTCTGGCGATTGCGGCCGCCCGTGTCCGCGCAGGAGAAGCGGTAGGCGTTGCGACGAGCATCGCCCAGCAGTTGCACGGAGCCATCGGCTTCACGCGCGAGCATGTGCTGCATCGCTTCACCACCGCGCTGTGGAGTTGGCGCGACGAATACGGCGGGCACGGTTACTGGTCGCAGATGCTGGGAACCGCCGCGCTGGCGGCGGGCGGCGCGGGCTTCTGGGCTTTCGTGACGGAGGCGGCATGATGGGAGGAGACATGATGGACGCGATCCGCTTCGCCAATCCGCCGCGCCATGAAGCCGCCGAAGCGCTGCGCGGCGAAGTGCGCGCTTTCCTCGCCGATGCGCTGAGGGACAGGCCGCCGGTGCTGCGCTCCGATAGCTGGAATGGCTTCGACCGCGATTTCAGCCGGGCGCTGGGCGCGCGCGGCTGGCTGGGCATGACCTGGCCAAAGCAGTATGGCGGGCAGGAACGCAGCGCGTTCGAGCGCTATGTCGTGGTCGAGGAAACGCTGGCCGCGGGCGCGCCGGTCGCCGCGCACTGGATCGCCGAGCGGCAGAGCGGCCCGTCGATCCTGAAATTCGGTACCGAAGAGCAGAAGCAGGCGATCCTCCCCAGGATCGCGGCGGGCGACCTGACGTTCTGCATCGGCATGAGCGAGCCGGACTCCGGCTCCGACCTTGCCGCCACGCGCACCCGCGCCGAACGCACGGCGGACGGATGGCGCATCACCGGCACCAAGCTGTGGACCACATACGGCCACCGGGCAGACTGGATGATCCTGTTCTGCCGCACATCGGGCACGCCCGCCGACCGTCACGCCGGGACCAGCCAGTTGCTCGTCGACTTGCGCGCGACGCCGGGCGTCACGGTCCGCCCGATCATCGACCTTGCCGGGCAGCACCACTTCAACGAAGTGCATTTCGAGGACGCGCTGGTGCCCGCCGACGCCTTGCTGGGCACTGAAGGCAACGGCTGGAACCAGGTGATGAGCGAACTGGCTTTCGAGCGTTCAGGGCCGGAACGGTTCCTCTCGTCGTTTCAGCTTCTGGTTGAACTTATCGGCATTCTTTCGGCGCGCGACAGCGATCTGGCCCGTGCCGCCATCGGCCGGCTCACCGCGCACCTGCTCGTTCTGCGGCGGTTGTCGCGCGGCGTCGCGGCGATGCTGGAAGCCGGGGAGAATCCGTCGATCCATGCCGCCATCGTCAAGGATCTGGGCGCGGTGTTCGAGCAATCCATTTCCGAAATCGCGCGCACGCTGGTCGATGCCGAGCCGGATATCGCCTCGGACAGCGCCTATGGCGCGGTACTGGCGAACATCATGCTCAACGCGCCGAGCTGGTCGCTGCGCGGCGGCACGCGCGAGATCCTGCGCGGCATCATCGCGCGAGGGCTGGGGCTGCGCTGATCCACGATTCGCCGATAGGTAACGTGGCGCGGATGCGTTAGCCTCGTCCGCAAGGCCGCGCCATGAAGCGCGGCGATATGGAGAGACGGATGACGGATGAGGTGGGGCGCGGCCGGAGCCGTGGATGGTATCACGGATGGAATGTCGTCGGCGCTTGCGTCGTCGCGCAGGTTTCCTCGCTCGGGCTGACGATCAACTGCTTCTCGCTGTTCATCCCCCACTGGTCGGCTGAATTCGACGTTCCGGTCAGCACCCTGGCGCTGGCGATCACGCTGTTCAGTTTCGTCACGGCGTTCCTGTCTTACCAGATCGGTATCCTCGCCAGCCGTTATCCGGCGCGGTGGCTGTTCGGAGGCGGGATCGCGCTGCTGGCGGCCTGTCACTTGCTCATCTCGCAAGTGGGCGCGGGCTGGGAGATCATCGCGCTCTACGTGCTGGTGCTGCCCTTCGCGATCAGCTTCACCGGCTCGATACCCGCCCAGTCGCTCGTTTCCCGCTGGTTCGCGCAAAAATCGGGGCTGGCGATGGGGTTGACGGCCACCGGCATGACTCTGGCGGGGGTGCTGTTTCCACCCGTCATCGTGCATTTCCTGCCGTTGGCAGGCTGGCGGGTGATCTGGGCGGGAATGGGTGTGGCGATGCTGGCCGTCACTCTGCCGATCGCGCTTCTCGCCATGCGTGACCGGCCGGACCCGGACGATCCCGCGATCTATGCCCGCCCGCCGGACGGGCATGCGCAGGCCGCGCCATCGGCAGTCACTCTTGCCGGCATTGTGCGCCGCCGCAATTTCTGGGTCATCATGAGCGCATTCCTGAGCGTTCAGCTCATCGCGCTCACTGTCGCCGTCGATATCGCGCCGATCATCTATTCCTATGGCGGCACGGCGGGGGCAGCGGGGCTGTTCCTGTCCATCTACAGCGCGGGCTCGATCGCCGCCAAGCTCGGCTCGGGCTGGCTGGCCGACCGCATCGGCAACAGCGTCCCACTGGCGCTGACGGCGGTCGCGGGCGGCACGGGCGCGATCCTGCTGGCGGTGCCTGACACGCATCCGCTCTACCTTGCGGGCGTGGCGATCACGCTTGGCCTGGCCGGAGGCGCATGGACCTTGCTGGCCTCGTCGATGCTTGCCGAATTCGGCCCGGTCGCTTTCGGTCGCGCGTTCGGGCTGGCCGCCACTTTTTCGCCGCTTCCCACGCTCGCGCCGCCGGTCGTGGCGTGGATACACGAGGCCAGCGGCAGCTTCGCTCTGCCGCTGATCGGCCTTGGCGTGCTGGCCTTCGTGGCGGCGGGTGCGGTCATGGCGTTCTATCGCGCGCCGGGCGCCGCGCCCGCCCCCGTCGGAACGGCGACACCCGGCTGACCAAGTTCAATATCTCGCATGCTTCCGTTGCACTTGTCGCGCAATCGGGGCAAGTGGCGCGCAAACCGCGATCAAGACATGGAGCAAAGCATGAGCGAAGTGGGCACTTATACTGTCGAGGACGGCGGGATCGGCGTCATCACCATCGATAATCCGCCGGTGAACGCGCTGGGCATCAAGACGCGCCTCGCGCTGGACGAAGGCTTTCGCAAGTTCGCGGCCGACGATTCGGTCAAGGCGATCGTGCTGATTTGCGGCGGCCGCACCTTTTTCGCCGGGGCCGACATTTCCGAATTCGGCAAGCCGCCGCAGGAGCCGAACCTGCACGCCGTGTTCGACATCATCGAGAACGGCAGCAAGCCGGTCGTCGCCGCGATCCACGGCACGGCGCTGGGCGGCGGCTATGAACTGGCGCTGATCTGCCATTATCGTATCGCCGTGCCTTCGGCCAAGGTCGGCCTGCCGGAAGTCGCGCTCGGGCTGCTGCCGGGCGCGGGCGGGACCCAGCGTCTGCCTCGCATCGTCGGCGTTCCCGCCGCGCTCGACATCATCACCGGCGGCGCGCCGATCGCGGCGAAGAAGGCGCTGGAATTCGGCATGGTCGACGCGCTGGCCGAAGAGGGCAGGCTGCGCGAGGACGCGGTCGCCTTCGCCCGCGGGATCGTCGCGGAAGGCAAGCCGCTGACTCGCGTGCGCGACCGCAACGAGAAGCTTGAGGAAGCCCGCGCCGACATGGGCCAGTTCGACGAATACCTGAAGAAGAACGCGCGCGCCTTCCGGGGCTTCAAGGCGCCGACCAACATCGTGCGCGCCATCCAGGCGGCGGTGGAGACCGCGCCCGATTTCGACGCGGGGATGGAGCGGGAGCGCGAACTGTTCCACGAACTGCACGATTCGGTCGAATCGGCGGCCCAGCGCTATTACTTCTTCGCGGAGCGCGAGGCGGCCAAGATCCCCGACATCGGCAAGGATGTGGCCACCATTCCGCTGAACAAGGTCGGCGTGATCGGCGCGGGCACTATGGGCGGCGGTATCGCCATGAACTTCCTCAACGTCGGTGTGCCGGTCACTCTCGTCGAGATGACGCAGGAAGCGCTGGATCGCGGCATCGGCGTCATCCGCCGCAACTATGAGAACACGGCGAAGAAGGGCCGCATGACCGCCGAGCAGGTGGAACAGCGCATGGCGCTCATCACGCCCGCCCTCGGCCTTGATGCGCTGGCGGACGTCGACCTCGTGATCGAGGCCGTGTTCGAGGAAATGAGCATCAAGAAGGACGTGTTCGGCAAGCTGGGCGCGATCTGCAAGCAGGGCGCGGTGCTGGCCTCGAACACCAGCTTCCTCGACCTCGACGAAATCGCCGATGCCAGCGGCCGCCCCGAATGGGTGGTCGGCATGCACTTCTTCTCGCCCGCCAATGTCATGCGCCTGCTCGAAGTGGTGCGCGGCGCGAAGACCAGCAAGGAAGTCGTCAAGACGGCGATGGACGCGGGCAAGAAGATCGGCAAGGTGGCGGTGCTGAGCGGCGTGTGCGAGGGCTTCATCGCCAACCGTACCCTGAAGCCGCGCAGCGTCCAGGCGGACGGGCTGGTCGTCGAAGGCCCTACGCCGAGCGAAATCGACCAGGCCCTCTATGACTACGGCTTCGCGATGGGTCCGTTTCAGATGATCGACCTCGTCGGCCTCGACGTGGTGGGCCGTGGTGATACCGAGCGTACGCTGCGTGGCGATCTCGTCAAGCTGGGCCGCCTTGGCCAGAAGCAGAACGGCGGCTTCTATGATTACGACGAGAACCGCAAGGCGACTCCCTCGCCTGTCGCGGCCGAAGTGATCGCTGATTTCGCGCGGTTCAAGGGCGTGGAGAACAAGGGCGGCATTCCGGCGGAGGACATCGTCGCCCGCCTGCTCTATCCGGTGGTCAACGAAGGCGCCCGTGTGCTGGAGGAAGGGATCGCCCTGCGCGCGTCGGACATCGATGTCGCCGCGATCCTCGGCTACAACTGGCCGGTTTACACTGGCGGTCCGATGTTCTGGGCCGACACGGTGGGCTTGCAAAAGATAGTGGACGGTCTGAAGGCCATGGGCATCGAACCGGCGAAGATCCTCGTCGACAAGGCGGCGAAGGGCGAAAGCTTCACGCGCTGAGACCATATCAGTGACCATCGAAAGGGCTGGCCGGAGCGTATCGGGCCAGCCCTTTTTCGTGGCCGGACGCGGCTGCTTGACTCGCGACGTAATCACTCGTTTACTTATCGCATAACGATTGGCGGAGAGAAGCATGGAGCAGCGGCCGAACGTCGGCTTCATCGGGCTGGGCAATCAGGGCGGCCCTATCGCCCGCCGCATCGGCGAGGCAGGCTGGCCGCTGTCGGTCTGGGCGCGCCGGGCCGAGGCGATGACCCCTTTCGCGGGTATCGCCACGCTCAGCGAAACGCCCGAGGCACTGGCCGCCGCCAGCGATATTCTCTGTATCTGCGTCGTGAACGATGCGGGCGTGAACGAACTGGCCGGCCGGGTGCTGCCCGTCATGCGGCCGGGCGCGCTGATCGCCGTCATGTCGACGATCCACCCCGACACATGCGTGCGGTTGGCGGAACGGGCCGCCGAACGCGGCGTTTCCCTGATCGACGCGCCGGTAAGCGGCGGCGCGGCAGGCGCCGAGGCGGGGACGCTGACCGTGATGATGGGCGGCGCCGAAACCGATTGCGCGCGGGCGGAAACGGTATTCCGCTGCTGCGGGCGGCTTGTCGTCCGGTTGGGCGATATCGGCGCGGGTCAGCGCGCCAAGCTGGTGAACAACGCGCTGCTCGCGGCGATCCTTGACGTGACGCAGGACGCGCGGGAGACGGGCGTGGCGCTGGGGCTGGACCCGGCCGCGCTCGACGGCGTGCTGGCGGCATCGAGCGGTGACAGCTTCGGCCTGCGCGTGCTCAGCGCGCTGCCGGCGCTTTCCGCCTTCGCCAACGGCGCGCGGCTGCTGCGCAAGGACGTGGGCCTGCTGCGCGATGCCTGCGGCGGGGCGGGCGTTTCGCCGCCGCCGATGCTCGACGTGGGAACCCGCTTTCTGGACCGCGCCACGGGTCCGGCCTGACATTCTCCATCCGCCAACGAGGACTTTCGCATGACTGACCAGCCTGTTCCCAATCCGCCGCTCTATCCGTCGCAGGAGGCCCGCGCCAAGTTCGGCCGCGACTGGTTCGAATATGTGATGACCATGCCCGCGCCGCCGCCGGTCACGCCCTATTTCGTTGCCGGCATTCACAACTACGTCTTCGCCGAGATGTGGAGCAGGCCGGGCCTGGACATGAAGGCGCGCCGCTGGATCACGCTGGCCTGCGTGGCCGCCTCCGATACCGTGGTGCCCATCCAGAGCCATATATACGCCGCGCTGAAGAGCGGTGACGTCACCCTGGAGGAAATGCACGAATTCACGCTGCAATTCGCGGTCTATTGCGGCTGGCCGAAGGCGAGCATCGTCAACCAGTGCATTCTCGATGCGTGGGAGCGGATCGAGAAGGAAGGCGGGACCGTGCAGATGAAGAAGCCGGACCCCATCGCGTGACGGTGATCGCGGGCGCGGTCGCCGTCGTCACCGGGGCCGCCAACGGCATAGGGCGCGCGGCGGCGCTGGCGCTGGCGCGGCGGGGGGCAAGGCTCGTCCTTGTCGATATCGACGGTGCGGCGCTCGAACAGGTCGCCGGCGGCGTGCGTGACGCGGGCGCGGAGGCCATGCCGCTGGCGCTCGATCTGGCGCACGAGGATGCATTCGCCGAAGTGCGGGCGCAGACGCAGGCCCGGTTCGGCGCGGCGGATATCCTGATGAACAATGTCGGCGTGCTTGTTTCGGGCTTGCCGCAGGATATTCCGCTTGGCGAATGGGAGCGGATCATCAACCTCAACCTGATGGGCGTAGTGCGCGCGCTGCATCATTTCCTGCCGGATTTCCTCGCGCGCGGATCAGGCCATATCGTCAACACCGCGTCGTTCGCCGGACTTTACCCCTACGCGTTCGACCGGCTGCCCTATGCCGCCAGCAAGGGCGCCATCGTGACGCTAACGGAAGGGCTGGCGCTCTATCTGCGTCCGAAGGGCATCGGCGTCACGCTGCTGTGCCCCGGCCCGGTCGCCACAGCCATCGGCAAGACGATGAAGTCCCATACCGAAGGGCTGGCCTTGCGCGGGCCGGGCGCGCAGTTCGCCATGCTGGAAGCGGACACAGTGGGCGAGATGGTGGCCGATGCGATCCGCGACAATCGCTTCTTCCTGCCGACCGACGACGGCGTGCGCGAATTGCTGGTCGCCCGCGGGGCGGACATGGACACATTTCTCGACCGCCAGATCGCGGGGCTGGGCGGCTGACGCGGGATTGATCGCTGCCGCGATACCTGTTCAACTAGGTTACCTTTCCGCTTGTGCCGTCCGGCGATTGTCGATAGCGCGAGGGGAAGCGCAAGGCTGCCCGGGCCAGGAACGGGCGGGAGAGGAGATTCGAGGCATGAGCGGATCATCTGGCATGAAACCGGGCCGGGAAGCCGTGATGCCGCGCCCGGCGGCGACGATCCTGCTGGTCCGCGACGATCCTCTCGAAGTGCTGATGGTGCGCCGCCATCAGAAGCAGTTCTTTTCGTCGGCGCTGGTGTTCCCCGGCGGCCTCGTTGACGACAGCGACCGTTCGGAGGAATGGTTCGATCTGGTGGAAGGCGCGGACAGCCTCGATCACGATGCGCGCGCGCTGCGCATCGCCGGATTTCGTGAAACCTACGAAGAAACGGGGATGCTGCTGGCACGCGGCGCTAACGGTGCGCATGTCGCGGGGCGAAGCGCTTCGGCCTCCTTCCTGGAAACCGTTCGTGAAAGCGGCGGGCGGCTCCATCTCTCCGAACTCGTGCCGTTCGGTCACTGGATCACGCCGGAGCGGTCGCCCAAGCGGTTCGATACGCATTTCTTTGTATGCCACGCCGCGACCAATCAGGAAGCGGTCTGCAACGAGGATGAAACCGTCGCGCTGGAATGGGCGACGCCGCATTCGATCCTGGATCGCGCGGCGGCGGGGGAAAGTTCCATCCTGTTCCCCACGCGCATGAACGTCAGCCGTCTGGCCGAGAGCGCCAGTGCCGCCGAAGCGCTGGCCGCCGCGCGCACGCGGCCGGTGTTCACGGTGCGGCCCCGCGTCGAAAAACGGCCCGGTGGCATCGCCGTCCTGATTCCCGCCGAGGCGGGCTATTGCGAGACCGAGAATTTCCACCCCCATGATGATGCCGGCCGCTGAGGCGGCGCAAGCATAGAGGACTCCGATGTCGATCCTTTACGAAGACTATCAGACCCAGATCGCCGACGAAGCGCGGCGTCAGCTCGAAGCGAAGTTTGCGCCCGAAAGGCTGAAGGAGCTGCTCGAAACCACGGGCAGTCATGACGAGGCGTTCTGGGCCGTCTGCCGCGAGCAGGGCTGGACGGCCATCGGCATCCCGGAAGAGTTCGGCGGGATCGGCATGGGCCTCGTCGAACTGGGCCTGATCGCGGAAGCCTGTGGCGCGGTGGCCTGTGGCGCGCCGTTCCTCGGCTCCGGCTTCGGGGCGGGGCAGGCGATCCTCGCTTACGGATCGGACGCGCAGAAGGCACAATGGCTGCCGAAGCTGGCGTCGGGCGAGGCGATCGGCGCCGTCGCTTTCGCTGAAGGGCGGGATTACATTCCGGCACAACCCGGCCTGCGGCTTTCGGGCGGCAAGCTGAGCGGCGCCAAGCCCGCGGTTCCGGCTGGCGTAAAAGCCGATGTCGCGGTGGTGCTGGCCTCGGGCGACAGCGGCCCGGTGCTGACGCTGGTTGATCTCAACGGCGCGGGCGTTTCGCGCGAAACGCTGGTCACGTTCGACAACAGCCGCCTCGCCGCGAACCTTTCGTTCGACGGCGCGGACGCGCAGGTTCTGGAAGGCGCCGCCGACGCCCGCGAAGCCGCGCTCGAAGTGCTGCGCCGGCAGGCCGTCGTCACCGCGCACGAGCAGGTCGGCGGGGCGGAAACCATCATGAAGCTGGCGCGCGACTATGCGCTGACCCGCCGCGCCTTCGGGCAGGTGATCGGCTCGTTCCAGTCAGTCAAGCACCGCATCGCCGAGAACTATGTGCTGGTGGAAATGGCGCGCGCCAATGCGATCAACGCCGCCGCCAGCGCCGGGACGCCCGCCTTCGCCCGCGCCGCCGCCGCCGCGCGGATTACCGGCACGGATGCCTATGACACGGTGTCGCGCGACGCGACGCAGGTGCATGGCGGCATCGGCGTGACGTGGGAGGCCAACCTGCACCTGCATCAGCGCCGCTCGCGTTCGCTGGCGATCGAGCAGGGGAACCTGATGTTCTGGGAGGACCGATTGGTCGAAGCGTTGACCGCCGCGCCGGCGGCGGACGCGGGCGACGCAGAATCGACCGGCAACGCGGACATTGATGCCTATCGCGCCAAGGCGAGGGCATGGCTTGAAAGCCATGTCGCGGAATTCGGCAGCGCGGCGCAGAAAGGCTTGTCGGAAACGGAGGCGCTGGCGCTGGGGCGGCGGTTCATGGCCACGAAGCACGACGCGGGCTACACCGGCATCGCCTGGCCGAAGGAGCATGGCGGGCAGGGCCGGGGCCATCTGGAGAAGCTTGCTTTCGATCAGGAAGAGATGAAGCACGGCTTCCCCACCGGCTTCTTCAGTGTCAGCCTGGGCATGCCGGTGCCGATCATGCTGCGCTACGTGAAGAACGACTGGGCGCGGGAGCGTGCTGTCAAGGCCATGCGTGGCGAGGAGATCTGGTGTCAGCTCTTTTCCGAGCCTGCCGCCGGTTCGGACCTTGCGGGCCTGCGCACGCGCGCGGTGCGCGACGAGGCGACCGGGGACTGGATCATCAACGGCCAGAAGTTGTGGAACACCTGGGCGCAACTTGCCGACTATGGCGTGATCGTGGTGCGCACGGACCCGACGGTGCCCAAGCACCGGGGCCTGACCTATTTCTGGATCGACATGAAGGCGCCGGGCGTGACGGTGCGCCCGGTCAAGCTGGCGGCGGGCGACAGCCATGTGAACGAAGTGTTCCTCGACGATGTGCGCGTGCCCGATTCGCAGCGCATGGGGCCGGTCGGCGGCGGCTTCGGCGTGGCCATGGAAACGCTGATGATCGAACGCTATCAGGCGACCGATCCGGCCGGTTTCGGGCCGCCGCTGCGGCTGCTGATCGACGAGGCGTCGCAAGGAACGCTGAACGGCAGGAACCCGCTGGAGGATGGCCGCGTGCGCGAACGCATCGCCCGCACCGATGCGGTGCAGAACGCCATGGCCTCGGTTGCCCGGCGGGCGCTGCTCGCCATTCAGGCCGGGCTTGAGCCGGGGCCGGAAGGCGCGCTGCACAAGCTGGTCTCGGTCCGCGCGCGGCAGAAGCTGTCGGAATTTGCCATCGACCTGCAAGGCGTGGCGGGAGTCGAGCATCCCGATATCCATGTCAGCCAGAAGGAATCGTGGCAGCAGAGCTGGATGACGGCACCGACGGGGCGCATCGCGGGCGGTGCGGACGAAATGCTGCTCAACACCATCGCGGAACGCATTCTCGGCCTGCCGCAGGACCATCGTCCCGACAAGGGCGTGGCGTTCAACGATATTCCGAAGTGATTTGCGACATGGCATGAGTGACCGTGGCCATCGCGCCACGGTCGCCCATGCTTGCGGGGTGCCTCAGCCCTTCAGGCTCGCCATGTCGATGACGAAGCGGTATTTCACGTCGCTGCGTTCCATGCGTTCATAGGCATGGTTGATGTCCTGCATCGCGATGGTCTCGCAGTCGGGCAGGATGTTCTTCGCGGCGCAGAAATCCAGAAGTTCCTGCGTTTCGGCGATGCCGCCGATCGGGGAGCCGGCGATGCGCCGGCGGCCGCCGAGGATGTGGCCCGAGTGAAAGCCGGGCATTGGCTCGACCGCCCCTACGATGACGAGTGTGCTCTCCACATCGAGCAGCGGAAGATAGGGCTGGAGATCGTGCGCCACGGGCACGGTATCGACGATCAGGTCAAGACTGTCGCGGGCGGCCGCCATGGCGGCACGGTCCGTGGAAAGCAGTACGCGCGCCGCGCCGAGTTGCAGCGCGGCCGCGGTCTTTCCGGGTGAAGTGGTGATGACGGTCACGTCCGCGCCCAGTCCCGCGGCCAGCTTCACGGCCATGTGGCCAAGGCCGCCCAGCCCGATCACGCCAACCCGGCTGCCGGGGCCGACCCTCCATTCCCGCAGCGGCGACCAGGTCGTGACTCCAGCGCAGAGCAGCGGCGCGGCGCGTTCGATGTCCAGCGCGTCGGGCACGCGCAGGACGAATTCCTCGCGCACGACGATATGGTCGGAATAGCCGCCGAACGTCGGCTCGCGCGTCTGCCGGTCGCGCCCGTTATAGGTCATCGTCGCGCCGCGGCGGCACATCTGTTCCTTGCCCTTGTGGCACTGGTCGCACTCCAGGCATGCATCGACCATGCAGCCCACCGCGACCCGGTCGCCCACGGCGAACTTGCCGACGCGCGGGCCGACTGCGCTGACCCGGCCAACGATCTCGTGGCCGGGAACGGCCGGATAAAGCGTGTTCTTCCAGTCGTTGCGCGCGGTGTGCAGGTCCGAATGGCAGACCCCGCAATAGAGAATTTCGATGGCGACGTCTTCATCCCGCAGGGCACGGCGTTCGAGGCCGAAGGGGGCCAGTGGCGTCGCGGCGTCCTGTGCGGCATAAGCGCGGGCTTGCGTGGTCATGGGGTCATTTCCTTGAGAGAGATCACCGGCGCTTGCTGGCGCCCATCATCGTCAACAGATCGTCGGCCCCTTCGTCGGGAACCTTGACCACACCGGTCTCGCGGAGCAGTGCGGCTTCTTCATCGTCAAGGCCGATTTCGCGCAGGATCGCGTCACTGTCCGCTCCGGGGCGCCGCGCGGGGCGGGGCGCGGCGGCGGCATTGCCGGAAAAGCGCGGCGCGGGCGCGGGTTGCATCGCGCCGGGCAGGACTTCCACGAAATTGCCGCGTGCCACGTTCTGGGGGTGTGATGGCGCTTCTCCCAGCGACATGACCGGGCTGACGCAGGCGTCGACGTCCTCGAACAGCTTGCACCATTCGTCGCGCGTCCGCGTGGCGAACACTTCCGCCAGCCGGACCTTGAGGGCGGGCCAAGCCGCGTAGTCCATCTGCGCGTCGAAGGCCCGATCATCCGTGAGGCCGAGGCGTTCGCGCAACAGGGCATAGAACGGCGCTTCGATTGCTCCCACCGCGACGAACTTGCCGTCCGCGCAGCGATAGGTGTCATAGAAGTGCGCTCCGCCGTCCAGCCAGTTGGTGCCGTTCGCGTCGTTCCAGTAGCCGCCGGAATAGAGCTGCCAGGTGAGGCCCGCCAGCAGCGAGGCCCCTTCCATCATCGCGGCATCGACGACCTGGCCCTTGCCGCCCATCTTCACGCGCAGGATCGCGGCGATCAGGCCGAAAGCCAGCATCATCCCGCCGCCGCCGAAATCGGCGATATAGTTGCCCGGCGGCACGGGGTTCTCGCCCGCGCGGCCGATGGTCGAAAGCACGCCGGAAACCGCGAGATAATTGATGTCGTGCCCGGCCCGCTGCGCGATCGGGCCGTCCTGCCCCCATCCGGTGATGCGGCCATAGACGAGGCGGGGATTGTCGCCCAGCAGCACGTCGGGGCCGAGGCCGAACCGCTCCATCACGCCGGGGCGATAGCCTTCGATGATCGCATCCGCCGAGGCGCAGAGCCTGCGCACGAGAGCCACGCCTTCCGGCTGCTTCATGTCGATGGCGATCGACCGCCGCGAACGGGCGAGTGCGTCGTTCGGATCGTATCGGGTGTCGGGCCGTTCGATACGGATCACGTCCGCGCCGTGGTCCGCCAGCATCATACCGCAGAACGGGCCGGGGCCGATGCCCTGAAATTCGACGACGCGGATTCCGGCGAGCAGTCCGGTCATTTTGAGCCGCTCATGGTACGGGTGCGTCCATGCGGATCATGTTGTGTTCCAGCGAGGCCCGGAACTCGTCCGGTATGGCAGTGGGACGGACGCCGTCCACACAGACCAGCGTGGCGCGCATGAAAGCGCAGGTGGAACTGCCCTGCGTGAGGATCCCGCCCACCGTCCAGCTTGTCCGTCCGCGCGAAAGCCCTCCGGCAAAACCGATGACCGGTTCGGGATAGAAGGCTTCGCCGAGATATTCGATCCCCAGCGAGGCGATCATCGTGCGCAGGCCGCGCCCGATCACCTGCTCGGCCAGGCCGATGTCGTAATCGAACCGCACCCGCAAGTCCTCGAACAGCGCGGTGAAAGCGACGTTGTTGATATGCCGGTTGGGATCGACATCCTGGAACCGGGTCGTGAATTCCCGCCGGTAGGGATAGCGCGCCGGATCGAGCAGTTGCGGATCGGGCTTGGCCATCAGAGCGTCTGCCCGTCGTCGACCGTGATCGCGGTGCCCGTCACGCCGCGCGACAGGTCGGACGACAGCCAGAGCACCGCCGCGTCGAGGTCGCTTTCCTCCATCATGCGGCGGCGAGGAAAGCCCGCGACCTGCTTCTGGCCCTTTTCGGTGTCGAACCACGCGGCGTTGAGTTCGGTCCTGATATAGCCGGGGCAGATCATGTTGACGTTGATCCCCTTGCGGACCCAATCATGCGCCATGACCTTGCCCATCTGGATGACGGCGGCCTTCGTCGCGCTGTAAGTGGGCAGGCCGACGACGTGGAACGCCGTGATCGAGGACGTGATGACGATGCGGCCGCGCTGGTGTTCCTTGCTGCCCGTGGCCATCAGGCGCCGGGCGCCTTCGCGCGCGGTCAGGAACACGCCGCGCATGTTGATCGCGACGGCATGGTCGAACGCTTCGACGGATTGCTTTTCGGCCCGGCCCTCGCCCGATACGCCCGCGTTGGCGATGATCGTGTCGACCGTGCCGAACGCACGTTCCGCGGCGTCGTAGGCGGCGATGACAGAGGCTTCGTCGGCAACGTCTGTCGCGACGGCGATGGCCTTGCCGCCCGCTGCCTCGATATCCGCGACGATGGCCTCCATCTCGCCGGTGCGCCGGGCGCAGAGCACGACGCTGGCCCCGGCGGCGGCGAGCAGCCGCGACCAGCGGGCGCCGATGCCGGAGGACGCGCCGGTAATCAGTGCGACGCGGCCGGTGAGATCGAAGGCGGGAACCCGGATCATGGCCGTTACTCCGCCGCCTCCGCCGCAGGCTGGCCCGCCAGGAAGCCGCCAAGGCGTTGCGCGACGATAGCGTGCGCGTCGGCCATGATGCGGTCGATCAGTTCCTTGCAGGTCGGCACGTCGTCGATAAGGCCCATGACCATGCCCGCCGTCCAGATGCCGTGGTCGATGTCGCCTGAGTCCAGCCCTTCCTTGCCGCGCACGCCTTTCACCAGATGGGCGATGTCCTCGAACGGCTTGCCGGCCTTCTCGTTGTCGATCACGGCATCGGTGACGGTGTTGCGGGCGACCCGCGCGGTGTTGCGGTAGCTGCGGAAGATGAGCGCGGTCGCCCGTTCGTCGTTGGCGACCATCGCCTGCTTGAACGCATCGTGGATCGGCGCTTCCTTGGTGGCGCAGAAGCGGGTGCCCATGTTGATGCCGTCCGCGCCGAGCGCCAGCGCCGCGACGAGGCCGCGTCCGTCGCCGAAGCCGCCCGATGCCAGCATGGGGATCTTCACTTTGTCGGCGGCGGCGGGGATCAGGATCAGGCCGGGAATGTCGTCCTCGCCGGGATGGCCCGCGCATTCGAACCCGTCGATCGAGATCGCGTCCACGCCCATTCGCTCCGCCGAGAGCGCATGGCGCACGGCGGTGCACTTGTGGACCACGACGATGCCGTGTTCCTTGAAATGATCGACATGCTCCTGCGGCTTGAACCCGGCGGTTTCCACGATCTTCACGCCTTCGTCGATGATCGCCTGCCGGTATTCGGCATAGGGCGGCGGCGTAATCGACGGCAGGATGGTAAGGTTCACGCCGAAGGGCTTGTCGGTCATTTCGCGGCAACGGGCGATTTCCGCGCGCAGTGCATCCGGCGTGGGCTGGGTCAGCGCGGTGATGACGCCGAGGCCGCCCGCGTTGGATACGGCCGACGCCATTTCCGCCGTGCCCACCCACATCATGCCGCCTTGCATGATCGGATGTTCGATGCCCAGAAGTTCGGTAATGCGTGTCTTCACGATTGCGGTCCTCGCCTGAATTGCCCTAAAGCCTGTATTACTTAGTAAACTATCTTTGCGCAAAGCGCCTCCCGGCCTACAAGCCGGAAACCCGTGCGCAATGCAAGCGGTTTTGCGAACGGCCGCTTGCAACGGACGGGTGCCTGGCCAATGCGGCGCGGCGGAAAACGGAGACTATTTGGTGATGACGAGCAGGTGTGGAGCGGCCCTTTGACGAAGCCTTCTTTCTATCAACGCGTGGGCGATCTTTACGAGCCGACTCACCTGGCGCGCAGCCCCTGGGAAAAGGGCAAGCAGAACGGCGTGGGGCTGGGCGGCCTCGCCGTCTCGCTGATCGAGCAGGTGCCGGCTCCCGTGCCGATGGCAACGGCCCGTCTGACGATCGACATCATGGGCGCCGTCCCGCACGCTCTCACCGAAGGGCGGACCCGCGTGGTGCGCGAAGGCAAGCGGCTCCAGCTCGTGGAATCGGAACTGCTCGTCGACGGGCGCGTGGGCGCCCGCGCCTCCGCCTTGCGCGCGCGGATCGCCGAAACGCCGGTCTATTCGGAACAGCGCACCTGGCCCGCGCCCGAAACGGTGGAGCCGTGCCGGTTCATGGACGAGCGGGCGTTCGGCGGCGCGATGGAGACGCGCATGGTCAGCGGCACGGTGGGGACGACCGGCCCCAAAGCGCTCTGGGTCCGCTTCGGGCACGAGCATGTGGCGGGAACGCCGCTCTCGCCGCTGGTGCGCGCGGCCAGCCTTGCGGACTTCGGCGGCGGCCTCGGCACTATGCTGGACCGGCGTGAGTGGACGAGCGCCAACATCGACATTGCCGTGCATATGGTGCGCGAGCCGGAAGGCGAATGGCTCCTGTGCGACGCCGCGACGTTCAGCGACGGCCTGGGATTCGCGCGGTCCGACATGGTGATCGCGGACCAGCGCGGCCCGTTCGCCCATGCGCATCAGATACTGTTCGTGGCGCCCGCGGCAGGCTAACGCCTTTCATCAGGCATTTCAGGAAAGGCGAGAGAATGGCGGGTCTGGTCAAGGTGAATTACGAAGGCGGTCTGGCGCGGATCACGCTGGCGCGGCCCGAAGCGGGCAACGCGATGAGCTGGGAACTGATCGACGACTTCGCCGGCGCGGGCAACGAAGTCGCGGGCAATCCGGCCGTGCGGGCCGTGCTGATCGATTCGGAAGGCAAGAACTTCTGTGTCGGCGGCGATATTAAGGCTTTCGCCAGCGAGGCCGATCCGGGCGGTTTCATCGAACGGCTTGCGGGGCGGCTGCATGAAGGGGTCCATGCTCTTGCAACGATGGAGGCGCCGGTCGTGGTCGCGGTGCGCGGCGCGGCGGCGGGCGCAGGGCTGAGCCTCGCGGCGGCGGGCGACATCGTGATCGCGGGGGAAGGCGCCAGCTTCACCATGGCCTATACCGGCATCGGCCTCACCAGCGACGGCGGTGCCACCTGGACGTTGCCGCGCGTCATCGGCCTGCGCCGCACGCAGGAAATGGCCTATCTCAATCGCCGCGTTTCCGCTGCCGAAGCCGAAAGCTGGGGCCTCGTCACGCGCGTGGTGTCCGATGATGTATTGGACACAGAAGCGCACGCCGTCGCCGTGCAACTGGCGCAAGGCCCGATCCGGGCGTTCGGCGGTATCAAGCGCCTGCTACGCGGCGGCTATGCCGCCAGCCTGCCGGATCAGCTTGCCGATGAAGCCAAAGCCATCGGCGAAGCGCTGCGGACGAAGGACGCGCAAGGCGCGGTCAAGGCGTTCCTCGCGCGCGAAAAGCCGGTGTTCACGGGCGAATAGTCCCCATGGAACTCGATCACATCCTGCTCGAAGAAGCGGACGGCGTGGCTACGATCACGATGAACCGGCCGGACAAGCTGAACGCCATGGCCCCCGAATCGCTCGACCGGTTCGTGACGCTGCTGGACCGGGTGCGCGACGAAGGCACGGCGCGCGCACTGGTGCTGACCGGCAAGGGCCGGGCGTTCTGTTCGGGCGCGGACCTGAGCGCGGACGACCACGATCCCGATGCGCCGTTTCCCGATCGCGGCACGGGGCTGGAGCGAGGGCACAACCTCGTCGCCGAGCGCATGCGCTACCTGCCGGTGCCCATCGTCTGCGCGGTGAACGGTGGGGCGGCGGGCGGCGGCTGCGGTTATGCGCTGGCGGGCGATATCGTGATCGCGGCGCGCTCCGCCTATTTCCTCCAGCCTTTCGCCAATATCGGCCTTGTGCCCGATGTCGGCGCGACCTGGCTGCTGCCGCGCCTGATCGGCAAGGCGCGCGCCACGGCAATGATGATGCTGGGCGAGCGCATCCCGGCGGAAACGGCGGCCGAATGGGGCCTGATCTGGCAGGTGGTGGACGACGACGCGCTGATGGACACGGCCTATGCGCTGGCCCGCAAGCTGGCTGCCGGCCCCACCGTGACCTACAGCATGATGCGGCAGGGCATTGCCGACGCCATGGAAATGTCGCTGGCGCAGACGCTGGGCATGGAGCGCCGCAACCAGCGCATCGCTGGGCGCACGGCGGACCATCGCGAAGGCGTGGCCGCGTTCCTCGAAAAACGCTCCCCGAAGTTCGAGGGGCGCTGACGGCGTTGCCCGGACGGTGTCGATAAAATCCGGCGGCGAGAGGAACCGCTGTACTTGTCCTATGGCTGTGCTGATTGGACGATGTGGGCAATGACGAGATCGCCGCCGACGGTGGTGGTCCAACACCATATGCCCGTAAGTCCGGCAAGTGGGACAAGGTCGCCTGCAGCTTCGGTCGCGGCATGTGCAATAGGATCCGACGCCATTTTGATGGGATGCTCTTGCCTCAATAGATCTGCCCAAGCGATCATGGCCTGCGGCGCACTGATCGCCCGAACCTGCGAGCTATACGTTCCACCTTTGAACTCGCAGAGGATCGAGAAGAGTTCCGATTTCATAGGGGCGGGATACATGGTTTGGCGTGGCGTTGCCATGACGCTGCCAATCAAACCGCCACATGAAGATCGAGCATGACCGGGCGCTCTACAAGCAGCGCAATCGCATGGGGCAGACGTTTGGCCACCAGCTCGCCACTGCCAGATACCGGATCAAATTTGCCTGTGCTGCCTAGTTCCGCATGACCCAGCCGCCGTCGACGTTGAGCGTCTGCCCCGTCATCCAGCGACCGGCGTCCGACACCAGCAGCAGCAGCGCGCCACACAGTGCGTCCGGCGTGTCGCGCGCCTGAATCGGCGTGCGGGCCGAAGCCATCTGCACCAGCGGACTGTCGTCGGGCGTGAGGGAAAGCCCCGCGTCCGTCTTGGTGAGGCCTGGCCCGATGGCGTTGACGCGGATGCCCTGCGCGCCCAGTTCGGTGGCCAGCGCGGTTGTCACGCCCAGCAGCGCGATCTTGCTGACGCCGTAGAAGCTCTGGGCCGGGAAGGCACCCGCCGACACCTGGTTGACGATGGCGCCGCCGCCGCGCTCGGCCATGAACGGCGCGACGACCTGCGAGCAGTTGATCGCGCCCCAGACGTTCACCGCCATGCCCTTGTCGAAGCGGGCGCGGTCTGTCTGGACCAGCGGCTTGTCGGTGATTTCCACCATCAGCGCCGCGTTGTTCACCAGAATGTCGATGCCACCGAAGCTCTCTTTCGCGCGGGCCGCCATGGCCTGCACCGAAGCGGTATCCGTGATGTCGGCCTGAACCGCTACGGCCTTGCCGCCCGCCGCCGCGATCTCGTCCGCGACGCTCTGCGCGCCGTCGCCGTTGAGATCGGCCACGACCACGCTCGCGCCCGCGTTGGCCAGAGCGATGGCATAGGCGCGCCCGATCGAATTGCCGCGCCCGCCCGCGCCGGTGACGATCGCCACCTTGCCGTCGAGGCGGAAGCTGTCGTTAGTGAAATCTGCCATATCCTGTCCTCCCTCAGCCGAAGATCGGCGCGCCGGTGCCCACGGTCACGGTCTTGTAATGCAGGAATTCGTCGATTCCCGCCTTGCCGCCTTCCTTGCCGAACCCGGAAATGCCGATCCCGCCGAACGGCGTGTGCGGATGGATCTGGAAGCCGCCGTTCACATAGACGCCGCCCGCTTCCAGCCGCTCGGCCAGGCGGTGCACGCGCTGGATGTCGTTCGACTGGATATAGGCGGCCAGGCCGTATTCGCTGTTGTTGGCGATGGCGACGGCCTCGTCCTCGTCATGGAACTTCATGACCACGACGGCGGGGCCGAAGATTTCGACCTGAGAGATTTCATGATCGGGATCGGCATCGACGATCAGCGTCGGCTCAATGAAGTTGCCGTTCGCAAGCGCGCCGCCGCAGCGGTTGCCGCCGAGCAGGAACTTGCCTGCGTTGTCCGCCTTCGCGCGCTCGAACATGCCCATGATGCGGTCTACCGCGGCCTTGTTGATGACGGGGCCGACCATCACCCCCGGCTCGAACGGATCGCCCACCTTGAACTGGCCGATGATCGTTTGCAGGCGAGCCACGAAGTCGTCGTAGATGTCCGCATGGACAAGCTGGCGGGTGGGCAGGGCGCAGCCCTGGCCCGAAAGGCAGCCCACGGTCCAGAACACGGCGCGTTCGGCCGCGGCCTGCACGTCGCAGTCGGGAAAGACGATGCTGGCCGACTTGCCGCCCAGTTCCATCACGCTCGGCTTGATTTCCTGCGCGCAGGCTTCGAGGATCTTGCGCGCGGTGATCGGCCCGCCGGTGAAGCTGATCTTGCGGATCTTCTTGTGGCGCACGATGGCGTCGCCCGCCTCGCCCGTGCCGGGGAAGATGGACAGCACACCGTCCGGCACGCCCGCTTCCTTGCACAGCCGGGCGAAGAGTTCGGGTGCGAAAGGCGTCATTTCGGCGGGCTTGCAGATCACGCAGTTGCCTGCCGCCAGCGCGGCGCAGACTTTCATGCCCAGCGAGATCAACGGGCCGTTCCAGGTGATGATGATGCCGACGATGCCGATCGGTTCGGGGACGGAATAGGCAAATTCGCCACGCGTATCGAACGTGCTCATCATTTCGCCGGTCAGCTTGTCGCACCATCCGGCATAATAGCGGGTCCAGGCGATGGCGGTGTCCACGCCGCGCTCGCCCACCATCAGCGTCGTGCCGCCGTCGAGCGCGGCCATCTTCGCGAATTCGGTGCGGTGCTCGGCCATCAGGTCGGCCAGCCGGTTCAGGATGTCGCGGCGGGTTTCGGGCGCGGTGCAGCGCCAGCCCTCGCGTGCGGCTTCGGCGCGGCGGACGGCTTCTTCCACTTCGGCCGGCCCTGCGAGCGGAATCGTCGCCTGGACGGTCTGCGTGACCGGATGGAGATGATCGTGGGTGCCGCCGCTGCCGCCAGTGCGCGACTCGTGGCCGAGGTGGAGGTGGACGGAAGGTGCTGTTATCACGTCGCTCATTGGTTCTCTCCCATGGGGTTGAACAGAAGTAAACAGCGGTTTAATTAATGAGTCAATGGCCATGTCCACCCAGCCTCTCCCCGCCCGGGATCGTCGCCCGCCGGAACGCAAGTCCGATCGGACCCGCGCGGCGATTCTCGATGCCGCCAGCCGCGCGTTTTCGGCGCACGGCTATTCGGCCACCGGCGTGCGCGAGATCACGGCGGCGGCGGGTGTCAACCCGGCGCTGGTCAGCCGCTATTTCGGATCGAAGGAAAAGCTGTTCGAGGCGGTGCTCGACGCGGCGCTCGATGTGGAATTGCTGACCCGGCACAATCGCGCCACGTTCGGGCGCGATCTGGTGGCGATGTTCAGCGGGGACGGATCGGGGGTTCATCCCTTGCCGCTGCTGGTGCTGGCGACGGGCGATCCGGCCGCGCGCGAGATTGCCGACCGCATATTGCGCGACCGGGTGATCGGGCCATTGACGCGCTGGTTCGGCGGCGCGGAAGCGGAATCGCGCGCCGCCCGGCTACTGCTGGTTTCGGCGGGGTTCTACATCTACCGGCAACTCTATCCGCTGGACTGCCTCAGCGGCGCGCTCGATCCCGCCATGCGAAGCTGGCTGGAAGGGGAGTTCCAGTCGCTGGTGGAATGAAGGGGGCCGAATGACGGGGCGGTTCAGCTCTCCTGCGTCTGGGCGATACGGGCGTTGAGACCGGCGATATCCTCGCGATAGTCGGGATCGGCATTCCCACCGAACGCGGCCAGCCGCTCGTCGAACACGTCCTTGATGGCGTCCTTGTATTCGCCATGCGTGAAGACGTGATATTCACCGTTTTCCACACCATCGACCACGCGCGCGGCCAGCCTGGCCGGGTTCATGCCGCTGGCCAGCATGTTGCCCACGCCGGTCACTTTGTTGGCTGACTCCACTTCGCCCAGCAGCCGCTTCGAGTTCTCGACGAAGCCGGTGTTGGTCATGCCCGGATAGACGACCGTGACGCCGACGTTGCTGCCTTCCAGTTCCATCCGCAGCGTGTCGTGCAGCCCGACCACGCCGAACTTCGATGCCGTGTAGCATGACATGCCGGGATTGGCGCGCAGGCCGGAAAGGGATGCGATCGTGACGATATTCGCCGGACGGCCGGAAGCGAGCATGGACGGCAGCACCGCGCGGCAGCCATAATACGTGCCGATCAGGTTGACTTCGATCACCCGGCGCCACTGGCGCGGATCTTCATCCACAACGTTGCCGCCGCCGCCGACCCCGGCGCAATTGACGAGGCAATCCACCGGCGCATCCAGCGCCTGAGCCGCGTCCGCCAGCGCGCGGTCCCAGGCGTCGATGTCGGAAATATCGAGCGTGACGCTTGCCGCCTTCGCGCCTTGCTGGCGCAGGGCATCGGCAGTCGCCTGCGCGGCGGAAAGGTCTATGTCGGCCGCCGCGACCGCGGCCCCCCTTTGTCCGAGAGTCAGTGCGATCTGCTGTCCGATCCCGCTTCCCGCGCCGGTGACGAAGGCGATGCGGCCATTCCAGCTTGTCATTGCCGTCCTCTCCCGCATCGGCCGCCGTCAGGCGGCGCTGAGCATTTTCATGATCTCGCCCGAAGTGACGACTTTCCTCGCATCCATTGAATCGGTCTTGCGGCCCATCTGCGAGCGGGGCGAGACATCCACGTCCTTGCCCAGTTCGCGCAGCGCGCCGACCGTGCAGTTCTCGCGGCCCAGGATTGCGAAGGGGTCGAAGCTGTATTCGCGCATCGCGTTAAGATGCGTGATCCTGTCGATCGCTTCACGCGGCATGTCCTGCATCGACTTCCACAGGTATTCCGGGCAGTTCGGCCAGACCGTGTCCGAGTGCGGATAGTCGCACTCCCACATCACCATGTCGGCGTTCATGTGGTGCAGCATCTCCAGCCCGGCGCGGTCATCGATGAAGCACGTGATGATCCGCTCCTTGAACACGTCCGACGGTTGCTTTCCGCCGAAGTCGGTGTGCGTCCATTCGTGGTGATGCTCGTGCGTGAAGTCGGCGCGTTCGAGGAAATAGGGAATCCAGCCGATGCCACCCTCGGACAGTGCCATGCGCAGATCGGGATGCCGCTTCCAGAACGACGCGAAGAGCCAGTCGGCCGCCGAATTGGCGATCGACATCGGCATGGTCGTGATCCAGGCGTCGATGGGCGAATCGTCCGAGGCATGTTCCGCCCGGCTGCCGGTGCCGATGTGGCAGTTGACGACCATCCGGTTGTCATCGAGCACTTTCCACATCGGGTCCCAGTAGGGATCGTGGATCGAGGGGAAGCCGCAGCGCGACGGATTGTCCGGGAAGGCGATGGCATGCACGCCGCGCGCGGCCCAGCGCTTCAGTTCGGCCAGCGTCTCGGCCATGTCCCAGATCGGCAGGATAATCATGGGAATGAAGCGGCCCGGCCCGGCGGCGCACCATTCGTCGACATGCCAGTCGTTATAGGCGCGCACCGCCCGCACGCCCGCCGCGTCGCGGAAGTTGAAGAACGTGTTGCCCGCGAAGCTGGGGAAGGTGGGGAAATTGATCGCCGCCAGCATGCCGTTGACGTTCATGTCGTCGATGCGCGCCTTCGGATCGTAGGCCCCCTTGCGCATCTGGTCGAACTCGTCCGGTTCCATGCCGTATTCGCTGCGGGGGCGGCCGACCACGGCGTTGGTGCCGATGGTGGGGAAGATGCGGTCCTGGAAGAACCAGACGTCCTTGCCGTCCTTCCTGACGATACGCGGCGCTTCGGCCTTGTGGGATTCCGGGTAGTGACGGATGAAGGCCTCGGGCGGCTCGACGTTGTGATCGTCGACGCTGATGAGGATCATGTCGTTCATGTGCATGAGGAATCTCCCGGTCCGATCAGGCCCGCGTGGCAAGGCCGACGTTTTATGCCAAGCATTGCATCACGGACTTGATGATTCGTCAACTCTTTGATCTAACCGCTCCTGACAAGTCCTCACAAAGCGGGAGATCATGCTGATGAACCTTCAGTTATCGGGAAGGACGGCGCTCGTCACCGGTGGCAGCAACGGCATCGGCGCGGCGACCGCGCGGTTCCTGGCCGCCGAAGGCGTCGCGGTCGGGGTCCACGGCCGGCACGCGGAGCGGACGGAGGGCGTTGTCGGGGAAATCCGGGCTTCCGGCGGCGCGGCGCACGCGCTGTCCGCCGAACTGCTCGACGAGGCGGAAGTGGACCGGCTCGCCGACGAAGCGCTGGCGGTGCTGGGCTCGGTCGATATCCTCGTCTGCAATGCCGGTGGCCGCGCGCCGCTCGCGTCGCTTGGGTGGGAGGAATCCTCGCTCGCCAACTGGCGCGCCACGTTCGAGATGAACGTCCACTATTCGGTCCGCCTGATCCAGCGTCTCGCCCCGGCGATGCGCGCGCGCGGGCACGGCCGGATCGTGCTCGTCTCCAGTGCCGCCGGGCTCCAGCCGATGGGCAACCAGCCGGACTACGGCGCGGCCAAGGCGGCGCTGATGAGCCTTGCGGTCAGCACGTCCAAGTGGCTGCGGGGCACGGGCGTGACCATCAATGCCGTCAGCCCCGGCGCCACGCTGACCGACCAGCTACGCGGCTATCTGATGAAAATCGCCCCGGAAAAAGGCTGGGGCAACGACTGGGCGGAGATCGAGCGGCGCGCGGCGAACGAGATGATGAAGATCCCAGCGGGTTGTTTCGGGCGGCCGGAGCAAGTCGCCTCGCTGATCGGATGGCTTGCCAGCCCCTGGGCTTCCTTCGTCACTGGCGCGGATATCCACATGGACGGCGGCGTGATCGGCACGCTGACCTGACCCCTACTGGATGCATGGCGCTTGCGGGGTACGCTTCAGGGCGTATGAAACGGGAATGGACGCCCCGCAGCAAATGAAGCGCCTGGCCGACTCGCCGCATGGCACGAGCCGCCCGGCCAGCGTTCGTCACGCCAATCTCAGCGGGCAGGTCATGGGGACGAAGGGCCTGGCGACCCGCAAGCGGCTGATCGCGGCGATGATCCGGCTGCTGGAGGCAGTTCCGCTGCGGGAAGTGACGGTCAAGGCCGTGGCCTCGGCGGCGGGCCTGTCTCCGGCGACGTTCTATCTCTATTTCCGAAGCGTGCGCGAATGCCTTCACGCGGCGGCCGGTTCGGTGTCGCAGAGCACGCCCGCCATCCTCGAAATCCTTGAGCGGGACTGGGACGCCGAAAGCGGCGCGGCGAACGCGCTGGCGCTGGTGATGGATCACCTCGAACTGTGGGAAGAGCACCGCACGCTGCTGCGCGTTCGCAATCTCGCGGCCGAAGAGCGCGATCCCCTGTTCATGCGGCAGCGCCGTCTTGCCATGGATGCTTCCGTGCGCGCCATGACCGATCTGGCCGAGCGTCAGCAGGCCAAAGGCGATCTCGACGGCGCGGTGTCGCCCGTGGCGCTGGCCAGCGCGCTGTTCGCGATGCTCGATCTGGTCAGCGCGGTGATCCATGTCCACGACGGGAAAAAGCCCGCGGCCGAGCGCGAGCGCATCGCGGCTGCGGCCTATGTCCTCAGGGCCGGTCTGGGATGCGAGGGCGGCGCGGCATGAGCGCGGGCGGCTCGCGGCGCGGCAGGAGCCGCCGCACCCAGCGCGAGGAGACGCAGGCGCGGCTGATCGACGCGACTGTCGAGCTGCTGCGGGCAAAATCGCTGATGGAACTGGCGGCGACGGATATCGCGGCGCGCGCGGGGCTGTCGAACGCCGCGTTCTATGTCTATTTCAGGGACGTCTACGATGCCGTGCTGGCGGCTTGCGCCCGCGCGGACCAGTCTCCGCCCGAATTGCTGGCCGTCCTTGAATCGCCCTGGAGCGCCGCGACCGCGCGCGAGGCCGCCGCCGCCCTGACCGCCGGATATTTCGCGGTGTGGGATACGCACCGTCCCGTGCTGCGTGCCCGCAATCTCGCCGCCGACGAAGGCCGCCTGGAGTTCGTGAAAGCGCGTCAGCTTGCCGTGGCTCCACTTGCCGGTGCGTTGCGGCGGCAGATCGAGGCGGGGCAGGCCGCCGCGCGTATTCCACGGGGCATCGACCCGCTGGCGCTGACCAATGTCCTTCTCGCCCTGCTGGAGCGGACGGGCGCGGTGCGGCACGACTATGCCGATCTTACGCCGCGCTGGCAGCAGGATTACGGCGAGGCCGTGGTGCATACGCTGCTTTCCGCCCTCGGCTTCGGGCGCCCGGTACGGATTTGACATTCAGTCAGTTTTGTCTGATGAGAAGAGAGTGAAATTCACGGCTTGGCCCATGGGATGCCTTGCCCGTTGCGCATATCGGGAGAGCAGGTATGGTCGGAAGTGGCAGGATCGCACTTGTTACGGGCGCCAGCAGGGGTATCGGCAAGGCCATATCGTTGGCACTCGCGGAAATCGGGTATGATGTCATCGTGTCAGCTCGTACTGTCGCGGCGGGCGAATCGCGTGATAATTCGTTGACCGTCCACAAGACCGACACGCGCCCGCTGCCCGGCAGTCTTGCTGAAACGGCGGCGGAGATCGAGGCGCGGGGGCGGCGCGCGCTGTCCTTGCCGCTGGACCTGACCGATCGCGCCTCGGTCGGCGCAGCGGCGCAGCGGATTCTCGACTTGCCGGAATGGTCCGGGCTGTCCGTGATCGTGCACAACGGCCGCTACATCGGGCCGGGGTTGATGGACGTGTTCATGGACACGCCGCTCGATGCCTATGAAAAGTTCGTGGAAGCTCATTGCATCGCGCCCATCGTGCTGACCCGGATGCTGCTGCCCGGCATGCTCGCGCGCGGCGGCGGCACGGTCATCACCACGACGTCCAATGCGGCCTATGACGTGCCGCCGGGTCCGGCGGGGCAGGGGGGATGGGGCCTCGCCTATGCCGTCGGCAAGGGGGCGGGGCACCAGCTCGTCGGCACGCTCCATGCCGAATATGCCGCCAGCGGCATCCGCGCCTTCAACGTGCAGCCCGGCTTCGTCGGCACCGAGCGCAACCACATCGCGGTGCGCGAATACGGCAAGGAACTGACCGGCGCCGCGCCGCCCTCTGCCATCGGCGCGGTAGTGAAGTGGCTGCTGACCGATCCGGGCGCGGAACGATACGCGGGCCGGAATATCGAGGCGCAGGACTTGTGCCGCGAACTGGCCTTGCATCCCGCTTGGAACTGAGACGAACGAAGAGGGGAAAGGCCATGGATTTCGGCATAAAGGGCAAAGTCGCGATATCGGGTGGCGGCAGCAAGGGCATGGGCCGCGCGGTTTCGGAAGACCTCGCCCGCGAAGGCTGCCGGGTGGTCGTCGCGGCGCGTGGGCGCGAAGCGGTGGATGAAGTGGTCGCGGGTATCCGCGCCAGCGGCGGCGAGGCCGTCCCCGCCTATGCCAACATGGCGACGAAGGACGGCATCGAGGAAGCCATCCACATCGCTCGGGAGAACTGGGGTCATCCCGATATCGTCGTCGGCAATGTCTACGGCCCGACGCATGGCCGCTGGGAAGAGACGAAGGACGAGGATTTCCGCGCCGCCTATGAGGACATGGTGATGAGCCAAGTCTATCTGCTGCGCGCGGTCACGCCCGCGATGAAGGAGAAGGGGTGGGGCCGCATCGTCCTCATCAACTCCATGGCGTCGAAGGAGCCGCACAAGGAACTGCCGCTCGTCACCGCCAATGTCACGCGGATCGCGGCGACGTCGCTCAACAAGAGCGTCGCCAACGAACTCGGTCACCATGGCATCACGATCAACACCATCGGCACCGGCGGCTTCGCGACCGACCGCTATACCAGCTACATGCGGCGCACCATCGAGGCGCAGGGCAAGAACTTCGACGCACGCGAGGCCAAGCGGCGCGACGAGATTCCGGTCGGCCGTTTGGGCGAGCCGGAGGAAATGGCGGCTGTGGTCGTGTTCCTCTGCTCGGCGCGCGCCAGTTATGTGACCGGGCAGTTCATCGTCGTCGACGGCGGCGTGACCAGAAGCCTCCTGTAAGGAAACCGGGCATGATAAAGGGACTGGAGCCGGGCAAGCGCGCGGCGCTCATCATATCGGAATGCCAGAACGGCATCGTCAATCCGGCGTTCGTGGATTCGCCGCTTTCCCGGCAAGTGGCGGCGCGCGGTATTCTGCCGCGCATCGACAGGCTGGCGGCGGCGTTCCGCGCGGCGGGGCTGCCGGTGGCGCACTGCCTCATCACTTTGCCGAAGGATATGGCGGGCTGGAACGTCAACTGCCTGCTTGCGGCGCGTCTGGCCAAGGAAATGGTGCTGGTGGCAGGCAGCGAGGGAGCGGCCGTGGCTCCCGAAATCAAGGTGCTGGATACGGATATCGTGTCGGAGCGGCACCACGGCATGTCGCCGTTCACGAGCACGCGGCTCGATGCCGACCTGCGCCGCAACCGGATCGACACGGTCGTGCTGGCGGGTGTCTCGACCAACATCGCGCTGCCGGGCGCGGCGACCGAAGCGGTCGGCAACGGCTACGGCGTGGTGCTGGCCGAGGACTGCACGGCGGGCGGCACGGCGGAAACGCACCAGATGCAGGTCACCATGCACTTCCCGCTGATCGCGACGGTCAGCAACGGCGATGCCGTCGCGCGGGCGATCGGCGCTGCCTGAACGAATCGGCTGACAGGATAGAGGCCACAGCCCTCGAATCGTCATTGCGAGGAGCGAAGCGACGAAGCAATCCAGAGCCTCATGTGCGAACACTCTGGATTGCTTCGCTGCGCTCGCAATGACGAACGTTTCGAGATGATCAGTCCACGAAATCGTCGATGCGCTCGACGATGATCGCCGGGGCCATGCCGCCCGCCGCGCACATCGTGACGAGGCCGTAGCGGCCGCCGGTGCGTTCCAGTTCGTCCACCACGGTGCCGATCAGGATCGCGCCCGTCGCGCCGATCGGATGGCCGAGCGCGATCGAGCCGCCGTTGACGTTGACCTTGCTGCGATCGAGATCGAGGTCGCGCTGGAACTTCTCCGCGACGACGGCGAAGGCTTCGTTGATTTCCCACAGGTCGATATCGTCCTTGGTGAGACCGGCCTTGGCCAGAACCTTCTTCGCGGCGGGCACCGGCGCGTTCAGCATCAGCGTCGGATCGTCGCCGATATTGGCCGTGGCGACGATCCGCGCGCGCGGCTTCATGCCGTGCTTCTGCGCATAGTCCTTCGAGGCCAGCAGCACGGCGGCGGCGCCATCGACCACGCCCGAGCTGTTGCCCGCGTGGTGGACGTGCCGCATTTCCAGATCGGGATACTTCTGCTTGATGAGGCTGACGAACGTCGTGCCCTTGTCGTCCAGCGGCATGCTGCCCAGCGCCTCGAAGCTGGGTTTGAGCTGGGCCAGCCCTTCGGCGGTGGTCTGCGGGCGGGGGAACTCTTCCTTGTCGAGCACGACGTTGCCGTTGTCGTCGAGCACGGGAACGAGGCTCTTGTCGAAGCGCCCTTCGGCGATGGCGATGGCGGCCTTGCGCTGGCTTTCTAGGCCCAGCGCGTCGAGGTCTTCGCGCGAGATACCCTCAAGCGAGGCGACCGCATCGCCGCAGATGCCCTGATGCGATTGCGGATGGACGGCCTGGAGCCGGGCGTTGCCCGCGCCCATGCCGAGCGGCGCGATGCCGCCCGCCGCTTCTTCCTGCGCGATGGTGGCGGTGAGCGACATCATCTCCGTCCCGCCCGCGATCACGAGGTCTTCCATCCCCGACATGATCTGCGCCGCCGCGAGGCTGACCGTCGTGATGCCGCCGCCGCAGAAACGGTCCAGCGTCATGCCGCTGGCCTTGACATCATAGCCCGCGTCGAGCGCGGCCATGCGGCCCAGATCGCCGCCCTGCTTGCCCTTCTGCGTGCTGACGGACCAGATGATGTCGTCCACTTCGGCGGTGTTCAGGTTGTTGCGCTCTTTGAGCGCCTTAAGGACAGTGGCCCCGAGGTGTTGCGGATGCATGTGGGCGAGCGCGCCCTTGCCGACCTTGCCGATGCCGCGAGGCGTGCGGACGGCGTCGATGATATAGGCTTCGGCCAAGAGATCCTCCTTTGTGTTCATGCCGTATCGCCGTTGTCGCGGCGAATCACATAGGTCACTTAGACAAACCGGTGGCGCGCGGAAACACACATGTCGCGCGCCGTTGATTACGATCATGGCGCAATCGCATCGCCATCGGCGAGATGTGGTTTGACGCCGGGGTTCCAGCGGCTAAACGCGCCATCGGCAGGATGTGGCATCCACAGGTTATCAGTGAGGAGCAAGGCAATGGCAGGCGAACAGGGGCAGGCGCATGGCGCGGGACCGGAAAAGACCGCCGAGATCGCCGCGCGGGTGGAAGCGTTCGTCCGCGAGGTGGTGTTTCCCTATGAGAAAGATCCGCGCCGCGATCATCATGGCGCCCCGCTCGACGAACTGGTCTATGAAATGCGCGACCACGCACGGGCAGCGGGCGTGCTGACGCCGCATATCCTGCCCGACGGCAGCCATCTGAACCAGCGGGAAACGGCGGTCGTGCTCATCAGGTCTGGCCTGTCTCCGCTGGGTCCGCTGGCCTGCAACACCATGGCGCCGGACGAAGGCAACATGTATCTGCTCGGCAAGGTCGGCAGCCCCGAGATCAAGGAACGGTTCCTCAAGCCGCTGGTCGAAGGGCGCGCGCGTTCGGCCTTCTTCATGACCGAACCGGCCGAACTCAACGGCGCCGGTTCCGATCCGTCGATGATGCTGACTACCTGCTACCGCGACGGCAATCACTGGGTCGTCAACGGCAAGAAGTGCTTCATCACAGGCGCCGACGGCGCGCAGATGGGCATCGTCATGGCCAAATCGGAAGAGCCGGACACCAAGGGCGGTGCCTGCATGTTCCTGGTCGATCTGCCCGATCCGGCGATTCGCATCGACCATGTTCCCAACACGATCGACAGCTCGATGCCCGGCAGCCATGCGGAGCTTACGCTCGATAACCTGCGCATTCCCGCCGACCAGATGCTGGGGCAGGCGGGCGAGGGCTTCAACTACGCGCAGGTCCGCCTCAGCCCCGCGCGCCTGTCGCACTGCATGCGCTGGCTGGGGTGCTGCATCCGGGCGCACGAGATCGCCACGGACTATGCCAACCGCCGCATGGCTTTCGGCAAGACCCTGATCGAGCACGAAGGCGTCGGCTTCATGCTCGCCGAAAACATGATCGACCTGAAACAGGCCGAACTGATGATCGACTGGTGCGCGGGCGTGCTCGACACCGGCTCGCTCGGCACGGTCGAAAGTTCGATGGCCAAGGTCGCGGTTTCCGAAGCGCTGATGCGCGTGGCCGACCGCTGCGTGCAGGTCATGGGCGGCACGGGCGTGACCGACAAGACCGTGGTCGAGCAGATCTTCCGCGAAGTGCGGGCCTTCCGCATCTATGACGGCCCGACCGAAGTCCATAAGTGGAGCCTCGCCAAGAAGATCAGGCGCGACTGGAAGGCCGCGTTGCCTTCATGACGACATTGGCAGACCTGATGGCGGGTGTCCCGGCGGTCGATCCGTCGGCGCCCGCGATCGAATTCGAAGGGCGATGGGAAAGCTGGGGCGGGCTGGCCGCGCGCATGGCGGCTGTCCGTGCCCTGATCGGCGAAGCCGCGTCGGGGGCAGATGTGCGCGTCGGCGTGCTGCTGCGCAACCGCTTGCCGCAGCTTGCCGCGCTCTATGCCGTGATCGGCGGCGGGCAATGCCTGGTCACGCTCAACCCGCTCTATCCCGATGCGACGATCGCCGCTGACATCGCCGCGCTGAAGCTGCCGGTCGTGATCGGCGGACAGGCGGACCTCGAACGGTCCGGCGTGATCGAGGCGGCGCGGGCGAACGGCACCGCGCTGATCGCGCTGGAAGATGATTGGAATGGCGGGGCGTCGTTGCTGCTCCCGCCGGGCGACGTGCCGGACGTGCGGCGGACCGCGCCCGGCGTCCTGATCGAGATGCTGACCAGCGGGACGACCGGCGTGCCCAAGCGCGTGCCGCTGCGCCGCGCGGCCTTCGAGGAGAGCTTCAACGTCACGCTGAAGGCCGAAGGCGCGCTCGATGCCGCGCCGCAACTGCGCGAGGGCGTGCGGGTCTCGTCCGCGCCGCTGACCCATATCGGCGGCGTATGGGGGGCGATGACGGCGCTGTGCCTGGGCCGCCGTCTCGTGTTTCTTGAGAAGTTCTCGGTCGCCGCATGGGTCGATGCGATTTCGCGCCATCGGCCGCGCGCCGCCTCGCTCACGGCGGCGGGCTTGCGCATGGTGTTCGACGCCGGGGTGCCGAAAGCGGCGCTGTCCTCGCTGCAAGTGATAACCGCGGGCGCCGCGCCGACCGATCCCGCGCTCGTCGACGCCTATCTGGAACGCTACGACATTCCCATCCTGACCAATTACGGCGCGACTGAGTTCGCCGGCCCCGTCGCGCGCTGGACCTTGCCCGATTTCCGGGAAAACTGGGCGCGCAAGCACGGCGCGGTTGGCCGCCTGCATGCCAATGTCGAAGGCCGGGTGGTCGATCCTGCGACGGGCGGGGAAATGCCGCCGGGCGAGGAAGGCGTGCTGGAACTGCGGTCCGCGCAACTGGTCGATCCCGAAGGGTGGGTGCGCAGCACCGACAAGGCGCGAATCGACGCGGACGGTTATCTCTGGGTCACCGGCCGCGCGGACGGCGTCATCATCCGCGGCGGCTTCAAGGTCAGTCCCGAGGAAGTGGCCCGCGCGCTGGAACGGCATCCCGCCGTGCGCGAGGCGGTCGTCGTCGGCCTTCCCGATGAAAGGCTGGGGCAAGTGCCCGCCGCCGCGATCATGGCGGGAAACGGCGCGGAGCCGCCCGATGCGCGCGACCTGTCGGACTGGTTGCGCCAGAGCCTTGCGCC
This sequence comes from uncultured Novosphingobium sp., assembly GCA_964621355.1. Classification (GTDB taxonomy): domain Bacteria; phylum Pseudomonadota; class Alphaproteobacteria; order Sphingomonadales; family Sphingomonadaceae; genus Novosphingobium. The sequence continues at coordinate 25,596 of CAZUOV010000001.1, read as the reverse complement.
TTATCAGATTCCGGCGCGCTATCTTTTTATCGACGATGTGCCGCGCACCGCTTCGATGAAGCCGGTCCTGCCGGAAATCGCGCGGCTGCTGGCCGAACGGGGAGAATGAAATGACGCTGCTGAAGATCGAACGCGAAGGCCATGTCGCCATTATGACGCTCAACCGGCCGGACAGCCTCAACGCCCTCGGCTCGGACGGCGACGGTGCGGAATTTGCCGAGGCGTGCGACAGCATCAACGACGATATCGGCGTGCGCTGCGTCGTCCTGACCGGCGCGGGCCGGGCATTCTCGGCGGGCGGCGACGTCAAGGCGATGCGGGCGCGCAGTGGCAATTTCGGCGGCAGCGGCGTGGAGCTGCGCAACCACTATCGCACCAACATCCACCGCATAGCCCGGTCGCTGCACGGCCTCGACGTTCCCCTGATCGCGGCGATCAATGGCCCCGCGATCGGGCTGGGCTGCGATATCGCCTGTTTCGCGGACATCCGCCTCGCATCCGACCGGGCGAAGTTCGGCGTGACGTTCCTCAAGCTGGGGCTGATCCCCGGCGACGGTGGCTCGTGGCTGCTGCCGCGCGTGATCGGCCAGAGCCGGGCGTCCGAACTGTTCTTCACCGGTGACGTGATCGACGCGCCGACCGCCGCCGACTGGGGGCTGGTCAGCAGAGTCGTGCCCGGCGACGCGCTGATGGACGAGACCATGGCACTGGCGCGGCGCATCGCGGCGATGCCGCCGCACGCGCTGCGGCTCACCAAGCGGCTGATGCGGCAGGGCCAGTCCATCGGCTATGACGCGGCGCTGGATCTCGCGGCCTCGACGCAGCCGCTCATGCACCTGACCGATGACCACATGGAAGGTCTCGACGCGCTGCTGGAAAAGCGCGAGGCGGATTTCAAGGGACGCTGAGCGTTCTCGAATGAAGCTTCGTCATTGCGAGGAGCGAAAGCGACGAAGCAATCCATGCTTCGACAAGCTCAGCATGAGCGGGGTGGGTAAACGCTCTGGATTGCTTCGCTCCGCTCGCAATGACGAAGCAGGGGGACTTACCCCTTCTTCTTGAAGGTAGCCCGCCGTTCCTTCGCCTTGGGGTCAAAGCCTTCGTTGCGTATCAGTTCGTGATTGAGGCCCTGCGCCAGCGGCAGGCCATCCGTATCGTAGACCAGCTTCTTGTTGGCGGCGTTGGAATGCCAGCTGTTGGCCAGGATCGTCGCGGCCAGATCGCGCACCGCGCCGTCCAGCTCTGCATCGGGCACGCAGAGGTTGGCCAGCCCCATCGCTTCGGCCTCGCGGCCCGAATAGGGGCGGCAGGTCAGCATCATTTCCAGCGCCTTCGCCTGCCCCACCCGGCGCGGCAGCCGCTGGCTCAGGCCCCATCCGGGGACGAGGCCCCATTTGCCGTGCGTGTCGGCGAAGCGCGCGCTTTCCCCGGCGACGATGAAGTCGGCGGTGAGCGCGAATTCGAGGCCGCCCGTGTAGCAGGTGCCGTGCACTTGCGCGATGACGGGCTGGCGCATCCGGGTGAGGCGCTCCAGCGTCATCAGTTCGTGGCGCAGCCATCCCAGTGCATCCTTGTGCGGCGGCTCGCTCAGGTCGTGCCCGGCGCAAAAGCAATCGCCCGCGCCGCGAATGACGACAAGGCCGATATCCTCGCTGTTTTCCAGATCGCCGACATGGCGGCGGAAAGCCTTGAACAGGTCGCGGTTGACGGCATTGCGCTTGTCGGGCCGGTTGAGCGTAAGCGTTGCGATGGCGTCCCTGTCCTCGCGCAGGACCAGTTGATCGTCGGACATCAAAGTATCTCCCTTCCTTGGTCTGTCCCGCGCAGCCGGATCAGCCCTTCCTGCGCCACGGTGGCGACCAGCGCGCCGTCGCGGTTGTAAAAGCGGCCCAGCGCCAGCCCGCGCGACCCGCCCGTCCACGGCGCTTCCAGCGACCATAGCATCCAGTCGTCGAACCGCGGTTGGTCATGAAACCAGATCACATGATCGAGGCTGGCGCTGTCCATCGCCGTCGTCGACCAATAGATGCCGTGCGGCAGCAGCGTGGTGGAAAGCAGCATCATGTCGCTCATATAGGCGAGCGCGGCCTGCTGTTTGCGCCAGTCGCCCTCGACGGGTTGCACGGGGCGCACCCAGAAGTGCTGGACCGGCGCCATGACGCGCGGGTTCACGAAATCGCGCGGGCAGACGGGCCGCATCTCCACGCCCATCCCGCCCATGACCAGCGATCCCACCCATTCGACATCGGTACGGCGCAGCGCTTCCTCGCGCAGTTCCGCTTCGCTGCGCAGCGTTTCGGGCGGCGGCACGTCCGGCATCGGGCTGGCGGTGAAGGCCAGGCCGTCGGCCGGCACCTGGCAGGATACGCGCGCGTCGAGCACCAGCCTGCCGTCCTGTTCGGCCAGGACGGAGCGGGTCGAATAACTGCGTCCGTCCCGCATCCGGTCGACCGTGTAGACGAGCGGCCGTTCGCGATTGCCGGCGTGCTGGAAATTGGCGTGCAGCGAATGGGCGGGCCGTTCGCCTTCCACTGTCGCCAGCGCCGCGAGCAAGGCGTGGAACAGCAGCAATCCGCCGAAGACGCGCCCTTCCGCGCCGTTTTCCGGCAAGGCAATGAAGCGGTCCGGCCCATCGGGGCACAGGGTGAGAAGAGAGTTGAGGGCCACGCGGCCTAAGAGCCGAAGGGACAGACACTTGTCAACGAGAGAAGGGGCGGCGGGCTCGGGGGCTTGAGATCGCCGGAAAACAGGATACCGGGGTAGAGGCAGGATCGGGGAGGATAGGCATGCACAGTGGCAATCACGGGGGCAATCCGGGGGCTTTGGGCGGGACGCGACCATGAGCCGCGAGTTCTTCGATCTCCTTCCCACGCACAATTCGCACCGCTGGTATCTCCCCGTCGCGCGCGAGATCGCGGCGGGGCCGCCCGACCGCCTGTTCCTGTTCGGCGGCGTGGGTCTGGGCGCGGCCATCGCCGCCATGGAGCGCACGCTGGACCGGCCGGTGATCTGGGCGACCGCGCAATATGCCTCGTTCGCCCGGCTCGGTTCGGTGGTCGATTTCGACGTGCGGGAAGTGAACGTCGGCAATTCGCTGACACAGGCGCAAGTGGTCGCCCATATCCACGACAAGGCGATCCTGACGATCAGCGCGGCGCTGGGCCAGCGCAGCGGGCCGAGCGACCAGTGGCTTAGGCCCGAACCCGCGCCACCGCCGATGGAATGCCCCGAAGTGCATCACTGGCGCCGGAACGACAGTCCCATCGACGGGCGGATCGAAAAGCGCCTGATCGCGGGCCGTTTCCCCACCGGAGAACCCATAGCAGGGCGGGGCGATACGGGCCGGGTCCGCCTCTGGGTCCGTTCGCGTGAAGGCGTGCCCGCGTCGGCGCGGTTCCTGGCGGTCGTGGCCGATTTCGTGGTCGAGGCGACGTCGCAATCGCTGGGGCGCTATGCGGGTGGCAACAGCCTCGACAACACGATCCGCTTCGGCCCCATCGTGGAAAGCGAATGGCTGCTGTGCGATCTTGAGATCGAGGCGATCCATAACGGCATCACGCACGGCACGATGAAGATCTACAGCGAAGGAGGCGTGCTGATGGCCACGGCCAGCCAGTCGCTCATCTTGCGCCTGCATAGCGCCGAGGGCCAGAGCCAGCCGCCGGGACATGACAATGCCCGATAAAGGAAGAGGCGGCCGATGCTTCTCAACCCCGGCCGCCCCATGTTCCTGTCGCGCGGGTCGTTACGCGGCGTGGAAGCCGATCGTCTTTTGATACGTGAACTCGTTCAAGCCTTCCTCGCCGTATTCGCGGCCATAGCCCGACCGCTTGATGCCGCCGAACGGCGCGTCCGACTGCATCGTGCCCGCGCCGCCGTTGATGGCGACGGCGCCGGTGCGGATTTGCAACGCCATTTCAAACGCGCGGCCGGCGTCCGCCGAATAGATGCCGCCCGACAGGCCGAAATCGCTGTGATTGGCCATGGCGACGGCTTCCTCGTCCGTGTCGAAGCCGATGACGGCGCCGATGGGGCCGAACACTTCTTCCTGGCCGAGGCGCGAGGCGTTGTCGACATCGTCGAACACGGTCGGCTCATAGTAGAAGCCCTTGTCCAGCCCTTCGGGACGGCGGCCCCCGCAGACCAGAGTCGCGCCCTGCGAACGCGCGATGTCGACATAGCTTTCGGTGCGTGTGCGGGCGACTTCGCGGATCAGCGGGCCGTAGTTGACCGTCGGATCGGCCGGGTTGCCGATCTTGAGCGTGGCGAGGCCCGCCTTCAGGCCCTCGACATACTGCTTGCGGATCGAATTGTGGACGACGTGGCGGGTCAGTTGGGCGCAGCCCTGCGCGCAGTGCAGCGAAACGCCCATGATCCCGGCGGGGATGACCTGGCCCAGATCGGCGTCGGCCCGGACGATCATCGCCGACTTGCCGCCCAGTTCCATCACGCAGCGCTTGAGCGTGGGCGCGGCCTGTGCCTGGATCATCTCGCCCACCTTGTCCGATCCGGTGAAGTGGACGAGATCGACGCGCGGATCGGTGGTCAGCAGCTTGCCGGCCTCGATATCGCCGGTGACGATGTTGAGCACGCCCCTGGGCAGCCCCACTTCGTCGGCGATCTCGCCCAGGATCAGCGCCTCGAACGGCGTATAGGGCGAAGGCTTGAGCACGACGGTGCAGCCCACCGCCAGCGCGGGGACGATCTTGCCGATGTTGAGGAAGAAGGGATAATTGTAGGGCGTGATCGCCGAGACGACGCCCATCGGCTCGCGGCTGACGACACCCGTGCCCAGCGTGGTCGTTCCCATGGCGTTGGGCGTCAACTCGATGGGCAGCGGCGAGATCGCCGGGCGGCTCGCCACTTCGACCGAGCGGCGGGCATGTTTCATCGGGATGCCGTATTGCAGATAGGCGGCCATGGCCTGAGTCGCGCCCGCTTCGGCGACGATCAGGCGGATGATCTCGTCCTTGCGGGCTTCGACCGCGTCGAGGAAGCGGGTCAGCAGCGCCTGGCGATGCGCGACCGGCAGGCGCGACCAGTCCGTTTTGTGAAACGCATCGTGGGCCGCGCCGATGGCGGCGGAGATCTGGTCCGCGCTGCCGACCGGAGCCTCGCCGATCACGCTCTCGTCGGCGGGGTTGATGATCGGCTCGCGGTCCGCCGTGGTCAGCCATTCGCCGCCGACATAGATCGCGCCGGGGTGCTTGAGGGCAAGTGTCATCGTTGATCCTCTTTCACTGGTATCGCGTGCCGTTCAGGAAATCCGCGATACTGCGTTCTTGTTGTTGTATTCCGTCCGGGGAAGAAATGTGCGCGGCCTTGGCCGATCCGGGCAGGATAAAGATGTCTGACTTGTATGCCCAGCTCATCCGGCGGCCGGAACACGCGGTATATAAGCTGGGCCGGAGGGGCAACGGAAAAGTCGCCGGGCAGGGGATTTCCCGCCCGCCGTTTCGCGCGGCGCCGAAATTTCCGAATGTCGGACGGTTCAGGCCGTGGCCGTTTCCGGCAACGTGAACTGCTCCAGCACCCCGGCTTCGAGCAGGGCGGCGATTTCGTCCCGCGAAAGGCCGAGTCGTTCGCCGATAAACGTTACGGTATGCTCGCCGGCAAGCGGCGCGGGGTTTTCCGGCGGATCGGGCAGGCGCTCGGACCGGACCGGCGCGGCCTCCACCGTGAACGGCTCTTCCCGGTGCGGATGGCGCGCTTCGCGGAAAAAGCCGCGTTCGGCATAATAACCGAAGCCCGGCAGTTCGGAGACGCGCAGCATCGCGCCCGCTGGCACACCCGCCGCCTGAAGCGCCTCCATGGCATCGAGGGAGCCGCGCGCCGCCATCCAGTCGGTCAGCGGCCTGCCTTCCGTCACGCGCATCGCGGCCTGTTCGTCATGCTGGTCGCGGATCGTCACCACGCACCATTCGTCATCGCCCGCGCAATGATAGACGGCGGACTGCGCAGAATCGGGCAGAACCGCGTGGCCCGCCTTCTCCAGTGCGTTGGCCGCGACGACCGGGGCCATCTGGCTCAGCATCACTTCGGCCTGGCTGATGCCGATCTGGCCGCCCCGGCCGGTGCGCAGCCGCCGGATCAGCAGCGAAATGACGCCGATCGCGCTGATCCGCCCCGCGACATGGTCGGGATAGACCGTGATCGCATCCGTGAAGCTTTCCGGTTCCCCCGGATAGCGCCATTGCATGGTCAACCCGGCCGAGGCGCGCACCAGTGGGCCGTAGCCCATGCGGCGCGACCATGGGCCGGTCGGCCCGAAGGCCGAGCTGTCCGTGACGATCACGCCGGGGTTGACCGCCTTGAGCGAATCGTAATCCAGGCCGAGCGATTGCAGCGTGCCCCCCTTGAAGTTCGATAGCACCACGTCCGTTTGCCGCACGAGGTCCAGCAACAGTTCCTTGCCCTTTGGATCGCGCAAGTTGAGACCCAGCCCCCGCTTGTTGCGGTGGCCGGTGGCGAATGCCGGGGAAAGCAGGCCGCCGGTGTTGTTCTGGCGGGCGCCGTCGGGGAAGGCGGAGCTTTCCACTTTCACCACGTCCGCGCCCTGATCGCCCAGCAGCCGTCCGGTCTCGGCGCCGACGACGATCACGCCGAAGTCCAGCACGCGCAGGCCCGCCAGGGGGCGGTCGCCCGTCTGGCCGGGCGAGGGGACTGCTTCGCCCGATGGCAGTTTCGGCAGCCAGTCGGTATCCGTGGCTGGCAGGCCGGGGACAGGCCCCGCGATGCCCATGCGCACACCGTCCACTTCCACCACGCCATCGGGAAATGGCGCTTTCAGTTCCGGTGCGATCTCGACCGGGACGAACGCCTTGCGCGCGGCCATGTGATCGGTGGACAGCGCTTCGTCGAGGTCGAGCACGGCGGCGGCGGGCACGCCGAATCGCTGGCCTTCCTCCTCGATCTCGCGGCGCGTCTTGTCCGCGAACAGGCGAGCGATCGCGGGCAGCAGCGTGGTCGAGCCGAACCGGGTCTGAAGCTGGTTGAACGAGGGGTCGGCGAACTCCTCGGGCCGCCCCATCCACTCGAACATGCCCTGCCACTGGCGCGGGGCCAGCACGCAAAGCCGCACGAACCCGTCCCTGCACGGCAGGATCGGATACATGAAGCGCGCTTCGGGCCGCCCGCGCGGGAGCTGGCTGGCGGGAACGCCGGCCGTTGCGCTGCCCGCGATGCCGTAGCCGGGGTCGAGCGCCTGTGCCGCCCCGTCCAGCATCGAGAAATCGAGATGGTCGCCCTCGCCGGTCTTGAGTGCCTGCCACAAGGCGACCAGCGAGACGTAAACGGCCTGCACCGCCGCGCAGACGTCGGCGAGGTCTCCGGGCGGGAGCAGCGGCTCGCGGTCGGGAATGCCGGAGCGGGACAGTTCGCCGGACAGCGCGTGGAACACCGGCCCCGAACCGGCCCATCCCGCGAAACGGCCGGTATCGCCGAAATCGGAGACCGAAAGCGCGACGAGCGCCCGGTTGCGTGCGCGCAAGGCGGCCACATCCACTTCGCCGCGCGGGGCGATCAGGATATCGGCCCCGTCCGCCAGCGCCTCCAGCCGGTCGGGCGTCGCGGCGCGCTTGCCGAGGTTGGCGGCCACGAAGTCGAGGCTGATGCCGTCGACGGTTCGGCCCGCGCGCCGGTCGGCCGCGCCTTCGGCCGGTTCGATACGGATGACGTCGGCGCCGAGTTCGGCGAAGTGCCGGGCTATGGCGGCGGCGGGGCCCGTCGCCAGATCGAGGACGCGAATGCCCGCGAGCGGCCTTTCGCCGGATTCAATGCCGTGCCGGGCTGCGCTTTCAACCATTCCCAAGATCCCCGTAACTTGCCGTTTTCAAAGCCACGCGGCGCGTTCCGCGCCCGGAACACGCCGCATGATCGGTCCATGATACAACGCTGGCGGCATTCCGGCAGCTTTTTCCGCCGGAACGCCTTCGTTTGCGCTTCAGCCCGTGACCGCGCGCGATTCGCGGAACGGAATGCTGCGGTCGGCCTCCATTTCGCGGGGCAGACCCAGCACGCGCTCGCTGATGATGTTGCGCTGGATCTGGTCGGTGCCGCCGCCGATCGACGTCATGTAGGCATTGGCGGTGCGGTAGTTGACGTCGGCCGCGCGCTCGTCCGAGGCGCCGTCCAGCATGGAAGCGGCGCCGTGCAGCTTGGTCATCACCGCCGCGTCGCCGTGCAGGATGCGGCTCATCGCCAGCTTGCCCAGCGACATGATCGGGGACGAACTGCCTTGCGCCATTTCCTGCCGGGCGCGCACCAGGTTGAGCGCATTGAGCTGCCGCCAGGCCATCGCCTGGGCGATTTGCTGCCGCAGGACCGGATCGTCGAGCTTCCCGGCATCGCGCGCGAAGTCGATCAGGCTGACCGAGTTGTCCTTGAACGAACCCTGGCGCTTTTCGCCGCCGCCTTCGCCCATCAGCAGACGTTCGACGGCAAGCGCGGTCTGCATCACTTTCCAGCCTTCGCCTTCCTCGCCGATGCGGTTGGCGACGGGCGCTTCGGCATTGTCGAGGAACACTTCGTTGAAGTGGCTGTCGCCGGTGATCTGGTTGATCGGGCGCACTTCCACGCCCGGCTGCCGCATCGGCAGGATGATGAAGCTGAGGCCGCTATGCTTGGGAACGTCCCAGTCGGTGCGTGCCAGCAGCAGGCCGTATTGCGCGTGCTGCGCGCCCGAAGTCCACACTTTCTGTCCGTTGACGACATAGACGTCGCCCTTCTGGTCGGCGCGCGTGCGCACCGAGGCAAGGTCCGACCCCGCGCCCGGCTCTGAATAGAGCAGGCACATGGTGGCGCCGCACAGGAATTCCGGGATCATCCGGCGCTTCAGTTCCTCGCTGCCGAACTGCATGATGCTGTTGGCGGTGATGTTCAGGCGGTCCTGCCCGGCGCCGGGCGCCCGCACTTTCGCGAACTCGGCGATGACGGTGCTGGTGTCTTCCTTGTCGAGGCCGCGACCCCAGTAGTGCTCCGGCCAGCTCGGCACGGCCCATCCGGCCTCGAACACCAGCTTGTGCCAGTCGGACAGCGATCCGCCTGCCCTGGGCCGTTCGCTTTGCGCGTCCCAGTTGTCGGCCAGCCAGGCGCGAACCTCGTCGCGCAGATCGGTGTCGCGCAGATTCGTCACGGTCTCGCTCATGCCGCGTTCTCCATCGCCGCGAGATAGCGCTCGCGATACAGTTCCGATTGTCCGAAAAGCTGGGCGTCCACGCGGGCGCGCCGCAGATAGAGGTGCGCCGGATGCTCCCAGGTGAAGGCGATGCCGCCGTGCATCTGGATCGCCGTTGCCGCCACCTGGCTGAACGCATCGGCGCAGGCGAAGGCCGCGAGGTTGACCAGCACGGCCTTGTCGGGCGTATCGCTCGCCAGCGCCTGCGCCGCCGCGCGGGCGGCGGACGTGGCCGATTCCACGTCGATCAGGAGGTCGGCGGCCATGTGCTTCATGGCCTGGAACCCGCCGATCGGACGGCCGAACTGGACGCGCGTCTTGAGGTATTCGATCGTGATCTCGAAGATGCGGCGCGCGGCGCCCGCCTGCTCGCCGGCCAGTGCGACCCGGCCAAGGTCGAGCGCGCGTTCCACCGCCGCGGCGTCGATCCCGCCGATCCGGGTGGCCTGCGCGCCGCTGAAGACGATGCGCGAAAGCCGGATCGTGCGGTCCCACGTTTCGAGCGGCGTGATCGCCACGCCCGGCGCGTCGGCCGCGATCTCGAAGCATCCCACGCCGTCCGCGGTGCGAGCCACCACCAGCAGGACATGGGCGACATTGGCGCAGACGACGAACGAGGCGGTGCCGTCCAGCCCGCCTTGCGCATTGGCGGTTACTGCCACGCCTTCCGGCGTCCAGGTGCCGGAATCGCCGGTCAGCGCGACTGTCGCGATGGTCTGGCCCGAGGCGATGCCCGGCAGCAGGCGTGCCTTGGCGGCGTCATCGCCCGATTCGCCGAGCAGCCCGGCGGCCAGCACCGCGCTGGACAGCAGCGGCCCGGCGAGCAGCGCCGCGCCCGCTTCCTCCATGATCGTTTCCAGCTCTACCGGCCCGGCGCCGATGCCGCCGTGATCGGGATCGACGATGAGCGCCGTGATGCCCATGCCGCTGATTGCGTTCCAGAGTTCGGGGTCATGCCCGCTGGGCGTGGCCATGATCCGGCGTACATCCGTTTCGCTGCATTTTTCCGCCAGGAGCCGCGCGAACCCCTCGCGGATGGCGGCTCTTTCCTCGGCGCCGATGGTTGTCATAGAAGCCCTCAGTCCAGATTTGTGTTATTTCCGACGAGAATCGTCGTTATATTGTTCGGGATGACTGTGCAACACGCTAAACCGGAGAAACCGGCAGCCGAACGGCCAAGGCGCGGTCGCCCGCGCGACGCGGGCATGGATCAGCGGATCCTCGACGCGGCGCTCGATCTCTATGGCAGAGTGGGATGGCTCGGCTTCAATCTCGATGCCGTGGCCAAAGGCGCGAAAGTGAGCAAGGACGCGCTCTATCGCCGCTGGCCGACGCGTGAAGCGCTGATCGCCGATGCCTTGCGCGCGCGATGGGACTGGGTGGCGGGCATCGACACCGGAGCGATCCGCGAAGATCTGATCGCCCTGTGCGAACGTGCATTCGATACGTTTGCGGGCACCTATGGCGAAGTCGCGTTGCAGTTGCGGGCCGATGCGCGGCGTTTTCCCGAAGTGAGCCTGTTCGAGGAGCCATATCGCGAACAGACGATGCGGTTGGCGCGCGACATCGTATTGCGCGCGATTGCGCGGAAGGAGCTTCCGGCCTCGGCCAGACCCAGTCTTGTCATGGATCTGCTGATCGGTGGCATCACCAATCACATCCTGTCGACGCCGCCCCGCTTGCGGGAGCAGATGCTGGCCAAGGTCGACGATTTCGTGCGCGAGATGGTCGATGTCGTCCTGACGGGCGTGCGCGGCGTGGCTGATTAGGGTACGATGGTTCTGACAGGTGCTTGTTTACTCGCGGACGAGCAGGAAGCATCCGGCCAGCGGCCCGCCCGCGGTCGAAAGCGCGGCCACGCGCGGATCGCCCTTGACCTGGCGCGCCTCGCCCCGGCCCCAGAGCTGAACGCAGGCTTCGTGAATCTGGCCATAGGCATGCATCCGTCCGGCGGACAGCGCGCCGCCGTTGGTGTTGATCGGCAGTTCTCCGTCGAGGGCGATGCGATGGCCGCCTTCGAGGAAGCCGCCCGCTTCATAGCGCTTGCAGAAGCCGAAGTTCTCCAGCCAGTTGATCGTATGGAAGCTGAACCCGTCATACAGCTCGGCGACGGCGACGTCGGCGGGCGTGAGGTCGGTGCGGTTCCACATCATCTCGGCCACTTTCGGCTGCGCCTGCGTGGGAAGGGCATCGAGCTGCACCCAGTTGTTGCGGTAGCGCATCGAGGAGCCGACCGCTTCGATCCGGGTGACGGGGTTGGGCAGGTGGCGCGCCGCGTCGATATGGCTGACGATGATCGCGGTCGATCCGTCGATCGGCACATCGCAGTCGAACAGCCGCAGCGGCGTCGAGATGACCGGCGCGTTCATGTAGTCGTCGAGCGTGATCGGCGTGCGGTAGACGGCGGCCGGGTTCAACGCGGCATTGCGCCTGCCGTTGATCGCCACTTGCGCAACCTGCTCCGGCCGGATGCCCGATTCGTGAACGTAGCGCGCGAAATAGAGCGCCTGCTGCGTCGCGGCGGCATAAGTATGATAGGGCGAAAACCATGCGAATCCGCCACGCACCCGCTCGCCCGGCTTGTTGAGCGCGTTGGCGAAGGCGGTCTTGCGCGCGGTCGCCTCATACATCGTGCGAAAGACGATGACGTGGCGTGCCAGCCCCGCGTTGATCGCGCCGATGGCGTTGAACAGGGCGCCGAACTGCCCGGCGGTCTCGGCGGCGTTGGAATACCAGTTCACTTCGATGCGCAGCGCATCCTGAAGCGCGGGAATGCCGACATCGGAGAAGCCTGATCCATCCGCCCGGTCGCCCGGCCAGGTGGCGATCCCGTCGATGTCCGAGCGCTTGAGTCCGGCGTCGGCGATGGCCTGCATCGCCGCGTCGATCGTGAGGCCCAGCGCCGACTTGTCCGCACCCCGGCTGATTTTCGACTGGCCGATGCCGGTGATGGCGCAGTTCTTTTCGGGATAATTTCTCATTCTCCGGCCTCCTTCACCGGAGCGAAGAGCGGCACCCAGAGATCCTGATTCCGCTCGAAACGGACCTGCACTTCCATGCCGATGGCGACGTGCTCAGGCGCGCAATCGACGATGTTGGTCGCCAGCCGCACGTCGTCCTGCTCGGCGATGGTGACGAGCGCCAGCACATAGGGCACCGGCAGATCGGGCATCCATTGCTTGTGGTTGACCGTGAAAGTCGTGACCGTGCCCCGGCCCGAAACCGGCTCGGGCGCGGTGTCGCGGCTTTCGCAGCGGGGGCAAAAGCCCGTGGGCGGATGGATGTAGTAGCCGCAGGGGCGGCACCGCTCGATCAGCAGTTCGCCGCGCTCGCCGCCCGTCCAGAACGCGATCGTATCCCTGTCGGTGGCGGGCAGCGGGCGTTCGGCCATGGACGTTCTCTCCTCTTCGCACATGGTCCGGCGATATGGACTCTTGCGCTTTCTCTTCTATGACCTAGTGAACTATCTCAGGTTTCAAGGTCAATCGGAAAGGAAGGCGGGACCGATGAGTGACAGGGCCGATACGGAGGATACAGGACCGCAGGTTCTGGTGGAAAACGACGGCGGCGTCCGCATCATCACGCTCAACCGGCCCGACCGGCTGAACGCGCTGGGCGAACGGATCATGAGCGAACTGGTGGACGTGACGGCCGATGCCGCGCGCGATTCTTCCGTCGGCTGTGTGGTCGTGACGGGTGCGGGGCGCGGCTTCTGCGCCGGGGGCGACATCAAGGGCGGCGGCGGCCGGGCGGGCGGGACCGATCCGGGCAAGGGTGGCCGGGTGGAGCAGGGCTTCACGCGCCTGCGCGGCTTCATGGAAACCGCGCGCCTGCTGCACGAGATGCCCAAACCGGCCATCGCCATGGTGAACGGGCCGGTCGCGGGCGCGGGTATCGGCATCGCGGGCGCGTGCGACGTGCGCTTTGCCGGCGAAAGCGCGACGTTCCTTGCCGCATTCGACCGGATCGGCGCGAGCGGGGACTTCGGGTCGAGCTGGTTCTGGACCAAGATCGTCGGCACGGGCGTGGCGCGGGAAATCTTCTTCCTGGGTGAGAAGCTGACGGCCCAGCAGGCTTTCGCCAAGGGCCTCTATACCCGGCTGCTGCCCGATGCCGAACTGCGCGCCGCGACTCTGGCGGCGGCGCACAGGCTCGCGGACGGGCCGCGCATGGGCTATCGCTACATGAAGGCCAATCTCAACATGGCCGAAGACGGCGCGTTCGAGGCCGCGCTGGACCACGAGGCGCTCAACATGGGCCTTTCCACCATGGCGACGGCCTTGATCCACAAGGCGATGCGGGAGGCCAAGGAAGCCGGGAACGGCTGACGGTCCGAAAAAAGGGGCGGCATCCGAATGCCACCCCTTTCCTTTGTCTCACCACTTGAGCTTCATGTTCGTGACCGACAGCAGGCCGGGCGTGACTTTCATGTCCTCCGGCCCGGCGATGCTGAACATCGGCACGCGGCGCAGCCAGTGTTCCAGCGCGATGCGCAATTCCTGCCGGGCGAGGTGTGCGCCCATGCACAGGTGCGCGCCGCTGGCGAACGTGAAGTGGCGGTTCGCCTTGCGTTCGGGATCGAACGTGCGGGGATTGGGAAATGCTTCGGGATCGAAGTTGGCGGTCGTGGGCAGGCCCATGCACCAGTCGCCTTCCTTCATCGCGACGCCCTGCACGGTCAGATCCTTCTTGAGCTGGCGCATGTTGTTGACCAGCGGCTGGGTGCGCAGGAACTCCTCGACGGCCTTGGGAATCAGGCCGGGCTTCTCACGGAGCCGTTGCTGAAGCGCATGGTCCAGCGCCAGGCGGCGGAACATCTGGCCGAGCGTGGACGCGACGGTGTCCAGCCCGCCGAGCCACAGGAAGAAGATCGTGCCGATCTTTTCATCGTCGGTCAGCTTCCGTCCGTCCACTTCGCCGTTGACGATCAGCGACGTGAGCTTGTCGTCCGGGTTCCTTTCCTTTTCCGCGATGAACGCGCGCAACCAGGCGAGGATGGCGTGCACCGCCTTGCCCATCCGCTCGTAATCGCGGCTGTGGAGAATGTCGTTTTCCCATTCGAGGAACTGTTCCAGCACGTCATGCGGAAAGCCCATGAGGTTGAAGAACACCTTCACCGGAAAGACGCGGGCGAAATCATAGGCGAAATCGCCGCCGCCCCTGGCCAGGAACTCGTCGATCATCGAATCGCACAACGCGCGGATGTCGGTCTCCATCGTGCCGACGGCCTTGGGCGTGAACCACGGATTGAGGAAGCGGCGGAATGCGGCGTGTTGCGGCCCGTCGTAAGACAGCGGCACGCACTTGAAGGTTTCGCCGACCAGTTTCTGAAAGTCCGCCTGGCCGTGCGAACCGAAGGTCTCGCTGTCCTGCATCAACTTCGCGCAATCCTTGTAGCGCGTGACGACCCACATGCCGCTGGTGATCCAGGTGTTCGGAAAGGGCGTCCACATCACGGGCGGCACGTCGGGTTCCAGCAGCCGCGCGGTGTGCTCGTAGGGTTCGCGAGTCTCGACTTCGACCAGCCCCATGAACCTGCGCAGATCGCGGACCAGTTCGGGCGGCACGTGATCCGGCACCGGGACGTCGAGCACTTCGGGCTCCGCCGGAGGCGGGCGCATCATGAGTTCGGCCAGGTCTGCCATTCGTCATCTCCGCAAGATCCGGGAACAACCGCGGGAGCGGAACCGGAATCTTGAATCGTTCCGTATTATGATACAAAGTCGCTCAGACGTTTCAAGCTTTTCGCACAGAGCATCTCGCGAAATTTTCACTGGCACGCGGCGGACGGCATGCATGGATTACGGCTTGCAAAAGAATCGGTTTCACGATAAAAATGACGCATCGTCAATTTGCCGTCACGTCACGAATGCGGGTATCAGGCCGAAGCGGATAAGCGGCTAACAAGGAGAAGCTGGATGCAGATGGAAGACATGATCATCGTCAGTGTGGACGATCACGCCGTCGAGCCGCCCGAAGCGTTCATCCGTCACTATCCCGAAGGCAAGAAGGATCGCGCGCCCCGGATCATCGACAAGGATGGCAAGGACGTCTGGGTATGGGACGGCCAGATCTATCCCACGATCGGCCTCAACGCCGTGGTCGGTCGGCCGCGCTCGGAATACGGGATGGAGCCGACGCGCTTCGAACAGCTTCGCCCCGGCTGCTTCGATCCCAAGGCCCGTGTCGACGACATGAACGCGAACGGCATCCTCGGCTCGCTCAACTTCGCGACCATGCCGGGTTTCTCGGGCAATGCCTTCATCGCCAATCCGAACAAGGAAGAGGCGCTGCTCGCCATCCGGGCATGGAACGACTGGCACGTGCTGGAATGGTGCGAGGTGGGCAAGAACCGCCTCATCCCGATGATTATCCTCCCGCTGTGGGACATGGACCTGACCATCGCGGAAATGCGCCGCATGTCGAAACACGGCGTGCACAACATCGCATTCCCCGACAATCCGGCCCGCAACGGCCTGCCCAGCATCCATAACGAATACTGGGAGCCCTTCTGGAAGGAATGCTGCGATCTCAAGATGTTGCTCAACTGCCACATCGGCACCGGCAGCCGGGCGGAGCACGCATCGGACGAAACGCCCATCGACGCCTGGATCACGACCATGCCGATGTCGATCGCCAATTCGGCGGCCGACTGGCTCTTCGCGTCGTTCTGGAAGCGGCATCCCGATCTGCGCATGGCACTGTCCGAGGGTGGCATCGGCTGGATTCCCTATTTCCTCGAACGCGCCGACTTCACGCACGAGCATCACCACGAATGGACCTTCACGGACTTCGGGGCCGGGGAACTGCCGTCCGACGTGTTCAAGAGGCACATCGTGACCTGCTTCATCGACGACCAGTTCGGCCTGAAGAGCATGGAATACATGAACCCGGATATGGTCTGCTACGAGGCCGACTATCCGCATTCCGACACGCTCTGGCCCAACTGCCCGGAATACCTGTGGCTTTCGCTGAACGGCCTGCCGGAGGACATCATCAACAAGGTGACGCACGAAAACGCGATGCGGGTGATGAACTACCATCCGTTCGACGCGCTCGGCGGCCGCGACAAATGTACCGTGCGCCACTTGCGCGAACTGGGCAAGGACGTGGACGTCTCGCCGCGCGCCGGTCTTGGCGGCCTCAAGACGGAGAGCATGGATATCGTCGGCAAGGCCCGCCGCCCGGTCACGTCGGGCGAGATCATCAAGATGCTGGCGTCTGTCTGAGCGAGGGAATCCGAACAGACAGTCGCTGCATTCGCAACGACCACGCGGGCGGCGCCGGACGGCGTCGCCCGTCGGCGTGATCCGGCCGCAGCGGCTTTCATGCCGGACAAAACAAGCTACATAATCGGAAAAGTAACCGGAAAGGATGTTCGAATGGCCAGCGCAACCCTGATTCGCCTGCCTAAACCGGGCCCCGATGCCTTGCCCGTGCCGGACCATGTGCCGGAGGAACTGGTCACCGACCTGCGCTTCGCGATGGGCATGGTGCCCAACGACCTTGCCGAGCCTTACCGGCCCTGCGACATCCTGCGCGATCCTTCCGTGCCGCGCGTGTTGTGGTATCCCTATCCGGCGGGTGGCACTTTGGCCGGATCCTGGGCCGTCACTCGCTACGAGGACATCCGCCGGGTCTATGAGGACAACGACACCTTTTCCGCCGTCGGCGCGGCGCAGTTCCAGGCTTTCGTGGGCGAGACGTTTCCATCGCTGCCGCTGGGAACCGATCCGCCGGAGCACAACAAGTATCGCAAGTTCCTGAACCCGTGGTTCACGCCGGTCGCCATGAAGGCGATGGAGCCGGTGATCCGGGGCATCATCAACGAGATGATTGATACGTTCGCCGACAAGGGCGAAGTCGATATCGCGTGGGATTTCGGCCGGGTCTTCCCGGTGCGGGTGTTCCTCGGCCTCATGAAGTTCCCGATGACCATGTTCGACCAGTTCCTCGACTGGGAATACAAGATCCTGCACGTCAGCGACTTTGCTGTGCGCCAGGAAGCGCTGCGCGGCATCATTGCCTATCTGCGCGGTTTCATCGCGGAAAAGGAAGCCAGCCCGGACGACGGCGTGGGCAGTTACATCGCCAACGGAGAGATCGACGGCAAGCCGCTGACGCCCGATGAGAAGATCGGGATGACGTTCTTCCTCTGGCTGGGTGGGCTGGATACCGTGGCGTCGACGATCAGCCAGATCTTCCGCCGCCTCGGCATGGATCAGGCCTTGCAGGCCCGGCTGCGCGCGCACCCGGAACTGATAAACTCCGCGGTCGAGGAGTTCCTGCGCGTTCAGCCGCTAGTGAACTCGGTGCGCTGGCTCAAGCATGACATGGTGTGGCACGGCGTTACCATGAAGAAAGGCGATCCGATCGCCTGCATCAACTCGTCGGGCAATTTCGACGAGGCGCAGTTCGACGATCCGCTGGTTTTCGACCCCGAACGCCCGAACAACCGGCACTTCACGTTCGTAGGCGGCGTGCACAACTGCCTCGGCGCGCATCTGGCCCGGCGCGAACTGCGCACTCTGCTCGACGTGTTCTTCGCGCGCATCCCGCCGTTCCGAATCAAGCCGGGCGCGGACACCACGGTGAATCCCGGACTGCTTTCGGTCCGCAACCTGCCGCTGGTCTGGGACGTCGCCTAGGACCATCGACATTCAGCCCTGACGGCCTGCAAATGGCGGCGTTCCGCGCTTCCGGTGCTCACGTATAGGAAATACGCTGCGCTCCGGGTCGCGGAAAGCCACCATTTTCGTCACGCCATCATCTGAATGTCGATCGGCCCTAGTCCGGTTTGCCAGTCCGGTTTGTGCTCCGATAGTTGATGCGATTTGCGGTGCGGCGCCTGCCGGAGTGGCTGGCGCCCGCTTGCCTTCCATGCCAAAGGGCGGAAAGAGTCGCGGACATCGTTATATATGTCCGGGCAAGAAGGCGCCGAGAGGAGAGTGAATGGCGGATAGCGAACGGACTCCCGGCGCCACCGGAGAGCAGGATTCGCCCGGAGCGTCGCTGCGTTCCTTCTGGCCGATCATCATTGCGTTATGGATTGCCGAAGCCGTCGGTTCTTTCGAGACGGCGATGATCTTCGCCGCGCAGCGCGCGCTGACGGAGCATCTGGGCGACCCGATCCAGATGGGATGGCTGATAACGTCCTATCTGCTGGTAGGTGCTGGCGCGGCGGCGCTGGCCGGGCGGCTGGGCGATCTGCTCGGCCGTCGCAAGGTGATACTGCTGATTCTGGGCGCGGGTCTCGTCGGCTCGCTGTTGAGTGCCCTTGCGCCCAATTACGCGCTGCTGCTGGCGGGCCGGTGCATCCAGGGATTGACCGGGGCGATCCTTGCGCTGTGCGTCGGGCTGGTGCGGGAAAACCTGCCGGGCGACAAGGTCGCGCTCGGCATCGGATTCATGATTTCGGGCGCTTCGGCGGGAACGGCGGGCGGACTCGTCATTGGCGGACTGATCGTCGATACGTTCTCCTGGCAGGCCGTGTTCCTGGCCAGTGCCGTTTTTGCCGCCATTGCGATTGCCGGGATCCGGCTCTGCGTTCCGAAGTCGCCGGTCCGCGTCGACGGCAAGCGTATCGACTGGTTCGGCGGCGTCCTGTTCGTGCCCGCCATCTTCGCGATTCTCGCCGCCATCACCTATGCGCCGAGCTGGGGCTTTACAGACGTGAAGACGCTGGCGGCGGCGGGGCTGGGCATCTTGCTGCTGGCGCTGTGGATTCGCGTCAGTCTGCGCACGGCTTATCCGCTCTTCGACGTGCGCCTTTTCGCGGACCGGCAGGTGGCGATCGCCAATGGCGTCACGGCGCTGGTCTCGATGAGTTCGCTGCAAGTAACGCTGGTGTTCTCGCTGCTGTTGCAGGCGCCGCGCTGGACCATGGTCGGCCTGGGCGTGAGCGCGACCGTCGCCGGTCTCGTCAAGCTGCCGTCCAACATCAGCTCCCTGACGGCGGGGCCGCTCAGCGGGTGGCTGACGTCGCGCTACGGCGGCCGGATCTCGATGGTCACGGGCGGCGTGATCTGTGCCCTGGGCTGGCTGCTGGCCATGGCGTTCCACGACAGCATCCCGGTGATCGTCGCCGTGCTGATCGTCATCTCGTTCGGCACGACGATCCTCTTCGCCGTGGGGCCGACCGTGCTGGCCACCGCTGTTCCGCCTGACCGGACCAGCGAGGCGGCGGGAACCATGACCGTGGTGCGGCAGGCATTCATGGGGATCGGCGCGCAGTTGATGACCGTGCTGCTGGCGACGGAGACAGTGGCTTCGCCCGACGGCAGCTCCCATTATCCCAGTGCGAGCGCATTCATGCTGACCATGGGCGCGATTGCCCTGCTGACCGGGCTCGGTACGGCGCTGGCCCTCACCTTGCCGCGTGATGCCGGCAGGCTCACCGCGCGTCCCGCCCAAAAATAGGTGCCGCTTTGCCGTTTGCGCGTCTTGGCCGATGGTGTATCAACATGATTGGCATTACTTGTTGCACCTAGTTAGAGATGTATGAGTTTCGTCGATACGCATCACGCGGGCGGCGGCGAATGAGGAGAATCGCTCGATGGACCTGAGCTACGGAGCCGATGCGGACGCGTTTCGCGCGGAAGTCGGCGCATTTCTGCGGGAAAACTGGCAGGCGGGAGACCGGCGCGGCGCCGACCTCAAGGCCTATATCCGCGATTTCCGCCGCCGCGCGGTGGACGCGGGATATCTCTACCGTTCGGTGCCGAAGCGCTACGGCGGTTCGGAACAGTCCGTGGACGTCATCAAGGCGCAAGTGATTCGCGAGGAGTTCGCCCGCGCCCGCGCGCCGATGGAAATGGGCGGCAACGGCGTGAACATGACGGTCCCCACGCTGCTCGAAAAAGGCACGGAAGAGCAGAAGGAGCTGTTCATCCGCAAGACCATCGAAGGCGACTATATCTGGGGCCAGGGCTATTCCGAGCCGGGATCGGGTTCGGACCTCGCCAGCATCCGCACCAAGGGCGAGCTTTCGCCCGACGGCGGCAAGTGGATCATCAACGGCCAGAAGATCTGGACCAGCCAGGGCGGCGGTGCGACGCATATGTTCATGCTGGTGCGGACCGAGCCGGACGCGCCCAAGCACGACGGCATCACCTATCTGCTGATCGACCTCGACCAGCCCGGCGTCACCCGGCGGCCGATCCGGCAGATGACGGGCGAGGGCGGCGCGGACACGTTCTACGAGTTCTTCTTCGACAATGCCGAAACTCCGGTTTCGTGGCAGGTCGGCGAGCGCGGGCAGGGCTGGTATGTCAGCCGCACCACCCTGAAGCACGAGCGCGCCGCGATCGGCGGCGCCGACGGGCTGGGCCGCCAGTTCGCCAAGCTGGTGGAACTGGCGAAGGACGTGGGCCGCATCGACGAGCCGATGATCCGCGACCGGCTGACCGCGATCGAGGGCTTCGTGCTGTCGCACCGCTATACCAGTTTCCGACTGTTCTCCTGCCAGGCGGCCGGTGAGGAGGCGGGGCCGGTGCAGTTGATGATGAAGCTGCTGCTGACCGAGATCGGCCACGAAATGGCGCTGCTGGCGCAGGAGCTGATCGGCGAGGAAGGGCTGGTCGAACCGGCGCAGGCGGGCGCCCGCGGCGCGATCACTGTCAAGCGCGGGCCGAACAAGTGGCTCGACCAGATCATGGGCAGCCTCGGCAACTCGATCGCGGGCGGCGCGTCCAACATCCAGCGCAACATCATCGGCGAGCGCGGGCTGGGGCTGCCGCGCGACCTTGCCATGTCGGGGGAGAAGTAAGCGATGCGTTTCCATCTCAGCGAGGAACAGGTCGCGATCCAGGACGCCATTCGCGGCACGCTGGCCGACAACTGGCCGATGGAGCGGCTCCACAAGTTCGCCGACAGTGGCGAGGACTTCGATCCGCAGACATGGCAGGCGCTGGCGCAGCTCGGCCTGTTCGGCATTCTGGCGCCCGACAGCGGCATGGGCCTGCTCGATGCCGCGCTGGTGAGTGAAATGGCGGGGGAGGCGGCGGCGCCCGGCCCGCTGATCGGCCAGATGATCGCCGTGGCGGCCATTGCCGCCAGTTCCAGCGAATCCGCGAAGGCGTTTCTCGACGGGCTGGTTTCGGGCGAGAACGTGGCGACTCTCGCCATTGAGAGCGATCTCGTCCAGTCGGCCCGCGCGGCGGGGCTGTTCCTCGCCGATGACGGCGCGGGCGGGCTGCGGCTGATCGAAGCGGGCGAGGGCGTCTCCATCGAGGAACAGACGGCGACGGACCGCAGCCGCCCGGTTTCGCGCGTGACGTTCGGCGCGGGCGTGAAGAGCCATGCGCTGTTCGCGCCCGGCGATCCGATGGTGGCGCGGCTGCGCGATGCGGCGCTGGTGCTGATCGCGGCGGATGCCTTGGGCGGCGCGCAGCACTGCACGGACGTGTCGGTCGCCTATGCCAAGGAGCGCACGCAGTTCGGCCAGCCCATCGGCCGCTTCCAGGGCCTGAAGCACCAGCTTGCCCACATGGCGCTGGACGTGGAACCGGCCCGCGCGCTGGCCTGGTATGCGGCCTATGCGTGGGATGCGGAATTGCCCGATGCGCCGCGCGCGGCGGCCATGGCCAAGGCGCACTTGTGCGAAGTCTATACCCGCTCTACCCGCGCAGCCATCGCGGCGCACGGCGGTATCGGCTATACGTGGGAATACGGGCTGAATTACTGGTTCCGGCGCTCGGTTTACGACCGGGCCTGGCTCGGCAGTCCGGCGGTCCAGCGGGCGAAAGCGGCCGAACTCGCGGGCTGGTAAGGCGGCGTAACGGCAACGGTAACGGGAGAAGCAGATGGATGGCGAGGGCGAGCAGGACGTCCAACCTGCGGCGCGCGGTCTTTCCCTGACGGGAAAGCCACTGCCGCGCTATGACGAGCCGATCCGCTCGCCTGTCGGAACGACTCCGCCCCGGCGGCCCGGATCGGTGCGGCGCACGATGTCGATCGACGTGCATTGGCCGGACGGTCCCACGGCGGCGGGGCATTATCTGGGCCGCTGTCGCGACGTGCTGACGCGCGAGGCGGGCTCGCCCCCGGAGCTGCTCGGCGAGGCGGAAGTCAACGTCATCGCGGCCGACCGGGAGTTGCGGGCCGTTTCGGCGACGCCCACGCCGCCGCGCCTGCAACAGCTCGTCGGGGTGCGCGCGGGCGGCCACTTGCGAAATGCGCTCGCCGAGACGGTTCCCGAGGAAAAGGCGGCGGGAACGCCGCTCTATCTGGTGCTCGACGATATGGCGGGAACCACGCTGGTGTCGCGCTGGGCCTTCTCGCAATGGCGCGAGGATTGGATGTCATTGGCGATGACGCCTTCCATGCGGCCGAAGATGGAAGGCGTGTGCATCGGGTTCCGCCCCGGCGGCGGCGCGGTGGATGAGGATGGCCGGTCGCAGCCCGGACAGAACGCCACTCGCGTCGTGCCGCTTCCCGACCCCGCCGATCCCGATGGCTGGCACGAACTGCCGGTGTTCGACGGCGTCAACTTCCGCCGCGCTCGCCGGATCGACGTCTGGCGCGAGGGCGGCGAGATCGTGGTGGAATCGCACTTTCAGGATACGTCCAGCGCCCCCGACGGCGGGGACCGCTGCGCGATCCACGAATATCTGCTGAACGCCCGGATCGGCGAGGACGGCACGGTGCGCGTGCTGGAAGCCTTGCCCGGCACCTTGCCTTATGCGTCGTGCCGAGCGGCGCCCGCCAATAACGAAGTGCTGATCGGCACTCATGCGCGCCAGTTGCGGGACGTGGTGCTGGAGCGGCTGAAATTCACCGGCGGCTGCACGCACCTCAACGACATGCTGCGCTCGCTGGCCGAGGCGCCGGTGCTGGCGGACTATCTTTCGGCGACCTGACGGGCGGCAGGGCAAGCAGCGGGGCGGCTCTCGCCGCCCCTTTCGCTTTTTCGGAAGGGGCAGCCCGCGTTACGCGTTGGCGCGTTTCGCCCTGGCTTCCGCCGCCGCCTGTTCCAGCGCAGGCTTCAACTCGCGCTTCAGAACCTTGTTGCTCTGGTTCATCGGCAGGGCGTCGAACACCTGGATGGTGCGCGGCACCTTGTTGTCGGCAAGGTGATCGCGGCACCATTGGGTTATTTCCTCGATCGTGGCGCGCATTCCGGTCTTGAAGGTGACGGCGGCGGCCACGTCCTCGCCCAGAACCTCGTGGTCGATGCCGACGACCGCCGCGTCCTTGATCGCGGGATGATTATGCAGCACCGTCTCGATTTCCAGCGGTGTGATGTTGTATCCGCCCCGGATGATGAGTTCCTTGGAGCGGCCGGCTATGATCAGGTCGCCGTCTTCGTCGACGTAGCCGAGGTCGCCGGTCTTGGTCCAGCCGCCCTTGAACGAGGCCTCGGTGGCTTCGCTGTCGTTCCAGTAGCGCCGCGGGTGCTTCTGCCAGCCGTAGATCTCGCCGACGACGCCCGGTTCGGTGATCGTGTTGCCAGCCTCGTCGCGGATCTGCATGTGGTCGGGCAGTTTGCCGACGCAGCCGGGCTTGAGCACCTGTTCCTTGTTGTTGGTGCCGACGCCGATGCCGCCTTCGGACATGCCGTAGCTGTTGCGGATGCGCACATGCGGCCACAACTCCATGGCGCGCCGCACGGAATCGTGGGGCAGCGGCGCGGTGCCGGTCATCAGGTATTTCACGCCGTCGAAATCGTATTGGGCGACGTCGGGATGATCGAGGATCAGTCGCAGCATCGAGGGCACGAGATAAACAAGGTCCGGCTGCTTTTCCCGGACGAGATCGAGAAAGCCCTTGGGGTCGAATTTGGGCTGGGTATAGCAGGTCGCGCCCCCCTTGGCCGGCAGCATCAGCGTGCCGAGGTTGCCGCCCGATCCGGTGAAGGGCAGGGCATGAAGTGTCGAGCGCGAGCGGTCCATGTTGAGGCCGGTCGTGTCGCCCAGAAGGTCGGGATGCGAAACGACCACGCCCTTGATCTTCCCGGTGGTGCCCGATGTGCCGAGGATTTCGGCGTCAGCCTGCGGATCGAGCGATGCCTGATCGGGCAGGGCTGCGATATCGCGCGGCATTTCGCCGACATGCCAGTTCGCCACGAGATCCAGCCCCTCAACGGTCGACGCTGCGTCGTGGATCGCGAAACGCGGCTCGGTCAACGCAGCGTAGTCGCGGATTTCCTGCGGCGAAAGACGCACGTTGATCGGCGCGGCGATGCCGCCCGCGCGCAGCACGGCAAAGACGGCGATGGCCATTTCCACCGCATGGGCGTTGCTGATCGGCAGGAACACCCGGTCGCCGGGGCGCAGGCCCGCCGCCGCGAGACCGCCGCCGATCTCGTCGGCTTCGCGGTCCCATTCCGCAAAAGTGATGGCGCGGCGCGTATCATCGTGCGCGATCTGGTCGGCTTGATGCTGCGCCCGCACTTTGAGAGCGTCGGGCAGACGACGAACGGTCATGCTATCTCCTGTCGGGGTCACCTGTATAACCAAGTTAATAACGACTCCACTCCGCCTTGCCCAGAGGCAAATGCGTCTTTACGGGTTTCCAGGGGCCGAAAAGCAGGGGCGACGAATGGACAGAGATGCCGTGGCCGACGAAATGGCGATCCGCAACCTGGGCGCGGCCTATGCCGACGCCTGCGGGCGGCTTTGCCCCGAAGACGTCGCCGCGCTCTTCGCGCCTGACGGCGCCATGGGGATGACAGGCGGCAAGACGGCACGCGGAGACAAGATCCTCAGGAATTTCCAGATCGTGCTCGGGCGGTACGGTTTTCTGGTGCAAACCCTGCATTCCGGCCTGATTGTGCTGGACGGCCCTGATCGCGCTGGCGGGGATGCCGCGCGCGGGCGCTGGTGGATGAGCGAAGTGCTCAAGCCGCGCGATTCGGGCGAATACCGGATGAACCTCGGCTTTTATGAGGATGCCTATGTCCGGCTCGACGGGCAGTGGCGCATCGCCAGCCGGATGTTCACTCTGCGCCTGTCCACCCCGCTGCCACATGGCGCGGTGGAAGGGCCGGAGCCTGCATTCGCGGCCTTGCCGCTCGCCGGGCTGAGTGCGCGCGGCACCGGATAAGTGGCACAACAGGATCGACTTGGGAAAACCGGCGGACTAGACCCCCACCGGATTATTGAGGGACACATACGCAGATGACTTTCGAGACCGTTCTTTACGAAGTCGCCGACCATGTGGCGACCATCACTCTCAACCGGCCCGACCGGCTCAACGCCTACAACAACCAGATGATGGAAGACATCGTCGCCGCCTTCGACCTGAGCGACGCGGACGACGATGTGCGTTGCGTCATCGTCACGGGTGCGGGCCGCGGGTTCTGCGCGGGCGCCGATCTGGAAGCGGGCGCGGCGACGTTCGATTATTCGAAGAACGCCGACGATCCGAAGGCCCAGGCGGTGCGTCCCGACGGTTCGATCGACTGGAGCCACGAGGGCATC